>JADLAV010000026.1 GCA_020848075.1 Burkholderiales bacterium
CAGTGCCCGGTCGCGACTGCGAAAGATCGAAATGGTCCACTGGGTGCGCATCCCGGCGACCCTCGTGCCGACATACTGACCCACTTGGACTTGGTGGCCCTTGATGCAGACCAGCGTCTCAATTTCTGCCTCTCCTGAATTCCCAGTGGGTTGATCCGGTCTGTGTTGGGGCCGAGGGCCGGAGTCAAGGGCGGGCGAAGCCCGGCGAAGCGAACCCTTGACGCCGGGTCTTGGCCGGTACGCTGACCGTTATGGCCGGTGCGGCATGCTGACGCATCGGCCATAACGAGCAGGAGCGATTCGTATGCATGACAGGTTGTTCGAAGCGGCGCTGGGCATCGCGCCGCCGTGGTTCGTGGCCGGCGTGCGCTTCGACGAGGCCTCCAGGGTGCTGACGGTGGGCATCGACTACGCCGCCGGCAGCCGCTTTGGCGTCGAGGGTGTGGCCGGCGAGCACCCGGTGTATGACAGCCTGACCAAGCGCTACCGGCACCTGAACTTCTTCCAGCACGAATGCGTGCTGGAGGTTCGCACGCCGCGCGTGCAGCTGTCCGACGGGGCGGTGCGCCTGGTCGAGCCGCCGTTTGCCGGTAAGCTCTCGGGCTTCACGCTGTTGTTCGAGGCGCTGGTGCTGATGCTGGCGCGGCAGATGCCGTTTGCCGCCGTGGCGCGCATCGTAGGCGTCTCGGCGTACCGGGTGCTGGCGATCTGCCAGCGCTACGTCGCGCTGGCGCTGCAGGCCGCGGACTTCAGCGCCGTCAGGGCGTTGGCCATCGACGAGACCTCGCGTGCCCGCGGCCACGACTACATCACGTTGGCGGCCAACGCCACCGAGAGGCGCGTGCTGGCCGTGGCCGAGGGACGTGAGATCAAGACCATCGCGACGATCGCCGCCGAGCTGGCCGAGCGCGGCTGCCCGCCCGAGGCGATCGAGTCGGTCAGCATCGACATGTCGCCGGCGTTCATCAAGGGCTGCACCGACCAGTTGCCCAACGCTCGGATCACGTTCGACAAATTTCACGTCGTCTGGCATGCCAACGCTGCCGTGGACAAGACGCGGCGTATCGAGCAGCGAACCGACAAGTCGCTCAAGGGCCTGCGCTGGGCGCTGCTGAAGGACCGCGCCAGCCTGCGCCCCGAAGCAGCCGCCGACCTGGACGCGCTGATCGCTCGGATGGCCACGGTGCGCACCGCCCGCGCCTGGGTCTACAAGGAGCAGCTGCGCGAGATCCTCGAGCGCAAGCAAGTCAACGTCGTGCGCGCGATGCTGGCGCACTGGTGCACCTGCGTCATGCGCTCCAAGGTCGAGCCGATGAAGGAGGTCGCTGCGCTCGTGCGCCGCCATCTCGAGGGCATCGTCGCCTGGGCGCAGACCCGCCAGACCAACGGCTTCCTCGAAGCACTCAACGGGCTGTTCCAGGCCGCCAAGCGCCGCGCCCGCGGCTTCACGCGCTTCGACACGATCAAAACCGTGATCTTCCTGATCGCCGGCAAGCTCGACTTCCGCACGGTCAACCCTCATGCCTCGCAACCCACTTGAAATTCAACAGAGCCTGAAATGACTTGAACTCCGAAGGGGGGTACGCGATGCAGGAGTACAGTATCAGGGCATTGCCTCTGGTTTCAATGGAACTCGACAAAGCGGCGCTGATGTATCGATTTCATTACGGCCAGAAGATTCGTATTCCCGTCGTCACCTGGCTAATCGACGGGGCGGGGAAGAGCATTCTCGTCGATACCGCTGCGGACGCGAAGCTCGCTACGGATTTCCGCGGGCTCCCCGCGAAGGAGATCATGCCTTTCGATGCCGCTCTGGCGAGCGCTGGGCTCAAGCCGGACGATGTCGACATTGTCGTGCAGACCCATCTGCACTGGGATCACTGCGCGAATACGCAGAAATGCAGGAATGCCAGGGTTCTGGTGCAGGAAGAAGAATTGCGTTTTGCGTATGCCCCCCATCCGATACTGGCTACCTCGTACAAGAGGCAACTGTTCACCGGCGTGGAGTACGAATTGGTGAACGGCTATCGCGAGATTCTTCCCGGAATAGAGTTGATTCCGACGCCAGGGCATACACCCGGGGGCATGTCAGTCGCGGTGCAGACCAAAAAGGGGAAAGCGATCATCACCGGGTTCTGCTGCCTCGAAGAGAACTTTTCGCCACCGGTGGGTGTGTCCGATGAAATCAGGGAGTTGACGCCGGTGGTAGCGCCGGGCATCCATTTGAATGCGGTGGACAGTTTCGAGAGTCTGTTGCGGGTGAAAGGGATGGCGGATCTCGTGATTGCAAACCACGACCCGTCTTATCTGGAACCGCAACTGGTGGCTTAGCAAGCTACCAACCATGCCTGTTGGCCGGCTACTGGCTCGGGCCGCTAGCAGACCAGGGCCCATCTAACGCAAGAGAGCGCGACATGATTACTTCCGTCATGAGCATCGG
This sequence comes from Burkholderiales bacterium, assembly GCA_020848075.1. Taxonomy (GTDB): domain Bacteria; phylum Pseudomonadota; class Gammaproteobacteria; order Burkholderiales; family SG8-39; genus JAABRB01. The sequence goes on from JADLAV010000026.1 coordinate 2,441, forward strand.
ATTCATCGGCCTGGGTGTCATGGGGGAGCCGATGTGTCGCAACCTAGCATCTCGGAGCGAAGCTGCAGTGCGCGGTTTCGACCCAGATCCCGCACCACTACGGCGTCTGGCAGAGCACGGTGTGGTCGGTGCCACGTCGGTCCGCAACGTCGCCGAACATGCTTCGACCATCTTTCTTTCGTTGCCGTCGGGGGAGGTCGTTCGCCAGGTTTGCGAGGGTCCGGAGGGCCTGCTTGATGTGATCCGCGCCGGGCAGATGGTTGTCGACCTGAGTACATCGCCGGTAGACATCACGCGCGAGTTGGCGGCGCGATTCGCCGAGCGCGGTGCGGATTTTGTCGATGCGCCCGTCGCACGTACCCGCGCCGCGGCGGAGGCCGGTACCCTGGCAATCATGGTTGGCGCCGGGGCCGAAGAGTTCGCACGCATCAAGCCGCTGCTGGCTACGTTCGCAAGCGACATCATCCATTGCGGACCGGTAGGATGCGGGCAAGTCGTGAAGATTCTCAACAACATGGTGCTGTTTGAGACTGTTGTTGCCCTTGCCGAGGCGAAGGCTATCGGTGAGCGTTCCGGCGTTGATCCTGCACTGCTATTCGACGCGCTGTCGAAGGGTTCAGCGGACAGTTTTGCGCTGCGGAGCCACGGCATGAAGTCCATGCTCCCTGGCCTGTTTCCCGAGCGCGCGTTCTCGGTCGTCTACGCACGAAAGGATCTGGCGTATGCCTTGCGACTCGCCGAGCAGACGGGGATCGACGCGAGCGGAGCCACCAACGTCGACCGGTGGTTCGGCAAGGCGATCGATAGCGGCCTGGGCGGGCAATACCATCCGGTGGTCAGCCGCTTGATCGCCGCGTGAGCCGTCCAGTCAGGTGCGGGCCATGGCGCCAGAGCGGAGCGGGCCCGGCAGAGTCCAAGCCTGCCCCGGAAAAATGACGGAGCGAGCATGACGGTGCTGCCCCAGCATGAGGTATACGCGATCCGCTATGCGGAGATGCCGCGTCGTCGGCGAGACAACTTCATATCCGGTGATCCACACGATAGCGCGATGCCGATGGATTTCTTCGTGTGGTTGATTCGCTCGGCTGAGCGAGTCGTGCTGATCGATACCGGATTCAATGCCGCCACTGCGCGAATTCGCGACCGCAATCTGCTGCGATGCCCTATCGACGCGCTTCAGGTGCTGGGGGTGAGCGCTTCGCAGGTCGAGGACGTGGTGCTGACGCACCTACACTACGACCATGCGGGGAACCTGCCGAAGCTTCCCGCCGCGAGGTTCCACGTGCAGGATTCGGAAATCGCATTTGCGACCGGACGTTGCATGTGCCACACGGCAATTCGCCATACCTATTCCGTCGACGACGTGACCGCACTGGTGCGCGAAGTCTACGCAGACCGGGTCGTGTTCCACGACGGCAATGAGGTGCTTGCACCCGGTATCGAGCTGATGCTGATCGGAGGGCACACGCGCGGCCTGCAGGCGGTGCGGGTGCACACCGCGCGTGGCTGGGTGGTGGTGGCGTCGGATGCCACCCATTACTACGAAAATCTGCAGACTGGGCGTGCGTTTCCGCTGGTCGAAAGCGTACCGGCGATGCTCGAAGGACATTGCCGCCTCTTGAGCGCTGCGGATTCCGCAGAACACGTGATTCCGGGGCACGATCCACTGGTCCGGCAGATCTATCCAGCTTTCCCGGGCGACGAGATCGGCATCAGTTGCCTGCACCTTCCTCCGACGCGGTGATTTTCGACAACTGTGGAGTTTGCCTCATGACGCTTGACGCCGAATCGTTCGACTGACCTGCTGCTGAGGTCGGTCCAGCACTTCATTCGGGATCGATTGATGCCGCACGAGGACGATCTCGCGAACGACGACGATGTTCCGGCCGACATTGTCATCGCCATGAAGGAGATATTGTCAGCGGAGATCCCATGATTTCGTTTGCCCTGACGGGGCTGGATGCCGGCTCCCATGCAGCCGCGATCCCGACGCGCGGCCATCTTGACGGTGGTCATTAATCAGTGATCCGCGTCCGGACCTTTTCCGGTGGTGTTGGACCAATGGCGTCGAACGCAAAACGATCTGGAGCATCGGGAGGGTCGCGGGAGAGTTGGCGAGACCGTAGCTTGATTTCTCTCAACCCCGGTGCGTTCAGCGGTTGTTAAGATTGGTTCAGCAAAGCTGTCGAGTCCGCCGACGGCACCTCTCTCTTCGCCGCCCCAGGCGAGCTCGCTTCCGGTAACGACCGATGAACCGCAGATCGACCATATGGCGCAAGAGCGCGGTGTACCTAGCGCTGGCGCTCGCCTGTGCGTCGCCGCTCGGGGCGCAGCAGGGTGAACGTGGACCATCCCCGACGCTCCAGGAAGCCCTCGACGCGGCCTACGCACGCTCGCCGCAGCTGCAGGTGCTGCAGGCTCGCGAGGCCGAGGTCGGCGCGCTGCGCAGCAACGCCGCGAGCTTGATCGCCGACAACCCGGCGGCGGTCGGACGCTACCAGACCGACCGCGTCGCGACCGACCAGGGCCTGCGTGAATACGAGGCGGGCGTCGCGCTGCCGCTGTGGCGGCCGGGCCAGCGCGGGGCGCGGCAGGCGCTCGCCGACACCGCCGGCACGGCGCTCGATCGGTCGGTCGCGGCGCTGCGACTGACGGTGGCCGGACAGGTGCGCGAGGCGATCTGGAACGCGGCGCTGGCGGAGAACAACGCCGCGCTCGCGCGGCAGGAATGGGAGACGGAGCTGGCGTTGGAGCGCGACGTCCAGCGGCGCGTCGAGCTCGGCGAGGCGGCGCGGACCGATCTGCTGCTTGCGCGCGACGAGACGCTGCGTCGGGAACGGATCCACCTGCAGGCGCAGGCCGAGCTTGCGCAAGGCCGCAGCCAGTATCGCAGCATCACCGGGCTCGAGCGCCTGCCGCGCCAGCGTGGTGAGCGCCGCAGCGACGTGCGCGAGATCACCGGCGAGCACCCGCTGGTCGCCGCGGCCGAAGCCGACGCCGGCCAGGCGCGCGCGCGCGTGGCGGCGGTGCGCGAAGGCGCGGCCGGCAGCCCCGAGCTCGTGCTCTCCGGCAAGCGCCAGCGCGCCGCCGCGGGCCAGGACTTCGTCGACAGTCTCGACGTCACCTTCCGGTTGCCGTTCGGCGTGGCTGCGCACACCGGGCCGCGCGTGACCGAGGCCGCGCGCACGGCGGCCGAGACGCAGGCCGAGCGCGACACGCTCGTCCGGCGCCTCGCGCTCGCGCTGCAGGAGACGGGCCACGCCCTCGAGGCGAGCGAATCCGCACTGCTGATCGCCGAGGAGCAGAACCGCCTCGCGCAAGAGAACCTGCGCCTCGCGCGCACGGCGTTCGCCGTCGGCGAGACCGACCTGGTGGGACTGCTACGCGTCCAGAACCTCGCCTTCGCCGCCCAGCGCGGCGCGCAGGAGTTGCGCATCGTGCGCGAGCGGGCCATCGCACGCTACAACCAGGCCGCGGGAGTCCTGCCGTGAGAAAGCCGATCGTCGTTCTCGCCTCGCTCTGCGCGCTGGCGGCCGCAATCGCCGCGCGCGCCGCGCACGAGATCCCGTTCAGCCCGGATCAGATCCAGCGCCTGGGCATCACGCTCGTCACGGTCGCGCCGGCGAGCACCGCGATGACCGACCGGATGCCGGCGCGGGTCGTGATCCCGCCCGAGCAGGAGCAGGTGGTGAGCAGCCCCGAGGCTGGCCTGGTGAAGAGCCTGCGCGTCGCGATCGGCGACGAGGTGCGCGCCGGGGCGCCGCTCGCGGTCATCGAGAGTCCCGAGCTGGTCGGCCTGCAGCGCGACTTCCTGCAGGCGAGCGCGGAGCTCAGGCTGGCGCAGACCGATCTCGCGCGCGACGAGCAGCTGTTCAAGGAAGGCATCATCGCGGAGCGGCGCCTTCTCACGACGCGCAGCCGGTTCGAGCAGGCGCGGGCGAGCCTCGAGGAGCGCCGCCAGGTGCTGCGCCTCGCAGGGCTCGACGTGTCCGCCATCAAAGCGCTGGAAGGATCGCGCACGCTGTCGAGCGCCCTCGTGGTGCGGGCGCCGGTGAGCGGGGTCGTGCTGGCGCAGATGGCCGTGGTCGGCCAGCGGGTCGACAAGGCTGTACCGCTCTACCGCATCGGCAAGCTGGAGCCGCTGTGGCTGGAGATCCATGTGCCGCTCGATCGCCTGGGCTCGCTCGCGCCGGGCGCCGAAGTCGGCCTGCCGTGCCCGGCCGCGACCGCGGCGGTCACCGTCATCGGGCGCAACGTCGATCCGGACACCCAGACGGTGCTCCTGCGCGCCGAGGTGCACGGCGGCGCGGAGTGCATGCGCCCGGGCCAGTTCCTGCAGGTTCGCATCGCGCTGCTCGGCGCCGAGAAGCAATGGCGCGTGCCGAGCAGCGCGCTCGCGCGGAGCGGCCACGCGACCGTGGTGTTCGTGCGGAGCGTCGAGGGATTCCGTCCGGTGGACGTCGAGGTGCTGAGCGAGGACACGGGATTCTCGGTGGTGCGGGCGGACTTGCGCGGCGACGAGACCGTGGCTGCGAGCGGGATCACCGCGATCAAGGCGGTGTGGTACGGCGAGAGCGGGGGCAAGTAGGTGCTCGCGCGCCCGGTCCGGTTCGCGCTCACGCAGCGCCTGTTCGTCCTGCTCGTGGCGTTGCTGCTCCTCGGTGCCGGCGTGGCTGCCTTCCGGGACATCCCGATCGACGCCTTTCCCGACGTGTCGACGCCGCAGGTGAAGATCATCGTCAAGGCGCCGGGAATGACGCCGGAGGAGGTCGAGGCGCGCATCACCGCCCCGATCGAGGTCGAGATGCTCGGCATCCCGAGGCAGGTGATGCTGCGCGCGGTCGCTAAGTACGGCCTGACCGACGTCACGGTCGATTTCCTCGACGGCACGGACATCTACTGGGCACGCCAGCAGGTGGCGGAGCGCCTCTCCGCCATCTGGGGCGATCTGCCGCCCGACATCAGCGGCGGCATTGCGCCGGCGACCACGCCGCTCGGCGAGATGTTCATGTTCACGATCGAGGGCGGCGACCTGACGCTGATGGAGCGGCGCACGCTGCTCGACTGGGTGATCCGGCCGGCGCTGCGCACGGTGCCCGGCGTGGCCGACGTGAACGCGCTCGGCGGGCTCGTCTACAGCTTCGAGGTGGCGCCGGACAATGCGCGCATGAATGCGCGCGGGGTCACGCTCGCGCAGCTGCAGGCTGCGCTTGAGCACAATAACCGCACCGACGGCGCGGGCCGGCTCCTCGAGGGAGAGGAGACGCTGCTCGTGCGTGCGGAGGGCCGCATCAAGACGCTCGACGACGTGCGCGACATCGTCGTGACCACGAGCAACGGCGTGCCGGTGCGGGCCGGTGACGTCGCCGCCGTCCGCGTCGGCGCGATGACGCGCTACGGTGCCGTGACCCGGAACGGCCACGGCGAAGCGGTCGAAGGGCTCGTGCTCGGCCTGCGGGGCGCCAACGCGCGCCAGGTCGTCAACGGCGTCCGCGCCAAGCTCGCCGAGCTCGCGCCCACCCTGCCGAAGGGCGTGACGGTCGAGGTGTTCTACGACCGCGGCAACCTGGTGGACCGCGCGGTGCGCACCGTCTCGAAGGCGCTCGCCGAGGCCGTGGTGCTCGTGCTGGTGATCCTCGTGCTCATGCTGGGGAACCTGCGTGCGGCGCTGACGGTTGCCCTGATCTTGCCGCTCGCCGCGCTCGCGACCTTCGTCCTCATGCGGGGGTTCGGGCTGTCGGCCAACCTGATGAGCCTCGGCGGGCTCGCCATCGCCATCGGCATGCTGGTCGATGCGGCCGTCGTGGTGGTCGAGAACGTCGTCGCGCAGCTCGCCGAGGCCGGACCCGGCAGCCGCTTGCCGCGGCTGCACCTGATCAGTCGCGCGGTGAACGAGGTTTCGGTGCCGGTGACCTCCGGCATCCTGATCATCGTCATCGTCTTCCTGCCGCTGCTCACGCTGCAAGGCCTGGAGGGGAAGCTCTTCATCCCGGTCGCCCTGACGATCGTCTTCGCGCTCGCGAGCTCGCTCGTGCTGTCGCTGACGGTCATCCCGGTGCTCGCCTCCTATCTCATCGGCAAGGTGGGTCACGAGGAGCCGTGGCTGGTGCGCCAGCTGCAGGCGGGGTACCGGCCCGCGCTCGCATGGGGTCTCGCGCACGGGCGGACGGTGATCGTCGCGGCGCTCGTCGCCCTGCTCGCGGCCGGGGTCGTGTTCACCCGCATCGGCAAGACCTTCATGCCGACCATGGACGAGGGCAGCCTGATCATCCAGCTCGAAAAGCTGCCCTCGATCAGTCTCGAGGAGTCGCTCGGGATGGATCAGCGCATCCAGCGCAGCCTGCTCGAGCACGTGCCGGAAGTGACCGGGATCGTCGCGCGCACCGGCTCCGACGAGCTCGGCATGGATCCGATGGGCCTGAACCAGACCGACATGTTTCTCGTGCTGAAGCCGCCGGCCGAATGGCGCTTCGCGTCCAAGGACGCGCTGGTCGATGCGCTGCGCAAGGAGCTCGACATGTTTCCCGGCGTCGCGTACGCGTTCACGCAGCCGATCGAGATGCGCATCTCGGAGATGTTGACCGGCGTGCGCGGCGACGTCGCGGTCAAGCTCTTCGGGACCGAGCTCGCGGAGCTGAACGCCAAGGCGGAGGCGATCGCCCAGGTGCTGCGCGGGATCGGCGGCGCGGAGGACGTGTTCTACGTGCGCAACGAGGGCGTGCAGTACCTGCAGATCGGCATCGACCGCCTCGCCGCGGGCCGGCTCGGCCTGACCGTCGACGAGGTCGAGACGGTGCTGCGTACGCAGCTGGAAGGACGACGCGTCGGCACCATCTACCAGGGCGTCCGGCGGACACCGCTGCTGCTGCGCGGCGCTCCGGAGCTGCGCGCATCGCCGGCGGAATTCACCAATATGATGATCGCGTTGCCGGAGGGTCGGCTGGTGCCGCTCTCGACACTCGCGAGCGTCGAGCGGGTCACCGGTCCGGTGCAGGTGGCGCGCGAGCAGGGCCAGCGCTTCGCCGTGGTGATCGCCAACGTGCGCGGCCGCGACCTCGTCGGCTTCGTCGAAGAGGCGAAGCAAAAGGTCGATGCGGCGGTCGAGTTGCCGACGGGCTACCGGCTGGCGTGGGGCGGGCAGTTCGAGAACCAGCAACGCGCCGCGCGGCGGCTGGCGATCGTCGTCCCGGTCGCGATCGGCCTCATCTTCCTGCTGCTCTTCACGACGTTCCGCTCGATCCGCCAGGCAGTGCTGGTGCTGCTCAACATCCCGTTCGCCATGATCGGCGGCGTGTTCGGGCTCTGGCTCTCCGGGGAGTACCTGTCGGTTCCCGCCTCGGTGGGCTTCATCGCCCTGCTCGGCATCGCGGTCCTGAACGGGGTCGTGATGCTGACCTACTTCAACCAGCTGCGGGCAACCGGCATGGATGCTGCGCAGGTGGTCGTGGAAGGCGCCCGGCGGCGACTGCGGCCGGTGATGATGACCGCCTCGATCGCGGCGTTTGGCCTGGTGCCGCTGCTCTTCGCAACGGGGCCGGGCTCGGAGATCCAGCGTCCGCTCGCGATCGTGGTGATCGGCGGCCTGGTGACCTCGACGCTGCTGACGCTGGTCGTGCTGCCGATCCTCTATCGCCGTTACGGTGAGTCCGCCCGGGGAGCGTGAGATGGAAGAGAGCCTGCTGGTGCTGATCGTCGACACGCGCATCCAGGAGCCGGTGCTCGATTGGCTGCTCGACTATCGCGAGGACATCCTGTTCACCAGCGGCCGGGTCGATTGCCACGGCGTCGAGCATGCCGCCCTCAGCGACCGCGAGCAGGTGAGCGGGAGCACACCCCGGCTCATGGTGCAGCTGCAGGTCCCGCTCGCGGAGGCGCGGCGGATCTGCGCCGGACTCGGCGCAGCCTTGCCCAAGGCAGGCATTCGGTACTGGATCGTGCCGCTGCTCGAGCAGGGGCTGCTCGGACCGTCGGCCGGGCCGTGAGACAGCTTCCCCGGCTCGTAAGCGACACCCGTCGCACCTGCCTGATGAAGGCGGCCGAGCGATCGATTCTGGTGGCCATCGCGCTCGCGCCGTCGCCCGCGTGGGCTGCGAATGCGGCCGCCGTGCCGTGGTGGGTCTGGCCGCTGTCGTTGTTCGCAGTGACGTTTCTTCTCGGCGTCGTCGCGGCGTCCGGTATCCTCGGTTACACGAGCTGACTGGCGGCCCGCGGGCGGCGACCCTGCGGTCGAACCCCCGTGAGCTCCGGTAGCGCTCGATCAGAGGATCGCGCAGCGCTCAATCGCGCTGATAGGCGGGCAGCGGCTTGCCGCAATGCTTGCAGAACCGGGCGTCGGCGTCGTGACCCTCCGTCAGGCAATCGGGACACGTGCGCGTCGTGAGCGGCCGCGCCATGCGGCGGGCAGTGATCTCGGCGGTGACGATGCCGGTAGGGACGGCGAGAATGCCCCAACCCATCAGCATCATGCACGAGGCGATGAAGCGGCCTACGTTCGTCTTCGGCGTAATGTCGCCGAAGCCGACCGTGGTCATCGTCGTGATGCCCCAGTAGATCGCCACCGGAATGCTGGTGAAACCATTTTCGGGGCCTTCGACCACGTACATCAGCGTCCCCAGGATCGTGACGGTGATCAGCACGAAGCCGATGAAGACGATGATCTTGCGCCGGCTCGCCATCAGGGCCTCGCCGAGGAAGCCGAACTCGAACAAGTAGGCGCCGAGCTTGAGGATGCGGAAGATGCGCAGCAGGCGCAGCAGCCGCACGTCGAGCAGTGCATGGACTTCGGGCACGAAGAACGCGAGGTACGTCGGCAGCACCGCCAGCAGGTCCACGATGCCGAAGAAGCTCGTTGCGTAGCGCAACGGATGTCGGACACACGCGAGCCGCAGCACGTATTCGACGGTGAAGAGCAGCGTGAATCCCCACTCGATGACATCGAACAGCGTGTCGTAGCCCGCCGTCATCGACTGCACGCTGTCGAGGATCACCACCGCCACGCTGGCAAGGACTGCCGCGATCAGGAGGAGATCGAACAATCGGCCGGCGCGGGTGTCGGCTTCGAAGATGATCACGTAGACCCGCGAGCGCCACCCGCCCGTGGGCCCGCCAAAGCGCGCCGCGACCTCGGGCCGCGTGTTCGAAGCGCCGGACGGCGAGGCCGGATTCGACGCAGGGGTCATCATGCGCGAGACCAGCAGAGCATGTTTTTCAAACTACCACATCGTCCGGCCGGGCGGCGAAGCCGGATGCCGTGCCTCCGGGGATTCGACGAAGGGTACGCGCGGGTGAGGTTGCAGCTCGCGGCCGCGTGCTGCCTCGACCTCGGGGTTCGATCCCGCGATGGGGCTCGAGCGTGCGGCGCGGTACACTGGGCCGGTCGCGGACGCGAACCAGGAGGAGCCATGCAGAAGCTGCTTGTACCGGTCGATGGATCCGAGAACGCCTTGCGCGCCGTGAGGCACGCGATGGCCATGGCAAAGCTCGTCGGCGGAGCGTCGATTCACCTCGCGTACGCGCACGAGCCGCCGAGGGTCTACGGCGAGATCGCCGTGTACGTCCCGGCAGAGAAGATCGAGGCATTCCAGCGCGAGCACAGCGATGCTATTCTCGCGGCGGCCGAAACGATTCTCAAGGATGCCGGCGTGCCCCACACCAAGGACGTCCTGATCGGCGACGTGGCGCCGGCCATCGTCGAGCACGCGAAGAAGCTCCGCTGCACCGCCATCGTCATGGGCACGCGCGGCATGACGAGCATCGGGAATCTCGTGATGGGATCGATCGCGACGAAGGTCATCCATCTCGCCGATCTTCCGGTCACCCTCGTCAAGTAGCGGATCGCGGAAATCCGCGCGGCCTGCAACCAGGGCAAATCGTCGCGGCGCTGCCGCGAGCGGCTCCCGCCGCTCGCGGTCACGCTGCGCCGCCTGCGCCAGGAAGGCCGGCGCGCGCCGGCCTTCGCCGCTTCGCGCCTGCAGCGGACTACTTGACGGTGAACTTCTTGGTGGCGATCAACTTATCGCCGAGGAAGACTTCGACTTGGTAATCCCCGGCGGGCCAGCCATCGGGCTTGTCGACGTGAAACTCGCTCGTCGCGGGTCCGGTCGGGGTGATGGTCTGGGTGTCCTCTTTCACCGGAGCGACCTGACCGTCCTTCTGGTAGGTCCACTTGGCCTTGAGCTCGGCGGTCCCCGTGCCGGTGGTGTCCACCGACACGTAGAACGTATCGCCTTTGGCGAAGCTGTCGGTCGCCGTCGTGACCTTCTTGTCGGCGCCGATCGCGCTGCCGAGGCTCACGGCGCCAGCGGTGACGCCGGCGGGCACGGGCGCTGGCGCGGGCGCTGGCGCAGCGGCCGGCGGCGGCGCGGGAACAGCGGCGGGCTTCGGCGCTTCTTCCTTCTTGCCGCAAGCTGCGAGCGCGACCGCGGCGGCGGTGAGAATGACGTAGAGGTGCTTCCTGTTCATCGTGTGGTGCTCCCTTCGTGTGTGGTCGTGTCGCATGTTCCGGTCACTTCGGGGGGATCTTGAGCTTCTGCCCCGGGAAGATCTTGTTGGGATCCTTGATGATGTCCTTGTTCGCCTCGAAGATGCGTGTCCACTCGTTGGCGTTGCCATACTCGCGCTTTGCGATCTTGGAGAGGCTGTCCCCCGAGACGACCTCGTAGATCTTGGTCGCGGTGGAGCTCGATCCGCTCTGGACGTTCGAAAAATCGGGCATCTTGCCGGTCATGGATGTCTCCTTGTGTCAGTCGAGGTCAGTCCGTGGAGTCGGGGCAGGCCGCGCACGTCTTCGGTTCTGGCCGTGCGGGCCTCCGTTGCCGGGCAACTTGGCGCGGCCGATCATCCACCGAAAAGCCCGCCGCCGAATTGATCTCGCGCAAGACCGGTCGGGGACGCGCAGCAAGAGATTGATCTGCAACGAGGTTTAGGGGTTGGCGGTATCATCGCCGCACTGGAGAACCTCGAGGAATGTCACCGTGATCGTCAGGCAGATCTGGACCGCCAACGCGTACCGCAACTTCAACTACCTGATCGCTTGCAGCGAAACCGGCGAGGCGCTCGCCGTCGATCCGCTGGACTACGCGAAGTGCCTGAATGCCGCGCGGGATGCGGGGTGGGAGATCACCCAGATCGTGAACACGCACGAGCACCGGGACCACACGGGCGGGAACGACGAGATGGTCAAGCGAACCGGCGCCAGGATCCTCGCGCACAAGAACGCCCGAGACCGGATTCCCGGCATGGCGCGCGGCCTGGGCGCGGGCGACGTGGTCAAGGTGGGCAGGACGGTGGAGCTCGAGGTGCTGGATACCCCCGGGCACACGATGAGCCACGTGTGCCTGCTCGCGCACACCGACCAGCCCGCGCTCTTCTCCGGGGACACGCTCTTCAACGCCGGCGCCGGAAATTGCCACAACGGGGGCCATCCCGCGGAACTCTACCGGACGTTCTCCGAACAGCTCGCCAGGCTGCCCTCGCGGATGCTCGTCTATCCGGGCCACGACTACATCGAGAACAACCTGCACTTCACGCTGGATCGCGAGCCCGACAACGAAGCGGCGCGGGCGCTGCTGCAGCGGCTCGAGGGCCAGGACCCCAGCCACGCCTACGTCTCGACGCTCGAGGTCGAGCGACAGATCAACACCTTCTTCCGCCTGACGCGCCCGACGGTGATCGCAAGGCTGCGCGAGGTCTTTCCGGATCTGCCCGAGCGCCCGGACGAGCGCACCGTGTTCCTGAAGCTCAGGGAGCTGCGCAACGGCTGGTGAGCGTGGCAGTCCGGCACGTCGCACCGGGACGCGATGGCGCGGTCTCCCGCGCGGCTCGCGGACAAGCAGGGCGCCGGGCAGAAAGTCCTTCGCCGCGCTCAGAGCCCCAGGAAGCGAAGCGCGTTGGTGAGGGTGATGGCGCTCGTCACGCCAGCGCCCAGGCCCGCGCGTTCCAGCGTGCCCACCGGATCGGGGTCACCCATGTTGAACGGGTAGTCGCTGCCGAGCACGATCTGCGAGCTGCCGTAGCGCTCGACCAGGAAGCGGATCGCGGCCGGGTCGAACACGAGGGCGTCGTAGAAGAAGCGACGCGCATAGGTGGCCGGCGATTCGGCGAGCGCCTCCTTGGCTCTCGGCAGCACGTTCCAGGCGTGCACGAGCCGGGGCAGCAGCATCGCGAGCCCGCCGCCGCCGTGGCTGAAGGCGATCCGCAATCCGGGGTGCCGCGCAGCCATGCCGCCGGTGATCATCGAGGCGGCCGCCAGCGCGATCTCGCCGGGAAAGAGGACTGCCTGCTCGGAGAAAGGACCGACGATGCGCTCGGCGCCGAGCGCCCGCAGCGCGTGGACGAACACCGCCGCACCGAGGCGCTCGGCCGCGGCGAAGAACGGCTCGAAGCGCGCATCGCCGATCGGCGTACCGTTCACGTGGCTGGCGATCTCGACGCCGCGGAACGCGAGGTTGTGCACGAGATACTCGAGCTCTGCGATCGCCGCATCGACGTCCTGCAGCGGCACGCCGCCGAGCCCGATGAAGCGCCCGGGCGAGCGCGCGACCATCGCTGCGATCTCGTCGTTGACATGGCGGATCAGCACCTTGGCGTCGGCGAGCGGGAGCCAGTAGGACATCAGCTCCGGCATCGGCGACAGCGCCTGGCGCGTCACGCGCATGGCGTCCATGCCCTCGACGCGCCGCGGCGCGCTCCAGCAGCCGTCGGCCACCGTGCGATAGACCTTGCCCGAGATCATGATGTGCTTGTGGCAGGGGCCGGCGTCGGCCATCGAAGGCCAGGGGACGTTCGTGCCCTTGCCGGCGTATGCGGGGAAGCGCTCGGGAACGACGTGAGTATGGATGTCGATGCAATCGCTCATCGGATGCGCCTCTGTGCTGTCGCGAACGGTTGTGCCTGTCAGCGGCGCGCGGCGGACTAGCTTCAGCGTCCGACGCCGGGCCTGCCGAGCACTTCGGCCATGTCGTTCCAGACCTGCTGGCCGGCGAGCTTTCCGCCGGCCACCACGAAGCGGTCGATGAAGCGGACGCCCGCGTAGGGCGTGCCGTCGAGGAGCTCCCCGCGCAGCGTCCCGGAGCAGTAGACGATGCCGCCGTCCGGTGCTGGCACGACGTCGAATCGCTCGTACTCCTTGAGCGCCGACCGGTATCTTTCCTTGGCCCACGCGACCAGCGCTTCGAGGGTCTCGAAGCGCTTGTTCCCCGGGAAGATCATGACGAAGCCGGGGGCCTGCATGCCGCGCGCGGCGGCGAGATCACGCCGCTCCATCGCGGCGAGGTAGGCGCGGACGAGATCGATCGGATCGGTGCTCATGCTGCTCTCCGGCTTCAAGACTTCAGGAGAAAGCGATCAGGTTCGGCTCCGGGGCCGGCCATCGCGCCTCGGCTGGCGCCGCATCGTGCGGGCTCCGCGGCCCGCACGCCCTCGCTTCGCGTCCTCGCCGTCACGGGCGCGACGCGTGCCACAGCGCCGGGACGAGGCGACGCTTGCCGTCCCGCGTCTTGCGGACGCCGGGCTCGTCGAGCCCCTTGCGGTCCCATAACTGGCAGGTGACCTGCTCGTGCTTCTGGTCGAGCGCCTCGCAGTAGTTGGCGTATGCACACACCATGACTTCATCGCCGCGCCCGCTGCGCACCTTCTCGAACCAGTCCGGGTCGGCGAGGCTCTGCCGGGCGAGACCGACGATGTCCGCCTTGCCCTCGCGCAGGAGCCGCTCGGCCTGCTCGAAGCCGTGGATGCCGCCGGTGACGACCACCGGTGTGGTGAACCCCGCAGCGCGGACCGCATCGCGGACCGCCGCGGTCGGCTCGACGTTCCGGCCGAACGGGCCGCGCCGGTCGGAGATGTACTGCGGCATGCACTCGTAGCCGCTCGGGCCGGTATAGGGATACGCGGTCCAGCCGATGGCCGGCTGTCTTGCGTCGTCGAACTTGCCGCCCCGCGAGAGCGAGAGGAAGTCCATTCCGGCGCGCGCGAACGCGACCCCGAACCAGGCAGCGTCTTCCACGGTGTTGCCACCCGCGATGCATTCCTCGGCGAGAAAGCGGCAGCCGACCGGATAGTCCGCGCCGACGGCACCGCGCACGCGGCGGAACACCTCGAGCGGCAGGCGCACCCGGTTCTCGCGCGCGCCGCCGTAGCCGTCCGGTCGATCGTTCAGGCGGGAGAGGAACGAGGCCATCGTGTACGCGTGGGCATAGTGGAGCTCGATCCCGTCGAACCCCGCCTCCTGCGCGCGCCGCGCGCCGTCCGCGAAGAGACCGGGCAGCACTTCGGGCAGCGCACGCACGTGCGGCAACGCGATGTCGGTGACGCGCTCGCGGTAGCCGTAGCGCAGCGCCTCGAGCTCGCGCGGCGCGAGCACGCGGGCGAGCTCCTCGTCGGGCAGGCGCGCGAGCGTCTCGCGGATCCGCGCCTCCGGCCAATCCTCCGCGACGAGGCGCTCGCGATGCCAGGGCCGGATCTCGAGATGGCGCGCGAAGAACCGCGCGGGCTCGGGCCGGCGCCGCACCGCGAGAAAGTCGATCAGCTGGATCAGGAGCCGCGTGCGGCCCTCGCTCGCGCGCCGCACGGTCTGCACGAGTTCGCGCAGGCCGGGCAGGAATCGATCGTGCCCGATGCGTAGGAGCGGCCCCGACGCAACGTCGCGGATCCCGGTCGCCTCGACCACGAGCGCGCCGGGCTGGCCGCGCGCGAAGCGCTCGTACCACTCCAGGTTCTCGTCGGTGACGCAGCCGTCCTCGGTGGCGCGCCAGGGAACCATCGCCGGAACCCAGGTGCGGCGCTCGAGACCCATCCGGTTGATCGCGACCGGGCCGAAGAGCAGCGACTGCGCGGCTTCCTCGCGGGTCGGCCAGCGGCCGGGCGCGGGCTTCCACTTGATGCGTTCGGGCGGGCGCCACATTCCAGGTCGGAGGGCTCGTGCGGGTGGTGCGTGCGGAAAGCGCGTTCGCGAGTGGGAAGACGATTACGACCGCCGGCGCGGCGTACCGCACGCCAGTGTAACCCACCCGGTCGCCGCGACGGGCCGTTTGGGGCACAATGGGCGCGGACCAACGAGAACCCGCGGCCAGTGTCGTTCGTCAATCTGTACCGGCACAATTTCGTGCGCGCGGCGGTGTGCATCCCCGAGGTGCGCGTCGCGGACCCCGCGTTCAATGCCGCGCAGACGGTGGCGCTCTTGAAGCAGGCGGCCGGCCGCGACGCCGTGCTCGCGACCTTCCCCGAGCTCGGGCTCTCCGCCTACTCCTGCGAGGATCTCTTCCACCAGCAGGCGCTGCTCGACGGGGCGCTGCGAGCGCTCCACGAAGTGCTCGCCGCTTCCCGGTATCTGCCGATCGTCGCGGTCGTCGGCGCACCGCTGCAGGTCGGCACGCTGCTCTACAACTGCGCAGTCGTCCTCGCGCGCGGCCGCATCCTCGGCGTCGTGCCGAAGACCTATCTGCCGAACTACCGCGAGTTCTACGAGCTGCGCCAGTTCACGCCGGGCGACACCGCGCCGGTGCAATCCATCGAGCTCCTCGGCCAGCGCGACGTCCCGTTCGGCGCGGAGCTCGTCTTCCAGGCCGAAGAGCAGCCGCTCCTCGCGTTCCACTGCGAGATCTGCGAGGACCTGTGGACGCCGATTCCGCCCTCGGCGTACGCGGCGCTCGCGGGGGCGACGGTGCTCGTCAATCTCTCGGCCTCCAACGTGACGATCGGCAAGGACGACTACCGGCGCCAGCTCGCGACGAGCCAGTCGGCGCGCTGCCTGGCCGCGTACCTGTACGGCGCGGCGGGGTTCGGCGAGTCCACCACCGATCTCGCGTGGGACGGACACGGCTTCATCTACGAGAACGGCACGCGGCTCGCCGAAACCGAGCGCTTTGCCTACCGCTCGCAGCTCGTGACCGCCGACATCGACCTCGACCGGCTGGCGCAGGACCGCATGCGCCAGACGACGTTCGGGCGTTCGGTGGCGCGTCATCGCGAGGCGGTCGCGCGCTTCCGCACGGTGCGTTTCCAGCTGGCGCTGCCGCTCGATCGCGAGATCCCGCTCGAGCGCGTGTACGAGCGTTTCCCCTACGTTCCGTCGGACCCTGCCACGCGCGACGCCCGCTGCCATGAGATCTACGAGGTCCAGGTGCACGGCCTGGCGAAGCGGTTGCGCGCGATGCGAGCGGAAAAGGTCGTCATCGGCGTCTCCGGTGGCCTCGACTCCACGCAGGCCCTGATCGTGTGTGCGCGCGCGATGGACGTGCTCGGCCTGCCGCGCGGCAATATCCTCGGGTACACGATGCCCGGCTTTGCGACGACCGGCCGGACGCTCGACCAGGCGCGGCGCCTGATGCACGCGCTCGGGTGCACGGCCGCGGAGATCGACATCCGGCCGAGCTGCGTGCAGATGCTGAAGGACATTGGCCACCCGTACGCGCGCGGCGAGCAGGTTTTCGACCTCACGTTCGAGAACGTGCAGGCGGGCGCACGCACGAGCCATCTCTTCCGGCTCGGCGGCCTGCACAGCGCCCCGGTCGTCGGCACCAGCGACCTCTCCGAGCTCGCACTCGGCTGGTGCACCTACGGCGTCGGCGACCACATGGCCCACTATCACGTGAACGCCAGCATCCCGAAAACGCTGATCCAGTACCTCGTGCGCCACGTGGCGCGCACCGGGGAGCTCGGCGCCGAGGCGAGCCGCGTGCTCGAGGACGTGCTCGATACGCCGATCAGCCCGGAGCTCGTGCCCGGGCACGCCGGCGAGGGCCCAGAGCAGTCGACCGAGAGCATCGTCGGGCCCTACGAGCTGCAGGACTTCCATCTCTACTACGTGCTGCGTTTCGGGTACGCCCCGCCGAAGGTCGCATTTCTGGCTTGGTCGGCGTGGCGCGACCGCAGCCGCGGCACCTGGCCCGAGATGCCGGCCGCGGCGCACAACCAGTACACCCTCGGCGAGATCCGCAAGTGGCTCGGCGTGTTCCTGAAGCGCTTCTTCCAGTCGAGCCAGTACAAGCGGAGCGCGATCCCGAACTCACCGAAGGTCGGCTCGGGCGGCTCGCTCTCGCCGCGCAGCGACTGGCGCGCGCCGAGCGACGGCGAGTCGGCCGCCTGGCTCGCCGAGCTCGAGGGCATCCCCGACCGCTGAGCCGCCGGCCGCGGCGAGCGCGATCACGCGGCGGCTTGGAACGCCACGACGTGATCCACGTCGAGGCGAATGCCGATGTGCTCGCCGAGCGCGTGGTTGTGATGGCTGGGCACCAGCGCCAGCACCTTGCGGCCGCTCGCCAGCCTGAGCGTGTACAGGATATCGGCGCCGCGGAAGGCCTTGTGCAGGACCTCGGCGCGCAGCGCGCTCGCGTCGTCGTGGACGATGTCGTCCGGGCGGAGCAGCACGTCGACCCGGCAGCCTTTCCCGCACACATCGCACCCGAGCTCGCACGCCGGCGGGATCTCGCCGCGGAGCGAGCCGAGCTCGATGTCGACCTCGTGCGCGCCCGTCACGCTGCCCGGGAGAAAGACCCCCTGCCCGACGAAGTCGGCCACGAAGCGGTTGGCGGGACGGTGGTACAGATTGTAGGGGCTGTCCCACTGCTGGATCGCCCCGTCGCGCATGATGCCGATCTCGTCGGCGATCGCGAACGCCTCCTGCTGATCGTGCGTCACGAGCACGGCGGTGGTGTGGCTGCGCTTGATGATGTCGCGCACCTCCTGGCCCAGGCGCTCGCGCAGCTCGACGTCGAGATTGGAGAACGGTTCGTCGAGCAGCAGCAGCTCGGGCTGCGGCGCGAGGGCGCGGGCGAGGGCGACGCGCTGTTGCTGCCCGCCCGAGAGCTCGTGCGGGAACTTGTTGCCCTCGCCGGCGAGACCGACTGCGTCGAGCAGTTCGTCGGCGCGCCGCGTGCGCTCGCCACGCGGCCGGCCTTGCAGCCCGAAGCCGATGTTCTCCCGCACCGAGAGGTGCGGAAACAGCGCGTAATCCTGGAACACCATGCCGATCCGCCGCTTCTCGGGCGGCACCGTGCGGTCCGGCGCCGATACGACGCGGCCGTTCAGCACGATCTCGCCGGCACTCACCGGCTCGAAACCGGCAATGCAGCGAAGCACGGTGGTCTTGCCGCATCCGCTGGCGCCGAGGAGGCAGCCGATCGCGCCGCGCGGGAGTGCGAGCGACAGCCCGCGCACGACCGGGGTGTCCCCGTAAGCTTGCCGCACGTCGCGCAATTCGAGGAGCGGCCGTGTTGCGCTCGCGCTCATCGACTTGCGTCATCCTCTGCGTGTCATAATTTCGTGATTATAAACGGAAGCGCCTGTTCAGGAACAAGAATCATTCTTGGTAATGGGCGAGTGTGCAACGCTTCTTCAGCGGTCCTGCCGCTCCTTTCGTCGTGCCCATCCTGAGCCGTCGCACGAGCCCCAGCCGACGACATGACCGAAGTGGTTGCCGCTGCCCGATATCGCCCCGCGCGCCGGCTCGGCCCGCTCGGCTGGGGCTCGCTCGCCGTGGCCGCGCTCGTGGTCGCGCCGGTGCTCGTCGTCGTAAGCAACGTCTTCCTGCCGAGCGCGACCACCTGGTCGCATCTCTTGAGCACCGTTCTCCCGGAGTACGTCTGGAACACGGCGATTCTGGTGATCATCGTCGCCGCCGGCGTGATGTCGATCGGCGTCCTTTCGGCTTGGCTCGCCACCGCGTACCGCTTCCCCGGCCAGCAGGTGCTCGAATGGGCGCTGATCCTGCCGCTCGCGGTTCCGGCATACGTCATGGCCTACGCGTATACCGACTGGCTGCAGTTCACCGGGCCGGTGCAGTCCGCGCTGCGCGAGCTCACCGGCTGGCGCGCGCGCGAGTACTGGTTTCCCGAGATCCGGTCGCTCTACGGTGCGGGTGCCATGCTCGCCTTCGCGCTCTATCCCTACGTGTACCTGCTCGCGCGGAACGCCTTTCTCGAACAGTCGCGCACCGCGGTCGAGGCCGGGCGGTTGCTCGGCTACAGCGCGTGGGGCAGTTTTTGGCGGGTGGCGCTGCCGCTCGCGCGACCTGGCATCGTCGCGGGTACGGCGCTCGCCCTGATGGAAACGCTGGCCGACTTCGGCACCGTCTCGTATTTCGCGGTGCAGACCTTCACGACCGGCATCTATCACGCGTGGCTCTCGCTCGGCGACAGCGTGGCCGCCGGACAGCTCGCGACGTGTCTGCTCGCCTTCGTGCTCATCGTGCTCGCGCTCGAGCGCATCCAGCGCGGCGGTGCCCGCTATGCGACCCAGCGCAAGCCCACGCCACCGCATCGATTGCGCGGCTGGCGGGCCGCAGTGGCGTTCCTGCTGTGCGCGGCGCCCGTCCTGTTCGGCTTTCTGCTGCCGGCCGGGATCCTGCTCGAGCTTGCCCTGACCGATCCGGACGCGCGGCTCGGCGCGCGCCTCTACGCCCTCATCGCGAACAGCTTCACGCTGGCCGGGGTCGCGGCGGTCGTCGCCGTCGGCGTTGCGATCCTGCTCGCGTACGCTGGGCGGATGACGAAGTCGCCCGTCGTGCCGATCGCGAACCGCGTGGCGGCGCTCGGGTATGCGGTGCCGGGCACGGTGCTCGCGGTCGGCATCCTCGTGCCCCTTGGCACGCTCGACAATGCCCTCGCGGACTGGATCCACGCGCGGCTCGGCGTGAAGACCGGACTGCTGCTGACCGGATCGATCTTCGCGCTGGTCTACGCGTGCCTGGTCCGCTTCCTCGCCGTCGCGTTCCAGACGACCGAGGCCGGGCTCGCGCGCGTCACGCCGGCGATGGACGACGCGGCGCGCAGCCTCGGGCTCTCGCCCAGCCGTACACTCGCCCGCGTGCACGTGCCGATGGTCTGGGGCAGCGTGCTCACAGCGGGGCTGCTCGTCTTCGTCGACGTGATGAAGGAGCTGCCGATGACCTTCGCGATGCGGCCCTTCAACTTCGACACGCTCGCCGTGGAGGCGTACAACCTCACCAAGGACGAGCGCCTCGCCGAGGCCGCCATTCCGTCGCTCGTCATCGTCGCGATCGGGCTCCTGCCGCTCGTCGTGCTCTCGCGGCAGATCGCCGGATCGCGGCGGCGCGGCGCCCCGTGAGACGGCGCTGTGCGCGTCTCCTGCGCGTGGCCGGAGGCGCCGCGCCGCGTTACTTCCAGCCGGCCTGGTCGGCGAGCTTCTGCGCGATCGCCTGGTTCCGGCCGAGCTCCGCGACGTTCAGCGCGTCGGTCTTGAACGTGCCGAGCGACGCCAGCGCCGGATTGTTGAGCTTCACGCCCGGCACGGTGGGCCACTCGTTGTTGCCGTCGGCGAAGTAGGCCTGCGCCTCGTCGCTCGACAGGTATTCCAGGAACTTCACGGCTGCCGCCTTGTGCGGCGCGTGCTTGAGCATCCCGCCGCCGGAGATGTTCATGTGCACGCCGCGGTCGCCCTGGTTCGGCCAGACGATGCCGACGCGCTCGACCACCGCCCGGTCGGCGGGCTTCGACGAGCGCATCAGGCGCACGTAGTAGTAGTGGTTGCCGATCGCGATCGTGCACTCGCCGGCGGCCACCGCGCGCAGCTGATCGGTGTCCCCGCCTTTCGGGTCGCGTGCGAGGTTCGCCTTGACGCCGTCCACCCAGCGCTTGGCCTTCGCCTCGCCGAGGTGGCTCACCATGCTCGCGATGAGCGAGAGGTTGTAGGGATGGCTGCTCGAGCGCGTGCAGAGCTGGCCTTTCCACTTCGGATCGGCGAGGTCTTCGTAGCGAGCGATGTCGGCCGGCTTCACCGTGGTCTTGTCGTAGGCGATCACGCGGGCGCGCGCCGAGAAGCCGAACCACTCGCCCAGCGGGTCGCGGTAGGCGGCCGGGATCCGCTGCTCGAGCACCGCGGATTTGGCCGGGGCGAAGATCCCGGCCTCGCTCGCGCGCCAGATGCGACCGACGTCGACCGTGATGAAGACGTCGGCGGGGCTGTTCGCGCCTTCGGCCTTGATGCGCTCGAGGAGCACATCCTCGCCGCCCTCGATGCGATTGACCTTGATGCCGGTCTGCTTGGTGAAATTCGAATAGAGCGCCTCGTCAGTGCTGTAGTGGCGCGCGGTGTACAGGTTGAGCACCTGCTCTTGGCCGGCCGCGGCGAAAGGCAGAGCGATCAGCACGCCGGTCAATGCTGCGGCGAGCACGTTGTGGATGCGAAACATCGGGGCTTCTCCGCTCCGTCCCGTTCAGAGTCCGGCCGGCACCATATCAAGAGTGAGTCTTATTAGCAACAGGCGATGCCACTGAATTTCCAGCGTGCTCCGAAGGGTCTTGCGTCAGAGCGCGATGCGCCGCGCGCCGTTGAAGCGGCGCGCCCAGTACTCGAAGCGCATGTCCTCGATGCGGACCGTCCCGCCGGTGCTCGGGGCGTGGATGAAGCGGCGCTCGCCGAGGTAAATGCCGACGTGCGAGAAGGCGCGGCGCTGCGTGTCGAAGAAGACGAGGTCGCCCGGCAGGAGCGCCTCCGGCGCGACGCGATGTCCGACCCGGCTCAGCTCGAACGTCGTGCGCGGGAGCTCCACTTGCGCCGCCCGGCGGAACACGTAGGCAACCAGGCCCGAGCAGTCGAAGCCCGTTCCGCGCGAGGCGCCGCCTTCGGCGTAGGGTGCGCCGAGCGTGCTGAGCGCGAAGAGGGCGATCTCGTCGCCCGCCGCGGTCTCCGCCCCTGTGGTTCGAGCCGGCTCCGGCGCCTCCTGGACGTTTCCGGAGAGTGGGGGTGCGATTGTGCAGCCGATCGTCATCGACGCAACAAAACCGCAGATAAACATTGTCTTGTGACGCATCCTTCAAGTAATCTAGGCAATGATGGCCAAAATTGCAAGGCGCATCGCTCACCCGGCCGAGCCGAGCGCCGCTGTGTGCTCCGCCCTGGAGGCTCTGCCAACCTGCGACGGTCCGCCGGTCGCGGTAGGCTCGCGTTAATGCAACATCCGCGGTCCGCGACACGCGCGATCCGGAACACGCGGGGCCCGGAGCACGCGCAGTCCCGCCCGCGGCGCGCGACAGGAGCACGATGAAGGCATTCCAGCGCTTGGCATTCGCCCTCGCATTCGGGCTCGGGCTGTGGAGCGCGTCGGCGCTGGCCGACGAAGTGGAAGTGATCCAGCTCCAGTACCGTACGGCCGAGCAGATGATTCCGACCTTGCGGCCGCTCGTTGCACCCGGCGGTGCGCTCACGGGGATGCAGAGCTCGCTCGTCATCCGCTCGAGCCGCGCGAACATCGAGGAGATCAAGCGCATCGTCGCCTCGCTCGACCGCGCGCCGCGGCGGCTGCTCATTTCGGTCCGGCAGGATTCCGCCGCGACCTCGCGCGATCGCGCCGTCGCCGGGTCGGCCACGATCGCCGGCGACCGCGGGCGGGTCTCGGTCGGGCCAGGCGCACCCACGGAGAGCGGCGCGACCGTGCGCATTGCGGACGCGGCCCGCGCGGACGATGACCGATTGGCGCAGCAGGTGCAGGCCCTCGAAGGCAGCCCGGCGCTCATCAGCGTCGGCGAGAGCGTCCCCGTTCCCCTGCGCAGCGTGACCCGCGGGCCCGGCGGGGCGATCGTGAGCGACACGGTGGTCTATCGCGACACCGGTAGCGGCTTCTCTGTGGTGCCGCGCGTCGCCGGCGAGCGTGTGACGCTCGAGATCAGCCCGCAGCGCGAGAGCGTCGGGCGCCATGGTCCCGGCAGCGTGAACACGCAACGCGTCGTCACGACGGTGACCGGCAGGCTGGGCGAGTGGCTCGAGCTCGGCGGCATCGACCAGAGCGCGACGCGCGACGAGCGTGGATTCCTGTCGAGCGGGAGGACGGGGCGTCAGTCCAGCGCGCGCGTCTGGGTGAAGGTGGACGAGATCAAGTGAGCGACGCGGGCGGGACGCCGCAGAGTGCCGCGCTCGATGCGGCGTTTGCCCCGGGCGGACCGCTCGCGCGCTCGGTCGCAGGCTATCGCGTGCGCCCGCAGCAGGTGGCGCTGGCGCGGCGCATCGAAGAGGCGATCCGCGCACGGCGCACGCTCGTGGCCGAGGCGGGCACCGGCACCGGCAAGACCTTCGCATATCTCGTGCCCGCCGTCGCGAGCGGCGGCAAGGTGCTCGTCTCGACCGGCACCAAGACGCTGCAGGACCAGCTCTTTCGGCGCGACCTTCCGACGATCCGGCAGGCGCTCGGGCTTCCGCTCGCCATCGCGCTGCTGAAGGGACGGGCGAACTATGTCTGCCACCATCACCTCGCGCGCAACCTCGAGGATGGGCGCCTGCCGAGCCGCGAAGCGGCGCACGATCTGCAAGTCATCGCCGGGTTCGCGCGGCGCAGCCAGACCGGCGACAAGGCGGAGCTCCCCGAGATCCCGGAGGATTCGGAGGCCTGGGCGCTCGCCACGTCGAGCCGCGACAACTGTCTCGGCCAGAGCTGCGCCCACTTTCGCGAGTGCTTCGTCATGCGCGCGCGCCGGGACGCGCTCGCGGCCGAGGTCGTGGTGGTGAACCACCACCTGTTCTTCGCCGACGTCGTGCTGCGCGACGAGGGAATGGCGGAGCTGCTGCCGACCTGCGACACGGTGATCCTGGACGAGGCGCATCAGCTGCCGGACACGGCCACGCTCTTCTTCGGCCAATCCGTCACGACAGGCCAGGCGCTCGATCTCGGCCGCGACGTGCTCGCCGAGGCGCTTGCCGAAGCACCCGACGTTCCGGAGCTGCGCGAGCTCGTGCGGGCGCTGGAGCGCGCCGCGCGCGATCTCCGCCTCGCAATCGACCTCAAGGATGGCCGGCTCCCGGCGGCCGCGCTCGCGCGGAACGAGGCGTTCTGCGGGGGCACTGCGCGCCTCGCCGCCGCCACCGGCCGGCTCGCTGCGGCGCTCGCGGCGCTTGCGGAGCGCGGTGAGGGCACCGCCAACTGCGCCGAGCGCGCTCGCGCGCTCGGCGCTCGACTGGAGGCGTGGCGCAGCGACGCGGGCGAGGAACGCGTGCGTTGGGTCGAAGCGCGCACGCACTCGCTCGCGCTGCACGCCACGCCGCTCTCGGTGGCACCGATCTTCCGCCGCCAGATCGAGGAGCGGCCGCGCGCATGGATCTTCACCTCGGCCACGCTCGCCGTGGACGGGGACTTCTCCCACTTCCAGCGCATGCTCGCGCTCGAGGACGCCGACACGGCGAGCTGGGGCAGCCCTTTCGACTACGCGAACCAGGCGCTCCTCTACCTGCCGCGCGCGCTGCCGGAGCCGAACAGCGCGGCGCACACCGACGCGGTCGTGGACGCCGCGCTGCCGGTCATCCGGGCGAGCGGTGGCCGTGCGTTCCTGCTGTTCACGACGCTCCGCGCGATGCGGCGCGCGCACGTGCGCCTCGGCGAGGCGCTGCGCGAGAGCGGCCTTGCATTCCCGCTCCTCGTGCAGGGCCAGGGAACCCGCAGCGCGCTGCTCGAGCGCTTTCGCCGTCTGCGCAACGCCGTGCTGGTGGGTGCAGCGAGCTTCTGGGAAGGCGTGGACGTCCGCGGCGAGGCGCTATCGGTCGTCGTGATCGACAAGCTGCCGTTCGCGCCGCCGGACGATCCGGTGTTCGCCGCGCGGCTGGCAGCGCTGAAGCGCGCCGGCCGCAACGCCTTCCTCGAGCTGCAATTGCCGGCCGCGGCGCTGCTCCTGAAGCAGGGCGCCGGCCGGCTCATTCGTGACGAACAGGACCGCGGCGTCCTGGTCATCTGCGATCCGCGCCTGGTGACGCGCGGCTACGGGGCTCAGCTGATCGCGAGCCTGCCGCCGATGCGGCGCACGCGCGAGCTGGACGATGTTCGCAGCTTCTTCGCCGCGGCTGCGCCCGCACGCGACGTCGCGGCGGCTGGGTAGCGGGCCGGCATTCGAGCGCTCGCTGGCCGGCGGCCGGTGGGTCCCGCTAGTTCCGCGGCTTCCAGACCTGCCACCAGGCCGGCTCGGGGACGACCGCGCCGCCCTGCAGGAGCTTGCTGTTCGGAAAGTTCGTGCTCAGCACGCGCTCCGCGCCGTCGCGGAGATCCTTCATGCCGAGTCGATCGTAGGCGCGTACCATGATGTAGAGCGCTTCCTCGGTCGCCGGCGTCTCCGGATAAGTCTTCACGGCGAACTGCGCCCGGTTCGCCGCCGCCACGAAAGCGCCTCGCCGGTAGTAGTAGCGCGCGACGGATACCTCGTGCGAGGCAAGTCCGTTCACCAGGTAGTTCATCCGGTCGATCGCGTCGGGAGTGTACTTGCTCTTCGGATACTTGGTCACGAGCTCCTTGAACGCCGTGAACGAATCGTGCGCCGAGCGGGGATCGCGGTCCGCGGGGTCCTCGGACATCAGCCGCGCGAGCGCGCTCTGGTCCTCGTAGAAGCTGACGACGCCCTTCAGGTAGTACGCGTAGTCGACGTTCGGGTGATTGGGGTGCAGCTTGATGAAGCGATCGCACGCGGCGGTCGCCGAGGCCGGATCGCCGTTGCGGTAGTAGGCGTAGGCGATTTCCAGCTGAGCCTGCTGCGCGTAGCGCCCGTAGGGAAACCGCGCCTCGAGCTTCTCGAAGTACGAGATCGCGGTCTCGTAGTTGCCGCTGGAGAGCTCGTCCTTCGCCTCGGTGTAGAGCCGTTGCGCCGTCCAGCCGACCGTCGGGTCGTCGGCGCTGAACCTGCCGCAGCCTGCGAGCAGGACGATGAGCAGAACCGCTAAACTACGCCACATGTTGCGAACCGATCGGGAAATGACGACTTCGAACAGGCGCACAGGTCCTCGCAACCAGCCGCGCCGAGACCCGCGCGAGACGCCGCCGCGTCCGCCCGCACGGAAGGACGCACGCGGCAAAGCGCTCCGGGATGCGGGCGACCGACGCCGCCTGGGAACGTCGGGCGCGCCGGATTATAGCGCCGCCGTCGACCGGCGAGTCCCCGACCAACTTGCCGGCCTGCGGCTCGACCAGGCCCTCGCGCGCATGTTTCCAGAGCACTCCCGCAGCCGCATGCAGGCGTGGCTGCGCGAGGGAAGGATCACGGTCGACTCGGCGCGCGTCGAGGGCAAGCGCAAGGTGTGGGGCGGGGAGCGCGTGCGCCTCGAGTCCGGCGTTGCGCCGCGCGAGACGGCCGCGCAGCCCGAAGCCATCCCCCTCGACATCGTCCACGAGGACGAAGCGCTCCTCGTGATCGACAAGCCGGCCGGGCTGGTCGTGCACCCGGGCAGCGGCAATTGGCGCGGAACGCTGTTGAACGCGATCCTGCACCACGCACCGCAGACCGCCGCGCTGCCGCGCGCGGGGATCGTCCATCGCCTGGACAAGGACACGAGCGGGCTGCTCGTGGTCGCAAAGACGCTTGCGGCGCAGACGGCGCTCGCGCGCCAGCTGCACGCGCGCACCGTGCGGCGCGAGTACGTCGCGCTCGTCCACGGGAAGCTCGCGATGAGCGGGACGGTGGACGCGCCGATCGGGCGCCACCCGGTGCAACGCACCCGCATGGCGGTCGCCGCGCGCGGCAAGCCGGCGCGCACGCACTATGCGGTCCTGCGCCGATTCGCAAACGCGACGCTGGTGCAGTGCCGCCTGGAAACCGGGCGCACGCATCAGATCCGCGTGCACATGCACGCCATCGGCCATCCGCTCGTCGGCGACCCGGTGTACGGCAGGCGCACGGGGGTCGCCGCGGCGCTCGCGGCGTTTCCACGCCAGGCGCTGCATGCCGCGCGCCTCGCGCTGACGCACCCGGTGACGCGGTCGGAGGTGTGCTGGGAATCGCCGCTGCCGGCGGACATCCGGACGCTCCTGGATTCGATCGGTTGAGCGCACCTTTCCCGCACGGCTGGATCGCGCCGCAATGGCCTGCGCCAGCGCACGTGCGCGCGGTCTCGACCACTCGCGCGGGCGGCTGCAGCCACGGCGCTTACGCATCGCTCAACCTGGGCACGCGCGTCGGCGACGACCCGGGCGCGGTCGAGCGCAACCGCGAGGTGCTGCGCGGCGCATTGCACGTCGAGCCGCTCTGGCTGCACCAGGTCCACGGCACCGAAGTCGTCGACGCGGAAAGCGCACCGCCGCTCGCGCACGCGGATGCCGCGGTGTCGCGCACGCGCCATCGGGTCTGCGCGGTACTCACCGCGGACTGCCTCCCGGTGCTGCTGGCCGATCGCGCGGGCGAGGTCGTGGCCGTCGCGCATGCGGGCTGGCGCGGGCTGGCGGGAGACGCGCGCGGGGGAATCATCGAGGCGACCGTCGCGCGCATGAACGTGCCCGGCGATCGGCTCGTCGCCTGGCTCGGACCGGCGATCGGCCAGGCCGCCTACGAGGTCGGTGAGGACGTGCATCGCGCGTTCGTGGGGCCTGATCCGGCTGCGGCCGCCGCGTTTCGTGCCGGCCGCGCCGGGAAATTCCACGCCGATCTCGCCGCGCTCGCGCGACGCCGTCTCGAGGCCGCGGGCGTGACCGCGGTGTACGGGGGCGGCTACTGCACGTTCAGCGACCGCGAGCGGTTCTTCTCCTATCGACGCGACGGCGCGACCGGGCGGATGGCGACCCTCATCTGGCTCGATTGATGACCACCCTCGCGTACATCACGGCGGCGAGCGTCCTGGGCGCGGTGCTGTCGATCGTGTGCGCCGCGCTCATCTCGTACGCAGCGCCGCAGAAATGGGTGAGCGCGCTCGTGAGCCTCGCCATCGGCGCCTTGCTCGGCGCCGCCTTTCTCGAGATCCTGCCCCATGCGCTGGAGACCCCAGGCGGCGAACGCACCGTCCCGGCGACGGTGCTCGGCGGCATCCTGGGCTTTTTCCTGCTCGAGAAGCTCGTGCTCTGGCGCCACTATCACTTCGGCGATGAGAGCGCCGGCCAGGAGGAAACCTCGCTCCGTGCGCCCGTGGCGCACGATCACGGCCGGTCCGGGCTGCTGATCCTGCTGGGGGACGGCTTCCACAACTTCGTCGACGGCGTGCTGATCGCGGCGGCGTTCATGGAGAGTTCCGCGCTCGGCGTGGTGACGGCCACCGCGGTGATCGCCCACGAGATCCCGCAAGAGGTGGGCGACTTCCTGATCCTGCTGCACTCGGGCTACACCCGCGCGCGCGCTTTCGTGCTCAATCTCGCTTCCAGTCTCGCGATGTTCGTCGGCGCGCTCGGCGCCTACTTCGCCCTCCGGCAGCTGCAGGGCTGGATCGACACCATGCTCGCGATCGCCGCCGCCAGTATGATCTACGTGGCGGTGGCCGACCTCATCCCGTCCCTGCACAAGCGGACGGAACTGCGCGCCACCGTCCAGCAGGTGCTGCTGATCGGGCTCGGGGTGCTGCTCATCTGGGTGACCGGCGAGTGGGCCCACGGGTAGGGAACCCTTGATGCGTAACGGAAAATCGGCCTGCCTCCCACTTTCTTGACACGCCGTTTGTGCGGTGCAATACTGCGTCGTATCACCGCGCTAATTTGCTGTTGCAGAAAGGAAAGTTGGCAACGCCTGCCTTCTCCCAGGCCGACCCGTCGGCACGAGCCGGATCGGCGGTCTTGAACGGGCTGCTGCAATGGCTCGCGAGCGGCCCTGACGCCGACGTATCCAGGCAGCTGGCGGAATGGTCGACGCAGTCCGCGCGCGCGGTCGAGCTCTATGCTGCGCACCACAAACGGACCGCGGCGCTCTGGGGCGCGACGTTTGCGCGCGACGCCGGGGGCGCGGACGCTCAGGAGCGCGAGACGGTGGCGCGGCCCGATCCGGGTGATCGTCGGTTCGCGGCCGCCGAGTGGCGGAACGACGCGTACTTCGACTTCATCAAGCAGAGCTATCTCCTCAACGCGCAGTTCCTCGCCGAGCTGGTCGAATCCGCCGAGATCGAGCCGCGCGCCAAGGGCCGGCTGCGCTTCTACGCCCGCCAACTGATCGACGCGGCGAGCCCCGCGAACTTCGCCGCGACCAATCCCGAGGTGCTGCGCCTCGCGCGCGAGACGAACGGCGAGGCCGTCACGCGCGGCGCGCAAAATCTCCTCGGCGACTTCAGCCGCGGCCGCATCTCGACGACCGACGAATCCGCGTTCGGCGTCGGCCGCAACATCGCGGTCACGCCCGGCACGGTGATCTTCGAGAACGAGCTGATCCAGCTCATCCAGTACGCGCCGGCGGGCGCGGCGGTGCGCCGCCGCCCGCTGGTCATCGTTCCGCCGTGCATCAACAAGTTCTACGTGCTCGATCTCACGCCGGAGAACTCGTTCGTGCGCTACGCGGTGGAGCGGGGCAACACGGTGTTCATGGTCTCGTGGCGCAACCTCACCTCCGAGCTCGGGCACCTGACGTGGGACGACTACGTCCGCGACGGCGTGATCAAGGCCCTCGAGATCGCGCGGGAGGTCGCCAAAGCGGATCAGGTGAACGCGCTCGGCTTCTGCGTCGGCGGGACGCTGCTCGCGTCCGCGCTCGCCGTGCTCCTGGCGCGCGGCGACGACTGGGCCGCGAGCCTGACGTTGCTCGCGACGCTGCTCGACTTCTCCGACGCGGGAGAGATCGGGCTCTTCGTCGACGAGGCGAGCGTCGCCGCGAAGGAGGCCGAGATCGGGCGCGGCGGCATCATGGAGGGCCGCAACCTCGCCTTCGTGTTCTCGATGCTGCGCGCGAACGACCTGGTGTGGTCGTACGTGGTGAACAACTACCTCAAGGGCCGCTCGCCCGAGCCGTTCGACATCCTGTACTGGAACGCCGACTCGACCAATCTCGCCGGCCCCTGGTACTGCTGGTACGTGCGCAACATGTATCTGGAGAACCGGCTGCGCGAGCCTGCGGCCCTGACGGTGTGCGGCGAGCCGGTGGATCTCGGCCGGCTGCGGATGCCGGCATACGTTCTCGCGACCCGCGAGGACCACATCGTGCCGTGGCGATCGAGCTATGCGGCGACCGCACTGCTCAAGGGCCGCACGCGGTTCGTGCTCGGTGCGAGCGGCCACATCGCCGGCGTGGTCAACCCGGCGTCGAAGAATCGCCGGAGCTACTGGACGAGCGAGTTCCTCGCCGCATCGCCCGACACGTGGCTGAAAGGCGCACGCGAGGTGAGGGGAAGCTGGTGGGGCGACTGGGACGGCTGGCTCGCGCGGTTCGCCGACGGCGAGACGCCCGCGCCGGAGCGTCCCGGCGGCGGCGAGTACGAGCGCATCGAGGATGCCCCCGGGCGCTACGTGCAGTTCCGGGTGGTGTGAACAGTGGGCTTGGCGGCCCGTAATCGTGAAGGAGCGTACGAATGACCGATGTCGTGATTGTGGCGGCGGCGCGCACCGCGGTGGGGAGCTTCAACGGGGCGCTGGCGAAGTTTCCGGCGGCGGATCTCGGCGCCCACGTGATCAAGGCGCTCCTGGCGCAGACCGGGATCAAGCCCGATCAGGTTTCCGAGGTGATTCTCGGTCAGGTCCTGACCGCGGGGGTTGGCCAGAATGCGGCGCGGCAGGCCGCGCTGAAGGCCGGGCTGCCCGACATGGTGCCCGCGATGACCATCAACAAGGTGTGCGGCTCGGGCCTCAAGGCGACGCACCTCGCGGCGCAAGCCATCAAGGCCGGCGATGCGGAGATCGTGATCGCCGGCGGGCAGGAGAGCATGAGCCAGGCGCCGCATGTGATGATGGGCTCGCGCAACGGGTTCCGGATGGGCGACGCGAAGCTGCAGGACTCGATGATCGTGGACGGGCTGTGGGACGTCTACAACCAATACCACATGGGAGTCACCGCGGAGAACGTCGCGAAGAAGTACGGGATCGGCCGCGAGGAGCAGGACCGCTTCGCGTACGAGTCGCAGCGCAAGGCCGAGGCGGCACAGAAAGCCGGCCGGTTCGCCGACGAGATCGTGCCGCTCGAGATCCCGCAGAAGAAGGGCGCGCCGGTCGTGTTCGACGCGGACGAGTATCCGAAGCACGGCACCACGGTCGAGACGCTCGCCGCGCTGCGCCCGGCGTTCGACAAGCAGGGCACGGTGACCGCCGGCAATGCATCGGGCATCAACGACGGCGCCGCGGCCGTGGTGATGATGTCAGCCGCGAAGGCGAAGTCGCTCGGTCTCGCGCCGCTCGCGCGGGTGCGCGCGTACTCGTCGGCCGGCGTGGACCCGAAGCTCATGGGGATGGGGCCGGTGCCGGCGTCGAAACTCTGCCTGTCGAAGGCCGGCTGGACCAAGGACGAGCTCGACCTCATGGAGATCAACGAGGCGTTCGCCGCGCAGGCCTGCGCGGTGAACAAGGAGATGGGCTGGGACACCTCGAAGATCAACGTGAACGGAGGAGCGATCGCGATCGGCCACCCGATCGGCGCGTCGGGCTGCCGCATCCTGGCGACGCTGCTCCACGAGATGCGCCGCAGGAATGCCCGGAAAGGCCTCGCGTCGCTGTGCATCGGCGGCGGCATGGGCGTTGCCCTGGCGATCGAGCGGTGAGGCCGGGTCAGGCACGGCCGAAGACCATCGGACACGGCGGAGGAAGCGGCGTATGACCGAGCGGGTCGCATTCGTTTCCGGCGGGATGGGCGGCATCGGGACCGCGATCTGCAAGCGCCTTGCGCGCGACGGCAGGAGAGTCGTCGCGAACTGCCTTCCCGACTACGAGAAGAAGGACGATTGGCTGCACGCGATGCGCGGCCAGGGCTATGCCGTGTACGCGGCCGAGGGCAACGTCGAGGACTACGACTCCTGCGACGAGATGTTCCGCAACGTGCGCGCGGCGGTCGGCCCGGTGGACATCCTGGTGAACAACGCCGGTATCACGCGCGACGGCGTGTTCCGGCGCATGACGCCGTCCGACTGGTATGCGGTGATCAACACCAACCTGAACTCGGTGTTCAACGTGACGCGCCAGGTCGTCGACGGCATGATGGAGCGCGGCTGGGGCCGGATCGTCAACATCTCGTCGGTCAACGCACTGAAGGGCCAGTTCGGCCAGACGAACTACTCGGCCGCGAAGGCCGGCATGCATGGATTCTCGAAGGCGCTCGCGCAGGAGGTGGTGAAGAAGGGCGTGACGGTGAACACGCTCTCGCCGGGCTACGTGAACACCGACATGGTGCGCGCGATCAAGCCGGAGATCCTGCAGAATATCGTCGGGTCCATTCCGATGGGGCGCCTCGCGGAGCCCGACGAGATCGCCGGCCTGATCGCCTACCTGTGCTCGGACGAGGCCGGCTACATCACCGGCGCGAACATCTCGATCAACGGCGGCCTGCACATGGAGTGAGGCGGGCCGAATAGCCGCGCCGGATGCGTGCCATAATCGCGCTCGACGACATTCCCGGCCTTCGGGCAGCGAGGGTCGGAGCACCGGCACCGAGGAGGAGGCGATGGCGCAGAGAGTGGCCCTGATCACGGGCGGAATGGGAGGCCTTGGCGAGACGATCAGCACCAAGATGCACGACGCGGGCTACCGGGTCGTGGTGACGCACTCGCCGACGAACAAGAGTGCCGCCGCTTGGAGCGGCGAGATGAAGGCGCGCGGCTACGATTTCCATCCGGTGCCGGTCGACGTGTCGGATTTCGATTCCTGCCAGCAGTGCGTCGCCCGGGTGCAGGCGGAGGTCGGTCCGATCGACATTTTGGTCAACAATGCCGGCATCACGCGGGACATGACCTTCAAGAAGATGGGCAAGCCCGACTGGGACGCCGTGATGAAGACCAACCTGGACAGCGTGTTCAATATGACGAAGCCGGTGTGCGACGGCATGGTCGAGCGCAACTGGGGCCGCATCATCAACGTCTCGTCGGTGAACGGGCAGAAGGGTGCTTTCGGCCAGACCAACTACTCGGCCGCGAAGGCGGGGATGCACGGGTTCACGAAGGCGCTCGCGCTCGAAGTGGCGCGGAAAGGTGTGACGGTGAACACGATCTCGCCCGGCTACATCGGCACCAAGATGGTGATGGCGATTCCGAAGGACATCCTGGAGACGAAGATCGTCCCGCAGATTCCGGTGGGACGGCTCGGCAAACCAGAAGAGGTCGCCGGCCTGATCATCTATCTGTGTTCCGAGGAGGCGGCGTTCGTGACGGGCGCGAACATCGCGATCAACGGCGGCCAGCACATGTATTGAGCGTCGCGCGGCCCGCCGGCAGGGCGGGCCGCGCAACATGGAAGCGCTGCCGGGCCGTCGCCGCCCGGCAAGGAAACGGCAGGGGTCTGATGGAGCTACTTGTTCGATGCGCCGCGCACCATCTGCTCGGCGGCGGTCTTCATGGCCGCCTCGGAGAGCTGCGCGAACTGCCGCGTCGCCTTGTTCAGACTGTCCATCATGGCCGTGGCCGTGGACAGGGTGGACTTGAGCGCGGCTGCCGACAGCTCGCTCCCCGGCGCGGCCCGCCCTGCCTTTTCGGCCGACTCGGAGATGTCCTTCGAGAAGCTCGCCATGCTCGCCTCGAACGTCTGCGCAAGCTGCGCCTGAGTGGCCGCGACGACCTGGTAGATGCTGTTCGCGTAGCTCGCCGCCTGTTGCACGCAGGTCTGCGCGAGCTTGCTGCGCAGCGCCATCAGCTTCGACGGATCGTCCGCGGCGAGCAGCTCGCGGGTGGCCTGGCTGTTCTGCTCCAGCGCGGCGCGCGCGGCTTCGAGGTTGACCTTGAGCAGCTGCTCGACAGTCGCGAGGCTCGTGCGCGCGCAGCTCATCGCGGCTTCGACGGCGGCCTGGTTCCACGCGGCCATGTCCTGAGCGGGGTCGTTCATGACGGATCTCTTTATGGCGAGGGGGCGAGCAGACAGGGCAGCTGTGACCACCCTGCTGCAACGCTACGATATACCCTTTCCCGGCCGCATTGGCAAGCCGAGCCGGCTCCCCGCCGGTGGCATCATTAGCATCCCCCGACGGACTCACGTATGACGCTCGCAAAACCGCAAAGCCCAATGTCCGACTCTGTCCGCCTGATCAAGAAATACCCGAACCGCCGCCTGTACGACACGCAGACGTCGAGCTACATCACGCTCGCCGACGTGAAGGAGCTCGTGCTCAAGCACGAGCAGTTCCAGGTCGTGGACGCCAAGTCGGGCGAGGACCTGACGCGCCAGATCCTGCTCCAGATCATTCTCGAGGAGGAGTCCACCGGCTCGCCGATGTTCTCGCACGACGCGCTCACGCAGCTCATCCGCTTCTACGGCAACGCGATGCAGGGAATCATGGGCAACTACCTGGAGCGGAACATCCAGGCGTTCATGGAGATCCAGAAGAACATGCAGGAGCAGTCGCGCACGCTGTACGGTGACTCCGGCAAGGCGAGCCAGGATGTGTGGTCGCAGTTCCTCACGTTTCAGGGCCCGGCGATGCAGAGCCTGATGCAGACGTACCTGGAGCAGAGCAAGAACATGTTCCGGCAGATGCAGGACCAGCTGCAGGCCCAGACGCGCAACATGTTCACGGCGTTCACCGGCCCCGCCCAGGCGGGCGAAGGCGGCAAGGGCACCGGCGAGAAGCCCGACGAGCCGGAGTGAGCCGAAGCGGCGTGGCACGCGGGAGCGCGATGACGGACGCCCCGAAAGTCGGATTCGTCTCGCTCGGCTGCCCGAAGGCGCTGGTCGACTCCGAGCGGATCCTCACCCAGCTGCGGGCCGAGGGCTACGCGATCTCCGGCGCCTATGACGGGGCCGACCTCGTCATCGTGAACACGTGCGGCTTCATCGACGCCGCCGTGGCGGAATCGCTGGACGCGATCGGCGAGGCGGTGGCAGAGAACGGGCGCGTGATCGTGACCGGCTGCCTCGGCGCGCAGGGCGATCTCGTCCGGCGCGCCCACCCGGCGGTGCTCGCGGTGACCGGGCCGCAAGACGTCGCGGCGGTCATGGCCGCGGTGCACGCGGAGCGGCCGCGCCCGCACGATCCGTTCACCGACCTGGTGCCGCCGCAGGGCATCCGGCTCACCCCGCGGCACTATGCTTACCTGAAGATCTCCGAGGGCTGCAATCACCGCTGCACGTTCTGCATCATCCCGTCGATGCGCGGCGAGCTCGTCAGCCGGCCGATCGGCGAGGTGATGCGCGAGGCGGAGCACCTCGTGCGGGCCGGCGTGAAGGAGCTGCTGGTCATCGCGCAGGACACGAGCGCGTACGGCGTGGACATCCGGTACCGGACCGGCTTCTGGGCCGGCCGGCCGATCCGCACGAGCATGACCGAGCTCGCGCGGGCGCTCGGTAGCCTCGGCGTCTGGGTGCGGCTCCACTACGTCTATCCCTATCCGCACGTGGACGAAGTGCTGCCGCTCATGGCCGAAGGCCGCGTGCTGCCCTACCTCGACGTGCCGTTCCAGCACGCGAGCCCGCGCATCCTCAAGCTGATGAAGCGCCCGGCGAGCGGCGAGGACAACCTCGAGCGCGTCTGCGCCTGGCGCGCGGCGTGTCCGGACCTCACCGTGCGCAGCACTTTCATCGTCGGGTTTCCCGGCGAGACCGAGGCCGAGTTCGAGGCGCTGCTCGACTTCATCGGCGCCGCGGAGCTCGACCGCGTGGGCTGCTTTGCGTACTCCCCCGTGGCCGGCGCCGCGGCGAACGCGTTGCCCGGGGCGGTCCCGCCCGAGGTGAAGGAGGAGCGCCGGGCGCGCTTCATGGCGGCGCAGGAAGCGGTGAGCGCCCGCCGCCTCGCCGGCAAGGTCGGCTGCACCCTTCGCGTCCTGGTGGACGAGGTCGCGCCGGGGCACGCCGTGGGGCGATCGGCCTCGGACGCGCCGGAGATCGACGGCGTGGTGCACATCGCGCGCCCTGGCCGCTTGCAAGTGGGGGACTGGGCGGAGGTTCGCATCACGCGGGCCGACGTGCACGATCTGCACGGCATTCGCGTAGCCGCCGTAGCCCGCCGGGGAAGCGCCGAAGGTGCGGCGCCACCGAGTACGCGGAAAAGTCGGCCGGAGAAAAGGCGGGTACCCGCTTGATGGGGACACGCACACTTGCGCTCGGAGCGCGGGCCGAGCAAACAACACCACCCCGCCGGCTGCGCCGGCACCCCTCCTCTCCGAGGAGGGGGGGGACTTGTCGATCCAGGCGCCGGGCGGGCGCAGACATCAGTGTAATCCCGCGCGCAGCGTGGGATGATCGGGCAACTGCCGCGTACCGAGGTGCGCGGCGCGCAACCAGCAGGAGGATGACATGGCTCGTGAAGTGGTGGTGGTATCGGGCGTGCGCGCGGCGATCGGCGATTACGGCGGCGCGCTGAAGGACGTTCCGCCGACGCAGCTCGGCGCGACCGTGATCCGGGAGGCCGTGGCGCGCGCCAAGGTGGATCCCGCCGCGGTGGGACACGTGGTGATGGGAGGCGTGATCCACGGCGAGGCGCGGGACATGTACCTCTCGCGCGTCGCCGCGCTCGACGCCGGTCTCGCGGCCGGCACGCCGTGCCTGACCGTCAACCGCCTGTGCGGCAGCGGCCTGCAGGCCATCGTGTCGGCGTCGCAGCACATCCTGCTCGGGGACTGCGACGTCGCGGTCGCCGGCGGCGCCGAGAGCATGAGCCGCGCCGCGTACTTCCTGCCCGCAGCGCGCTGGGGCCAGCGCATGGGCGACAGCCCCGTGATCGACGCGATGACCGCGGCGCTGCACGACCCGTTCGGCCACGGCCACATGGGCGTGACCGCCGAGAACATCGCGGCGAAGTACGGGTTCACGCGGGAGCAGCAGGATGCGTTCTCGATCGAGAGCCACCGCCGCGCCGCCAGGGCGATCGAGGCCGGCTATTTCAGGAGCCAGATCGTCCCGATCGAGCTCAAGTCGAAGAAGGGCACGGTGACGTTCGACACCGACGAGCACGTGCGCAAGGACCTCAAACCCGAGGACATGGCGAAGCTGAAGGCCGCGTTCAAGAAAGACGGGACCGTCACCGCGGGCAACGCGTCCGGCATCAACGATGGCGCGGCTGCGGTCGTGCTGATGGAGCGCGCGGCTGCCGAGAAGCAAGGCGTGCAGCCCCTCGCGCGTCTCGTCGCGTATGCGCACGCGGGGGTGGAGCCGCAGGTGATGGGGCTGGGGCCGATCCCCGCGGGGCGGCGAGTCTTCGAAAAGGCCGGCCTCAAGCCCGCCGACATGCACATCATCGAGTCGAACGAGGCCTTCGCGGTCCAGGCGATGGCGGTCACGCGCGACCTCGAGCTCGACCCGGCAAAGGTCAACCCGAACGGCGGCGCGGTCGCGCTCGGCCATCCGATCGGCGCGACGGGCGCCATCCTGACGGTCAAGGCGCTCTACGAGCTCGCCCGGATCGACAGGCGGTATGCGCTGGTCACGATGTGCATCGGCGGGGGCCAGGGGATCGCAGCGATCTTCGAGCGGATGTGAGCGCCGCGCGCGGCGTGAGGAGGGCGGCGCGAGGCGCCGTGCCCTCCTGAGGGAACTTCTGATCAAGTCATCCCCGCGCACGCGGGAATGACGGACATCTGCAGAGCTTCCTGAGGGGAATGGCCAGTCCCGTGCCGGTCGTCTTGCTGTCCGGGGCGCGCCCGGTCAGCCGCGCAGCTCGGCCACGAAGATCGCGATCCCCCGCAGCAGCATCTCGATCGCGAAAGCGGTGAGGATGAGGCCGAGCAGGCGCTCCACCGCGCCGAGCGCGCGTTCGCCGAGCTGGCGTGCGATGCGCTCGGCGAAGAGCAGCACGACGAGCGCGAGCACCATCGCCACCGCGAGCGCAGCGACCCACTCCGCGATGCGCTGCGGCGCATGCGACGCGAGGAGGATCACGGTGGCCATGGCGCCCGGGCCGGCGATGGCCGGAACCGCGAGCGGGAAGATCAGGGGCTCGCCCGAGGGGACCGCGCCGAAGATCCCGTCGCCGCTCGGGAAGATCATCCGCAGCGCGATCAGAAACAGGATCACGCCACCCGCGATCCTGAGCGACGCGTCCGAGAGACCGAAGAGGCGCAACATGCCCTCGCCGGCGAACAGGAAGACGAGGAGCGCGCCGAGCGCGATCGCCCACTCCCGCGCGACCACCCGCATGCGCCGCTCGGGCGCGACCTCGCGCAGCGCGGCCACGAACAGCGGAATGTTGCCGAACGGGTCGATCACCAGCAGCAGGATCACGACGACGGAGCCGAACGAGATGTCCATGGAAGGCAATGGGCGGAGCGCTCAGCGCCGGCCGCGTGACGCGACGAAGGCGCCGCTCGCGACGATGATCCCCATGCCGAGGAGGGTCCAGCGGTCGGGGAAGTCGCCGAAGACGAGATAGCCCAGGATGAGCACCGACACGAGCTGGGCGTAGACGAACGGGGCGAGCACGGAGGCGGGCGCGTGCCCGAACGCGCGGATGAGGACGAAGTGCCCGACGCTGCCCAGGATGCCGAGCATCGCCAGCAGCAGGCCGTGGAAGAGGGACTGCGGCGCAAGCCAGTAGAACGGCACGACGAAGCTGAGCAGCATCGCGCCGACGAGCGCGCTGTAGAAGAGTGTGGCGAGGCTCGAGTCGATGCCTGCGAGCTGCCGCGTCATCAGCTGATAGGTCGCAAAGCAGAACGCCGTGGCGAGCGGCAGCAGGGCGGCCGGCCTGAACACCTCGCCGCCCGGCCGGATGATGATGAGCACCCCGACGAACCCGGTGGCGACTGCGACCCACGTGGCCGGCGACACGCGCTCGCGCAGCAGCAGGACCGAGAACGCGGTGAGGAGGAGGGGCGCGAGATACGTGATCGCCGCCGCCTCCGCGATCGGCATCAGCGAGAGCGCGGAGAAGTAGATCAGCGTGGAGAGCGCGAGCACGGCGGCGCGCGTGACCTGCAGCCCCGGCCGGCGCGTGCGCACGAGGTCGAGCTTCATTCGCGGGCCGAGGACGACGAGCATGAAGAGCGCCTGGAAGCAGTAGCGGTACCACACGATTGCCGGGACCGGATAGGTCTGCGACAGGTACTTCGCCGTCGTGTCCATGATAGCGAAGATCGACACGGCCGTGACGATCAGCAGGATGCCGCGCAGATGGTGCTGCGGACCGGCGGACAGCGGAGGCATTGGCGGCGGGGAGGGGCGGCGAATTATAGCCCACGCCGCTTGCCGCCCCGCCGCGCGGCGCGCAGCCGCACGTGCACCGGCGGCGGACGCGCCTAGTGAACGCGGCGGGCCGCCGCCAGCATGCGGGCGTGGCTCGCGCCCGGCCGCAGCGCGCCGTCGATCCGCAGGAGCTCGTTCCAGCGCGCCGCGCTTGCGGCGTCGGCAACGGACCCGAGCTTGAGGATGCCGGCGCCCCAGCCGACTGCGAGATGCACGGCGGCGGCATCGTCGGTGCCGGAGGCGTCTGCCGCTACTGCCGTGTCCCATCCCGCGCGGCGCGCAGTGTCGAACGCGGTGAGCACCTCGCTCGCGGTGCCCGCCTGCTCGGGAGTCACGATGATCGCGCCGCGGAGGCGGCGCACCTGCCAATCGCCCGGTGAATCGGTCTCGCCGTCGCGTCCCGCGAGGGTGCCGACGCGCAGCAAGCTGCCGAATCCTGTCCGGGACGTGGACTCCGTTGTCGGACACTCGCCCGCCGCGAAGCGGTCCTCCAGCACGACGATCGGGAAGCGCTCGATCCAGCGCGCGAGGCGCTCGCCGCGGCGGCTCGTGCGGCCCGCGCCGCCGGCAGACCGGTCGGCCGGATCGACGCGCCCCGCCGTTCCGGGATTCAGCTCGGCTGCAATCGCGATTTCACCGCCCGGGACGAAACCGGCGCGCTCGATGGCTGCGGTCAGCAACTCGAGCCCGCGTTCGTCGTCCTGAAACAACGGCACACCGGCGTCGTTCGCGGCTCGGTGCGAGGGCGATTCGCGGAGCGCCGCAGAGTGAATTGCCGCGCACGCGTCCAACGCTTCCTCTGCGCTGATCGCGGTGAGCGGAAGCACCGACAGTTGTCCGAGCTCGGTTGCCGGCGCGCCGCTTGCGAGGACGGTCGCCACGACGAGCGGCATTCGGCCGGTGTCGGGCTGCAGGTAGCGGTAGAGCGGCTGGCCCGCGGCCTCGGCTGCAGCGCGCAGGGCGCCGATCGAGCAGGCTGCGAGGACCTCTGCGCCGACGCGCGTCGGCGAGTACGTGTTGAGCCGCGTCAGGCTCGCGTCGACGTCATCGTGACGCCGCGCGTCCAGGCCGTGCAGCGCTGCGTCGACGACCGACGCGATCTCGTGAACGCCGGCGTGCGCGGTGCGCCCCCGCCCCGCCGCGACCGGGGCGACCGCGCGGCCGGAGGCGCCGCCGCGCAGATGGATCTCGGCTTCCAGCGCGGGTGTACCGCCGACCGCCAGGGCGCGGCGTCCGGTCACGCGGGCGATTGTCGTATCCGCCACGATCACGCCATCTGGCCGACGCCAGCGGGGATTGCGCGCGGCACGCGCAGCGGCGCGCGCTGGTCGGCCTTTCCTCTTGCACACTCGGCGTACCGCACTTTCGGATCCCGGATGCTGTCTGCCCGCTCTTCTGCGGAGCGAGAACCGCGCCAGCCGAGCGGGGCGCGCGTGAATTGGCTCACGCGCGCATGCCGAGGAGGGTCAACCCTCCGGGCGCATGTGCGGAAAGAGGATCACGTCCCGGATGCTCTGGCTGCCGGTGAGGAGCATCACCAGGCGGTCGATGCCGATGCCTTCGCCGGCGGTCGGGGGAAGGCCGTGCTCGAGCGCGCGTACGTAGTCCGCATCCTTGTACATCGCCTCTTCGTCCCCGGCCGCGCGTGCCCGGGCCTGCTCCTCGAAGCGCGCGGCCTGGTCCTCCGGGTCGTTCAGCTCGGAGAAGCCGTTGGCGATCTCGCGCCCGGCGATGTAGAGCTCGAAGCGGTCGGTGAGGTCGGGATTCGCGTCGTTGCGGCGGGCGAGCGGCGAAACCTCCGCCGGATAGTCCACGATGTACGTGGGCTGGATCAGCATCTGCTCGGTGGTCTCCTCGAAGAGCTGCAGCTGGAGCGTGCCGACGCCCGCGCGCGCGGCCGGCTCGGCGCCGGTCTTGCGGATCTCGGCCGCAAGCAGTTCGCGCGACTGCAGGTCGGCGACGGAGAAGTGGGGATGGAACCTGCGGATCGCCTCGACGATCGACAGGCGGGGGAAGGATTGCGCGAGGTCGATGACGCTCTCGGCGTACGGCACCTGCAGCGTGCCGAGGACCTTCTGCGCCACGGTGCGCAGCAGCTCCTCGGTGAAGTCCATGAGGTACCGGTAGTCGCGGTAAGCCTCGTAGAATTCGAGCATCGTGAACTCGGGGTTGTGGCGCGTCGAGATGCCCTCGTTCCGGAAGCTGCGGTTGATCTCGAACACCTTCTCGAACCCGCCGACCACCAGCCGCTTCAGGTACAGCTCCGGCGCGATGCGCAGGTAGAGCTGCATGTCGAGCGCGTTGTGGTGGGTGACGAACGGCCGCGCCGCGGCGCCGCCCGGGATCGGCTGCATCATCGGCGTCTCCACCTCGAGGAAGCCGCGCTCCACCATGAACGCGCGGATCTCCTGGATGATGCGGCTGCGCAGCGCGAAGGTCCGGCGCGTCTCCTCGCTGGTGATGAGGTCGACGTAGCGGAGCCGGTACCGGCTCTCCTGGTCAGTGAGGCCGTGAAACTTCTCCGGCAGCGGCCGGAGCGCCTTGGCGAGCAGCCGCACCTCGGAGGCGTTCACGGTGAGCTCCCCGGTGCGCGTCTTGAAGAGCGTCCCGCGCACGCCGAGGATGTCGCCCAAGTCCCAGTGCTTGAACGCCTCGTGCGCCTGCGCCCCGGTTGTGTCGTTCGAGACGTATATCTGGATCCGGCCGCTCATGTCCTGCAGCGTGGCGAAACTCGCCTTGCCCATGACCCGCTTCAGCATCATGCGGCCGGCCACGGCGACCCGGATCGCGTGCCCCTCGAGCGCCTCCTTGGCCGATTCGCCGTAGGCGCGGTGGAGATCCCCGGCGAAGTGCTCGCGTCCGAAGTCGTTCGGAAAGGGATTGCCGGCCGCGCGCAGCGCCGCGAGCTTCGCGCGGCGCTCGGCGATGATCTGGTTCTCGTCCTGCGCCGGCCTCGGGTCGTCGGCCATCGGCTACTCCGCGGCCGCCTTCTCGGGCATGCCGGCGCCGACGCCCCGCTTCAGGCTCGCGGTGATGAACGCGTCGAGCTCGCCGTCCAGCACCGCCTGGGTATTGCCGATCTCGACGCCGGTCCTGAGATCCTTGATGCGCGACTGGTCGAGCACGTAGGAACGGATCTGGTGGCCCCAGCCGATCTCGGTCTTGGCGTCCTCGAGCGCCTGCTTCGCCTCGAGGCGCTTGCGCATCTCGCGCTCGTAGAGCTTCGACTTCAGCATCGCCATGGCCTCCGCGCGATTGCGGTGCTGGGACCGGTCGTTCTGGCACTGCACGACGATGCCGGTCGGCACGTGGGTGATGCGCACGGCCGAGTCGGTGCGGTTCACGTGCTGGCCGCCGGCGCCGGACGCGCGATACGTATCGATCCGGAGATCCGCCGGATTGATCTCGATCTCGATCGACTCGTCCACCTCGGGAAAGACGAAGACGCTCGCGAAGGACGTGTGGCGGCGGGCGTTCGAGTCGAAGGGCGACTTGCGCACGAGGCGGTGGATGCCGGTCTCGGTGCGCAGGTGCCCGTAGGCGTATTCGCCGGCGACCTTGACCGAAGCGCTCTTGATGCCGGCGACCTCGCCTTCGGACGCCTCCAGAACCTCGACCCGGTAGCCCTTGCGCTCGCAGTACCGGGTGTACATGCGCAGCAGCATCTGCGCCCAGTCCTGCGCCTCGGTGCCGCCCGAACCGGCCTGGATATCGATGAAGCAGTTGTTCGGGTCCATCGGGTCGGAGAACATGCGCTGGAACTCCATGTTCTCCACCGTGGCGCCGATCGCCCCGACGTCGCGCTCGATCGAGAGCAGGGTCGCTTCGTCGTTCTCGGCGCGCGCGAGCTGGAAGAGCTCGTCCGCATCGCGCAGGTCGTTGCCGAGCGTGGAGAGCCGGGCGACGGTCCCGTCCAGGGCTTTCTTCTCGCGCCCGAGCTCCTGGGCGCGCTTCGCGTCCGCCCACACGCCGGGGTCTTCCAGCGCCCGGGTGACCTCCGCTAGTCGCCCTTGCTTCGCGGCGAAGTCAAAGATACCTCCGCAGCTCGGCCTCGCGGGCGGCGAGGTCGGCCAGCGCGTGCGCGACCGCGTTCAGGCGTTCGGCTTCCATTCGTTCGGCCTTGATCGAAAACGTAAATTATACCGGAGGCGAGTACCGAGGCGAACCTGGCGGGCAGGCCTGGCGACGAGGCGCGGACCGATCCGCGCTCCGGCCTTATCATTGCGCACTCGCGGACTCACCGACACATGGCCGACGACAGACTGATGCTTGCCGAGCGCAGCGGCCGGTTCTTCACGCTGGTCTTCCTGGGCTGCCTGGGGATCCTGGGCTTCGCGCTGTACCTGCAGCATGCCGAGGGGCTCTATCCCTGCCCGCTGTGCATCGTGCAGCGGCTGGGATTCATTGGCGTCGGGCTGATCGCGCTCGTCGCGGCGCTGCACCGGCCGGGGCCCAGGATGACCGTCTTCTACGCGGCGCTCGGCGCCGCGACCGCGGCGGCCGGCGCCGTGTCCGCGGGCTACCACGTGTACCTGCAGCTCGATCCGGAGCGCCTGGCGAGCTGCGTCGGCTCGCCCGTCGAGCGCTTCCTGGACCGGACCGACATCGGAAGCTGGGCGCCGCCGCTCCTGCAGTACGACGGCCCGTGCACGCTCAAGCCTTGGTCCCTCCTCGGCCTCTCGATTCCCGAGTGGTCGCTCGTGCTGTTCATTGCGCTCGCCGTGCTGCTCGCGTTCGCACCGCGGCTCGTGCGCAAGTAGCGAGCCCCGCCCTCGCCGGCGTCGCGGTTGTAAAGCGCGCGCGCGAGCGAAATGCGCAGCAGCTCACATCCGAGCGCGGCGTTGCACCGGCGCGTGGCGGTGCGTTGTAAACAATTGTGAATTTCGCGGCGCGGCGGTTGAACGCGGCGCCGCGATTGTCGAGAATTCGGGCGACTTCATCGATCGCAGCCTCGCACCGGGGCACCGCGGTCAGATGCGCCGATTCGTTCCCGCCCCCCGGGAACCAAGCCGCCCTCGGGCGGCTTTTCTTTCGGTAGTCCCTGCCTGGCAGCCGTGCACGCGGCACGTCACGCGAGCGCGGGGGTCTCGCTCGCAGTCTCGGCGATCAGCGCGGCGGCGGCGCGGCCGATGGCCTCGGGCGCGAGGCTCGCGACGCCGAGCACGCGCGCCTCGGCGAGGCGCGGAAAGTTCTTCGCGGTCGAGCGGCGGTAGGCGGGATCGTAGTGGTTCGCGAGGAGATCGCCGACCAGCTCTTCCCATGCGGCGCGATCGACGAGCGCCTGCCACCGCGCGACCGTGTCGTTGCCGTAGAGCCCGGCGAGGCAGTCGAGCTGCGTCTTGAGCGCGACCGGATCGGCGAGAAAGTGCCCGTACTCGGCGAGCAGAAAACGCACCCGCTCGGGCGCCGGCGCCTCGACCCGCACGCATTCGGCAGCACGCATGCGCTGGATCAGGCCGTCGGGTACCTGCAGCTGACCGATCTTCTTGCTCTCCGCCTCGACGAACACCGGCCGGCCGTCGTCGAGCCGCCGCAGCGCGTTCCACAGGCGCGTCTCGAACATCTTCTGCGCGGGCTGCGGCTCGCCCGGCAGCTGCCCGAGCACCGAGCCGCGATGGCGCGCG
The DNA here is from genome assembly GCA_020848075.1 of Burkholderiales bacterium. GTDB lineage: Bacteria > Pseudomonadota > Gammaproteobacteria > Burkholderiales > SG8-39 > JAABRB01. The sequence continues at coordinate 46,961 of JADLAV010000026.1, forward strand.
AGCCCCTCGAGATCCAGCGTCTGCGCGCCGGCCGCGGCGAGGGCTTGCAGCAGCCGGCTCTTGGCGCTGCCGGTCTCCCCGCAGAGCACGATGTACCGGTAGGTCGCGGGAAGCGTCTCTAGGTTCGCCACCACCTCGCGGCGGTACGCTTTGTATCCGCCCTGCAGCTGCGCCGCCTGCCAGCCGACCTCGCGCAGCACGTGCACCATCGCCTCGGAGCGCTTGCCGCCGCGCCAGCAGTACACGAGCGGGCGCCAGGACCGCTCCTTGGCGGCGAAGCCCTCCTCGAGATGCCGGGCGATGTTGCGGGCGACGAGCGCGGCGCCGCGCCGCTTCGACGCGAACGGCGAGACCCGCTTGTACAAGGTGCCGATCTCGGCCCGCTCGGCGTCATCGAGGACGGGATGATTGCGCGCGCCGGGCACGTGGTCCTCGGCGTACTCCGCGGGCGAGCGGACGTCGATCACCTCGTCGAAGTGGTCGAGCTGGGCGACGCTCGCGGTATCGGGAAACTTCACTTCGGTGCGACTCCATGCTGCGCCGCCGGCGCTCTGCGCGCGCCGGCGACCGATTTCGAATTCTACACGCGGCTCTCTGCGCGACCGGCGGGCTCAGCGCGCGCCGGAGCTCGCGTCCAGCATCGGCGCGAGGCCCTTCCAGACGGTGTCGAGGATGATGGGCTGCGCGGCGGCGGTCGGGTGGAGATTGTCCGCCTGGAAGTAGTCGGGATTGCCCGCGACGCGGTCGAGGAGGAAGGGCACCAGCGGGATGCGATCGGCCTTCGCAACCTCGACGAACGCAGCGTGGAATTCCTCGGTGTACTTGCGCCCGTAGTTTGGCGGCATCCGGTTGCCGACCAACAGCACGCGGCTGCCGGCCGCCTTGGCCGTGCGCACGATGCGCGAGAGGTTCGCCTTCATCTGCGCGACCGGCAGTCCGCGCAGCCCGTCGTTGGAACCGAGCGCGAGGATCACGATCGAAGGTTGGGTGCGGCGCACGGCCTCGGCGATGCGGGCCGCGCCGCCGCTCGACGTCTCGCCGCTGATGCTGGCATTGACGACGGTATAATCGCGCTTTTCCTGCCGCAGCCGCTCCTCGAGGAGCGTCACCCAGCCCTGCCGCGCGCCGATCCCGTATGCGGCCGAGAGGCTGTCGCCGAAGACCAGGATGGTGCCGGCCGCGGCTGCCGGGCACCACGCGAAGAGAACCACGAGCAGAAGTCGCTTGAGCATGTCTCAGTCGTCCGCCGCGCCGATCGTCAAGGCGACGGCCCTATCGAAGGTCGTGCCGAGCGGCGCGTCCACCCTCGCGATTCTGCAGGATATCGATCTCGCGGTCATGCCGGGCGAGGCGGTCGCCGTGGTGGGAGCCTCGGGCTCGGGCAAGTCGACGCTGCTCGGCCTGCTCGCCGGCCTCGACACGCCCACGAGCGGCGCGGTCGAGCTTGCGGGCACCGCGCTCTTCGCGCTCGACGAGGACGGGCGCGCGGCGCTGCGCGCGAAGCTCCTCGGCTTCGTGTTCCAGTCGTTCCAGCTGCTGCCCGCGCTGAACGCGCTCGAGAACGTGATGCTGCCGCTCGAGCTCGCCGGCCGCACGGATGCGGAGCCGGCAGCGATCGCCATGCTCGAGCGCGTCGGGCTCCGCGATCGGCTCACGCACTATCCGAAGACCCTCTCGGGCGGCGAGCAGCAGCGCGTCGCCCTCGCGCGCGCGTTCGTCGTCCGCCCGCGGCTCCTGCTCGCCGACGAGCCCACCGGCAACCTCGACGCGGCAACCGGGGCGGCCGTCATCGATCTGCTGTTCGAGCTGAATGCCGAGCAGGGCACCACGCTGCTGCTGGTGACCCACGACGAGATGCTGGCCGGCCGCTGCGGGCGCTCGATCCGCCTCGCCGGCGGGCGTATCGTGAACGGAGCGGGCGCGTGAGACACCCTGGATCAAGCCCTGGCGGCGATGCGCACGGATCGAGCGCGCGCTGCGGCGGCTGCCGCCGGGGCTGACCGCGATGGCCGCAAGACTGCCACTTCCCCTGCGCATGCTCGCGCGCGACTGGCGTGCGGGGGAGCTTCGCATCCTCGGGCTCGCGCTCGTCGTCGCGGTCACCGCGGTCACGAGCGTCGCATTCTTCGCCGATCGCGTGCGCGGGGGCCTGGTGCGCGACGCGCACCAGCTCCTCGGCGCCGACGTGCTGCTGGTCGCGGACAAGCCGTGGCCCGACGATGTGCGCGACGAGATCGCGCGGCGCGGGCTCGCGCTGGCTGAGGCCACATGGTTCATCAGCATGACGCGTCATGGCGAGGCCGCGCACCTCAGCGGCGTGAAGGCGGTGACCGGCAACTATCCGCTGCGCGGCCGGATGCGGATCGCCGACGCACCGAACGCCCCGGATCGCCCGACCGCGCGCGGACCTGAGCCCGGCACGGTATGGCTGGATGACCGACTCTTTCCGATCCTCGGCGTCAAGGTGGGCGACGCGATCGAGCTCGGCGACGCGCAGCTGCGGGTCGCCGCGGTCCTGACGCTGGAGCCCGACCGCGGCGCGAGCTTCTTCAATCTCGCGCCGCGCGTGTTGATGAACCGCGCCGACCTCGCCGCGACGGGACTCATCCAGCCCGGCAGCCGCATCTACTACTATCTCCTCGCGGCGGGCACGCCGGAAGCCGTCGGCGATTTCCAGCGCTGGATGACGCCGCGGCTCGGCCGGGGCGAGCGCATCGAGACGCTGGAGAACGCGCGTCCCGAGGCGCGCGCATCGATCGAGCGGGGCGAGCAGTTCGTCGGACTCACCGCGCTGCTCGCGGTGATTCTCGCGGCGGTCGCCATCGCGCTGTCGACGCGCCGCTACACGGGCCGTCATCTCGACGGGTACGCGGTCATGCGCTGCCTGGGCGCGACGCAGCGGCGGCTCGTCTCGCTTTTCGCGTGGGAGTTCGCGGCGCTCGGCGTGGTCGCCTCGGCGATCGGCTGCGCGCTGGGCTTCGGCGTCCAGGGCCTGATCGAGACGTGGCTCGGCAAGCTCGTCGCGGTGCAGCTGCCCGCGCCGTCTTGGCGGCCGGCGCTGCAGGGCTTCGGCACCGGGATCGTCATCCTGCTCGGTTTCGCGGTGCCGCCGCTCCTGCAACTGAGGGACGTGCCGGCCCTGCGCGTGATACGGCGCGACGCCGGCCCGCCGAAGCAGGGGGCGGTGCTCGCCTACGCCGCGGGACTGGCCGCGTTCGCAGCACTCATCCTGTGGCAGGCGGGCAGCGTACAGCTGGCGGGCTACGTGCTCGGCGGGTTCCTCGTCGCGATGGCGGGGTCGGGCGCGCTCGGCTACGCGCTCATCCGGCTGATTGCACGCTGGGGCGGCCGCGCCGGACCGTCCTGGCGCTACGGCCTCGCGAGCCTGCGCCGTCGCAGCCTGGGCAACACCGTCCAAGTGATCGGGCTCTCGCTCGGCCTCACCGCGATCCTGCTCCTCACGTTCACGCGCGCCGATCTGCTCGAGGCGTGGCGCGCGAAGATCCCGGCCGATGCGCCGAACCGCTTCATCCTGAACATCCAGCCCGAGCAGCGCGCGCCCGTGGCGGCGTTTTTCGCGGAAGAGCGGCTTCCGGCGCCGACGACCTACCCCATGGTGCGCGGCCGGCTGGCGGCGATCGACGGCCGCCAGGTGAGCGCCGATTCCTACGCGGACGAGCGCACCAAGCACCTGGTCGAGCGCGAATTCAACCTCTCGTTCATGGACGAGCTGCCCGGGCACAATCGCGTGACTGCGGGGCATTGGTTCAGCGCCGCCGACTTGCGCACCGGGGCGCTCTCCATCGAGGCGGGCATCGCGAAGACGCTGCGGGTCGGCGTGGGCGACCGCCTCACGTGGTCGGTCGCCGGACGGGAGTTCACCGCGCCGATCACCAGCATCCGCGAGCTCGCGTGGGACTCGATGCGGGTGAACTTCTTCGTGATCACCACGCCGGGCTTGCTCGAAGACTACCCGACGAGCTACATCACGGGCTTCCATCTGCCCGGCAGCGCCGCCGGCGCCATGAACCGGCTGGTACAGCGCTTTCCCAACCTGACCGTGGTGGACATGAGCGCGATCCTGCAGCAGGCGCTGGCGATCATGAACCAGGTCATCGATGCGGTCCAGCTCGTGTTCCTGTTCGCGCTCGCCGCCGGCCTGCTGGTCCTCTACGCTGCACTGCTCGCCACGCAGGACGAGCGGCTGCAGGAGGCCGCGGTCATGCGCGCGCTCGGCGCGGCCCGCGCCCAGGTGGCGCGCGCGCAGCACACCGAATTCTTCGCGCTCGGGGTCGTCGCCGGGGCGCTCGCATCGGCATCGGCCTCCGCCATCGGGTTCGTCCTGGCCGAGCGGGTGTTCCAGCTCTCTTACGTGCTCGACGGATGGATCTGGCTTGCGGGCCCGGCGCTCGGGATCGCGTGCGTCACGCTGAACGCCTGGTTGGGCACGCGCGCGGCGCTGCGGTACCCGCCGACTCTCGCGCTGCGCGAAGCAGGCTGAGCGTGAAACGTGAGTCGCGAAACGTGAAACGCGAAACGCTGGAGGGCGGAGTGCGCGCGGCTGATGCGCAGCGGCGTTAGAATCGCAGGCTTCGCTCCCGTTTCGCACCGAAATCCCCGTGCATCGTATGGACCAGGAGTCCATGTTCGTCGGCGGGGCCCGCCAGAACAATCTGAAGGGCCTCGACCTCGAGATCCCGCTCCACGAGCTCATCGTCGTCACCGGCGTGTCGGGCTCCGGCAAGTCATCGCTCGCGTTCGACACCATCTACGCCGAGGGCCAGCGCCGCTACGTCGAGACCTTCTCGCCCTACGCGCGCCAGTTCCTCGACCGGATGGACAAGCCGCGCGTGGACCGGATCGAGGGCATCCCGCCCGCCATCGCGATCGACCAGACGAACCCGGTGCGCACTTCGCGCTCGACGGTCGGCACGATGACCGAGCTCGCGGACCACCTGAAGCTCCTCTTCGCGCGCGTCGCGGACCTCTATTGCCGCGGCTGCGGGCGCCGGGTCACGCGCGACACGCCGCAGTCGGTGTGCGAGCACCTGCTCGCGTGCGCGGACCTCGCCGCACGCCCCGCGCTCATCACCTTCCCGGTGACCGTGCCGGCGAACTTCGACGAGGCCGAGGTGATCGCGCTCCTCGAGCGCCAGGGCTATCCGCGCATCCACGCGAAGCGCGGGGCGACGATCGAGGTCGTGCAGGACCGCGTGCGCATCGCGCCGGAGAACCGCAGCCGCATCACCGAGGACCTCGAGGCGGCGTTCCGGGTGGGCGGCGGGCGCACGACGGTATATCCGGCCGAAGGCGAGGGCGCGCCGCTCCGCTTCTCGTCCGACCTGCACTGCCCCGACTGCGACCTGCACTACCGCGAGCCGGTGCCGAGCCTCTTCTCGTTCAACTCGCCGCTCGGCGCATGCGAGGCCTGCCGCGGCTTCGGCCGCACGATGGGCATCGACTACGGGCTCGTGGTCCCCGACGAGGCGAAGACGCTCGCGGCAGGCGCGGTGCGGCCCTGGCAGACCCAGAGCTATCGGGAATGCCAGGACGACATGATGAAGTTCGCGAAGAAGCGCCGCGTCCCGACGGACGTGGCCTGGCGCGAGCTCGGCGACGAGCACCGGCGCTGGGTGCTCGAGGGCGAAGGCGCGTGGGAGAACGGCGTCTGGTACGGCGCGAAGCGCTTCTTCGACTGGCTCGAGACCAAGAGCTACAAGATGCACATCCGCGTGCTGCTCTCGAAGTACCGCGCGTACAACACCTGCGGCGCATGCGGCGGCGCGCGGCTCAAGCTCGATGGGCTGCTCTACCGGCTCGGCTCGCACGAGTGCGCCGACCGGGTGATCGCGCGGCAGGCGCGGTTCCGTCCGACGGGCATCGGCATGCCGGAGTCCGCGTTCGCCGCGCTTCCGGGCCTCACCATCCACGACGTGATGATGCTGCCGATCGAGCGCTGCCGCGCCTTCTTCGACAACGTGAGGCTCCCGGCTCCGCTCGACGAGGCGACCGATCTCCTGGTGGGCGAGATCCGCACGCGCCTCGGTTACCTCGTTGAGGTGGGGCTCGGCTACCTCACGCTCGACCGGCAGTCGCGCACGCTCTCCGGCGGCGAAGTCCAGCGCATCAACCTCACCACCGCGCTCGGCACCTCGCTCGTGAACACGCTCTTCGTGCTCGACGAGCCCTCGATCGGGCTGCATCCGCGCGACGTGCGCCGCATCGTCGGCGTGCTGGAGCGCCTGCGCGACGCCGGCAACTCGCTCGTCGTGGTCGAGCACGATCCGCAGCTGATGCTGGCCGCCGATCGCATCCTCGACCTCGGGCCCGGTCCCGGCGAGCACGGCGGCGAGGTGGTGTTCTTCGGGCCGCCGGACGAGCTCGTGCGCACTGGCGCATCGCTCACCGCGCAATACCTGCGCGGCGAGAAGGTGGTGTCCGACCGGGCGCGCACGGCCGGGAGCGACGGCATCGCGGTGGATGCCTGGCTCGAGGTGGAGGGCGCGGCGGAGCACAATCTCCGCGGGATCGACGTCAGGATTCCCCTCGGGCACTTCGTGTGCGTCACCGGCGTTTCCGGCTCCGGCAAATCGACGCTGGTCGAGGAGGTGCTGTACCGCGGACTCGCCAAGCTGAAGGGCAGGCCGGTCGACGTGCCGGGGCGGCACCGCGCGATCCGCGGGCACGAGAACGTCGCGCGGGCGCTGCTCATCGACCAGTCGCCGATCGGCAAGACCACGCGCTCGAATCCGGCGAGCTACGTGGGCGCGCTCGACGGCATCCGCAAGCTCTTCGCCGAGGAGCCCGCGGCGAAGGAGCGCGGGTACACGGCGGGCACGTTCAGCTTCAACTCGGGCAATGGGCGCTGCCCGGCCTGCGGCGGCAACGGCTTCGAGCACGTCGAGATGCAGTTCCTCTCGGACGTGTATCTGCGCTGCCCGGACTGCAACGGACGGCGCTACCGGGCCGACGTGCTCGAGGTGAAGTGGCTGCCCGCCGGAGCGCCGCGCGGCACGCGTCCGCGGTCGATCGCCGACGTGCTCGACATGACGGTGAGCGAGGCCGTTGCCTTCTTCGCGGGGCAGCCGGACATCCTGCGGCGCCTGGAGCCGCTCTCCGCGGTCGGGCTGGGCTACATCCGGCTCGGCCAGCCGGTGCCGACCCTCTCGGGGGGCGAGGCGCAGCGGCTCAAGCTGGCCGGCAACCTCGCCGAGGGCGCGACCGGCGGCGCCGGGACGCTGTTCCTGTTCGACGAGCCCACGACCGGGCTGCACTTCGACGACGTGGCGAAGCTCCTGCAGGCATTCCGCCGGCTGCTCAAGGCGGGACACTCGCTCGTGGTCATCGAGCACAATCTCGACGTCGTCCGCGCGGCCGACTGGGTGATCGACCTCGGCCCCGAGGGCGGCGACGGCGGCGGCGAGGTGATCTGCGTCGGCACGCCGCAGCAGGTCGCGCGCCATCCGCGCAGCCACACGGGTGCGGCGCTGCGCGATTACGAGGCCGCGCTGCAGCGGCCGGGCGGGCCGGCGCGCGTTCCGGCGCGCGCAGCCGAACCGCTGCCGCTGCCGCGGCTGCGCGCGGCGCGCGGCGCGGCCGGCGCGATCCGCATCCACAACGCGCGCGAGCACAACCTCAAGAACATCGACGTGCGCATCCCGCGCGACCGGTTCACGGTCATCACCGGCGTCTCCGGCAGCGGCAAGAGCACGGTGGCCTTCGACATCCTGTTCGCCGAAGGCCAGCGGCGCTACCTCGAGTCCCTGAACGCCTACGCGCGCCAATTCGTGCAGCCCGCGGCGCGCCCGGAGGTGGACGCGATCTACGGCATCCCGCCCACCGTCGCGATCGAGCAGCGCACGAGCCGCGGCGGCCGCAAGAGCACGGTCGCGACGGTCACCGAGCTCTATCACTTCCTGCGCCTGCTGTTCGTCAAGCTCGGCGTTCAGCATTGCGCGGACTGCGCGCTCCCGATCGAACCGCAGACGCCCGACTCGATCGTCGCCAAGATCCTGCGCGATTACCGCGGCAAGCGCGTGGAGGTCCTGGCGCCGCTGGTGGTCGCGCGCAAAGGCTATTACACCGACCTCGCCAAGTGGGCGGCCGCGAAGGGCTTCGCGCATCTGCGGGTGGATGGCGCACCGACGCCGACCGCCCACTGGCCGCGCCTCGCGCGCTTCAAGGAGCACGACATCGAGCTGCCGGTGGGCTCGCTCGAGATCGGGCCGCGGAGCGAGCGCGAGCTGCGCGCGCTGGTGGAGGACGCCATCGCCTTCGGCAAGGGCGCCGTCATGATCGCCGGTGACGCCGCGCGCGGCCGCGGCGCCAGCGACTCCGGCAAGGGCACGAAGGCGCAGCGCGCGCGGCGCGGCAACGGTAGCGCGACCGCGGCGCAGGCGCCCGCCGCGACGCAGGTGTTCTCGACGAAGCGCGCCTGCCCGCGCTGCAGCCGCAGCTTCCCGGAGCCCGATCCGCGGCTCTTCTCGTTCAACTCGAAGCACGGCTGGTGCGAGCGCTGCTACGGCACCGGGCTCAAGCTCGCCGGCTTCGACGCGGAGCAGACCGGCGAGGAGATCTGGTGGAACGAGTGGTGGGAGGGCGAGGCGCAGCTCTGCGAGGCCTGCGAAGGGCGCCGGCTCAACCCGACGGCGCTCGCCGTGCGCTTCCGCGATCGCACCATCGCCGATCTCACGCGGCTCTCGGTGGCCGAGGCGCAGGACTACTTCCGGCGCCTCAAGCTGAATGGCCGCGAAGCGGAGATCGCGCGCGACATCCTGGCCGAGCTCGGCGCGCGGCTCGCGTTCCTCGCGCAGGTCGGGCTCGCCTACCTCTCGCTCGACCGCGGCGCGCCGACGCTCTCGGGCGGCGAGGCGCAGCGCATCCGGCTCGCCGCGCAGCTGGGATCGAACCTGCGCGGGGTGTGCTACATCCTCGACGAGCCCACCATCGGCCTGCACCCGCACGACAACGAGCGCCTGCTCCGGACGCTCGGCGAGCTGCGCGACAAGGGCAATGCGGTCGTGGTCGTCGAGCACGACGAGGAGACGATCCGGCGCGCGGAGCACCTGATCGATCTCGGCCCGGGGGCCGGCGTGCGCGGCGGCCGCCTGGTGGCCGAGGGCTCGCTCGCCGACCTCATGCGCGCGCCGGACTCCGTCACGGGCCGCGCGCTCGCGCATCCGCTCGCCCACCCGGTGCTCGGCGCGCGGCGGGTCACTTCGCTCGATCGCAGCGGCACGCCCTGCCTGGAGATCGCCGGTGCGAAGCTGCACAACCTCGCGGACCTGCGCGTGCAGATCCCGCTCGGCCGGCTCGTGTGCGTGACCGGCGTGTCGGGGAGCGGCAAGAGCACGCTGGTGCGCGACGTCCTGCACGACAACCTGCGCGCGCTCGTCACTGCCCGGCGCGGCAAGAAGGTGCCGCTGCGCGGCTGCGCGAGCCTGAAGGGCTGGGAGGCGGTGGGGCGCGTGCTCGAGGTCGACCAGACGCCGATCGGCAAGACGCCGCGCTCGTGCCCGGCGACCTACGTCGGTTTCTGGGACGACATCCGCAAGCTCTTCGCCGGCACGCCGGACGCGCGCCTGCGCGGCTACGCTCCGGGGCGCTTCTCGTTCAACGTCGCTGGCGGGCGCTGCGACGGCTGCGAAGGGCAGGGCGTGAAGACGGTCGAGATGAGCTTCCTGCCCGACGTGAAGGTGCTCTGCGACGTGTGCGGCGGCGCCCGCTTCACGGACGAGACGCTCGCGGTCCGGTACCGCGACAAGACCATCGCCGACGTGCTCGCGATGAGCGTCGAGGAGGCGGTGGAGTTCTTCGCGGTGCACCCGGCGATCCACCACGCGCTCGCGCTATTGCAGGACGTGGGCCTCGGCTATCTCACCCTCGGCCAGGCGAGCCCGACCCTCTCCGGCGGCGAGGCGCAGCGCATCAAGCTCGTGACCGAGCTCGCCAAGTTCCGGCCGGCTGCTCCTGGCCGCATCCGCAAGCGCGGCGTGGAGACCGCGACCGGCGCGGCGGTCGGGACGCTCTACGTGCTCGACGAGCCCACGATCGGGCTCCACATGGCCGACGTCGAGCGGCTGATCCGCGTCCTGCACCGGCTCGTCGACGCCGGCAACAGCGTCGTCGTCATCGAGCACGACCTCGACGTGGTCGCCGAAGCGGACTGGATGATCGATCTCGGGCCGGAAGGCGGCGAAGCGGGCGGGCGCGTCGTCGCGCAGGGCCCGCCCGAGTCGGTCGCGACGGCGAAGCGACGCTCGCACACCGGGGAGGTTCTGGCGCGGTTCCTGCGCGAGCGCCGGCCGGCGGCGCGCGAGCGGCTCGCCGCCGGCGGATAGCGCGGGAGAGCATGATCCGCATGCCCGAGCGGGCGGCTCTCGCCGGCGCGGCCGTCATGACGCTCGCCCTCCTGTGGGCGAGCGTCGTGCCCGGCGCCGGCGTGGTGTTCGCCTACGGCGGCATGCATTACGTCGCCCACTTCGCCGCGTTCACGGTCCTCGCCTTCGCCTGGCGGTACGCGCTGCCGAAAGCCCCGGCGTGGGCGGTGCTCGCCGCGGTGGTGGCGTTCGGCTTCGCGCACGAAGCGATCGAAATCGCCGGCCATGCGCACGGCTTCGAGCTCGCGGACGCGCTGGTCGATGCGGCCGGCGCGCTCGCCGGCGTGGCGCTCGCGGGCCTCGCGCGGGCGCGAAGCGCCTGGGAGAGAAGGTGACCTCGAAGGCCCCGGCTATCGGCCCGCAGGACCACGCACGGTCTTGCGCGGTGCGGGCGGCCCGGCGAGCTGGTTGAGCAGGCTCGACTCGCGCTTGTAGAAGCCCTCCGTGTGGAAGGTCTCGGGGAGCTTCAAGTGCTCGAAGTCGAGGTGATGGCAGAGCTCGTGGAGCAGCGTGCGCAGGAACGTCCGGAACGCCACCGTCCGGCGCTGCTGGGCGGTGCGCATCCAGAGCGAGATCTCGGGCGTCCGGCCGTCGGCCGCCTCGTAGAGCCCGTGCAGCTCGCCCCAGTCGGCGCGCGGTCGCACGGCGAGGAGCTTGATCCGAGCGCGCCGGACCCCGATCTGATCGCAGATGCCATTGGCGAGCCGCTGGCAGGCGAGCTCCAGCTCGTCCCGGTGTTCCGCGCGCAGCGAGTGGTCCACCCGCGCGACCAGCGGCGCGAGAGTCCCCGGTGCGGGCAGCTTCACCACGTGGATCCCGTCGCTCTGCAGGTAGATGCGCTTGCGCGCGGCCGAGAGGCGATCGTAGTAGGCGAACGTCATTGCCGCAGGTCCCGCGGCGGATTCTAGCCCGTGGCCTGCGCGGGCAGCGGGGTCTCCGAGGCCGTCGAATGAGCCGCTCGGACGGCTATACTTCGCACGATGAACGAGGCCATGCTGCTCCTGGCGGTCGTCGGCACGATCGTCCTCGCCGTGCTCGTGCTCCAGCTCGTGAGCATGGGCCGCGCGTCTCGCGCCGCCGCGGCGGTGCACGCCCGGCTCGAGGCGACGGTCCAGCTGGCGGAGCGGCAGGAGCGGGATCTGCGCGACGAGCTCGGGCGGGCGCGGCTCGAGACGGCGGAGGCGGCGCGCGCGGGGCGCGCCGAGCTGGGCGAGGCGCTCGAGCGGTTCGGCCACTCCGTGCGCGACCAGCTCACGCAGATGGTCACAGTCCAGAACAACCAGATCGACGGATTCGCGCAGAGCCTCGCGACGCTCACCCAGGCGAACGAGGCGAAGCTCGAGAGCGTGCGCGTGACCGTGGACGACAAGCTGCGCAGCGCCCTGGACGATGCCCGGCAGGGCCGCGAGGAGGGGGCGAACACGCTGCGCCGCTTCGGCGAAGCCCTCAACCAGCAGCTCGCGGCGGTGACGCAATCGAGCGAGACGCGGCTGAAGGAGCTGCGCGAGACGATCGACGGCCGGCTCGAGAAGATCCAGCAGGACAACGCGCAGAAGCTCGAGCAGATGCGCCAGACGGTGGACGAGAAGCTGCACGCGACCCTGGAGCAGCGGCTCGGCGAATCGTTCAAGCTGGTGAGCGAGCGGCTCGAGCAGGTGCACAAGGGGCTGGGCGAGATGCAGTCGCTCGCCGTCGGCGTGGGCGACCTGAAGCGCGTCCTGACGAACGTCAAGACGCGCGGCACCTGGGGCGAGGTGCAGCTCGGGAGCCTGCTCGAGCAGGTGCTCACGCCCGAGCAGTACGAGCGGAACGTCGCGACGGTTCCGGGCAGCCGCGAGCGAGTCGAGTTCGCGATCCGCTTCCCCGGGCGGGAGGACGGCGGCGCACCGGTCTGGCTGCCGATCGACGCCAAGTTCCCCCTCGAGGATTACCAGCGCCTGCAGGATGCGCAGGAGCGCGTCCACCACGCGGAGATCGACGCCGCCGCGAAGGCCCTCGAGAACCGGCTGCGCGAGGAGGCGAAGACGCTGCGCGAGAAGTACATCGCGCCGCCGCACACCACCGACTTCGGGCTGCTCTATCTGCCCACCGAGGGCTTGTACGCCGAAGTGCTGCGGCGCCCGGGCCTCGTCGAGGCGCTGCAGCGGGACCAGCGCGTCACCATCGCCGGCCCGACCACGCTGCTCGCCATGCTGAACAGCCTGCAGATGGGCTTTCGCACGCTCGCGATCGAGCAGCGCTCGAGCGAGGTGTGGGCGCTGCTCGGCGCGGTGAAGGCCGAGTTCGGCAAGTTCGGCGGCGTGCTCGCCAAGACGCGGCAGCAGCTGCAGACGGTGGCCAACAGCATCGTCGAGGCCGAGACCCGCACGCGCCAGATGGAGCGGAAGCTGAAGGACGTCGAGGCGCTCCCCGACCGCCAGGCGGCGCGGCTGATCGGCCAGGCGGCCGACGGCGCCGAGCCCGGTGCGTCCGGCTAGCGCGCTGCGCGCGCAGCGGCCGCCTCTTCACCCCTCACAGCTCGCTCACGCCAGGCCGTCCATCACCTGCACGCTCACGAGATCACCGGGCTGCACGCTGCCGCGGTCGTGCTCGAGCACGATGAAGCAATTCGCTTCCGACATCGAGCGCAGCACGCCGGAACCCTGGCTGCCGGTAACGCGCACCGTCCATTGCCCGGACGCGTCGCGCGTGAGAATGCCTCGCTGGAACTCGGTGCGCCCGGGCTTCTTGCGCAGCGCCGTCTCGCAGGGCACGCGGAGCGCCGGCAGCTCGAACGCATCGGTGCGCCCGGCGAGCGCGAGCAGCGCATCGCGCACGAACTGGTAGAAGGTGACCATCACCGCGACCGGGTTGCCGGGCAGCCCGAAGAAGAACGCATCGCCGAGCTTGCCGACCGCCATGGGCCGACCGGGCCGCATGGCGATCTTCCAGAAGAGAACCTCGCCCAGGCTGGCGAGCACCTCCCGCGTGAAATCGGCCTCACCGACCGAGACGCCGCCGGAGGTCACCACCGCGTCGGCGGCCGCCGAGGCATCGCCGAGGGCGCGCGCGAGGCTCGCGCGGTCGTCGCGCACGACGCCCATGTCGATCACCTCGCAGCCAAGCCGCGTCAGCATGCCGTAGAGCGTGTAGCGGTTCGAGTCGTAGGCCTCGCCTTCGGCGAGCGGACGCCCCACCGAGACGAGCTCGTCCCCGGTCGAGAAGAACGCGACCCGCGGCCGCCGGCGCACCGCCACTTCGGCGATGCCGAGGGATGCGAGCAGGCCGAGCTCCGCGGGGCGAATCGGCTGGCCCGCGCGCAGGGCAGACTGGCCGGCCGCGATGTCTTCGCCGGCGAAGCGCACGTGCTGCCCGCGTGCCTGTCCCGGCGGGACGATGACGGCGTCGCCCTCGGTCCGCACCACTTCCTGGAGCACGACGGCGTCGGCCCCCGCGGGCATCACCGCGCCGGTCATCACGCGCACGCACTCGCCCGCGCCCACGGCCGTGCCGAACGGCCGGCCCGCGAAGCTCGCGCCGATCTCGCGCAGCCGCGTGTCGGCCTGGGGAAGGAGGTCTGCGCTGCGCACCGCCCAGCCGTCCATGGCCGAGTTGTCGTGCGCCGGCACGTTCGTCGGCGAGACGACGTCTTCGCCGAGCACGCGCCCGAGCGCCGCGCGCACCGCGACGCGCTCGTTGACGGCGATCGGCGTGACGAGCGATCGCACCACCGCGCGCGCGGCCTCGACCGGCAGCGCGTTCGCGTCGTAACCGTCGATGCAGCTGACGATGCGCTCGAGGGAGCTCACTTGTCCGCAACCACGCGTTCGCCGCCCGGCTCGCCCGCCTCGTATGTCGCGAGCTCGTCGCGCGTGTTGATGTTCGAGAACGCCGCGGCCTCGTCGTCGAACGGGACTTCGATCACGGCGAGGGCCGCGTACCACGCGTCGATCTTGCGCCCGCCGCGCTCCAGGAATGCGGCCAGGTTCGCGGCCACGCGCACGCGCACGAGCGAGAACACCGGGTGCGGCTGCGTGCCGGTCCTTGCGACGGCCACATCGGCATCGGCGCGCTCCAGGGCCCCGCGCAGTCGCGCCACGAGATCGGCCGGCAGGAACGGCGAATCGCAGGGGACCGTCACGACCAGCGGGTGCGTCGCCGCCGCGAGCCCGGCGTGCAGCCCGGCAAGCGGGCCCACGAATCCGCCGATGCGGTCGCCGACCACCCGCGGGCCGAATCGCGCGTAGGCATCCTGGTTCTGGTTGGCGTTGATGAGAACCTCGTCCACTTGCGGGGCGATCCGCCCGAGCACCCAGGCGATCATCGGCCGGCCGCGCAGGCGCTGCAGGCCCTTGTCCACGCCCCCCATGCGACGGCCCTGTCCGCCCGCGAGGATGACACCGGTCACTGCGCTCATGCGAGTGCAGTGGGCATCGTCGTCTTGACGAACCGGTGCTTGCCGGTGAAGAGCAGATAGTGCCGGTTCACCGCCCGGCCGATCATGGTGACGCCGATCCTGGTGGCGATCTCGTAGCCCATCTTGGTGAGACCGGAGCGCGAGACGAGGAACGGAATGCCCATCTGCGCGGTCTTGATGACCATCTCGGAGGTGAGCCGCCCGGTGGTGTAGAAGATCTTGTCCGAGCCGTCGATGCGCTCCAGCCACATCTCACCCGCGATCGCGTCGACCGCGTTGTGGCGGCCGACGTCCTCGACGAACGAGAGGATCTCGCTCGCGCCGCGCGTGTTGGTGGCAAGCGCGCAGCCGTGCACCGCACCGGCCGCCTTGTAGACCGTCTCGTGGCGGCGCACCGCCTCGAGCAGGCTGTAGAGCGTGTCCTCGGCGAGCAATACGTCGTCGCGCAGCCTGATCGCATCGACCTCCTCCATCAGATCGCCGAAGACGGTGCCCTGCCCGCAACCGGTCGTGATCGTGCGCTTCTTCATCTTCGCGCGTAGGCCCTTCACGCCCTTGCGCGTGGTGACCGCGACCGAGTCGGTCTCCCAGTCGACCTGGACCGCCGCGATCGCCTCGATCGATCCGACCAGGCGCTGGTTGCGCAGGTAGCCGATCGCGAGGCATTCGGGAGCTTGCCCGAGCGTCATCAGGGTGACGATCTCGCGCTTGTCGACGTAGAGCGTCAGCGGATGCTCGCCCGCGATCGGCGTCGGCAACGCCTCGCCGCGCTCGTTCAGCGCCTCGACCGTGTAGGTCGCAGGGCGGCCGGCGTTGGTGAGCTGCGGGCGGTAGGGCGCGTTCATCACCCGCCGATGTAGGACATCTCGATCTTCCGCCGCCCCGCCGTCTCGGCGGTGCGGATCTCGGAGTAGCGATCGGCGCGGGCGCGCCAGATGCGGCCGATCGCGGAGGCGATCGCGTCGTCGCCGGCGTCGCCGCGCACGAGCGCGCGCAGATCGAAGCCGGTCGTCGCGAAGAGGCAGGTGTAGACCATGCCTTCGGTCGACAGGCGCACGCGCGTGCAGTCGCGGCAGAACGCCTGCGTCACCGAAGAGATCACGCCGATCTCGCCGCTGCCGTCACGGTAGCGCCAGCGCTCGGCCACCTCGCCCGGGTAGGCCGGGTCCACCGGCACGAGCGGCATCTCGGCATCGATCCGGGCGACGACCTCGGCCGAGGGCACGACGTCGTCCATGCGCCAGCCGTTGGTCGCGCCGACGTCCATGAACTCGATGAAGCGCACGATGCGTCCGCTCCCCTTGAAGTGGCGCGCCATGCCGACGATGTCCTGATCGTTGACTCCGCGTTTCACGACGGTGTTGATCTTGATGGGCGCGAGCCCCGCCGCCTCGGCGGCGGCGATCCCCTCGAGCACCCTCGCCACCGGGAAATCGGCGTCGTTCATCGCGCGGAAGACGCGCTCGTCGAGCGAGTCGAGACTCACCGTGATGCGCTTCAAGCCCGCGTCGCGCAGCGCCGCCGCCTTCTTCGCGAGGAGCGAGCCGTTGGTCGTGAGCGTGAGATCGACGTCGCCGAGCCCCGCGAGCATCTCGACCAGGCGCTCCACGTTCCGGCGCAACAGGGGTTCGCCCCCGGTCAGCCGGATCTTCCGCACGCCCTGGTCCACGAAGATCCGCGCGAGCCGCGTGATCTCTTCGAAGGTGAGCAGCTGCGCATGCGGCAGGAACCGGTGGTCGCTGCCGAACACCTCCCTCGGCATGCAGTACGTGCAGCGGAAGTTGCAGCGATCGGTCACCGAGATGCGCAGATCGCGGAGCGGACGGGCGCGGGTGTCGCGCACGGCGGTGCCGTGCGCCGAGGGGCCCCTCGCGGGCCCGTCGAGGCGCTCCGGCGGCAGCGGCTGGGCGCGGCCGGCGTCGGTGAGGCGAATGACGCGATCGGTCATGGCACTTGATCGAGGCGCGGGGCCGCACGCATCATGGAGGCGCCCGCAGAGGTCCCTATTCTAGAACCGATCTCGAAACGTGACCGCGACGGCGAGGCGGGAGGCGCGGCGCCCATGAAGAAAGCCCGTTACGACTAAGAGGACATTGTCGCCGGATGCCGTGCGAGGTCGGAGGGGCGGCGTGGAGCAAGATAACCTTGGCCTCTTCGATGTCTTTCGCCGCCAGACTCTACTCGTCATGCCTGAGAATCAAAAGAGAGGTTATAGTCCGGCAATGCAGAAGCCGAGCTTTCCGCTGGCGGTGGTCATGCAGTGGCGGCGGTTGCATCATCCCTGGGTGGAGGGCGCCTGGGAGGCGTGGAGCGTGCTGCCGGGCGAGCGCGGAGAAACTGCGCCGCGCATCCTGGTGGAGGAGCCCGATTTGGTGCAGTGGCTATATCCGGGCTTTCGTCTCGTGCTCCACCGCGATGAGAGCGCGGGCTACCACTTCAACCTCACGGCGCAGAGTCCGCGCGTGTTCGTGCTGTGGCGCGAGGACGATGAGCGCGGCGTTCCGGTCGAACTGACCGTGAGCTTCGACGAGGCGAGCCGCTGGGCCGACGGCGGGCACTCGATCGACGGTGTCGCGATGCCGGCCGAGATCTTTGCGTGGGTCGGCCGCTACGTCGAGGAGAACTACCGCCCCGAGCCCGAGGAGCGCCAGAAGCCCCGCTCGTTCCAGCGCCCGGAGCGGCGCTTCTAGCATGGCGCGAGAGGAAGAGGGCTTCGTCGCACGCTGGTCGCGCCGGAAGCGCGAGCAGGCGGCCGAGCCGGCAGATGCACCGAAGCCCGTCGTCCCTCCGCGCGCGCGGCGCGCCGAAGAGCCCGGCGCTCCGGCGCTGCCTCCCGTGGAGGCGCTGACCCCGGAATCCGACTTTTCCGTCTTCATGCACCCGAAGGTTGCCGACGCTCTGCGCCGCACCGCGCTGAAGAAGCTGTTCCGCCATCCCGACATCGACCTCCCCGATCCGTTCGAGCCGTTCTCCGGCGATTGGACCGTGGGCGAGCCGATTCCCGAGGAGATGCTGAAGACGCTCTATCAGATGCGCCGGACGATGCTGGGCGACGCTGCGCCGCGGGCGGCCGAGCCGCAAGCTCCGGCACCCGCGGTGAGCGAGGACAGTCCCGAACCCGAAGCGCGCCCGCCGGAGCCGGCCGATGAGCCTGGAAGGCAAGACGCTTAGGATCTGCAGCTGTAACGGCACCATCCCGCTCGACGCGAAGCGGCTCGCCGCGGCGCTCGGGCTCGGCGAGCCGCTCGCGGTGCACCGGGCGCTCTGCCGCACCGACGCCGCGGCCTACCGCGCCGCGCTCGGCGATCCGGATGTGATCGTCGCATGCACGCAGGAGGCGCCGCTTTTCGGCGAGCTCGCCGAGGGGAGCGGAGCGCATCCGGACCTGCGGTTCGTCAACATTCGCGAGGTCGCGGGCTGGTCGGCCGAGGGCGCGCGCGCGCTGCCGAAGATGGCGGCGCTCGTTGCGGCCGCGGCGCTGCCCGAGCCCGAGCCGGTGCGGACGGTGGAGTACGAGTCGGGCGGTGCGCTGCTGGTGATCGGCCCGTCGGCGGCGGCGCTCGACTGGGCCGAGCGACTCGCCGAATCGCTCTCGGTGAGCGTGCTCGTCACGCGCGGCGAGGGCGGCGAGCTGCCGCTCGAGCGCCGCTACCCGGTGTGGTCGGGAAAGCCCAAGCGCATCACCGGCCACCTCGGCGCGTTCGACGTCGAGTGGACGCAGGACAACCCGATCGATCTCGAGCGCTGCACGCGCTGCAACGCCTGCGTCGCGGCCTGCCCCGAGGGCGCGATCGATTTCACCTACCAGATCGATCTCGCCAAGTGCAAGGCGCACCGCGAGTGTGTCGAGGCCTGCGGCGCGATCGGCGCGATCGATTTCGCGCGCCAGGACCGCGCGCGCAAGGAGCGCTTCGACCTCGTGCTCGACCTCGCGGTCGAGCCGCTGATCCGAACCCCCGACCTGCCGCAGGGCTACGCCGCTCCGGGCGCCGATCCGCTCGAACAGGCGCTCGCGGCGGCGAAGCTCGCGCAGCTCGTCGGCGAGTTCGCGAAGCCGCGCTTCGTCGAGTACCGGGCGTCGCTCTGCGCGCACAGCCGCTCCGGGCGTCCCGGCTGCACCCGCTGCCTGGAGGTCTGCTCGACCGGCGCGATCAGCGAGGACGGCGATCACGTCACGGTCGATCCGCACCTGTGCGCAGGCTGCGGCGGCTGCGCGACCGTGTGTCCCTCGGGCGCGCTGCGCCACGCCTACCCGCGCCTGCCCGACCTCGGGCGGCGCCTGAAGACCCTGCTCGATACGTACCGCGCCGCGGGCGGAGCCGACGCCTGCGTCGTCATTCACGACGTCACGCGCGGCCGTGCGCTCGTGCAGGGCGTCGGCAGACGCGCGGCGAAGGGCGGCCGCGGGCTGCCCGCGCGCGCGCTGCCGCTCGAGGTGTTCCACGTCGGCTCGGTGGGCATCGACCTCCTGCTCGGCGCGATCTGCTACGGCGCGAGCCGGGCGGTGGTGGTCGCGACGGGCGACGAGCCGCAGGAATATCTCGCGGCACTGCGCGAGCAGATGGGTTTCGCCCAGGCGATCCTCGGCGGGCTGGGCTACGCGGGCACCCACTTCGAGCTCCTGCAGGCGGGCGAGCCGCGCGCGCTCGAGGAGGCGCTGTGGGCGCTCGCCCCCGCGCGCGGCGTGGCGCGCGCGGCCACCTTTCACCTCGCAGCCGAAAAGCGGGGCGCCCTCGACTTCGAGCTCGAGCACCTCGCGCGCCACGCGCCGGCGCCGGCCGAGGCGATCGCGCTGCCGCGGGGCGCGCCGTTCGGCGCGCTCGCGATCGACAAGGCGAAGTGCACGCTGTGCAAGGCGTGCATCGGCTCCTGTCCCGAGGCGGCGCTGCTCGATGCGCCCGAGCGCCCGAGCCTGCGCTTCATCGAACGCAACTGCGTTCAGTGCGGACTGTGCGTGAACACCTGCCCCGAGGATGCGATGCGGCTCGTGCCGCGGCTACTGCTCGGCGCGCAGGCGAAACAGCCGGTGACGCTGCACGAGGCCGAGCCGTTTCACTGCGTGCGTTGCGGCAAGCCGTTTGGCACCCGGCCGGCGATCGACGCCATGCTCGCGCGGCTCGCGACGCACGCCATGTTCGCCGGCGGCGCGGGGCTGCGCCGGCTGCAGATGTGCGCCGACTGCCGCGTGGTGGACATGATGGAGAACCCGTCGGAGGCGAGCATCCTCGACATCCGAAGATGAGTGCCGACTCCGCCGCCCTGCCGCCCGCGCTCGCGCCGGAGGACGCCGCGCGCGCCAACTTCTACGGCCTGCTCGCGCGCCTGCTCTACGCACCGCCGGACCGCGCGTTGCTCGGCGCGCTCGCTGGAGCCGGCGAGCTCGCCGCGCGGGGAGACGGCCCGGGGCTGGCGCTCGCCTGGCGCGAACTGAAGGCGGGGGCGGCGACGGCCGAGGAACTATCGGTGCGTGATGAGTTCGAAACTCTTTACATAGGGACGGGCAAGGCCTTGGTCTCCCCGTACGCCGGTGCCTACCTGTCAGGCGCGCGCGCCGTCGAACGGCTGGTCGCGCTGCGACAATACCTTGCAGAGCGCGGGCTTGCGCGCCAGGCCGGGGTCCACGAGCCCGAGGATCACGTCGCCGCGCTCTGTGACGTCATGCGCCATCTCATCGCAGAGCAGCATGCCCCGTCGGATGCGCAGCGGGAATTCTTCGCAGCTTTCGTCTGGCCGGCGGCCGCCGAATTCTGCAATGCAACAGAGAAAGCCGAACCTGCGGCCTTCTATCGCCTGGCAGTCCGTTTCGGGCGCAGCTTCCTGGAGGTCGAGCACACGCTCTTCGAATTGGAGTAGCATCTAGGCGCACCCGGCCGCGAGGCGCGCTCGGCCTCGCGACACAAGCACGAACAAAGGAGGGGACCATGAGCGACCGCACGCCGCGTCTTTCTCGACGCCACTTCCTCTTTGCGCTCGGCACCGGCAGCGCCGCCACTGCGGCGGCGATCGTCGCCGGGGGCGGCACCCAGGAGCAGCCGGCCGCCGCCACGCCTTCCGGCGAGCGCCGGGCGCTCGGCTACCGCGAATCGGCGCACATCGCCCGCTACTACCGCAGCACCAGGATCTGAGGGGGTTGCCATGTTGCTCACACGCAAGAGCGCGGCACACGCCGCGCCGCAGTCTCGGCTCGCGCGCAACGTTGCCGGAGCGCTCGGGAGCACGATGGACCGCCGCACCTTCCTGCGGCGGTCGGGACTGACCGCCGGCGCCGGCGCGCTCGCGACCCAGATCCCGTTCAGCATGATCGGCAAGGCGAAGGCCGCCGAGACGCCTTGGCAGACCGGCGCGATCGAGGTGCACCGCACGGTATGCACCCATTGCTCGGTCGGCTGCGCGATCGACGCCGTGGTGCAGAACGGCGTCTGGACCCGTCAGGACCCGGTGTTCGAGTCCCCGCTCAGCCTCGGCGGGCATTGCGCGAAGGGCGCCGCCGTGCGCGAGCACGGCATCACGCACGATTCGCGCCGCCTCAAGTACCCGGTGAAGCTCGAGGGCGGGCAGTGGAAGCGGATCTCCTGGGACCAGGCCTACGAAGAGATCTCGCAGAAGCTGCTCAAGATCCGCGAGGAGAGCGGCCCGGACGCGCTCTTCCTGGTCGGCTCGTCCAAGCACAACAACGAGCAAGCGGAGCTCCTGTGCAAGTGGATCCGCCTGTGGGGCACCAACAACGCCGACCACCAGGCGCGCATCTGCCACTCGACCACGGTGGCGGGCCTCGGGCAGACCTGGGGCTACGGCGCGATGACCAACTCCTACAATGACGAGCTGAACTCCAAGAGCCTGCTCTTCTTCGGCTCGAACGCGGCCGAGGCGCACCCGGTGTCGATGCTCCACACCCTGCACGCCAAGGAAAGCGGCTGCAAGGTGATCGTCGCCGACCCGCGTTTCACCCGCACCGCCGCCAAGGCGGACAAGTTCGTGCGCGTCCGCTCCGGCACGGACGTCGCCTTTCTCTTCGGCATCCTGTATCACATCTTCAAGAACGGCTGGGAGGACAAGCAGTACCTACACGATCGCGTCTACGGCATGGACCAGGTCCGGGAGGAGGTGCTGGCCAAGTACACGCCGCCGGTCGTGGAGGACATCACTGGCGTCCCCGAGAAGGAGATGTTCGAGGTCGCGAAGATGATGTCGGACAACCGTCCCGGCTTCATCATCTGGGCGATGGGCCAGACGCAGCACAACAACGCGAACGCCATCGTGCGCGCCACCAACATCGTGCAGCTCGCGCTCGGCAACGTCGGCCGCTCGGGCGGCGGCTGCAACGTCTACCGCGGCCACGACAACGTGCAGGGCGCGACGGACATCGGACCGAACCCCGACACGCTGCCCGGCTATTACCCGGTGGCCGTGCCCGGGACCTGGGCGCACTGGTCGAAGGTGTGGAACATCGACCTCAAGTGGCTCGAGAGCCGCTACGCCCCCGGGATGATGGGCAAGCCGGGGATGACCGTGTCGCGCTGGATCGACGGCGTGCTCGAGAAGAACGACGCGATCGACCAGGGACCGAACCTGCGCGCGGTCATCTACTGGGGCCACGCGCCGAACTCGCAGACACGCGGCTACGAGATGGTCGAGGCGATGAAGAAGCTCGACCTGATGGTGGTGATCGATCCGTATCCTTCGGCGAGCGCGGCGATGTTCGCCATGGTGCGGAAGGACGGCGCCTACCTGCTGCCGGCGGCGACGCAGTACGAGACCTACGGCAGCGTCACCGCCTCGAACCGCTCGCTGCAGTGGCGCGAGAAGGTGATCGAGCCGCTGTTCGACTCGCGCACCGACCCCATGATCATGTACCAGCTCGCGCAGAAGCTCGGCTTCGCCGACCAGTTTCTCGGCAAGGCGAACGGCAAGCAGGTCGTCGGGCTCGCGAAGGGCAAGGGCGGGATGGACGAGCCCAACCTCGAGGACGTGCTGCGCAACGAGGTGAATCGCGGCTGCTGGACGATCGGCTACACGGGCCAGTCGCCCGAGCGGCTGCAGGCGCACATGCGGAACATGCATGTGTTCGACGTGAAGACCTTGCGTGCGGTGGGCGGCAAGGACGCGAAGACGGGCTACGACCTCACCGGCGACTACTTCGGCCTGCCCTGGCCGTGCTACGGGACGGCCGCGATCAAGCATCCCGGCACGCCGAATCTCTACGATACGCACAAGCACGTCATGGACGGCGGGCACACGTTCCGCGCGCTCTTCGGCGTGGAGCGGAACGGGGTGAACCTCCTCGCCGAGGACGGCATCCACTCGAAGGGCAGCGCCATCACGACCGGCTACCCGCAGTTCACCGCGGCGTTCCTGAAGAAGCTGGGCTGGTGGGACGACCTGACCGACGAGGAAAAGAAGGAGGCCGAGGGCAAGCTCTGGACGAACGACCTATCGGGGGGCATCCAGCGCGTCGTCATGAAGTACGGGTGCGTGCCCTTCGGCAACGCCAAGGCGCGCGCGGTGGTATGGAACTGGCCGGACCAGATCCCGGTGCACCGCGAGCCGATCTTCAGCCCGCGCCCGGACCTGGTCGCCAAGTGGCCGGCGAACGACGACGTCAAGGTGCTCTGGCGGCTGCCGACGCTGTTCAAGTCGCGGCAGGACCAGGCGGTCAAGGACGGGGACTCCAAGAAGTATCCGCTCATCCTCACCAGCGGCCGCAAGGTCGAGTACGAGGGCGGCGGCGACGAGACCCGCTCGAACCGCTGGCTCGCCGAGCTCGTGCAGGAGAACTACGTCGAGATCAGCCCGAAAGCGGCCGCCGACCGAGGCGTTCGATTCTGGGACTATGTATGGCTGAGCACCCCCGAGGGCGCGAAGCTCAAGCTGCGGGCGATGGTCACGGACCGCGTCGGTCCCGACACCTGCTTCGTGATGTTCCACTTCGCCGGCTGGTGGCAGGGCCTGGACATGCTCCCGTACTATCCGGAAGGGGCCAGTCCGTACGTGCGCGGCGAGGCGATCAACACGGCGGTCACCTACGGTTACGACCGCATCACGCTGATGCAGGAAACGAAGACGACGATCTGCCAGGTCGCGAAGGCATAGGAGAACGCCATGGCCAGAATGAAATTCCTGTGCGATGCGGAGCGCTGTATCGCCTGCAATGGCTGCACCACCGCCTGCAAGAACGAGCACGAGGTGCCCTGGGGCGTCAACCGCCGCCGAGTCGTGACGGTGAACGACGGCGTCCAGGGCGCGGAGAAATCGATCTCGGTCGCGTGCATGCACTGCTCGGACGCGCCGTGCATCGCAGTGTGCCCGGTCGACTGCATGTATCACACCGAGCAGGGCGTCGTGCTGCACGACAAGGATCTCTGCATCGGCTGCGGCTACTGCTTCTACGCCTGTCCGTTCGGCGCGCCGCAGTTTCCCCAACAGGGGGCGTTCGGCCTGCGCGGCAAGATGGACAAGTGCACTTTCTGCGCGGGCGGTCCAGAACCCGACGGGTCGCAGGCCGAGTTCGAGAAGTACGGCCGCAACCGTCTCGCCGAAGGCAAGCTCCCGCTGTGCGCGGAGATGTGCTCGACTAAGGCGCTGCTCGCGGGCGACGGCGACGTGATCGCCAACATTTTCCGCGAGCGGGTGACGGTCCGCGGCAAGGGCTCGGAGGTGTGGGGCTGGGTGACCGCCTACGGCAAGCCCGGGCAGGGGCAGCCGGCGACTCAAGGAGGAACGAAATGAGCATCGCACGCTTCATGGCGACGGCCGCGCTTGCGGGGATCGTCGCGCTCGGCCTGGCCGGATGCGGCGAGCCGCCGCAGGTCGTGGTCTACAAGCAGGGCAAGTACCAGGGCAAGCCTGACCAGCGGCCGTGGGAGAACGCCCCGCTCACCTACGGGCACGCGAAGTGGACCCAGGGCAACGAGCAGAGCTGGACGGACGAGGTGAACACTCGTACCCAGGCCCAGAACGAATACGTGCGCATCGTGCACCCTTAGCCCGACAGGAGCCCGAGCCATGTCCAAACTCGGAGAGGTTGCAAGCTGGATCGGCCTGCTCGCGGCGCTCGCGCTCGCGGGGCCGGCGTGGGCGCAGGACGTTCCGACCAACCAGCAGTTGATCGAGCAGCAGCAGCAGCGCCGCGTCGAGCAGCCGGGGAACAACGCACCGGTCTGGAGGGAGGTCCGGTCGGGGCGGTCGGGGTCCACCCTGGTTCCAGGCAACGAGATGGGCGTGCTGATCCTGTCCTCGGGCCAGACCTGGCGCGCGGCGCGGGTGCCGCTCGCGTTCTGGGGGGGCCTCCTGATCGCCGCTGCGATCGCCGCGCTCGCGCTCTTTTACCTGATTCGGGGAATGATCACGGTGAAGGAACCTCCCGGCGGACGCCTGATCCGGCGGTTCTCCGCTGCGGACCGGTACGCGCACTGGCTCCTGGCGATGACCTGGGTGGTGCTGGCGGTCACCGGGCTCGTCATCTCGTTCGGCAGGGACCTGCTGCTGCCCGTGATCGGCTACACGCTCTTCTCGTGGCTCGCGATCCTGTCGAAGAACGTGCACAACTTCGCCGGCCCGATCCTGATCGTGGCGGTGCCGTGGATGTTCGTGAAGTACGTGCGAGACAACGGCATCGGGGTCGAGGATTTAAAGTGGTTCGTGCACATCTTCGGCTACTTCCGCGGCCGCGAGTATCCGTCCGCCCGGTTCAACGCCGGCGAGAAGCTCGTGTTCTGGCTGCTGCTCGTGGTCTTCACGACGATCCTCGTCGTGACCGGGCTCATCCTCAACTTCTCGAACTTCGGGCAGACGCGCTCGACGATGCAGACGGCGAACCTGATCCACATGACCACCGCGTACCTCGCGATGGCGATCGCCGCCGTGCATATCTACCTCGGCACGATCGGGATGGCGGGCGCCTACCGCGCAATGAAGGAGGGCTACGTGACGGAGGCGTGGGCCGAGCATCACCACAAGCGCTGGTACGACGATGTGAAGGCCGGCAAGTCGCGCCAGAAGTTCGCCGCGTCCGGCGAGGGGACCGCATCCGCGTCCGGCGCCACGCGGACGCAGACGAGCTGAGGAGGGCATGATCATGAAGAAATGGGAAATCGTGTCGGCGGCGGCGATGACGCTCGCCCTCGGCGCAGGGATGGCGAGCGCGAAGCTGCCGCCGCCCACCGAGGAGCAGAAGGCCGCCGCGGCGGCGGCTGCAGCGAAAGAGGCGGAGGCCGCGAAGAAGGATGCCGAGGAGCTCGCGAAGGTCATCGACCGGATCGTCGAGAACTACAAGAAGACGCATGCGGCGACCGCGCCGGTGCCGGCTGTCGCGACGCCCGCCAAGGAGGCCGCGAAGAAGTAACGGCAAGCGCGTTTGCCGTGCCTCGCCGCCCGCCTGCGCGGGCGGTTTTGTTTCTTGCAGTCGACGGGGCGACGGCGTCGGCGACGCTAACACCTGGCAGAGCGGCCGCAACACGCGGGGCGCTGTGCGGCGGGCGAAATCGCGCGAAAATGGCGGATCGCCGTCCGTTGCTCGCCTGCAGGACGTCCGACCGAACCGAAGGAAACCGCAATGGCCGTCATCAGGCAGGAGGATTTCATCCAGAGCGTTGCCGACGCTTTCCAGTTCATCTCGTACTACCACCCGGCGGACTTCATCCGGAGTCTCGCCGAAGCGTACGCGCGCGAGGAGTCGCCTGCGGCAAAGGACGCGATCGCGCAGATTCTCATCAATTCCCGGATGGCGGCGGAGGGGCACCGGCCGGTGTGCCAGGACACCGGGATCGCGATCGCGTTCCTCCGGGTCGGCATGAACGCGCGCTGGGACACGAGCATGAGCGTGGCGGAGATGGTGGACGAAGGCGTGCGGCGCGCGTACACCAATCCGGACAACGTGCTGCGCAACTCGGTCCTGGCGGATCCGGACGGCAAGCGCCGCAACACCGGCGACAACACCCCGGCGGTGACGCACGTCGAGCTGGTGCCGGGCGACGAGGTCGAGGTGATCGTCGCCGCGAAGGGCGGCGGGTCGGAGAACAAGTCCAAGTTCGCGATGCTGCTGCCGAACGACAGCGTGGTGGACTGGGTCCTCTCGCAGGTGCCGACGATGGGCGCCGACTGGTGCCCGCCGGGAATGCTGTCGCTCGGCATCGGCGGCACCCCGGAGAAGGCGATGCTGATGGCGAAGTGGGCGTTGATGGAGCCGCTCGACATCCACGCGCTGCAAGCGCGCGGACCGCGCAGCCGGGCGGAGGAGCTGCGCCTCGAGCTCTACGAGAAAGTGAACGCGCTCGGCATCGGCGCACAGGGCCTTGGCGGACTCACCGCGGTGCTCGACGTCAAGGTAACGGACTACCCGACGCACGCGGCGTCGAAACCGGTGGCGCTCCTGCCGAACTGCGCTGCGACGCGCCACATCCATTTCGTCCTCGACGGCAGCGGACCGGCCAGGTTCGAGCCGCCGAGTCTCGCGGACTGGCCGAGACTCGCGCTCGACTTCTCGACGAGCCGGCGCGTCGACCTCGACCGGATCACGCGCGCCGAGGTCGCGACCTGGAACGCAGGCGATCGTCTCCTCCTCTCGGGCAAGCTCCTCACGGGGCGCGATGCCGCTCACAAGCGCCTCGTCGACATGATCGCGAGGGGCGAGCGCCTGCCGGTCGACTTCCGCGACCGCTTCATCTACTACGTCGGGCCCGTCGATCCGGTGCGTGACGAGGTCGTCGGGCCAGCCGGGCCGACCACGTCCTCGCGCATGGACCGGTTCGTCGAGCCGATGCTCGCGCACACTGGGCTGCTCGGCATGGTCGGCAAGTCCGAGCGCGGCGCGGCCGCGACCGAATCGATCAGCAAGCACGGCGCGGTGTACTGCATCGCCGTGGGCGGCGCGGCGTATCTCGTCTCGAAGGCGATCCGCAGCTCGAAGGTGCTCGCGTTCGCCGACCTCGGGATGGAGGCGATCTACGAGTTCGAGGTGAAAGACATGCCGGTCACCGTGGCCGTGGACTCGCGCGGCGAGGCGGTCCACAAGTCCGGGCCGCGCGAGTGGCGCGCTCGCATCGGAAAGATCCCTATCGTGCCCGCCTGAGGCGCGGATGGCCGCGACTGCAGCCTCACAGCTTCGGGCGAGCTTCCGCGCATCCGGATGGAGACACCGCTTGATCTGGGTCAATGGCCCTCCGGCCACAGCGTTGGAGTATTGGTGCTGCGAATCCGCCGGCGTTCTGCGCAGCGGCGAGCGAGGATGAACTGCTCGACGTGCGCTTGCACGGCCGCGGCGGCCAAGGCGTTTTCTCCGGCGCCGAGGCGCTTTCGATCACGGCGTTTCCGGCGCCGTCTTGATGGCGCCCGGGACGATCTGAGTTTTACCCGGGCCGTGCCGCGGGACGAAGGAGAACGGGATGACTGCTGACAGGAGACGCCGCGCGCCGCGCGCCGCGGGCGGATTGCGGGGGATGGCGCTGCTGCAGAACCCGCTGCGCAACAAGGGCACCGCCTTTGCCGAGGCCGAGCGCGAGGCGCTCGGCCTGCGCGGGCTGCTCCCGCCCGCCGTGCTGACGCAGGACCAGCAGGCCGCACGCGTGCTGCACAACCTGCGCCGGATGACCGACCCGCTCGACAAGTTCGTCAGCCTGAACGCGCTGCACGATCGCAACGAGGCGCTCTTCTTCCGCGTGGTCATGGACCACCCGGACGAGATGATGCCGATCATCTACACGCCGACCGTCGGTCTCGCGTGCCAGCAGTACGGGCTCATCTTCCAGCGTCCGCGCGGCGTGTTCGTCTCGGCGCAGGACCGCGGCCTGGTGGCCGATCTGCTCAGGAACTGGCCGCACCGCAAGGTCGGGATCATCGTCGTCACCGACGGAGAGCGCATCCTCGGGCTCGGCGACCTGGGCGCGAACGGCATGGGCATCCCGGTCGGGAAGCTGTCGCTCTACACCGCCTTGGCCGGCGTGCACCCGGAGCTGTGCCTGCCGGTCATGCTCGACGTCGGGACCAACAACGCGGCCCTGCGCGACGACCCGCTGTACATCGGCATCAAGCAGCAGCGACTGCGCGGCCCGGAATTCGACGCGCTCTTCGACGAGTTCGTCGCGGCGGCGCAGGAGGTGTTTCCCGGCGTCGTCATCCAGTTCGAGGATTTCGCCAACCTGAACGCGTTCCGCCTGCTGGAGAAATACCGGGAGCGCGTCTGCTGCTTCAACGACGACATCCAGGGCACCGCCAGTGTCGCGCTCGCCGGGCTCTACTCGGCGCTGCGCGTCACGAAGGCGAAGCTCGCCGACCAGCGGGTGCTGTTCCTCGGGGCGGGCGAGGCCGCGACGGGCATCTGCGATCTCATCGTCTCGGCGCTGGTGGACGAGGGGCTGCCGCAGTCGGAGGCGCGACGCCGCTGCTGGTTGTTCGACTCGAAGGGGCTCGTGGTGCAGAGTCGCGCCGACCTCGCCGAGCACAAGCGGCACTATGCCCACGATCATGCGCCGACCGCGGATTTCCACTCGGCGGTCGAGCACCTGAAGCCCACGGCGATCATCGGCGTGGCGGCGGTGGGACAGGCTTTCGACCGGCAGGTGCTCGAGGCGATGGCGCGGATCAACGCGCGGCCGATCGTGTTCGCGCTCTCCAACCCGACGTCGAAGGCCGAGTGCACCGCCGACGAGGCATACCGGTGGACCGGAGGGCGGGCGCTCTTCGCGTGCGGGAGCCCGTTCGACCCCGTGACGATCGAAGGCAAGACCCTGGTTCCCCGCCAGGGGAACAATTCGTACATCTTCCCCGGTGTCGGCCTCGGCCTCATCGCCGCAAGGGCGCGCCGGGCGACCGACGCGATGTTCCTCGCCGCCGCCCGCGCGCTCGCGGAGCAAGTCACCGCGGACGACCTGGCGCAAGGCAGCCTGTATCCGGCCCTTGCACGGGTCCGCGATGTGTCGGCGCACATCGCCGCGGCGGTCGTCAAGGTGGCAGTCGCCGATGGCGTTGCGGGCGTGCAGCGGCGGGCGCGACTGCTGCCATTCGTGCAGTCGCAGATGTACGACCCGCGTTACCGCAGCTTCGTCTGATGGATCGCGGACGCACTTTGAGGGTTCGGAAGGAGGGTGGAGCGATGGTCGATTTCGCGAGACGACGCGCCGCCAAGGCGCTCGCGGCCCTCGCAGCGGCGCCGCTCGTCCAGGGGTGCGGCGAGCGGCCGCGGGCGAAGCTCGCCACGTTCACCGGCAGCACGATGGCCGGCAGCTACACCGTGAAGATCGCGGATGCCGGTCGCATGTCGGCGGCCGCCGAGCGGGCGCTCGCGCAGGAGTTCTTCACCGCGGTGGACGCCGTCGACCGCGGCATGTCGACCTACCGGGCCGATTCGCAGCTGTCGCGGCTCAACCGGCATGGGGCCGACGCGCCCTTCCGGTTGTCGCCCGAGCTTGCCGACATCCTGGGCAAGGCGCAGTCGGTCAGTGCGGCATCGCGGGGCGCGTTCGACGTCACCGTCGGGCAGCTCGTGAACGCATGGGGCTTCGGGCCCGACCTCGAGGCCGCCAGGCACGCGGTGCTTCCTACCCCGGAAGAACTGGCGCACCTGCGCGCGCACGTGAATTGGCGCTCGCTCGCGATCGACGCGCGCGCCGGGACGCTCACCAAGACCTACCCCGACACGTATGTGGACCTCTCGGGCATCGCGCAAGGCTACGCCACCGACCGGATCGTGGCCGCGCTCGAGGCGCACGGTCTGGGCGATTACATGGTCAACGTGAGCGGCGAGGTGCGCGCGCGGGGCACCAATCCCGACGGCGTCCCGTGGCGCGTCGGCATCGAGCACCCGGACGACAGGGCGCCCGCGCTGCAGTACGTGGTTCCGCTCGCGAACCACGCGCTTGCGACCTCCGGCGACTATCGCAACTTCTTCGAGCGCGGCGGACGGCGCTACTCGCACGAGATCGACCCGGGCACCGGCCGCCCGGTCACCCATCGCCTCGCCTCGGTGAGCGTCGTGCATCCGGTCTGCGCGCTTGCCGACGCGTGGGCGACGGCGCTCTTCGTGCTCGGGCCGGAACGCGGCCGCGCGGTCGCGCTGGCGCAGGATCTGCCGGCGTACTTCATCTCTCGCGCCGCGGACGGGGTGTTCGTGGAATCGCTGACGCCCGCATTCGCCGCGCTCGGCGGGCGCTCGGCATCACAGGGTTGAGGCCGGAACCGGCTGCCCGTCGCGATCGGCGGGCGGCGCGCCGACGCCTAGCTGCGGAACTCGGGCACGTCGGGCTTGGAGCCCCACATGCAGAAGCCGGCGGGCGAGAAGGGGAACTGGCGGGGATGATGGTTCGCCTCGTCGGTGATCATCTTCACGCCGCACGAATACTCGTAGACCACCCCGTCCGGCCCGTCGAAGTAGAGGAAGACGGCGCTCGAGGTCGGATGCCGGCCGGGGCCGAACACGATCCGGATGCCCTGCCCGCGCAGGAAGTACCAGGACCGCATGATGTCGTCGATCGATTCCACCTGGTGGTTCACGTGCTGCACGCCGACGCGCTGCGAGGGGAAGAGCGCGAGCGTGTGGTGCACCGGGTTGATGCGCAGCAGCGCCGCCTCGCCGATCCAGTCGGAGACGCGCGCCCCGCAGACGCCGGTCCAGAAGGCTTCGTCGCGACGCAGGTCGCCGGAGTGCAGGCCGATGTGCGAGAACCCGGTGATGCCGGCATCGCGCGTCGGGAAGTAGCGCCAGCCCGAGACCTGGCCGCGCTCCACCGCCTCGATCGTGGTGCCGTTGCGATCCTTGAACCGGATGAGACGCCGCACCCGCCGCTCGTCGCACTCGTCGCGCGTGCCCCAGCGCGTGTCGATCTTCGCCTGCCCCAGCAGGTCGGCGACCGTTTCGAGGGAGCTGCCGTCCTCGATCTCGAAGCCGACGATGTGCTCTGACGGGGCGCCTGCCAGGTAGCACAGCGTGTGCTCGCGGCCGTCGCTGCGGAAAAAGGCGCGGTCCGCAGCGCGCTCCACGAGCTGCAGGCCGAGGATCCGGGTCGCGAACTCGACCGCATGGTCGAGGTTCGCGGTGCCGAGCCGCACGTAGCGGATTTCGCGCAGAGGAAGCATTCGCAGTCTCCCGTAGGGTCGGCGCCGGTGTCGCGCGTCAGGCCGGCTGCAGGGCCTTGCGCCCGGGGTGGACAGCCCCGCAATGCCCGCACTTGCGCAGCGTTTCGTCGCCGTAGAACTTCTCGAAGAGCGGCGGCATGACGGTGACGATCTCCTGCGCTTGGCGCAGCGGGTATTCGAAGCGGTAAACGAGGTGATGGCATTCGAGGCAGTACCACTCGAACGCGTCGCGGTGCCAGTCCTGGCGCGGGCTTTCGACGACGATGCCGATGCTGCCGGGCGCCGGCCGCTGCGGCGAGTGCCGCACGTGGGGCGGCAGGAAGAACACCTCGCCCTCCCGAATCGGGATCTCGATCGGCGGCTTGCCGGGCTCCTCCATGACGCGCAGGCTGATGTCCCCTCTCAGCTGGTGGAAGTACTCCTCCACCGGATCGTCGTGAAAGTCGGTGCGCTGGTTCGGCCCGCCGATCGCCATGACGATCATCCGGGTGTCCTCGAAGAGGAGCTGGTTGCCGACGGGCGGCTGCAGCCGGTGCCGGTTCGCCTCGATCCAGCGTTGGAGGTTGAACGCCTTGAGACTCGCTGCAATGCCCATCTTCGCCTCCGTTCAGGCCGCCGCTCTGCTCGCGGCGGGACCGGTCTTCAGCCCGCACGCCTCGAATGCGACGCGCGTGACCGCTTTCTCCTCGGCGGTCAGGTCGAGCAGCGGCCGGCGCACCGGTCCGCCCGCCTGGCCGAGGAGCTCCTGCCAGTATTTCTGGTGCGCTTGCGGCGTGCCTTGCGGGCGCGTGCGCTTCAGCGCCTGGCGCACCGGCTCGAGACTGTCGCGGACTGCCCGTGCGCGCTCGACTTCCCCGCGCATGGCGAGCTCCGTGTACTCCTGCATGCGCCGGTCGTGCCCGGTCTGCATGAGATACGGCGGCGTGGAGCAGAGGTACACCTGCCAGCCGAGCTCGACGATGTTGTCGAACCACTCCTCCTCGGAGGCCGTGCTGACGATCAGCGTGTCGCCCGCCATGCGCGTGAGCCGCGCGTACATCTCGCGCGGCACGCTGTACTTGATCGCCACCACGTTGGGCAGCTCGGCGAGGCGCGCGCAGAGCTCGGGGCTCATGAGGTAGCCCGCGTCCGGGTGGCTCCAGAGCGCGATGCCGATGTCGAGCTGCTCGGCGATGTGGCGGTAGTACTCGTAGACCGTGGCGTCGACGTCCCGTCCGAAGTGGAGGAGCGGACTGTGGACCACGATGTAGTCGGCCGCGATCGATTGCGCGTGCCGCGCGAGCTCGAGCACCGTGTCGAGGTTCTGATCCGAGCACGACATGATCGTCGCCGCGCTCGCGCCTGCGGCTTCTTCGGCAGCGAGGTCGAACAGCCGCTTGCGCTCGGCCACCGACAGCGAGAAGAACTCGCCCTGCTTTCCCGCGACGAAGATCCCCGCGATGCCGAGGTCGCGATACCAGTGGCGCAGGTTGCCGCGGAACCCGTCTTCGTCGATCCGCAGGTCCGGCGTGAACGGCGTCAGGGCGGCAGCCCACAGACCCTTCAGGTGCGCCCGCGCGTAGTCCTTGGCGTCAAGCTTGCGGTATTTCACGGCGTCCGGGTTCCTTTACGCGTTTCGCATCGGTCGAGCGAAATGGTCCACGCGCCTCGCCGTGTCGCGAGCGAGGAGCACCGGAATCATACCGGCTTTGAGGCGGTTCGGCGGGATGAGCCCCGACGATTGCGGCGCCGCGCTCAGTCCTCGACGCCGACCATCACGTTGCTCGCCTTGATGACCGCCCAGGCATCCTTGCCCTTCTTGAGCTTCAACGCCTTGGCGGAGGTCGCGCTGATCACCGAGACGACCTCGATGCCGCGCGCCACCTCGAGCGTGACTTCGGCGCTGACCGGGCCGAGCTTGACCTTCTTGACCTTTCCAGGAATGACGTTGCGGGCGCTGAGCTTCATGCGGTGCACTCCTTTTCGTGGCTGACTGCAAGGACGCGGACCCGGGTGGGCGCGCGCAAGAGAACGGAATCAGCCGCTGCCCGGGCGGGACCGCCGCGCGCCGCGGGCTGCAATCCGCTGCGCCTGTCCGGCGCCGCTCGCGTCGTAACCGGGCAGCGCGCTGCAGAGCGCCTGAAACTCCGCGCTGCGCAGGAACGCGACGATCCGCGGGATGGGCTCGTCGCGGGCTCGCGCCTCGCGCGCCGCGAGATAGTAGGTCTCGACCGCGAGCGGCGTGAACTGCAGCCCGAACTGCGCCGCCGCGGCGCGGATGCCGAACGCGACGTCCGCGCCGCCGCCCGCCACCGTGGCCGCGACCGCGAGGTGCGTGAATTCCTCGTCGTGATAGCCGCGCACGTCGCTCGGCCGCAGGCCGGCTTGACGCAGGAGCCGATCGAAGAGCGTTCGCGTTCCCGACCCGCGCTGCCGGTTGATGAACCGCGCCCCGGTGTGCACGACGTCGGCGAGCGTGCGCACCGGCGGCTTCTGCTGCATGGCGGTGATCAAGCCCTGCTCGCGCTGGAACATACGGTACACGACGACCGGCTCCTGGAGTCCTTTGGGGAACGCATCGTACAGTACCGCCTCGAGCGGCGCATCCGGCGCGGTGTGGAATCCGGCAAGGTCGCAGCGCCGGCGCGCGAGCGACTCGAGACAGTCATGGCTGCCGCGCACGGTGAGATCGACGCGGATGCCGTGCGTCGCGGCGAGCCGATCGACAACCTGCCGCAACGCAAGGTCGTGGCTCGCATGCACGCGGAGGGAGCGTGCGCCGCCCGCCTCGGCCTCGCTCAGACCGGCCGCGAGCTCGGCGGCGATCCGTGCGAGCTCCGGTCCCACGCGCGCCTCTGCAGTCCGGCGCGAGGCGAGCAGCCGGCTGCCGAGCGGTGTCAACCGCGTTCCGCGACCGCGCTCGAGCGTCGCGAGGGGTCGGCCGAGCGCCTCCGCCCAGCCATTCAGGAGTCCCCACGCATGACGATAGGACAGCCCGGCGCGGCGGGCGGCCGCCTGCAGCGACTCGCTCTCGCCGATGCCTTCGAGCAGGGCAAACACGGCGTCGTCGAACGGCGTGGCCTCGCGCCGGCCGAGGCGCCATCGCAGGTCGAGCTCCAGGCGCAACATATGCAAAGACTAGCATATTGTGATTCTGGCCGATGTTCGCTTAGTCTCAGTCGTGCCGATGTCCATCTATGTCCTGGCGAGCATATCCATGAGCCATAAACGCGTGGCGAACGTTCCGGCGCGTCTGGACGCATCCGGAGGCCGGGCGTGAACGACCTGCCCGAGGCATTCAGGCACGCCGCCATGCTGGTCGCGACCGGCGATCCGGGGCTCGTCGAGATCGTCCTGCTCAGCCTGCGCGTGAGCCTGACCGCGGTCCTGCTCGCAGCGCTGCTCGGCCTGCCGGTGGGCGCCGCGATTGCCGTCGCGCAGTTCCCCGGGCGGCGGGCGGTGATCGTCGTTCTGAACGCGATGATGGGCCTCCCGCCGGTCGTGGTCGGATTGGTGATCTACCTCTTGCTCTCGCGCTCGGGTCCGCTCGGTGCGTTCGGGATCCTCTTCACGCCGGCGGCGATGGTGGTCGCCCAGACCATGCTGATCCTGCCGATCATCGCCGCGCTGTCGCGGCAGGCGATCGAGGACGCGTGGATCGAGTACCAGGAACAGCTGAGATCGCTCGGGGCGGGGCGCCTGTCGGCCGCATTCACGCTCCTGTGGGACGCGCGCTTCTCGCTCCTGACCGCGGTCCTTGCCG
The DNA here is from genome assembly GCA_020848075.1 of Burkholderiales bacterium. Classification (GTDB taxonomy): domain Bacteria; phylum Pseudomonadota; class Gammaproteobacteria; order Burkholderiales; family SG8-39; genus JAABRB01. Next base: position 82,542 of record JADLAV010000026.1, read on the forward strand.
GCTTCGGCCGCGCCGCCGCCGAGGTCGGCGCCGTGATGATCGTGGGCGGCAACATCGACGGCGTGACGCGCGTGATGACGACGGCCATCGCGCTCGAGACGAGCAAGGGCGATCTGCCGCTCGCGCTCGGCCTGGGCGTGATCCTGATCGCACTGGTGGTGGCGCTGAACGCGGGCGCCTACCTCACGAAGGAAATCGCCCAGCGGCGATATGGATAGGCGAGAAGAGGCCGTGCGCGCACCCGCATCGATCCTGCCGCTCGCCCTGGAGAGTATCTCGTTCGTCGCCGGCGGGCGCGCGATCGTGGACGCGATCTCCTGCGAGATCGGCGCGGGCGCGCGCACGATCATCGTCGGCCCGAACGGCGCCGGCAAGAGCGTCCTGATGCGGCTCTGCCACGGCCTGCTCCAGCCGACCACCGGCCGCATCGTCTGGCGCGGGGCAGGAACGACGCCGGTCGGACGCCGCCAGGCGATGGTGTTCCAGCGGCCCGTGATGCTGCGGCGCTCGGCGCTCGCCAACGTCGAGTACGCGCTCGCGCTGCACGACGTGCCATACCGCGGTCGCAGGGCGCTTGCGCAGACGGCGTTGGAGCGCGTCGGCCTCGCGCACCTCGCCGGACGTCCGGGGCGCGTGATGTCGGGCGGCGAGCAGCAGCGGCTCGCAATCGCGCGCGCGTGGGCGCTGCGGCCCGAGGTCCTGTTCCTGGACGAGCCGACCGCCAGCCTGGATCCCACCGCCACGCGCGAGATCGAGGCGGCGATCGCTGCCATTTACGCGACCGGCACCAAGATCGTGATGACTACGCACAACCTCGGCCAGGCACGGCGGCTCGGCGACGAGATTCTCTTCCTGCACCAGGGCCGGCTCGTCGAGCGCGCACCGGCCGAGCGTTTCTTCACCACCCCTGCGACGGTGGAAGCCGCCGCCTTCATCAAAGGAGAGCTCCCATGGACCTGAGAAGGATTCTGCTCGTTGCAGCGGTGCTCTTCGCCGCGCCTGCATGGGCTCAGAAATTCATCACCGTGGCTTCGACCACCTCGACCGAGCAGTCGGGGTTGTTCAAGCATCTGCTCCCCATCTTCGAGCAGAAGACCGGCATCCAGGTGCGCGTGGTGGCCCTCGGCACCGGGCAGGCGCTCGACATGGCTCGCCGCGGCGACGCCGACGTGGTGTTCGTGCACGCCAAGCCGCTCGAGGAGAAGTTTCTTGCGGAGGGCTTCGGCGTCAAGCGCTTCGACGTCATGTACAACGACTTCATCCTCGTCGGACCGAAGTCCGACCCCGCCAAGGTTCACGGCATGAAGGACATCGTCGCCGCGCTGCAGAAGATCAAGGCGGCGCAGGCGCCGTTCGCCTCCCGCGGCGACAGGAGCGGCACGCATTTCGCGGAGCTGAAACTGTGGCAGGAGGCCGGCATCGACATCGCGAAGGAGAAGGGCCCCTGGTACCGCGATACCGGCTCGGGCATGGGGCCGACGTTGAACACCGCCGCAGGCATGAACGCCTACGCGCTCAGCGATCGCGGCACCTGGCTCTCGTTCAAGAACCGCGGCGACCTGGAGATCTCGGTGGAGGGCGACAAGCGTCTCTTCAACCAGTACGGCGTCATGCTGGTCAACCCGGCCAAGTTCCCGCAGGTGAAGAAGGAGATGGGCCAGGCCTTCGTCGACTGGGTGATTTCGCCCGAGGGGCAGAAGGCGATCGCCGACTACAAGATCAACGGCGAGCAGCTGTTCTTCCCCGACGCGAAGAACTGAGTGCTGCAGCGCCGATCCCGGTGTAAGCGATGAAGGCGGCGGGAGCGGTGGTGGCGACACAATCCGCGGCGAGTGAACCTGGCCGGGAGACCGCGTTCGCAGTGTGGCTCACTGCCGGGCCGGCGTCCCGCGCGGCGTAGCGCGCGGCTGATAGAATTCCCATCTGGGAACACACGGACTTTGTGGCCACGCGGGCGCGCCGCCCGAACGGCCCCGCGGGCGCACGCAATGAAGGTATTCGGTTTCGCCGGCTGGTCCGGCAGCGGCAAGACGACGCTCATCGAGCAGCTCATCCCCCGCTTCGTGGCGCGCGGCGTCAAGGTATCGCTCATCAAGCACGCGCATCACGCCTTCGACGTCGACCAGCCGGGCAAGGACTCGTACCGCCACCGCGCGGCCGGCTGTCACGAAGTGCTGGTCTCGTCCAGCCGCCGCTGGGCCCTCATGCGGGAGCTGCGCGGGGAACCGGAGCCGTCGCTCGAGGACCAGATCGAGCGGATGGCGCCGTGCGACCTGTTGCTGATCGAGGGGTACAAGCGCTACGCGATGGCGAAGCTCGAGATCTACCGCGAGGCGAACGGAAAGCCGATGCTCTATCCGGACGACGAGCACATCGTGGCCGTCGTCTCCGACGTTCCCCTCGAGACCCGGCTGCCGCAGTACGATCTGAACGACTACGATGGAATCGCTGCTTTCGTGCTCAAGTTCAACGGACTACGATGAGAACCGTCGCTGCGCGGCGACTCTCCGGACTTTGAGGAGGGCGAGGGGGTGCAGCCCCTCGCTTGGCGACGATTGAGATGAACAAGCCCATGCTCAGCGTGGACGAGGCGCTTGCCGCGCTGCTGTCCGGCGCAACGCCTGTCACCGAGACCGAGGACGTCGCGACCCTCGCTGCGAGCGGTCGCGTGCTCGCCTCGGACCAGTTCTCCACGGTCGATGTGCCGCCGCTCGACAACACGTCGATGGACGGCTACGCGGTGCGCGCCGCGGACTGCACGAGCGGCGAGGCGCGACTCGCCGTGACCCAGCGCATCCCGGCCGGCAAGATCGGCGCGGCGCTCGGGCCGGGAACCGCCGCGCGCATCTTCACCGGCGCACCCGTTCCGCCGGGCGCGGACGCGGTGGTGATGCAGGAGATGTGCACTGCCGAGGGCGATCACGTTCTCGTCCGGCACAAGCCGCACCCGGGCGAGTGGATCCGCCGGGCGGGCGAAGACATCCGTGCGGGGAGCCGCATCCTTGCGCGCGGCGCACGGCTCACCCCGCAGGCGTGCGGCCTCGCGGCATCGGTGGGGCTCGCGGTGCTGCCGGTGTACCGGGGCCTGCGCGTCGCGGTCTTCTTCACCGGGAACGAGCTCGTGATGCCCGGCGAGCGGCTGCCCGCGGGCGCGATCTACAACTCGAACCGTTTCACGATCACCGGGCTGCTGGAGCAGCTCGGCTGCGAGGTGGACGATCTCGGGATCGTGCCCGACTCGCTCGCGGCAACGCGCGAGGCGTTCCGCCGCGCGGCGTCGTCGAGCGACCTGATCGTGACGAGCGGCGGCATGTCGGTCGGAGAAGAGGACCACGTGAAGGCGGCGGTCGAGGCCGAGGGCCGCCTCGAGATGTGGAAGATCGCGGTGAAGCCCGGCAAGCCGCTCGCGTTCGGGCACGTCGGCGGGGCCGCGTTCATCGGCTTGCCGGGCAACCCCGTGTCGCTCTTCGTCACGGCGGCGGTGTTCGTCCGGCCCTTCGTGCTGCGCTGCCAGGGCGTGAGCGAGGTCGAGCCGCTCGCTTTTCCCATGCGGGCGGATTTCGACTGGCCGAAGCCCGATGCACGCCGGGAGTTCCTGCGCGTAAAATTGAACCCGGCCGGCGGGCTGGAGCTGTATCCGAACCAGGGCTCGGCCGTGCTGACGTCGGCAGTGTGGGCCGACGGGCTCGTCGACAATCCGGAGCGGCACCCGATCGCGCGCGGCGAGACGGTGCGGTTCCTGCCGTTCTCGGAGCTGCTCCGCTGAACAGGATGATCGCAGCATGATCAAGTTGCTCTACTTTGCGAGGCTGCGCGAGGATCTCGGCAGGTCCGCCGAAGAGTTCGCGCTGCCCGGCGACGTGACCACCGTCGCAGCGCTGCGGTCGCACCTGATGGACCGGGGAGCCGCCTGGCAGGCTGCGCTCGCGCCCGGCCGGGCGCTGCGCGTCGCCGTCAACCACGAGATGGCCGAGCCGGGGACGCCGGTGCGCGCCGGCGACGAGATCGCTTTCTTTCCGCCGGTCACCGGAGGCTGAAGTGCCCGTCCGCGTCGAGACCTGGGATTTCGACATCGGCCGCGAGATCGCCGCGCTCCGCGCCGCCAATCCGAGAGTCGGCGCCGTGGCGAGCTTCATCGGCACCGTGCGGGACGTGAACGAGGGCGACAGCGTCGCCGCGCTCGGGCTCGAGCACTATCCTGGCATGACCGAGCGGGCGCTCGAAGCGATCGTCGCCGAGGCGCGCTCGCGCTTTCGCATCTTCGATGCCACCATCGTCCATCGCGTGGGCGAGTTGAAGCCGCTCGACCAGATCGTGCTGGTCGTGGTCGTCGGCGAGCACCGCGGCGACGCCTTCGCCGCGTGCGAGTTCATCATGGACTACCTGAAGACGCGCGCGCCGTTCTGGAAGAAGGAGCAGACGCCTGCGGGCGCGCGCTGGGTCGAGGCGCGCGCCGCCGACGACACGGCCGCCGGTCGCTGGGCGAAGCCCAAGCAGGACGCAGCCTGACGCGCGATGAGCGCGCTCGGTCTCGCGGCGGTTGCAATCGGCGCGGTGCTCGGGGCGTGGCTGCGCTGGGGCCTCGGCATCCTGCTCAATCCGGTGCTTCCGGACTTGCCCCTCGGCACGCTCACCGCGAACCTCGCCGGGGGTCTCGCGATCGGCGCAGCAATCGAGATCTTCGCGGGTTATCCCGGCATCGCGCCGGAATGGCGCTTGGCGATCATCACCGGCTTCCTCGGCGCGCTGACGACCTATTCGACCTTCTCGGCCGAGGCCGTGACGCTCATCGGCCGCGGCCAGTACGCCTGGGCGAGCCTGCACGTCCTCGCGCATCTCGCGGGATCGCTTGCGATGACCGCGGCCGGGATCGCGGCGGTCCGCATCCTGACGAGGTGAGACCATGCGCACGGGCGTGAGACTGGCGTTCTATTTTCCGGAAGGTGCGCGCCACCACCACCATCTGCTGCACGAATGGCTGCTGCAGGCGGCGCGCGACTGCGGGATCAAGGGCGGCTCCGCGTTCCGCGCGATCGCCGGCTTCGGGCGTCACGGGCACATGCACTACGGGCACTTCTTCGAGGAGGCCGGCAAGCTCCCGATCGAGGTGCGCGTGGTGACAACGGCGCCCCTCGCCGAGCGGCTGCTCGACCGGTTGCGCAGCGAGAAAGTGCAGGTGTTCTTCGTGCGCTCCGAAGTCGACTACGGCTGGATTCCTGAGGAGGCCGACGAGTAGCGCCTTCGTCGCCGAGCGCGCGCGGCCGTTGGCGGCGGCAATTGCAGGCGCGGCCGTCGCGGCAAGGTGCGGTTCGCGCGGTTCCGCCTCATGCCGGTCTCGAAGCAGGGGGTCCAGTATGCCGAGTGCCCGGTGCTGGTGGCGCGCTATGGCTGCGCCCGCAGCTGCGCGCGAAGCTCGCTCTTGAGCACCTTGCCGTAGTTGTTCTTCGGCAGCTGATCGACGAACCGGTACTCGCGCGGCCGCTTGAAGCGGGCGATGTTGGCGAGACAGAGCCGGTCGAGCTCCGCCTCACTTCGCCGCGGCGAGCTTCGCGTTGACCTCGGTCAGGCGGTTGATCAGCACGCGCATGAAGGCCTTCTGGAAGCTCACCTGGCATGCGGGGCTCGCGACCTGGAGCGCCTTCGACTTGATCTCGATCACCGTCAGCTCGCCGATCGACTTGATGGTCGTGGTCCGCTGGCCGAGGCGTTGGCTGAAGTACAGGAGCTCGCCGAAGACGCCGCCGCGCTTGATGGTGCTGATCGGCTTGCCCGAGAGGCTGACCTCGACCTCTCCGTTCACGACCAGGTAGAAGCTGTCTCCGGGCTCGCCCTCCCGGATGATCACGGTGCCGTCCGTGATGTTGCGCCAGCTGGAGATGCGCAACGCCTCCCACAGCACCACGTCGTCGAAGTCCTCGAAGAATGCGAGCCCGCGCAGGTCGGCGAATTTCTCCGAGTCGGAGAGCGCGTCGCCCGCCAGGCGCAGCGTGCCGAAGGCCTTCGACAGATCCTTGCCGAAGTCGATCCAGGTCTGGTAGCGGCTGCCGGGCACCTTCTCGATCGCCTTCAGGCAGATCTCGTCCAGGAGCGCCGGGAGCTCCGGGCGGAACGTGGACGGCGGGGGCGCCTCGACGTTCAGGATCTCGTACGTGAGCGAGAGCTGGTTCGACGCGTTGAAGGGCAGCCGGCCGGTGAGGAGCTTGTACATCACGACGCCGAGCGAGTAGATGTCGGTCTGGTGGGTCAGATGCTCGAGCCGGACCTGCTCGGGCGACATGTAGGCGGGGGAGCCGATGCCGGTGAGCTGCGTCGTGTCGTGTGCGAGCTGCTCCTGGAACGACGCGCCGAAGTCGCTCACCTTGATCTCGCCGTCGGTGCTGTACAGGATGTTGCCCGGCTTGATGTCGCGGTGGATCACCCCGTTCTGGAACGCGTAGTCGAGCGCGCGGATGCACTTGAAGATGATCTCGACCACCTTGCCGAGCGGGAGCAGGCTGTCCACCTCGCAGTAGCTCTCGAGCGTCGTGCCGGCGACGTGCTCCATCACGATGTAGCTGTATTCGGGCTCGCTCACCGCGTCGTAGATCTCGACGATGTGCGGGTGCTGCAGCCGGCCGGCGAGCGCCGCCTCCGCGAGAAAGCCCTTGCGCAGGAGCTTGCGCGTCTGCTCGGTCGCCTCGTCGTCGAAGAAGAACACCTTGATCGCGACGTCGCGGTTCGCGAACGGGTCGCGCCCGAGGTAGACCTTGCTCGTGGCGCCCTTCCCGATCTCCTTCAGGATCGGGTACTTGCCGATGCGCCAGTCGAGCTCGAACTTCATCGACATTGGGGGGAGGGGGAGGCGGTCTGCGTGCTCGGGATCGGCCGCGGGACATAATCCGCGGATTTGGCTTGAGTTTATCGCGCCGCGCCCTCAACAAAGAACGGCAACCTCCCGCCAGACTTGAAAAATTCGACATTCGGCCGCACGTCCGAGCCATCCGATTGGGAGAGATCTCCATGCGAATGGACAAGCTGACGACCAAGTTCCAGCAGGCCCTGGCCGACGCTCAGAGTCTTGCGGTGGGCGGCGACAACCCGTACATCGAGCCGGTTCACGTGCTCGCGGCATTGCTCGCCCAGGAGGACGGCGGCACCGCGTCGCTGCTGCAGCGTGCGGGGGTCAACGTGCCGGGGCTGAAGGACGCGCTGCGGCAGGCGCTCGGCCGGCTGCCCAAGGTGCAAGGTCACGGCGGTGAGGTGCAGGTCTCCCGTGAGCTGAACGGCGTCCTCAACCTGACCGACAAGGAGGCACAGCAGCGCGGCGACCAGTTCATCGCCTCCGAGCTGTTCGTGCTTGCTCTCGCGGACGACAAGGGCGAGGGCGGCCGGCTGCTGAAGCAGGCGGGCGGCGCCCGCAAGGCGATCGAGCAGGCGATCCAGGCGGTGCGCGGCGGCGAGACGGTGACGAACGCCGAGGCGGAGGGCCAGCGCGAGGCATTGAAGAAATACACCCTGGATCTCACCGAGCGCGCACGCGAGGGCAAGCTCGATCCGGTGATCGGCCGCGACGACGAGATCCGGCGCGTCATCCAGATCCTGCAGCGCCGGACCAAGAACAACCCGGTCCTCATCGGCGAGCCGGGCGTCGGCAAGACCGCCATCGTGGAGGGGCTCGCGCAACGCATCGTGAACGACGAGGTGCCGGAGACCTTGCGCGGCAAGCACGTCCTGTCGCTCGACATGGCGGCGCTCCTCGCCGGCGCGAAGTATCGCGGCGAGTTCGAGGAGCGGCTGAAGGCGGTCCTGAAGGAGATCGCCGCGGAGGGCGGCAAGATCATCGTCTTCATCGACGAGCTGCACACGATGGTCGGTGCGGGCAAGGCCGAGGGGGCGATCGACGCCGGCAACATGCTGAAGCCGGCGCTCGCGCGCGGCGAGCTGCATTGCGTCGGCGCGACCACGCTCGACGAATTCCGCAAGTACATCGAGAAGGACGCCGCGCTCGAGCGGCGCTTCCAGAAGGTGCTGGTGGACGAGCCGTCGGTCGAGGCCACGGTTGCGATCCTGCGCGGCCTCCAGGAGAAATACGAGCTGCACCACGGCGTCGACATCACCGACCCGGCGATCGTCGCGGCAGCGGAGCTCTCGCACCGCTACATCACCGACCGCTTCCTGCCCGACAAGGCGATCGACCTGATCGACGAGGCGGCGGCGCGGATCAAGATGGAGATCGACTCCAAGCCGGAGGCGATGGATCGGCTCGACCGGCGCCTGATCCAGCTCAAGATCGAGCGCGAGGCGGTGAAGAAGGAGACCGACGAGGCCTCGCGCGGGCGCCTGGCCGCGATCGAGGAGGAGATCGCGCGGCTTGCGCGCGAGTACGCCGACTTGGAGGAGATCTGGAAGGCCGAGAAGGCGCAGGTGCAGGGCGCGCAGCACATCAAGGAGGAGATCGAGAGCATCCGCCACGAGATGGAGGAAGCGCGCCGCCGCGGCGACTGGCAGAAGATGTCGGAGCTGCAGTACGGCAAGCTGCCGCCGCTCGAAGCGCAGCTGAAGAGCGCCGAGGGGCGGGCGGAGAAGCGCGACAAGAGCGGGGAGAAGAAACCTTTCCGGCTGCTGCGGACCGAGGTGGGCGCCGAAGAGATCGCGGAAGTCGTGTCGCGCGCGACCGGCATCCCGGTGTCGAAGATGATGCAGGGCGAGCGCGACAAGCTGCTGCAGATGGAGGAGAGGATCCATCAGCGCGTCGTCGGGCAGGACGAGGCGGTCCGGCTGGTGTCGGACGCCATCCGCCGGTCGCGCTCGGGCCTCGCGGATCCGAACCGTCCGTACGGCTCGTTCCTGTTCCTCGGCCCGACCGGGGTCGGCAAGACCGAGCTCTGCAAGGCGCTCGCGGCGTTCCTGTTCGATTCCGAGGAGCATCTCGTGCGAATCGACATGTCCGAGTTCATGGAGAAGCACTCGGTCGCCCGGCTGATCGGCGCACCGCCGGGCTACGTCGGGTACGAGGAGGGCGGCTACCTCACCGAGGCGGTGCGGCGGCGCCCGTACGCGGTCATCCTGCTCGACGAGGTCGAGAAGGCGCACCCGGACGTGTTCAACGTCCTGCTGCAGGTGCTCGACGACGGCCGGCTGACCGACGGCCAGGGCCGCACCGTGGACTTCAAGAACACGGTCGTGGTGATGACCTCCAACCTCGGCTCGCACATGATCCAGAGCATGGCGGGCGACGACCCGGCGCTGATCAAGCTCGCGGTGATGGCCGAGGTGAAGACGCATTTCCGGCCCGAGTTCATCAACCGGGTGGACGAAATCGTCGTGTTCCACGCGCTCGACCAGAAGCACATCAGGGACATCGCGCGGATCCAGCTGCGGCAGCTCACCGACCGCCTGGCGAAGATGGAGATGCGGCTCGTGGTGGACGAAAGCGCGATCGACGAGCTTGCCAAGGCGGGCTTCGACCCGGTCTACGGGGCGCGGCCCCTCAAGCGCGCGATCCAGCAGGCGATCGAGAATCCGCTCGCGACCCGGATCCTGGAGGGCGCGTTCGCGGCGAAGGACGCGATCCGCGTCGGCTTCTCCGCCGGGAAGTTCACGTTCGAGCGGGCGGCCGCCGCCGAGCGCGCCGCAGCATAGCGGCCTAGCGCGCGGCCGTGATGGCGCGCGCGCGGGTCGAGAGCTCCTCCCAGAGTCCGGACGGATCCGCGCGGAAGGCGACGTCCGGATTCACGCTGAGCACCCACCAGTCGCCGCGGTCGAGTTCGGCGGACAACTGCCCCGGCGCCCAGCCCGCGTAGCCGGTAAAGAAGCGAATCTTTTCCGGCGGCTCGCGCAGCAACTGCTCCACCGTTGCCGGCTCGAGCGCGAACCAGAGACGCTCGGAAACGAGCAACGCCGCGCCGGGCGAATGCTCCGCGCGGAAGAGCGCAAAGAGCCCGACGATCTCGACCGGGCCGCCGAAGTAGAGCGCGTCGGTAAACCGGGCGAGCCTCGGATTGTCGGGCAGGATCGTGGCCAGCGATTGGCGCGTCGGCCGATTGACGATCACGCCGACCGCGCTCCCGTCCGGCATTTCGGTGACCAGAACGACCGTTTCGCGGAAATTCGGATCCTGGATGTGCGGCTTGGCGACGAGAAGCGCGCTCTCGCCGATGCGACGGTCTGGATCGGCCCCGCTGCCCGTCGCGGGGACGAATGCGGACACGCCGAGGAGGAGCGCGACCGCAAGCCGGCCGGCGCGGCGGGCGAGCATCTCAGAGCCGGCGTGCGCGGTCCGCCGCGCTCGGGTCGAACGACGCGGTGATCTGGCGCGACATGCGCAGCAGCTCTTCCCACATGCCCTGGGTGTCCTTGCGGAAGACGGTCTTCGGGTCGGCGTTCAGCACCGACCAGACGCCGCGGTCGATCTCGCTTCTCAGCTCGCCGGGGCGCCAGCCGACATAACCGACGTAGTAGCGGGCTTCGTTCGGCCGGCTCTCGATGATGTGATCGATGGTGCCGACGTTGATCGCAAGGTACAGGCTCTTCATGAGCTGCAACGAGCCGCGGCCGGGGCTCGCGTCGCCGCGGATCACGGCCACCAGCGCCGTGCGCGAGAACGGGCCGCCGAAGTAGACCGGATCCACCACTTTCTTCGACGGCTCGTGCTCGGGAAACAGGCTGGCGAGCGAGCGGTCCGTCGGGCGGTTCAGGATGACGCCGATGTGCCCGCCCGCCTCGAGCGGAGCTGCGATCAGCACGGTATGATGATAGGTGGTGTCCCGGAACTGCGGATTCGCCACGAGGAAAACAGCCTCCGGCACCTGCGGCGGCTCCGCGCGGACGGCCTCCCCACCGAGCGCGAGTGCGAGCAGAGGCAGAGCGTATCGAATCCATCGTGCGTATCGAACCCAAGGCGTCGTCATGCGGTGGCCCTCGATCGGCAGACCATGACACGCATCATTCTAGCGCGCCCACCTCCGCATGGCGAAAGCAGCCGACCAGAGGACCGTTCAGCGGTCCGACGGCCGGCCTGAACGCGTAGCACGTGGTCGGACGCGAGAACTCGAAGCCGCGCCGGATCGAATCCCGCAACGACGTCGCGGGCAATGCCCTAGTTGAACGCCTGGATGCCGGTCTGGGCGCGGCCGAGGATGAGCGCGTGGATGTCGTGCGTCCCCTCGTAGGTGTTCACCGTCTCCAGGTTGATCATGTGCCGGATGACGTGGTACTCGTCGGCGATGCCGTTCCCGCCGTGCATGTCCCGCGCCACGCGCGCGATGTCGAGCGCCTTGCCGCAGGAATTGCGCTTCACGAGCGAGACCATCTCCGGCGCCGCGCGGCCCTCGTCCAGCAGGCGGCCGACGCGGAGGACCGCCTGCAGCCCGAGCGTGATCTCCGTCATCATGTTGGCGAGCTTCAGCTGGACGAGCTGGTTGGCGGCGAGCGGGCGGCCGAACTGCTTGCGGTCGAGCACGTACTGGCGCGCGCGGTGCCAGCAGTCCTCCGCGGCGCCGAGCGCGCCCCAGGCGATGCCGTAGCGCGCCTTGTTGAGGCAGCCGAACGGCCCCTTCAGCCCGTGCACGTTGGGCAGGAGGCTCGTCTCCGGGACCTCGACGTCGTCCATCACGATCTCGCCGGTGATCGAGGCGCGCAGGCTCATCTTGCCCTCGATCTTCGGCGCGGAGAGGCCTTTCATGCCGCGTTCGAGGACGAAGCCGCGGATCGTGCCGCCATCGTCCTTCGCCCAGACGACGAACACGTCCGCGATCGGCGAGTTCGTGATCCACATCTTCGAGCCCTTCAGCACGTAGCCGCCGGCGACCTTGCGCGCGCGCGTCTGCATGCCGCCGGGGTCCGACCCGTGGTTCGGCTCGGTGAGTCCGAAGCAGCCGACCAGTTCGCCGGCGGCGAGCTTCGGCAGGTACTTCCGGCGCTGCTCCTCGGTGCCGTAGGCGTGGATCGGGTGCATGACGAGCGAGGACTGGACGCTCATCGCCGAGCGGTAGCCGGAGTCGACGCGCTCGACCTCGCGCGCGATCAGGCCGTAGCTCACGTGGTTGACGCCGGCGCAGCCGTAGCCGTCGATGGTCGAGCCGAGAAAGCCGAGACCGCCCATCTCGTTCATGATCTCGCGGTCGAATTTCTCGCGGCGGGTCGCCTCGAGCACGCGCGGCAGGAGCTTCTCCTGGCAATAGGCGCGCGCGCTGTCGCGGACCATGCGCTCCTCTTCGGCGAGCTGCTCCTCGAAGAGGAATGGATCCTCCCACTGGAACAGGGCCTTCCCCTTGGTGTCGGGTGCGTTCATCCGGATCCTCCGTGCATCCGCGCGCGCGGGCTCGGCGCGCAGGCGGTGCGTCCTCGTCAGGGCGCCTCGGGCGTCAGCAATGATACCCCCAGGCGCGCGCGCCGCTTGAGCCACGGGCTCGGCCTGTAGCGGGGATCTTGATAGAAATCAAAAAGTTCGCGCAGCACCGAAAGCACGCGCTGCGGTCCGATCGCGTCGCCCCAGGCGAGTGGCCCGGTCGGATAGCCGAGCCCGAGGCTGACCGCACGGTCGATGTCCTCGGGCGTCGCGATGCGCTGCTGCGCGATGTCGCAGCCGATGTTGACGATGTGCGCGAGCACGCGCTGGGCGACGAACCCCGGGCTGTCGTGGATCACCGTCACCGGCACGCCGTCGGCCGTGAGGAGCGCGTGCGCCGCATCGCGCATCGCCGGCGCCGTGATCGGCGTCGTCATGAGCGTGCGCCGCCGGTCGAGCCGGAACAGGCAGTCGACGGCCACCGTACGCTTCGCGTCGAGCCCTTCGGCGAGCGCGCTGGTCGTCGCATCGGCGCCGAGCGGAGCGATCAGGCAGAGCGATTGCGGCCCGGCCTGCCTGCCCGCGTCGACGTTGGCTCCCAGCTTTGCGACGAGCTCGGCGAGTGCGTCGCCCAGACCGGTGCGGCTGACCCAGACCGGGATTGCAGCGGCCTTGGGTACCGGCGCACCGGGCACGTCCTCGCGCTTGCCATCCCGATAGCGGTAGAAGCCGCGGTTCGCGGATTTGCGGCCGAGCAATCCGGCCACCACGCGCTGCGCCGTGATCGGCGAGGGCCGGTAGCGCGGCTCGTGGTAGTACTGCGTGTAGATCGACTCCATCACCGGGTGCGAGACGTCGAGACCGGTGAGGTCGAAGAGCTCGAACGGGCCCATGCGGAAGCCGGCCGCCTCGCGCAGCACGTCGTCGATCTCGTGCACTGTGGCGACGCCCTCGCGCAGGATCTGCAATGCCTCGGTGCCGAAGCCGCGCCCTGCGTGATTGACGATGAACCCGGGGGTGTCCTTGGCGCGAACCGGGGCGTGGCCCATGCGCCGTGCGAGTTGCGCAAGCGCATCGCCGACCCATGGCGCGGTGAGCACGCCGTCGATGACTTCGACCACCTTCATCAGCGGCACCGGGTTGAAGAAGTGGAACCCGCCGACGCGCTCCGGGTGCTTGCACCCGGCCGCGATCGCGGTCACCTGCAGCGACGACGTGTTGGTTGCGAGCAGGCAGTCCGCCGACACGATCCGCTCGAGCTGGTCGAACAGCGCGCGCTTCGCGTCGAGCTGCTCGACGATCGCCTCGATCGCCACGTGGCAGCCGGCGAGGTCCGCGAGGTCGCCCGCGATCTGCAGCCGGGCGACTGCCCCCCGGGCGGCATCGGCGTCGAGCTTGCCCTTCTCGGCGAGCTTGGCGAGGGTCGCCGCGACGTGCTCGCGCGCCGCGGGCGCGGCATCGGCTCGGGAATCGTAGAGCCGGACATCGATGCCGGCCTGCGCGGCGATCTGCGCGATGCCGCGTCCCATCACACCGGTGCCGACGATACCGAGCACGAGGTCCGGGCGATTCATGTCAATGGCCATGTTCGAGTTCCGCTGGGCGCTGGAGGACCGGCGATTGTAGTACGGTCGTCGGGTCTGCCTGGCGGGCGCCCCGGGCTGGGGTGGCGCCAAACGCGTTCTGGCACAATCTATGGCAGCAGCACCACCGCCCGATCGTCCCCGGGGGCCGCCGAGGCCCCGGCGCAGAACGGCGTCCCCATGATGGACGCACTCGCCCGGCGCGCGGGCTTTTCAACTACAGGAGGGCTCGGCGATGTATAGCAGGATCCTGATGGCGTACAACGGCACCCGTGAGGGGCGGGCGGCGCTCACCGAATGCGCGGACATCGCGTCGTTCGCGAAGGCGGAAACCCACCTGCTCGCCGTCGCGACGATGCCGTCCAGCATGTTCCTGACGGAGGGCTTCCTGCCCGAGGAGTTGATCGAGGAGGAGAAGAAGCGGATGCAGGAGGTGCTCGACGAGGGTCTCGCAACCCTGAAGGAGCGCGGATTTGCCGTGCAGGGCCACCTGGCGGTCGGCGAGCCGGTGGATGAGATCTGCCGCAATGCGCGCGACCTCAAGTGCAACCTGATCGTGGTCGGGCACCGGCAGAAGCAGTCCTTCGCCGCGCGCTGGTGGAGCGGATCGGTGGGTGCGACGCTGATCGACTACGCGCCGTGCAGCGTGCTGATCGTGCTCACACCCGGGGCGGATTGAGTAGGGCGATCCCCGCGTGCGGGTCCGCGGCGGCGGGCGTGCTCAGAGCTCGAGCGTCAGGGCCGGATCGAACTCGGGGTTCTCGGCCTTGATCACGTCCGGCTCGGGCGCGCCGGTTCGAGGCTTCGTCAGCACATAGCCCCGCGAATTGCACACGACGCGCGTGCCGTTCACGCGGTAGTCGAACGAGTTGTGGGTGTGGCCGTGGATCCAGAGCGCGGTGCGACCCATCAAGGGCTCGAGGTTCGATACGAAGCTGCCGTTCGCCGGATGATTGGCGAAGCGCGCGTGGATGCTGCCGGGATGCGGGGCGTGATGGGTCACGACGACCGTCTTGCCATCGAAACGCGCCGCCAGCCGCGCTTCCAGCCACGCGCGCGCGGTCAAGTGCAGGTCGACCGATGCTTCGGGCGTGAATGGACCGCTCCCGCTCCGGATCGCGCGGAAGTCGACGACGTAGGGCCGCGCGAGGGCCATGACTTCCTCGCGCCGCTCGATGCCGTCCAGACAGAAGTCGGTCCACAACGTGGTGCCGAGGAATCGCACGCCGTCGATCACGGCCTCGGCGTTGTCGAGCAGCGTCACGCCGAGGCGCGCCGCGTCGACTGCGAGCGCCCGCCCGATCGCGTCGAGCTCCCCATCGTAGTACTCGTGGTTCCCGGGCACATAGACGACGCGCTTGCCCCGAAAGGACCGCACGGCCCATTCGAGACCCCGCGAGGCGTTGTGGACGTCGCCGGCGAGAATCACGACGTCCGCGCGGGTGTCCGGCGGCGTGAACGGCGAAACCTCCAGGTGCAGATCCGAGAGGACGTGCATTCGCATGGGCTGGTCTGCAGGCGTAAGCTTGCCCCCGAACGGGCAGGGGCGCCCGATTCTCCCATGCCTCGCGCGCGGCGCTGCCCGTGTCGGGCGCGCAGCACACGGTCGGCGGCGGGTACGTCTCCACGGCAATGCCGCGCCACCGCGTGTCGAGGGCTCGCCAGCGCCGTGAACAATTGCACGCCCGGCGCGTGAATGGAGGTTGCGGTCGTCCGATTGGCCTAGCAGCTTGATAACTTGCCAGCATGGCGCAGGGCAGTCTCTACGTGGAGCTCATGAGCGCGCGGACCGAGAAGCAGGTCGCGGCGCTGGTCGAGCGTTACCTGCGAACCGTCGCCGACGACCACCCGCGCGGTTTCGCGGTTGCGGAGAAATCCGGCGCGAGCGTCCTACCCCTGCTCTCTACGGCATCACGCGTGCAGACCGCTGCCGACATCGAGCTTCTGCACGCGACCGTGTCGGGATTCATCGAGACCGCGCGTGCACGCGGCGAGATCCCCGAGGGCTTGGCGGAGATCGCGGAGATCCTGGCGGCCGCGCAGGTCAGGCTGAAGCAGTTGCGGCGCCCGGCGCCAGGATCCTGAAGACCGAGGCCGCCCTGCCGGTCGCCGTTCGCTTCCGGTCGCGGGCGCGACACCTGCCCCGGCCGGCTCCCCTTACAAGGTCATCACGACGAGCCGGCGGAAGCTCACCCAGGTGGGATCCCCCTCGGCCAGGTCATCGGAGGTGGCTGCGGTCGTGGCCCGCACCTCGACCTGCCCCAGAGCGATCCGGTATTCGATCTCGTTCCCGTGAAAGATCTTCCGGACCAGCCGGCCCGGGATGGCGTCCTCGAAAGGCGCCGCCGCCAAGGAGATCGCCTCGGGTCGGACGGCAAGGGTGGCTGGATCGCCGGGCTGCAATCCCGCCGGAGCGCGGACTGTCAGGCGCACCGCCCCCGGCACTTCCTTCAGTTCCACCTCCGCCTCCTCACCCTGTACGGTGAGGGTCGTGGACTCGAGGAAATTGATGAGGCCGATGAAATCCGCCACGAACCGGTTGGCGGGGGAGTCGTAGATCGCCCTGGGCACGTCGACTTGTTGCATCACCCCCTTGTCCATGACCACGATGCGATCGGACATGACCATGGCCTCGGCTTGATCGTGGGTCACGTAGACGACCGTCACCTGCAGCCGGCGCTGCACGTCCTTGAGCTCGAAGCGCATGCTCTCGCGGAGCTTGGCGTCGAGATTGGAGAGGGGTTCGTCCAGGAGCAGTGGCTCCACCGGTTTAGACAGAAAAATGGGTGTCGTTAAGTGTTGAACTGCGGTGCAGGGTTTTCCACGGCGGCGGGCGGGCGTCGCTTGCGACGAACGCACGACCGACGCGGTGGGAAACCCGTGTTTCATCCTACGCCGCCTTCTTCAGTTCGCCGGGGCCGAAGTACATCTCGTCCGGTGTCCGATAGTCGAGGCTCTGGTGCGGCCGGCGCGCGTTGTAGAAGCTGAAGTAGCGCGCCAGCGCGGTCTTTACCTCGCCCACCGTCTCGTAGGCGTGGAGGTAAAGGTCCTCGTACTTCACGCTGCGCCACAGCCGCTCGACGAATACATTGTCGACCCAGCGGCCCTTGCCGTCCATGCTGATCCGTACGCCCCTGGCTTCAAGTGGGTTGGTGTAGTCCTCGGCGGTGAACTGGCTGCCCTGGGCGGTGTTGGAGATCTCGGGGGCGCCGAAGCGCGTGAGCGCCTCCTGCAGCGCTTCCACGCAGAAGTCGGTCGTCATGGCATTGCTCACGCGCCAGGCGAGCACCTTGCGGCTGTAGAGGTCCACGATCGCCACCAGGTAGGCGAAGCCCCTCGCCATCGGCAGGTACGTGATGTCCGCGGCCCACGCCTGGTTGGGGCGCTCGATGGTGACGGTTCCGAGCAGGTAGGGATAAATCTTGTGCCCCTTCTGCGGGATCGTGGTGCGCCGCTTCCGGTAGATCGCCTCGATGCCCATCAGGCGCATGAGGGTTCCCACATGACGACGGCCGACCTCGATGCCCTCGCGCCCGAGCATGCGGGCGAGCCGCCGGGCGCCGAGGAACGGATGCGCGAGATGCAGCTCGTCGATGCGGCGCATCAGCTTGAGGTCAGCCTCGGGAATCGGCTTGGGGCGGTAGTACAGGCTCGAGCGGCAAAGCTCGAGCAGTTCGCACTGGCGCATGATCGTCACCTCGTCGTCCCGGTCGATCAGCGTTTTGCGCTCGGAAGCCCGAAGCGACCGAGCGCGCCTGACAAAAAATCCCGCTCCATGGTGAGCTCGCCCACCTTGGCTTGCAGATCACGGATGCGCCGTTCGGCGTGCTCCGCCGCCGGGTTGCCGTTGTCGAACACCTCTCCGGCGTGCTCGAGCAGCTGCTTGCGCCAGGCAGCGATCTGGGTCGCATGCACACCGTGCCGTGAGGCGAGCTCGGCGAGGGTCGCCTCGCCCCGCAACGCCTCCAGCGCGACCCGGGCTTTGAACTTCGATGAGTGGTTCCTGCGTGACCGTTTCATGGTGTCTGCTCCGTTCCATCGGCATCGCTGCCGTTACGATAGAGCAGTTCATCCACTTATCCGAGCCCGATCCCGTGTCCAAAAAAGCGGGGCCACCTCTAGGAGCAACAGCGCCGGCTCGGCCACGAGCGCCCGCGCCAGCGCAACCCGCTGCTGCTGGCCACCGGATAATTGGTTCGGCAGCCGATTCTCGAGGCCCGTCAGGTGCACGAGATCGAGGACGCGTTCCACCTTCGCGGCCAGCTCTCTTTTCGAGGCCCTGCGCACCTTCAGCGGATAGGCGACGTTGGCAAACACATTCATGTGCGGCCAGACGGCATAGGACTGGAACACCATGCCGATGTTGCGGCGTTCGGGGGGCACGTAGGCGCCGGTCTGGGCGCAGCTGACCAGACGGTCGTCGATGAAGACCCGTCCGGCCGTCGCCTTCTCGAAGCCGGCAATGATCCGCAAGGTGGTCGTCTTGCCGCATCCTGAGGGCCCCAGCAGCGAGACGAACTCGCCGTCGCGGATCGTCTCCGAGACGTTCGCGACCGCATCGAATTGCCCGAAGCGCTTGGATACGCCTTCCAGTCTTACCCCTGCCATGATCCCCGGGTGATCCTTTCCCTCAAATGCCGATCTTGCCCTTCGTAACTCGCGCAACCACCAGGTTGCCGCCCAGGACCACGATCAGGATGAGCACCGAGAGTACCGAGGCTGCCTGCTGGTTGGAATAGGTTTGCAGTTCGTAGAGCACCACCCCAAGGTTGTGAGTCTGAGGACCGTAGAGGAGGATCGTCATGGTGAGCTCGTAGAAGCATGCCATGAAGACCAGGAACCAAGCGGCGATCAACCCCGGTCGCACCAGCGGCAGGATGATGTCCTTGAAGCTCTGCAGCCAGCTCGCACCGGAGATCTGGGCGGCCTCCTCGAGCGAGAGGTCGATCTGTTCCAGCGACGCGGAGATCGTGCGGACCGCAAAAGCGAGGTACTTGATGAGGTAGGCGAGGACCAGGATGGCCATGGTGTTGTAGAGATTCAGCCCGAACTTGCCGGAGAACACGATGATGAGCGCCAGGGCGATGACCGTGCCCGGAGTCGCGTAGGGCACCGTCGCGATGAGATCGGAGACTTCCGCCAGGCGACTGCGGGCCTTGACCCGGTAGTAGGCGATGAGGCTCGCCAGCAGCAGCGCCAGGGTGGCGGCCGCGGCGCCCATGACGAAGCTGTTGCGGAAGGCTTCCTGGGCCATCTTGAAGGTCAGGATGTATTTGTAGTGGCTCAAGGTGAAGTTGCCGGGCTCCAGGGGCTGGCCGAAGATATTGACGAACGAGGTCAGAACGATCGCGCCCACCGGCAGGATGACGAGGATGCCCGACAGCAGCACCGCTGCCGCCAGCGCCACCGGCTTCAACCGGCCGAGCGAGACCGCCTGCACCCGCGCGCTCTTCCCGCCCACGAGGGTGTATTTCCGGCGGGCGAGAATCCGGTTGCCAGCCGTCATGGTGATGATGGCGAGCACCATGAGAACGACCGAGAGCGCGATCGCCTCGCGCATGCCGGCAGGAGTACCCATGTAGACATACGTCATGACCTGAGTCGACAGCACGTAGATCCGGCTCGGCATGCCGACGATGGCCGGGATGCCGAAGGCCGAGGCCGCCGCGGCAAAGACCAGCAATCCGCCCGCGAAGAAATTCGGCGCCGCCAAGGGAAGGGTGATGTCCCAGATCACCCGCAACGGCCCGGCGCCGCTGATACGTGCCGCCTCTTCGAGCGAATTGTCCATCTGCTCCAGGGCGGAGGCGACGTTGAGGAATGCGAGCGGGTAATAGAAGAGCGTCATGACCCACACCAACCCCGTCAGGCTGTAGATGTTCAGGGGCCCGGGGGCAGCGAAGCCGAGGTACTTGACGAGGATGACGTTGACGTAGCCGACGCCGGGGGTGAGCAGCAGGATCCATGCGATCGCCCCCACGTAGGGCGGGATCATGTAGGGCATGAAGAACATCGACCGGAATTGACGCTTGAAGGGCAGGTCGCTGCGCACGACGAGCCAAGCGAGCCCGGTTGCGAAAATGACCGCGAAGAGCATGGTCAATCCGCAGACCACCACGGTCATGACCACGGCGTCCCAGTTGCGACGCTTGGAATAGACGGCAAGATAGTTCTGCAGGCTGAAGTCGCCTTCCGTCCCGAAGAAGCTCTTCCAGACGAGGATCGCCAGCGGCATCAGCACGAAAAGAAACAAGAAGACGAGCGCCGCCCCGATGACCGTGTTCCGCCAGGTGAGGTAGGCCTTGATGTGCGGCATCAGCGCGGTGCCTGCGGAAAAACGGCAATGGAACGGGTCAGCTTGCCCGGGGCGCATCGGCGTCGAACACGACAACGCCGAGGGGAAGGCCTCCACCCCGGCGCTGCCAGCGACGTGCTTTTTCGTTCACGGACCTGATCCTGCCCGTCCGCCTCTCGATCCTGCCGGATCACCGCAGGACGGTCTGGTCGAGTTCCTCTGTGACCTTCATGGACCCTCGGCTGCTTGCCACCCGGGCCATCGGCACGGCGAGTTTCGCCGACTCGGCGATCTCGATCATCGCAGGACGGTCTGGTCGAACTTCTCTTTGACCTTCTCGGGCTCCCGGCTGATTGCCTCCCAGTCCATCGGCAGGGCGAATTTCATCGCCTCGGTGATCTTCATCTCGGCGTGTTTGGGGGCCGGCATGTCCGGGCGGACCGAGTGCATCCAACCATCGAGAATGGCCTGCTGTCCGTCTTTGTCGAGGAAGAAATCGTAAACGGCCTTGGCCGCTGCCGGATTCTTGGTCGTCTTCATGATCGCGATCGGAGCCGGGTTCACGACCGGCCCGTCGGCGGGGTAGACGAATCCGAGCGGCTTGCCTTCGTTGATGGCCTTGAGCACGTTCTCTTCGAGCAGCATGGCGACCGCGAGTTGGCCGCTCAGCAGCTTGGTCTCGACGGCTCCGTTGCCGGGCTCCGAAGCGATATCGTTCTTGCGCAGCGCCTCGAAAAAGGGCCAGCCGTGCTTGGGGGACCGGACCAGCCCGGCCGTCGCCGCGAACGAGGTCCCGGACAGAAGCGGGTTGGGCATTCCCACCTTGCCCTTCCACTTGGGATTGGCGAGATCCCACCAAGTCTTGGGGATGTCCGCAGCCCGCACCGTATTCTTGTGCCTCTGTTGAATTCCGAGTGGGTGGATCCACGGGTGTTTCGGCTGATGGCCGGGGTCAAGGGCGGGCGAAGCCCGGCGCAGCGAACCCTTGAGGCCGGGCATCAGCCGGTACGCTGCCGTCGTGGC
>JADLAV010000027.1 GCA_020848075.1 Burkholderiales bacterium
CAGCAGCGCGCACTCGACCTGATCCAGCAGATCCGGTTGTAGACAGCAACCGGAACCTAAAACTCACGCCAAGCATTTGTTACGTAGCGATAAACTCGCTCGGCTACAGCAGGAACTTCAGGCTAATTGCTTGAGAACAAAGCGATCGGCCGGTATATTATTAGGTTCGGCCGTGAAAAACGCACGGCATTTGTGCGGCGCACGAACCCGCCGCCAGCGCGAGGCGCACCATGGATCGACCGGCCAGCCTGCTGCACGCCCAGGGGTTGTACGACCCCGCCAACGAGCACGACGCCTGTGGCGTCGGCTTCGTCGCGCACATCAAGGGCAAGAAGAGCCATGCCATCGTCGAGCAGGGGCTGCTCATCCTGAAGAATCTGACCCACCGCGGCGCGGTGGGTGCCGACCCCAAGGGGAGCGATGGCGCCGGGATCATGATCCAGATCCCGGACCGCTTCTTCCGCGAGGAGCTGGCCAAGCAGGGCGTGACACTGCCGCCGGCCGGCCAATACGGCGTCGGCATGGTGTTCCTGCCGAAGGAACCCGCGTCGCGCATCGCATGCGAGTACGAGCTCGAGCGCGCGATCAAGGACGAGGGGCAGGCGCTGATCGGCTGGCGCGACGTGCCGCGCGACCCTTCCGTTCTCGGCGAGTCGGTGAAGCCGATCGAGCCGGTCATCCGCCAGGTCTTCATCGGCCGCGGGGGCGGCGTGCGCGTCACCGATGCGCTCGAGCGCAAGCTCTTCATGATCCGCCGCGCCGCCGCCCAGGCGATCCAGGCCCTCAGGCTCAAGCACGGCAAGGAGTACTACGTCCCGTCCATCTCGGCGCGCACCGTCGTCTACAAGGGCATGCTGATGGCGCGCGACATGGCCGACTACTACCTGGACCTCAAGGATTGGCGCGTCGCCTCCGCGCTCGCGCTCGTGCACCAGCGGTTCTCGACCAACACGTTCCCCACCTGGGAGCTCGCGCACCCGTTCCGCCTGATCGCGCACAACGGCGAGATCAACACGCTGCGCGGCAACGTGAACTGGATCCGTGCGCGCCAGGGCGCCATCTCGTCGCCCGTGCTCGGGAAGGATCTCGAGAAGGTCTGGCCGCTCATCTATCCGGGACAGTCCGATTCGGCTTCGTTCGACAACGCGCTCGAGCTCCTGGTGATGGGCGGCTACCCGCTCGCCCACGCGGTGATGATGATGATCCCCGAGGCATGGGAGAGGCACACGCTGATGGACGACCGGCGCCGCGCCTTCTACGAGTACCACGCGGCGATGATGGAGCCGTGGGACGGCCCGGCTGCGATCGCGTTCAGCGACGGCCGGCAGATCGGCGCGACGCTCGATCGCAACGGCCTGCGGCCCGCGCGCTACCTCGTCACCGACGACGATCTCGTGGTGATGGCCTCGGAGACGGGCGTGCTCCCGATCCCGGAAGAGCGCATCGTCAAGAAATGGCGGCTGCAGCCCGGCAAGATGTTCATGGTCGATCTGGAAGCCGGCCGCATCATCGACGACCGGGAGCTCAAGGACCAGCTTGCATCCGCGCGGCCGTACCGTGACTGGATCGACCGCATCCGCATCAAGCTCGACGATCTTCCCGAGCCGACGGAGCCCCGCGCGCAGTCGGCCGAGCCGCTGCTCGACCGCCAGCAGGCTTTTGCCTACACCCAGGAGGATCTGAAGTTCCTCCTCGCGCCGATGGCGATGAACGGCGAGGAGCCGGTGGGGTCGATGGGCAACGACTCGCCGCTCGCGGTGCTGTCGGGCCGGGAGAAGCCGCTCTACAACTACTTCAAGCAGATGTTCGCGCAGGTGACGAATCCGGCGATCGATCCGATTCGCGAGGAGCTCGTCACCAGCTTGGTGTCGTTCATCGGCCCCAAGCCGAACCTGCTCGGCATCGACGAGATGAACCCGCCGCTGCGCCTCGAGGTGAGCCAGCCGGTGCTCGACTTCGCGCAGATGGAGAGCATCCGCCACATCGAGCGCTACTCCGACGGCAGGTTCCGCTCCTGCGAGCTCGACATCACCTACCCCGTCGCCTGGGGCAAGGAGGCGATCGAGGCGCGCCTCGCGAGCCTGTGCGCCCAGGCGGAAGACGCGGTGCGCGGCGGCTACACGATTCTGATCATCTCCGACCGCACGATGTCGCGCGACCAGGTCGCGATCCCGGCGCTGCTCGCGGTCTCCGCGGTCCATCAGCACCTGGTCGAAAAAGGCCTGCGCACCAGCACCGGCCTGGTGGTCGAGACCGGTTCGGCGCGCGAGGTGCACCATTTCGCGCTCCTCGGCGGGTACGGCGCCGAAGCGGTGCATCCGCATCTCGCGTTCGAGACGCTGGTCGACCTCGCGAATCGGGGCCGGCTGGGCGAGGTCGATGCGGCGAAGGCGTGCAAGAACTACGTGAAAGCGATCGGCAAGGGCCTGCGCAAGGTCATGTCCAAGATGGGCACCTCGACCTACATGTCGTACACGGGCGCGCAGATCTTCGAAGCGGTCGGCCTGTCCCGTGCGCTCGTCGCCAAGTACTTCCCAGGCACGACCTCCCACGTCGAGGGCATCGGCGTTTTCGAGGTGGCCGAGGAGGCGCTGCGCGCGCACCGCGCGGCGTACGGCGCAGATGCGGTGCTCGAGCATGCGCTCGATGCCGGCGGCGAGTACGCGTACCGCGTGCGGGGCGATGAGCACATGTGGACGCCCGAGGCCATTGCGAAGCTCCAGCACGCGACGCGCGCGAACGCGTACGACACGTACAAGGAGTACGCGCGCATCATCAACGACCAGTCGAAGCGGCACATGACGCTGCGCGGGCTGTTCGAGTTCCGCCTCGACGAGTGCACTCCCGTGCCGATCGAGGAGGTGGAGCCCGCGCAGGAGATCGTGAAGCGCTTCGCGACCGGCGCGATGTCGCTCGGGTCGATCTCGACCGAAGCGCACACCAACCTCGCGATCGCGATGAACCGCATCGGCGGCAAGTCGAACACCGGCGAGGGCGGCGAGGACCGCAGGCGCTACGCGCCGGTCAAGGCCGGCGAGACCCTGGTCTCGCGGCTCGGCGCCGACCGCGTCGCCCGCGACCTCGCGCTGCGGGAGGGCGACTCGCTCAAGTCCAAGATCAAGCAGGTCGCCTCCGGGCGGTTCGGCGTCACTGCCGAGTACCTCGCGAGCGCGGAGCAGATCCAGATCAAGATCGCCCAGGGCGCGAAGCCCGGCGAGGGCGGTCAGCTTCCGGGCCGCAAGGTGTCGGAGTACATCGCCGAGCTCCGCTTCGCGACGCCCGGCGTCGAGCTCATCAGCCCGCCGCCCCACCACGACATCTACTCGATCGAGGATCTGGCGCAGCTCATCCACGATCTCAAGAACGCGAACCCCGAGGCGTCGATCAGCGTGAAGCTCGTCTCGGAGGTGGGCGTCGGGACGATCGCGGCCGGCGTGTCGAAGGCGAAGTCCGATCACGTGACGATCGCCGGCCACGACGGCGGCACCGGGGCCTCCCCGTGGTCGTCGATCAAGCACGCCGGCACGCCTTGGGAGCTCGGCCTCGCGGAAACCCAGCAGACTCTGGTGCTCAATCGCCTGCGCGGCCGCATCGCGGTGCAGGTGGACGGCCAGCTCAAGACCGGACGCGACGTCGTCATCGGCGCAATGCTCGGCGCCGACGAGTTTGGATTCGCGACGGCGCCGCTAGTCGTGAGCGGCTGCATCATGATGCGCAAGTGCCACCTGAACACGTGTCCGGTCGGCGTCGCGACGCAGGACCCGGTCCTGCGCAGCAGGTTCCACGGCAAGCCCGAGCACGTCGTCAACTACTTCTTCTTCGTCGCCGAGGAGGTGCGCGAGCTGATGGCAAGCCTCGGCATGCGCAGCTTCGGCGAGCTCATCGGCCGCACCGACCTCCTCGACAAGCGCCGGGGCATCGAGCACTGGAAGGCGCTGGGGCTCGATTTCTCGCGCGTCTTCCGGATGCCCGCGATGCCCGCCGACGTCGCACGCCACCACTGCGAGCGGCAGGATCACGGCCTGGAGAAGGCGCTCGACCACCGGCTGATCGAGCTCGCCGAGCCCGCGCTCGCGCGCGGCGAAAAGGTGACGATCGAGATGCCGGTGCGCAACACCAATCGCACGATCGGCACCATGCTCTCGTGGCGGATCGCCAGCCGCTACGGCCTGGAAGGCCTGCCGGACGGCACGATTTGCGTGCGGCTCGCCGGATCGGCCGGGCAGAGCTTCGGCGCGTTCCTCGCGCGCGGCGTCACGCTCGACCTGATCGGCGAGACGAACGACTATTGCGGCAAGGGCCTCTCCGGCGGCCGCATCATCGTGCAGCCCTCGCCGAAGTTCCGTGGCGATCCGCTCGAGAACATCATCACCGGCAACGTGGTGCTCTACGGCGCCATCATGGGCGAGGCCTACTTCCGCGGGGTCGCGGGCGAGCGCTTCTGCGTGCGCAATTCCGGCGCCGAAGCGGTCGTGGAGGGACTCGGCGACCACGGCTGCGAGTACATGACCGGCGGCACGGTGGCGGTGATCGGCCCGACCGGCCGCAACTTCGCGGCCGGGATGTCGGGCGGCATCGCCTACGTGCTCGACGAGCGGGGCGCCTTCAAGGACTATTGCAATACCGCGATGGTCACGCTCGAGCCGGTGCTCGCCGAGGCCGAGCAGGAGGGCAGGGCCGCGCGCGACCTCTGGCATCGCGGCCGCTCCGATGAAGCCCTGCTCAAGGATCTCCTGGAGCGGCATGCACGTCACACGGGCAGCACGCAGGCGAAGCGCATCCTCGACGCGTGGTCGGCGTTCCGGCCGAAGTTCGTCAAGGTGTTCCCGAACGAGTATCGGCGGGCGCTCGGCGAGCTCGCGGCGAAAATCAAGCGGCGTGCGGCATAGCGGACTCAGGCGATGGGCAAGATCACGGGATTCCTGGAATACGAGCGGCTCGCGGAGGCGGCCGAGGACCGGCGCGCGCGCATCAAGCACTACCGCGAGTTCGTCGAGCACCTGAGCGACAAGGACGCCGGCATCCAGGGCGCGCGGTGCATGGACTGCGGCACGCCGTTCTGCATGAGCGGCTGCCCGATCAACAACATCATTCCGGACTGGAACGACCTCGTCTACCGGCAGAACTGGCGCGACGCCATCGAGGTTCTGCACTCGACCAACAACTTTCCCGAGTTCACCGGGCGCATCTGCCCTGCGCCGTGCGAGGCGGCGTGCACGCTCAACATCAACAATGACCCGGTCGGCATCAAATCGATCGAGCACGCGATCGTCGACAAGGCCTGGGCGATGGGCTGGGTCGCGCCGCAGCCGCCCGCGCACAAGACCGGCAAGCGTATCGCGTTGGTGGGCTCGGGGCCGGCTGGGCTCGCCTGCGCGCAACAGCTTGCGCGGGTCGGGCACGACGTCGTGGTGTTCGAGAAGAGCGACCGCATCGGCGGTCTGCTGCGCTATGGGATTCCCGATTTCAAGCTGGAGAAGCACCACATCGACCGGCGGCTCGAGCAGATGGCAGCCGAGGGCGTCGCGTTCCGAGCAGGCGTGCGCGTCGGAACCCATCCGCCAGGCAGGGGCGTGAACGACTTCTCGCATCTCGTCATCGCGCCCGAGGAGCTGCTCGTCGAGCACGATGCCGTGGTCATCGCCGGCGGTGCCGAGCAGCCGCGGGACCTCCCGATCCCCGGCCGCGAGCTCGACGGCGTGCACTTCGCGATGGAGTTCCTGCCGCAGCAGAACAAGGTCCTCGCCGGCGACAAGGTGCCCGGGCAGATCATGGCCACCGGCAAGCGCGTCGTCGTCATCGGGGGCGGCGACACCGGATCGGACTGTGTCGGGACTTCGAACCGCCATGGCGCAAAGTCGGTCACGCAATTCGAGCTGCTGCCGCAGCCGCCCGCGCACGAGAACAAGGAGATGACCTGGCCCAACTGGGCGATCAAGCTCCGCACCTCGAGCTCGCACGAGGAAGGCTGCAACCGGGACTGGGCGGTGGCGACGAAGGCATTCGTGGGGGAGGCCGGCAAGGTGACTGCGTTGCGCGCGGTGCGTGTCGAGTGGCAGGGCGGCAAGATGGCCGAGTTGCCGGGAAGCGTGTTCGAGCTCCCGGCCGATCTCGTCCTGCTAGCGATGGGTTTCGTGTCGCCGGTGCGGTCGCTGCTCGAGGGCTTCGGCGTCGAGCGCGATCCTCGCGGAAACGCCAAGGCCACGACGGATGGGCCCGGCTGCTACACCACGAATGTCCCCAAGGTCTTCGCGGCCGGCGACGTGCGCCGCGGCCAGTCGCTCGTTGTCTGGGCGATCCGCGAGGGCCGCCAGTGCGCGCGCGCGGTGGACGAGTTCCTCATGGGGCGCTCGACGCTGCCGCGCTGACGCCCCGAGGCGCCGGCTGCTCAACGAGGCTGCTGGGGGCCTTCCAGGGTAGGCCGTTCCGGCGGCCGCGGCCGCGGCGGCATCGGCACGTACTGCCCGCCGATGCCTCCAGGGCCTGGACCGACGGTGTATCCCGGCGGCACGACGTTCGGGAAATCCGACCTCGGCGGATGCGGGCCCGGCGGGCGTACGACCGGCGGGGCCGGATAACCGTAGATCGGGCCGACGGCGGCCGCCGGATCGTCGCAGTCCAGACGCCGCTGGCTGAGGCATTCCTCGCGCCAGCGCTGATAGTTCTCTGCTTGCGCCTGCGACGCCGCCGGCTGCCCGCGGCGCTCGTTTTCCAGCTCGCGCTCGAGGCTCTGCACGCGATTCTTCAACTGCTTGTCGCTATCTGACGCGGAGTTGGCCGGCGTCTGGATTGCCGGCACGACGCTCACCTTCGACTTGCTTTCGTCCAGCACGCTCGCCTCGGTTCCCTTGGGCGGCGGGCTGTTCGAGTAGTGGACGATGCCCTTGTCGTCCTTCCACTTGTAGATTTGCGACTGCTGCGCCGACGCGTATTCGCCGGCGACGAGCGTGGCCGCGAGGCCAACCAGCAACCAAGTCGCGTGCATGTGGAGCTTGTCCATAACGCATTCTACCCTTCGGATCGGTGCGCGGACGAAGGTATCCCGAGCAGCGCACGGAACCTGTCAACAAGTTTGAGACACTCGCCGAAGCGAGTATAGGAATTTCAAACCACCTTTCTCCCGATTCGCGACGGTATCGCCGGGCCTAGAAGCGTTCAATCGCGCGGTGTCTGGTGAAGATTCCCCTCTCGCGCGGATTCTTCGGTCGCCCGGTCGCC
>JADLAV010000028.1 GCA_020848075.1 Burkholderiales bacterium
CCGCCCGTCCCCGTTAACAACCCGTATCGATCGCACACCCATCGGGCCACCCCGAGAGTGGTCCGCCAACCCTCCGAAACGGTCTTGTACAGGGAGTTTTCGACGCCCTCGCGGAAACGCGGGGGCGTTTTGGTTTACGGGTCGGGCGGTTTGGCCGCCGCGGGCCGTGGCCGCGACGACGCGCGGAAAGTCCCGTCGGGACGGGAGTTTCCGACGCCTGGGCGGGAACCCGGCCCTACCGCCGCGCTCTCGGTCTTGAAACCGAATCTCGGGGTCCGACCGCAACCCCTACGGTTGCTCTCGCCCCACCGACGGCAACCCTCTCAAACTCTCGCGCTCTCTGGTTGACGGGTGGCCTGAGCTTAACAGGAGGGTTGCTCTCGGGGGCCTTTCGCACCAATCGTTCACCCGGACGCCGACAGCCTCCCTGTGACCGCCGCTTCCACCACGGCGGTTACGCCCTCGGAGAGATCTCTGGCAGTACCCCCTGGAGTACTCGCTCGACATCCACTCCCGTCATCACGCGGGTCAGGATTCCATGCACCTCCGGCTCACAGACCACACGCAGCACGGCGGCTCGGCGCATCATCCGCCCCATTTCCTCCTTCCAGAGACCACCTGTCTGATGATCCATCGCCCTCGAAGCACCGAAGTGCCGCCTCTTGTAGTCGCTCACGATCATCGGAGAATCCCCGCCGGCCATCCATCCCCGCAGGGGCAGATCGATGAGGAAACAGTACTTGCCGCCCGCAATGCCCTCGAACCGTTCCAAGACTTCGTCAGTCCGAAGGGACTCGCGGGTGGTGCTTTGGTCCTGTATCGCTGTCCGCATGACCCGCGTCATGGCCTCCTCCAGCGCCCTCTGCACCTGATGCCGATTCTGCCCACGCAATCGATCTCGCAGCGCGATCCACCCCTGCTCGCCCGGGATATTCTCCAGCGGTAGTTCATAGACGCGCTTGTAGTAACGGCGACGGATCAGATCTGTCAGGAGTGCGCGACTGCGTCCAGACGCGATGCGCCATAGGAACGCGATAGTCGGGTCCTGCGCGTACTTGCCATCGCCACTCGGCGGACCATCCTCGGCCAAGCGCCGGCGCAGCACGTCCGCAAGAGTTCGCCTTCGCCCTCTCGGTGCTTCAGGCTCGGTCACCGAGAAGCCGATCACTTCTCGCAGATAGGCCGTCCGCAGCGCTGACTGATCAAATAGCGCTTCTGCCGCCTCGCCCCTCAGTTCGCTGATTGCGTCCGCCGCAGCGGTCAAGAACATCGCCTTTGCCGCGCGGAAGGTGTGGTGCCAATAGACAGACTGGAACAGCTGGTATCTGGCGAACGCGAAAGCCTCCGCACTGGCGATGCCCTTCCGCTTGATAGCCAATCGCAGTGACCCGGCGCCCGGGCGCGGCTCGAACCCAGCCGTCGTCAGGGAGCGGATGAATCGCGCAACGTCGATGCCGTGGCCATACGGGACCCGGCACTCGACCGAGTCACGAATCAAATAGTCCAGCTTGTCGGCATCGATCTGGCTGTCGAGGATGTCCCGCAGCACAGAGTCAATCGGGGACTCGGTCTGGCCATTGAGAATGCTTCGCACTCGTGCGGCGGAAACCTGGCAGCAGTCCGCACCGGTGCCCTCTATCAGCTGCTTCAGTGTCCGTCCTTTGTCGTCCACCGCCGACGTGTCCCCGTGCAACGCGTCGAAGAGCGCCACATGGGAGAAGGTGTCGGCATCGATCTCTTCCATTTCGTGGCCGAACGTGCTCTGTCCGATGTCATGCACGAGCGCCGCAACGACGGCGGTGCGCAGGTCCTCCGGAGTGCACAGCACGCGGAACACCGGATTCTCGGCGTCGTAGTAGAGCGCCGTCAGGTAGTCAACCGCAGCGTGGTAGACACCGAGTGTATGTTGAAACCGCGTGTGCGTCGCCGTTGGGAAGACTGTGTCGATCATTCCGAGTTGAAACTGGGCCGCGAGTCGCTCAAGCGCCGGGTGTTGGACGAGCGCTGCGACCCGCCGCGTAAATGTCGTGATGCCCGTGTCCGACACGTTGATCGTCAGTTGTGACCAACGGTCGAGCTCGGGCACCTCTGTCTCGATCCGCCGAAGCCCAAGCAGCCGTTCCAGGCTCGCGCAGACGCCCCCGAAGGACCGGAACCGGTGATGTTCGAACACTCTAAGGGGCAGCGCCATCGCTTGGTCGGAGGCGAATGTCCGTCCGGGCGTCAGGCGATGGTTCTCTGCGTTGCGACCATCGAGGCAGAGGCATGCGACCAGGTGCAAGAAGTTGAAACCGTAAACTGCAAAGATATGTTCGCCGTATTCATCTTGTAGTACCCGAAGCAGCTCCTGTACGGTGCGGCCGAACGCGAAAACGTCATACACGGGGGAGATGCCAGAGCCTGGAATGCGGTTTTTAGCCTTTGCGGGGGTCTGGCTGATGCGAGCGCCCGCGTGCGGATCGGTTAGGCCCGGATGTGCGTATTTCCAGGTGAAACCGACATGCACGACTTCGTCGGGCCGATACCTTGTCGAATCCCTGGCGAACCCAAGATCAGTAACGAATGGATGCCCTGTGCTGGAGATCAGCAGATTGTCAGGCTTGACGTCGAAATGAAACAGGCTCGCGGCGTGCATGTACTGCAACGCCTGCGCAAGGTCCAGAACAGTCCGAGCAAGTGTCAGAATGGACGCGGCGAGCGTATCGTCATCCGCGCGAGCGGGTGCGCTGCAGCAGAGGTCACGCGCGTAGCTGTCCAGGGGGCGCGGGTCAGACACGTACTCGGTGATGCAGCAAATGCCATTGCCACGGTGCAGACGGACCGCATTGAAAAGGCGCGTGATGTTCTTGTGCGATAGCTTGGAAAGAGCGTGGATTTCTGGATCGATGTCTGGCGGTCGTTCCTCTTCGGTGGTGGCACTGTAGAGACGAAGTCGTGGGACCTTGATGGCATGCCGCGCCTGGAACTGAGCGTGTAGGCCGCTGAGCACGATGCCCGAGCCGCCGACCCCTTCGACCCGAAGGTCGGAGTACGCGCGAAGCACATCCGCCAGCTCCGAGTCGAGCAGAGTTGCCAGGTGGCCGGCTTCTGCCGCAGGGTCGAGGTCGTGTGGCTTTCGACTCAGCCGTTGGAGGCCAGTCGCCATCGCGGCGGACCCCACGCCGCGTGCGTGCGTGCGCGTTCCGCTCTACCAGCAACCGATTCGTCTTCTACTGCTTTCAGTCGCACCTCATCAAGCGGCAGATTCATGAGCACCTCGGTGCAACGATCAATCAGATCACCAATGCGAGCTTGGGTTCCTTCCGAATCCCATTTCCTCCTCCACCGGAACGGGAGCGGATC
>JADLAV010000029.1 GCA_020848075.1 Burkholderiales bacterium
CTGGAGCGATGCGCCGAAACCACCCCGTCACGCTTCGCGTGACACCCCTCCTTGAAAAGGAGGGGACAGGACAGACACCGCCCCGTCACGCTTCGCGTGACACCCCTCCTTGAGAAGGAGGGGATCTCTGAAGACCCAGACAGACTGGCGCTCAAACGATCGTGTGGGTCGGCGAGGAGTCAGCGCGGCTTGAGCAACCGCTTCACCGCACCCGAGATCGCCACCCTCCCCTCGCGCGCGTAGGCCTCGTGGTTCTCCTCGATCTCGTCCAGCTTGTACAGGTAATTCACCATCAAGCCGCAGGACTGTCGCATTCCGCGCGGCGAAAGGTCGGCGTGCCAGTTGATGCGCTCGAGCCGCGCGCCGTTGCCGAGGTGGAACCGGGCCACCGGATCGAGCGCCTGCGCGCGGCCATCCTCGGGACCCTTCGTCTCCGCAAGATACGTGGCGGCGAGATGCGCGAGCAGCGGCTCCACGGCCACGGCCGCGGGCGCGTCCTCGGCGAGATCGCGCCTGAGGAGCTCGGCGAGGGCTTCGTGGGGATCGCTCGTACTCGCGGCGCGACAGATCCGGTCGGCGTCGGCGCTCGCGAACAAAGTCTGGCTTTTCGCCTTCAGCTCGCCCTCGAGCCAGCGCCTAAAGCCCGGAATCGGCGAGAGCGTGGCGAAGGTCCTGAGCTTCGGGAATTCCGCGAGCAGCTGCTCCACCACCCGCTTGATGAGAAATCCGCCGAACGAGACGCCGCGCAGGCCCGGCTGCGTGTTCGAGATCGAATAGAAGATCGCGGCGTGCGCCGATCTCGGATCCAGAACCGGCGCCGATTCGTCGAGGAGCGACTGCACGTTCGCGGCCATGTCCCGCGTGAGGGCGATCTCGACGAAGATCAGCGGCTCGCCCGGCATGCGCGGATGGAAGAACGCATAGCAGCGCCGATCCGAGTCGAGCCGCTTGCGCAGATCGCCCCAGCCACGGATCTCGTGCACGGCCTCGTAGGCGATCAGCTTCTCGAGCAGCGCCGCGGGCGAGCTCCAGGTGATGCGCGAGAGCTCGAGGTTGCCGACGTCGAACCAGCTGCCGAAGAGCGAGTGGAGCTCCTCGTCGATCACCGCGATGTCGGGCAGCTCGCGGACGTAGCGCAGCACGTCGTCGCGCAGGTCCACGAGGAACTTCACCCCCTCGGGCAGCAGGTTGAATTGCTTCAGGATCCGGATGCGGGGCGACCCCAGCGCGAGGCGTAGGCGCGATTCGGCGTGCCGCCGCGTCGGCCCCGGCGGCGTGCGGAGATAGTCCTCGATCGCGCGGCCGACCGCGTGCTCGTCCGGCCCGAACTCCTCGGCGAGCAGCTGCAGCAGCCGCTTGCGCCCGTCTTCGGCAAGGTCCCGGTAGGTGGCCGAAAGCCACTCGACGCGCCCGCGCGCGGAGGCCTCGCCCCCCGCTTCGGCCAGGCACTCGCGCAGCGTGGTCCGGACCCGCTTGAGATCGGCCGGCGCAAGATCCTTGAGCGCCGGCTGCTCGGAACGCCCGCTGCGCTTCAGCCAGTGCCAGAGGGCACGCACCGGACCCTGCCGGCCTGGCGCCGGCGCGAATCCAGCGTGACCCGGTCGAGGGTCCATGTTGGGCTCCAAGGAACGCGCCTCCTCGGTCATCGCGCAGCATTTCCCATGCCAGACTCCCGTGGGGACCGCGGTTCGGCTATGCGGAATACGACGATTCGGGCTTCGCCGTGCTGGCAAGGGCCTGTTTCTGGCGCGCCTCCTCCCGCGCGCGCTCGGCGAGCACGTAGAGCTGCTGCTTGCCGGACAGGTACTGCTTCGGCCAGGACACGCCGCCGTAGCCGTAGTGTGCCGCCGCGTGCAACGTGAAGTACGGATCGGTGAGATGGGGTCGCGCGAGCGCCGCGAGGTCGGCGCGCCCGGATGCGACGATCGTGTTCACCTGGTCTGCCGTGGTGATCGCCCCGACCGCCATCGTCGCGATGCCGGCCTCGCTACGGATCTGCTCGGCGAACACGAGCTGGTACATGCGCCCGTACACCGGCTTCGACGCGGGATCGGTCTGTCCCGTAGAGACGTCGATGAGATCGCACCCGTGCGCCTTGAACGCTCTGCCGATCTCGACCGCGTCGGCTCCCGAGATCCCGCCCGGAATCCAGTCGGTCGCCGAGATTCGCACCGACATCGGCTTCGCCCGCGGCCAGACCGCGCGGCACGCGTCGAACACCTCCAGCGGAAAGCGCAGGCGGTTGGCGAGCGACCCGCCGTACGCATCGGTGCGGCGGTTGGTGATCGGGGAGATGAACGAGGCGTGCAGGTAGCCGTGCGCCATGTGCAGCTCGAGCATGTCGAAGCCGCACTCGATGCCCATCCTGGCCGCGGCGACGTACTGGTCGCGCACGCGCGCCATGTCGGCCTGCGTCATCTCCCGCGGGGTCTGGCTCTCGCCGGCGTAGTACGGCAGCGGCGATGCCGCGATGATCGGCCAGTTGCCGCTCTTGAGGGGCTTGTCCATCTCCTCCCAGATCAGCTGCGTCGAGCCCTTGCGACCGGCATGGCCGAGCTGCAGCGCGATCTTCGCGTCGGTGTGGACGTGGACGTAGTCGACGATGCGCTTCCAGGCGAGCACGTGCTCCGCCTTGTACATCCCGGCGCAGCCGGGAGTGATGCGCGCGTCCGGAGCGACGCAGGTCATCTCGGTGAACACGAGTCCCGCCCCGCCGACCGCGCGCGACCCGTAGTGGACGAAGTGCCAGTCGGTCGGCGTGCCGTCGACCGCGCAGTACTGGCACATCGGCGAGACCACCACGCGGTTCGCGAGCTTCATCTCGCGCAGGTGGAACGGCGCGAACATCGGCGGTGGCGCGAAGTCCTTCGGGATCTTCGCGCCCTCGGTCGCGGCGACGTGCCGGGCCCACCAGCGGTCGAGATCGCGCACGACCGCAGCGTCGCGCATGCGCAGGTTCTCGTAGGTGACCGCCTTCGCTCGCGACATCAGCGCGAAGTTGAACTGGATGGGCTCCATGTGCCAGAAGCGCCGCACGTTCTCGAAGAACACGAGGCTCGTGTTGGCGGAATGCTGGATGCGATCGGCTTCCGCGTGCCGCTCCTCTTCGTACGCGCGCAGGGCGGCCTTGGTATTGTGGCGGTGTCGCGTCACCGCGTGATGCAGCGCAATCGCATCCTCGATCGCGAGCTTCGTGCCAGAGCCGATCGACCAGTGCGCCGAGTGCGCGGCGTCGCCGAGCAGCACGACGTTCTCGTGGCTCCAGCGCTCGCAGCGCACTGCCGGGAAGTTCCGCCAATACGAGCGGTTCGTCTGGAACGCGGCGCCCTTGAACACGTCCGCGAAGAGCGCGCTCGCATAGGCCACGGTGGCCCGCTCGTCCTGGATCCCGAGGCCGGCGCGCTCGAACGCCTCGCCGGTCGTCTCGACGATCACGGTGCACTCGCCCTGCGTGAACATGTACGCGTGCAGGTTCCAGATGCCGTGCTCGTTCTCGCGAAAGCCGTAGGTGAAGCCCGGGAGCGTCGCCCGCGCGCCGAGCCACACGAACTTGTTCGGGCGGAACTCGATGGTCGGGCGGAAGTGCGCTTTCCAGTTCTCGCGGACGATGCTGTTGATGCCGTCGGCCGCGACCACCAGGTCGGCACCGAGGTAGGGCTCGATCGCGGTGATCTCGGTCTGATAGCGCACCGCGATACCGAGCGCGGCGGCGCGCCGCTGCAGGATCTCGAGCAGCGTGAGGCGCTTCAGCCCCGAGAAGCCGTGCCCCGAGGACTTGATGGTCGAGCCCTTGTAGTGGACGTAGATGTCGTCCCAGTAGGCGAAGCTCGCCGCGATGTCGCGGTAGGTCGGCTCGTCCGCGGCCTTGAGGTTGCCGAGCGTCTCGTCGGAGAGCACGATCCCGAAGCCGAACGTGTCGTCCGGCCGGTTGCGCTCGTACACCGTCACCTCGGCGCCCGGAAAGCTCTTCTTGTGGAGAATGGCGTAGTACAGCCCGGCCGGACCGCCGCCGATCACGTTCAGTTTCATGTGCGCCCCTTCCGCTGCCGATCCATCCGCCGCTCCGGCTCCTGCACCAGCGCGCTACTGCTGATGCCTGGCCCGCATCCGCCGCTCCAGCTCCTGCATCAGCGCGCCCTTCATGACTTTGCGCGTCGGCGTCATCGGCATCGCGTCGATCACCTCGAGCCGCTCGGGCCAGCGCACCTTGCTCACGCCGTGGCGGGCCAGCCACCGTTGCATCTCCTCGAAGCCGAACGCCGCGGGGTCGCGCAGCGTCACGAAGCAGCAGGCGCGCTCGCCGAGCACCGGATCGGGCATCGGCACGATGGCACAGGTCTCCACCGCGGGATGGGCGGCGAGCAGATTCTCCACGTCGAGCGGACTGAACTTGACGCCACCGCGGTTGATGAGCTCCTTGGTGCGCCCGGCGAGGCGAAGATAGCCGGCGGCGTCGATCGAGGCAAGATCGCCAGTGCGGAACCAGCCGTCCGCGGTGAAGGCGGCAGCGCTCGCCGCCGGGTTGTGGAGATAGCCCGCGAAAAGCGATGCGCCGCACATCTCGAGCTCGCCGACCTCGCCGGGCGCGGCAGGACTGCCGTCGTCGCGCGTCACGCGGAGCTCGTTTCCGGGCGCCGCCCGGCCGGCGGACCCGACGCGAGCTTCGGCCGCGTCGGTGAGGCGACCGTAGGCGCCGGCCTGCAGCTCGGTCATGCCCCAGAGCTGCAGCACCTTGCCACCGCCGAGCTTCGACTCGAGACCGTGCGCGAGATCGCGCGAAACGGGTGCGCCCGAGAGCACGACGAAGCGCACCGAGGAGCAGTCCTTGCCGTCGAAGAGCCCGCGGGCGAGGCAGTTCGCCACGTGTGCCGGCCCGGCGTAGACGACGGTCGGCCGCTCGCGCACGACGAGCTCGGTGAACTCCCCGGGCGTGTAGGCCGGAAGGAGCAGCGCGGTCGCCCCGGCGCAGAGCGTGACGCTGAGCGCGGAGAGGCCGTAGAGATGCGTGAACGGCGCGGCGCACAGCACCACGTCGCCGGGCTCGACGCCGAGCTCGGCCGCAGCGAGCCGGAAGTTGGCAAGGTACGTGTGATAGGGATGCGGCACGCCTTTCGGCGCCGCGGTCGTGCCGGAGGTGTAGAGCAGCACGAACGGATCGGCAGCCGCGACCTGCACCGGCCGCGGGTCGGCGTTGCCGTCCTCGACGCGGGTGAGATCTGCGAACGCGACGGCGCCCGCCGGTGCACGGCCCACGGCGATCACGTGGGCGAGGTCGGGCAGCTCCTTGCGCAGGGCGAGCGCGAGCGCGGCTGCCGCGTAATCCTTTGCCTCCGCGACGCAGATCATCGCGACCGCGCCGCTGTGCTTGAGCAGCGACCGGATCTCGTCGCCGCGGTAGGGCATGTGGACGGTCTGCATCACGGCGCCCCGCGACGCGATCGCAAGATAGGAGATCGCGAACTCGGCGAGGTTGGGCAGCTGCACCGCAACCACGTCGCCCTTGCCGATCCCGAGCCGGTCGAGTCCACACGCGAGGGCACGCACGTGGCGGCGCAGCCCGGCGTAGGTCAGGACGCGCGTCCCCTGCCGCACCGCCACGCGCTCCGGCGCCGCCCGCGCGGCACGCTCGAGCCAGTCGCCGAGCAACTCATCGGTCCACCAGCCGGCGGCGCGGTAGCGCACGGCGAGCTCAGGCGGATACTCGATGCGGATCGTCATTGTGCTCCCTGCCGGATCCGGCACGCACGGCCGGGTGCGTTGCCGCTCGCGCGCGCCGCAGCATTGTAACGTGCGCCGAAAGGTCGATTCGCCAAACGCTTTGCCAGCCAGACATTTCCATCGGAGCGGACGGCGTTCCCCTCGTCGCGGCGCGGACCCGCCTCGCTTGCGCCGGCACGGGCGCGCCGCGCCAAGACAGGCGCGCCTCGCCTCCAGCGCCGGCTCTCACGGCTTACGGCGCGGGACGCCCCAGTCCTCCTCGTCCGGCGGCAGCGGCTTCACGCCCGGCGGTGCCTTGGTCTTGTCGCGCAAGAGGTCTCCGAGCAGCACGAACGGCCCCGCAACCACCACGGCGAGGAGCAGCCGCCAGCCGATCGCAAGCTCCGACGCGAGCATCCAGACGCCGGCGCCTGCCAGGAGCCCGATGAGCGCGAACACCGCCGCGGCGACGGGGAGCTTCTTCTCCTGCGGCGGTGGGGGCGTCTGCGAACCGGATGCGTCAGGCATCGGTTCCGCCCCTATGCGCGACCGCGGGGCGCCCCTCACGCCGTCTCGGGCCCTGCGGCGCGAGCTCAATCGCCTCACGGAGCGCTTCCAGCATGCTGCGTTCGTCGGCGATGCCCTTGCCCGCGATGTCGAACGCGGTGCCATGATCCACGGAGGTGCGGATCACCGGCAGGCCCACCGTCACGTTCACGCCGTGCTCGACGCCCATCACCTTCACCGGGCCGTGACCCTGGTCGTGATACATCGCGACGACGATGTCGAAGTCGCCGCGCCCGGCGCGATAGAAAACCGTGTCGGCGGGCAGCGGCCCTTCGACATTCCACCCCCGCGCCCGGCATGCGTTCACTGCGGGAAGGACCTTGGTCTCCTCCTCGCCGCGGCCGAAGAGCCCGCCTTCGCCCGCATGCGGGTTGATGCCGCATACGCCGATGCGCGGGTTCGCGACGCCGGCCCGCGTGGCCACCATGTGCGCCCGCGCGATCGTGCGCTCGACCAGCGGCGGATCGATGCGCTCGATCGCCTCGACGAGTCCCATGTGCGTCGTCACGTGGATGACCCGGAGCTTCGGCGCGACCAGCATCAACGACACCTCGGGCGTGCCGGTCAAGTGCGCGAGGAGCTCGGTGTGTCCCGGATACCGGTGTCCGGCGAGGTTGAGCGCCTCCTTGTTGATGGGCGCGGTGCAGATCGCGTCCACCTCCCCCGCGACCGCAAGCGCGGTCGCTTTCTCGATGTAACGGTATGCCGCCTCGCCAGCGGCCTTGGAGAGCACGCCGAACGGCAGACCCGCCGGCACGAGCGCGAGATCGATGCAGTCGATGACGCCGAAGGCATACGCACCGGCCTCGGGGCGAGCGACGCGCGCGACGCGACACGGCACCTTGCAGAGCGCGGCCGCCTCTTCGAGTCGCTTCGCGTCCCCCACCACGAGCGGCCGGCAGCGCGCGTAGAGGTCCGCGTGGACAAGCGCCTTCACGACCACCTCGGGGCCCACGCCAGCGGCGTCGCCCATGGTGATCGCGATGATCGGTCGTCGGTCTGCGGAGTGCATCGGGAGACCGGCGGCGCACAGCCGGCCGGCAGGGCGATTATCGCAGGGCGATGGCGTCACTGCTGCCCGTGCGGTCCAGGGCGGGGGGATAATGGCGGCTGAGCGCGGTCATGCGACACGACTTCTTCTCGCGCAAGCGCACGCTGTTCCACGAGCCGATGCCGGCGCGCATCCGTGCCGCATGCCTCGCCTACCTCGAGGAAGGGCCGTGGAATCCGCGCTCGCCGGCATACGGACCGGTGGATCCCGAGGGCTTCGAGCCGCGCACGGTCGGCGCAGAGTTCCTGGCGCAGGGCCTCGACTGGGAGGTACGGCGGCTGCTGCGCGTCCCGGACGACCTCTTCGTCTCGGAGGTCCTGCTCGTTTACACCTCATGCCTCGGGCGGCACAACGACGCTCCGTGGGAGGGCGAGGTCTTCGTCTACTGGATGCTCGTGTCGGACGGCCTCGGGCTCCAGGTGGGCGGCGAGATCACGCGCGCCGATCGCGCCGGCGATGTCATCGCCTTCGACCCGATGCGCCGCCACGCGGTCCTTCCCGGCGGCCGGCGCGAGCTTCGCGCGATCCGCGCCACGGACTGGCAACGGATCTGGGGCGGCATCCATCTCGTGATGCCGCGCGGCGAGTTCGAGCGCTGGGCGATGTGTCTTGCCGGGCGCGATCCGCTGGAGCGGCTGCGGGCGGCCTGACGGCAGCGTCGCCTCGCGAGGCTCGCGCGCGTTCGCGGCGGACCGCCTAGCGTTCTTCCTCCTCGTCCTCGCGCGCCTCTTCTTCCTCTTCGCCGGCCGCCGTGTCCTCGCGCACGCAGGTCTCGAGATAGCTCTCGAATTCGTCGATGTCGGCGTACTCGTCGATGAAGTCCTGCAGGACCTCGATGACGGCCGCGTCGTCCCAGCCGCACGCTTCGGCGGCGTCCTGGACCAGGGATTCGATCGATTTGCTCGGCATGGTCTCTGATTCGCTTTGGGTGGCCACGTCAAAAGGCTAGCACGCGTGCGCGGCGGTTTCCAGCGAACTTGGCGCCGCGCTCAGCCGAGGTGCTTCCGCAGGAATGCGACCGAGCGCTCGCGCGCGAGCCTGGCGGACTCGGCGTGATACGAGCCGCGCTCGTCGCAGTTGAACCCGTGACCGGCGCCCGGATAGACGTGGATCTCGACGTCGCCGCGGCCCTTGAACGCGGCGCGCGTCGCATCGACCGCGGCGAGCGGGATGTGGTCGTCCTTCTCGCCGAAGTGCATGAGGAGCGGCGAGATCGCGCGCGCGGCCTGATCGAGCGCGGTGTGGATGCCGCCGCCGTAGTAGCACACTGCCGCGTCGACCCCGGTGTTCGCCGCCGCCAGGAACGCGAACCGGCCGCCCATGCAGTACCCGAGCGCCGCGACCTTGCCGCTGCACTCGCCGCGCGCGCGCAGCGCGTTCGTCGTCGCGCCGAGATCCGCGACTGCCTTTGCGACCTCCACCTTGCCCATGATCGCGATGCCCTGAGCGATGCCGGACGCGTCGTAGCCGGCCTCGAAGCCCGGCCGGATACGCCAGAAGACGTCGGGCGCGAGCACGACGAATCCGTCGGCCGCGTAGCCGTCGGCCATCGCGCGGATGTGCCGGTTGACGCCGAAGATCTCCTGGATGAGCACGATCCCGGGCCCCCTTCCTGCGGGCGGGGCCGCGAGGTACGCCTTGAAGGATCCGCCGTCGGCGGCGGGAATGTCGATGAAATTGCCGGGCATGTGGGTCTCCGTCAGTGCGACTGCAGATGTGTTTGTCGTATGGCCGTGCGCGCGGCGTGCGCTGCGTGCGCCGGGAAGGCGGAGATTAGGCCAGCCGCCGCCGGACCGCAACCGCGCGGCGCCCGGGTGCGGTCGAGGAGGCGCGGAACGAGCGAGCCGGAGTTGCGAGGGGATGCAGCTTACGCCGCTGCCGGCCCGTCGCCCGGGGAGCCGCGATCCTTGAGCGAGGCCTTGCGCCAGCGCACGCCGCACTCGCGATCGGGCGTGCGGTTCGCGTTGCGCGCCTCCTCCACCTCCACCGCGGTTTCGCAGCCCAAGAGCTCGCCGGTCGGCGTGATCACCACCGCGACGCAGTTGTGGACGTCGAACATGATGAAGATGCCGAGCGACTTCAGCGTCTCCCGCGAGAGCATGACGGTGACCAGCCGCTGCTCGACCGCGGTCTTGGCGAGATCGACCAGCGTGTCGCTCGCGCGGGTCGCCACGTTCAGGCCGAGGAAGTTGCGGACGTGCCGCGCGCCGTCCTCGCTCAGGCGAAAGAGGTAGCGCATCCCGAACGGGCAGGCACGCCCGGTGACGAGATCGAGCCCGTACTGGCGAAAATCGCGGATCCGCCGGATGGCGTGCATGACGAAGGAATAATGGACGGATCGATGATGCTAGCGCAACCGCCGCGCTCGAGCCGGCGCCCGATCGGCCGCCACCGGGCACATTTCCTCAGCGCGCCCGGACGGATGCCCGTCGCTTTCGGCAGGCGGCGGCTGCGCGCCACCGCAGGCGCGGCCGGAACGGCCGCTGGATCCGCGCGGCGTCAACCCCTGAACGCCGAGGCGAAGCGGCTGCCGATCGTGCGCAGCGCCTCGGCGATGGAGCGGCCGAGCGTCGTGTCCCCCACCTCCCGGGCGACCCTCGCCTTCTGGGTCTTCATCAGGGCGGGCGCCTGCTTGAAGCTGTGGTAGCGCTCGAGCGCCGCCACGATGTGGCTCTGCAGCAACGTGAGGTTCACCGGCTTGTTGACGAAGCGGAAGATGCGCGCCTCGTTGATCAGGCTGATGATGAGTTCGGAGTCGGACGCCTTGGTCGCCACGATCACGAGCGTGCCCGGATGCTCGCGCTTGAGCACCTTGAAGAGCACGGTGTTGTCGACGCGGCGCGACTCGAGGTCGGCGATGAGCAGCGCCACCTCGCACTCGGCGAACAGGCGCAGGGCGTCGTCGATGGTCGCGGCGTGCTCGACGCGCGCGAGGTCGCCGACCATCTCGCGCGAGGCGCGCGCGAGCGCCGGATCGTCGAGCACGACGATCGTGAGATCCTCGTCTCCCTTGGCCGTGGCGCGCGGCGGCGGGCTCGCCTCGAGCGCGATCGCGATGGTGACGGCCTCGCCGATCGTCGCCATCAGGTCGTCCTGGTTCCACGGCTTGTGGATGAAGCGGTACACCTCGCCCTCGTTCACCGAGCCGACGATCGCGGCGAGATCGGAGTAGCCGGTGAGCAGCATGCGCACGGTGTTCGGGGCGAGCGCCTTGATCTCGCGCAGCAGGTCGACGCCGAGCATGCCCGGCATGCGCTGATCGCTCACCACGACGTGGAAGCGCTCGCGGCGCACCATGCCGAGCGCCTGCTCGCCGCTCGTCGCGGTCACGACGCGATAGTGGTCCTTGAACAGCATGCGCAGCGCGTTCACGACGCGCTCCTCGTCGTCGATGAAGAGCAGCGCGGGGCGCCGCGTTACCGAGATTGCAGGTGCCGCGGAGCCGCCGGAGGCAACGCCCGCCCCGCCTTCCGCGCCGTTCGCGTCGCCCTTCGTCCCGCCTCTTGCACCCAGGGCGCGCCGCAGTACGGCGGCCCTTCCGGAGATCGTCCCGCCTTCCGCGACGCCGCCTTCGAGCGGGCTGGTGTCGTCGCCTTCCTGCGGCACCGGCATCGGCTGCGAGAGGCGCCCCCGGCTCTCGAACGCCTGCAGGAGCGCGGCGGCGAACTGCCGTGCGTTCCGGTAGCGCTGCGCCGGATCCTTCGCCAGCGCGCGCAGGAGCACGGCATCGATCTCGCGCGGGAGGCGCGGCTCGATGCTCGACGGCGGCGGCGGCATGTCCTCCAGGATCTTCTTCATCAGCGGCGCGCCCTGGCCGTCGAACGGCCGCCGGCCGGCGAGCACCTCGTAGACGATGACGGCCGCCGAGTAGATGTCGCTGCGCTCGTCGGCAATGCCGCTGAACTGCTCCGGGGCCATGTAGAACGGCGTTCCCAGCACCTCGCCCAGCTTGGTGAGCTGGGAGGTCTCCACGCGGGCGATGCCAAAGTCGCTGATCTTGGCGACGCCCATCTCGCTGATCAGCACGTTGGCGGGCTTGATGTCGCGATGGACGACGCCCTGGATGTGCGAGTACTCGAGCCCCTCGAGGAGGTGGATCAGGATTTCCGGAAACTCCTTGAGCTCGGGCCGGTAGCCGGACCGGATGTGCTCGCGCAGCGCGCGCCCGTTCACGATCTCCATCGCGATGAACGCGTACTCCTCGTCCTCGCCGTACTCGTAGATCGCGACGATGTTGGGGTGATGCAGCTTGCCGACGGCC
The DNA here is from genome assembly GCA_020848075.1 of Burkholderiales bacterium. Taxonomy (GTDB): domain Bacteria; phylum Pseudomonadota; class Gammaproteobacteria; order Burkholderiales; family SG8-39; genus JAABRB01. The sequence goes on from JADLAV010000029.1 coordinate 11,577, forward strand.
TGCGCCTCGCGCTTGAAGCGCTCGAGCACCGCCGCGCTGTCGCCCGCGTCGATGTCGGCCTTGCGGATGACCTTGAGGGCGACGTAGCGCTGGATGGCCGGGTCGTAGCCCTTGTAGACGACGCCCATGGCGCCCTTGCCGAGCTCCCCGACGATCTCGTACTTGCCGATCTTGGCGAGTGCGTTCATGCGACGGCGCTCACGCGGCGGCGGCAGCGACCGGCGCCGCTGCGGTCGGGAGGATCACGCGAAAGCGCGTGCCGACGCCGCGCTTCGAGTCGACCTCGATACGGCCGCCGTGGCTCTCGACGATCTTGTAGGAGATCGACAGCCCGAGGCCGGTGCCCTTGCCGACTTCCTTCGTGGTGAAGAAGGGGTCGAAGATGCGCGGCAGGACGTCCTCGGGAATGCCGTGGCCGTTGTCGCTCACCTCGACCATGACGTGCCCGGGGCCCTGGGACGCGGTGCGCAGCACGATCACGCCGCCCTCGTCGGGGGTCGCCTGCGCCGCGTTGGCGATCAGGTTGAGGAACACCTGGTTGATCTGGGAGGGCGAGCAGCTGATCTTCGGGAGCGTCCCCAGCATCGTTCGCACGGTCTTCTGCTTGAGCTGGTTGCGGGCAATGGTGAGCGCGCTCCTGACGCCTTCGTTCAGGTCGAATTCTGCCACCTTGCTGCGGTCGAGCCGCGCGAAGTTTCTCAGGTTCGTCACGAGCTCGGCGATCTGCCCGATGCCGTGCAGACCATCCTTGACGAGGGCGCCGAGCTCCTCGAACGTGCCCCGGCGCTTGGCGGCCTCGAGCAGCGCGGAGACCCGCTCGAACTGCGCCGACAGCTCGGCCTCGGAGGCGGCGTCCGAGCGCAGCAGCTCGAGCAGCCGGCTCGCGCCGCCGGCAAGCTCGACGAGCGCCGGCATGCGCCCGCTCACCGAGTCGAGGCTCGCCTTCACGTAGGCGAGCGGAGTGTTCACCTCGTGCGCCACCCCTGCCACCATCTGGCCGAGGGAGGACATCTTCTCGCTCTGAATGAGGAGCGCCTCCTGCTCCTTCAGCTGCCTCAGCGCGTCGGAGAGCTCGCGGGTCCGCTCGGCGACGCGACGCTCGAGCCCTTCGTTCGCCTCGCGCAGCTGCATGTTGATGTGGTTGATGACCGCGTAGCTGTGCGCGAGGCGCCAGCCGAGGTACGCGGCCAGCACGATCAAGAGCCCGGAGTAGACCAGAAGATAGAGCCGGTAGCGCTCCGCCTCGACGATCGCATTGCCGAACTCGTTCTCGAACGCCTTGGTCAGCGATTCGAGCCGCGGCCCGGTCGAAGCGAGCAGCGCGTCGCGGAAGAGCCCGCTTTCGGCGCGCCGGTCGGCGATCACGCGCCGTGCCGCATCGGCAAACGCCTCGATTCCCCCGCGCAGCACGTCGGCCTGCTCCAGCGCCGCGAGGCGCGCGGCCGCGCTCTCCGCCGCACCCGCCATCGCCGCGCTCGGCTGGGCGGCGAACGTGAGCGTCGCGGTCGTCACCTGCTCGATCGCGCGCTCCACCGCTGCCGGTACCGGGGCCTTGGTGCCGGCGCGTCCCTGGATCTCGCCGGCAAGCGCGTCGCCCGCCTGGACGAAGCGGCCAAGCGACTCGCGATAGGCGCGGTTCGCGACCAGGAATCCATCGACGGCGCGCGCCTTGTCGTCGAACGCGGTCCGCAGCGACGCCAGGCTCTGCGCGCCGAGGAGGCCACCCATCTCGAACGAGCGCTGGGTCAATTGCGCCTGCAGCCTCCCCACCGTCGGCATGTTTGCCGACGCGCGCGCCGCGCCCAGCTCCGTGTCGCTCAGGGCCTCGGCGGAAAGACGCGCGCCGATGAGACGGTCGTTCCAGCGCTGATCGATCTCCTTCAACTCGCGCAGCGTGCCGAGCACCTCGTTTGCGCGAGCGAGATCGACGGAGCGGGCCTTCAGGTAGAGCGACAGCCACCCCCCCACGATCAGCACGACGAGCGTCGCCACGGCGAGGTAGCGGAACGGCTTGCCGATCTGCCCGCGCAAGCCGGCGGATGGGCGCGCCGACGCGCCGCCCCTCGCGCTCGCGGACGCGGCAGCCTCAGCAGGGGCGGCGGAGGGCCAGAGTCGAAACACTCGTGCGGGGCTGGATTTCTAATAGACTGATTTTGCTTCGCAAAGTATATGCCACTGGCAAGCGGTTCGGACAGCCCGAATGCACGCCGATCGGAACGATTCCGCAGCGTGAAGCCTCCCGCGGCGGCGACGGGCGTGCTGCACGGCAGCGAGAATACCCGGGAACCGCATCCGGGCGCGCGAGTCATATCTTCTGCCGCGTCTATAACGCAGTCCAGGCGGTGCAGTTCGGGCGACGCAGTCCGGGCGACAATTCCTCGGACGCTCGCCGCGGCAGGCGTGCCGCGTCGCTGGGGGATGCGCCGCGTCACAGCCAGCAAGGAGGATCTCATGTCGATGGCGGAGAAGACCGCGCCGCGTACCGCTGGGGCTCGGCGCGATGAGATACTCGATCCGCAGGCGCTGATCAGCGTTGGGGTCGGCTATGCCGCGCTCACGCGCGACGGCGAGCCGGTGTACGAGGCAAAACCGTTCGAGTTCGAGCACGCAATGAGCGTTGCCGATGCAGAGGCACTCGCGCGCAAGAATCCGCAGCGCGATTGGCGCATTCAGTACATCGGGCTCCTGGACGAGCGCCAGTATCGGCGAGCGGGTGCCGGGCGCTGGGTGCTGGTCCGCCGGGGATACGGCCTCTCCTAGCTGATTCGGTCACCCCAGCGACGAGCGCTGGCGCGCGCTCCGGGAGCATGGGCTCGGCATCCCTCGCGTGCCGAAGCCGCGGCTCGCGCGCCGAGGCGGCCGCCCTGCGCTACCTCGGCAGCGGCACGGTGACTGTCTTGCCGCCGTAGCCTTTTGGCTTGTGGCGCGCCCGAATCACGACGCGCTCGACGCCGAGCGGGATCGCCACGCCGTAGAGGTCGCGCGTGAACGGTTGTTCGTTCTCGTGCGGATGCAGCAGGACGCGCCTGCCGAGCAGCTTGCCGTCGACGGTGAGCACCTCGAACGCGTCGCCGAAGTAACCCCAGCCGCGATCGTCGCTCCGCATGGTCACGTCGAAGTCGTACGTGCCGTCCTCGGCACGGCGCACCTTCGCGTCGATCACGTCCGCTTCGCCTGCCGCCGCGGCACCGGCGGCGAGGAGGAGGACCGCAAGGACGGGAACGCGGAAGCTGCGATGCATGATTCGTCCCCTCGCCGCGGCGACGCGGCAGGCGCCTACTCGCCGATCTGCACCAGCGTGCCGCGCTTGCGTGCGCCTTCGAAGGACGCCAGGAACATCCCGGCACCCACGACGAGATAGACCACGTTCAGGCCGATCGCGTTCCACAGCTCGTGCCACAGGAACGTGCGCCCGATCAGGACGGCGCGCATCCCCTCGAAGACGTGGCTCGTCGGCAGCCACCACGCGACCGCCTGAAGCCACGGCGGCAGTACGCCGACCGGGTAGTAGATGCCGGAGAGCGGCGCGGCCACGAAGATCGCGCCCCACGCCAGGTTCTCGGCGGCAAGCCCATGCCGCATCACCAGCGCCGCGACCATCAGGCCGACGCCCCAGCCGGTGACCAGCAGATTCGCGAAGAAGGCGACGAGCGGCAGCCCGAGATCGAAGATCGAGACCGCGTAGAGGAACCAGGCGAGGGCCGCCGCCGTGCCCACGCCGATCAGCGTGCGCACCAGCGACACGCAGACCATCGACGCCACGAGCTCGAGCGGGCGCAGCGGGCTCGCGAAGAGATGCCCGAGGTTGCGCGAGTAGAGCTCCTCGATGAACGAGAGCGCGAGGCCGAGCTGGCCGCGGAACAGGATCTCCCAGAGGAGGAGGGCGGAGACCAGTACGCCCGGCGCCTGTGCCACCCAGGAGGAATTCGTGGCGAGGAACTGCGCGATGAAGCCCCACAGCACCATCTGCATCGTGGGCCAATAGGCCATCTCGACCACGCGGACCCACGACTTGCGCAGGAGATAGAGGTGCCGCAGCACCATGGCGTAGATGCGCCGCAGCGACAGCGCCGCCGGGCTCATGCCGTGGTCGCGCGGTCCGCGTCGCGCGCGCCCGCCGGCCCCGTGCTCCGCGCGACGTCGAGGAACACCTCTTCCATCGTCCGCCGGCCGTAGCGCGCGATCAACTCGCCGGGCGAGCCGCGGTCCACGATGCGGCCGGCGCGCATCATGAGCACCGCGCTGCACATGCGCTCGACCTCCGGCATGTTGTGCGAGGCGATCAGCAGCGTCGCGCCGGCATGGCGCTGGTATTCTGCAAGCTGCGCGCGCACGCGGTCGCCGACATCCGGATCGAGCGACGCGGTCGGCTCGTCCAGCAGCAGGGCCTCCGGCTCGTTCAGCAGCGCCTTCGCGATCGACACGCGCGTGCGCTGGCCTGCCGAGAGCGTGCCGTAGGGCCGCCTCAGGAACTCGCCGATCTCCAGCCGCTCGACGAGCTCGGCGAGCCGCTCGCGCATCCGCAGCACACCGTACAGCCGCGCGAACACCTTGAGGTTCTCTTCCACCGTCAGGCGCTTGGGCAGGTCGACGTACGGCGAGGTGAAGTTCATGCGCGACAGCACGCGGTACCGGTGGCGCGCGATGTCCTCGCCGAGAACGCTCACGTGTCCGGCGGTCGGCAACAGGATGCCGAGCAGCATCGAGAGCGTGCTCGTCTTGCCGGCGCCGTTGCCGCCGAGGAGCGCGCAGGTGGCGCCCCGGGCCACCTCGAACGAGATGCCGCGCACGGCCTCGACCTTGCCGAAGCGCTTGCTCAGGCCCACGACCCGGATCGCCGGGCTCATGACCGCTTCGCCCGTCGCTTCTCCGGCCGGCGGCCCGCGCGCCGGCTGCCGGCGCGGCCGCGAATGTAGTCGCACCATTCCGCGAAGAGCCGCGGATCGCGCCCGGCGAGGACCGACTTCGACCAGGGCTCGCCCGCGTGGAAGTCGTCCGCATCCAAGGTCGACATCACGCCGCCTGCCTCCGCGAGCACCAGGCTCCCGGCCGCGTAATCCCAGAGCATGTGGCTCGCGTGCAGATAGACGTCGAAGCGTCCCGCGGCGAGCCAGCACCAGTCGAGCGCGGCGGCGCCGAAGTTCCGGTAGGAATACCAGGGCAGCTCGCGCGCGAGGCGCGCCGCCTGATCGTGCGGCAACCGCTTCAGCTCCACCGACGCGATTGCCTCGGCGAGGCGCGCCGGCGCCGGCCGCGGCGCGATCCGGCTGCCATCGACGAACGCGCCCTCGCCTGCCACGGCATGGAACATCTCGTCCATCGCCGGGTTGTAGACGACGGCAAGGCGGGTCCGCCCCTGCTCGATGAGCGCCACCGAGACGGCGTAGTACGGAATCCCCTGCAGGAAGTTGGTCGAGCCATCCACCGGGTCGACGCACCAGGCCGTCCCGGTACCGTCGCCCCACGCGGCGCGCTGCGCCTCGGGCGTCATCTCCTCGCCGATCACTGGGCAGTCGCGCAGGCGCTGCAGGCGCGGGATCAATGCCGCCTGGGCGGCGGTGTCCGCCGCGGAGAAGAGGCTCCCATCGCGCTTGCGCTCGGCCCGCACCCGGCGGGCGCGCGGCAGGATCTCCGTGCGCCCGACCTCGCGCACCGCCTCGAGGAGCGCCTCGATCATGCGCTCGGGCTTGATTCCCGCGGACCCTGCCCCCGAGCGGTGTCGTCGGGGGGCGGGAATGACGGGCTTCTGCGGTGCAGCCCTAGGTGCGCTTCCACTTGATGCTGCAGCCGATCGACGGGATCTGCTCCGCCGGGCCGCGTCCGGTGCGCGCGATCTGCGTCATGGCCTCGAACAGCTCGCGGCGCGCATCCGGCACGAGCGCCCGGCGCGAGGCGTCCAGGCGACCGCGGTACTGCAGCTCGAGGTCCGCGTTGAACCCGAAGAAATCCGGCGTGCACTGCGCGTCGTAGGCCTTGGCCACCGCCTGCGTCTCGTCGAAGACGTACGGAAAGGAAAACCCGGATTCGTCGGCGACCCGCTTCATGCCGTCGAACGAGTCCTCCGGGTAGTCCGCGGGATCGTTGGGATTGATCGCGATGCTGCCGATGCCGTGCGCCGCGAGCTCGCGGCACTCCCGCACGAGTCGTGGCCGCACCGCCTGAACGTATGGGCAGTGATTGCAGATGAACATGACGAGGAGGCCGTTCGGCCCGCGGGCGGTCGCCAGGCTGTGACGCCTGCCGTCGACGCCGGGAAGATCGAAGTCGGCTGCCTTCCAGCCGAACTCGCAGACGGAGGATTGCGCTGCCATGCTCGAGATCGTTGACGGGGAACCGCGGTAAGCTCCCTTGCAATCGCCGCGTCGAGAAGGCCGCGGTCGACCCCGGGATTGCTAAAATTCTAGCATGTCGTCACCGGCGACTTCCGCCAGGCCGGATGCCGCAGCGCTCGAGGCGCGCACGCATCGGCTGTATTGCGACGGCCCGCTCTCGCCGGGCGCGACGGTCCATCTTCCGGACCGCGCCGCGCGGCATGTCGTGGCGCTTCGCCTGCAGATCGGCGATGCGGTGGTCCTCTTCAACGGCGACGGCACGGAGTCGTCCGCGGTGCTCACCGCGGTCGGCAGGCGCGGCGTCGCGGCCGTCATCCGCACCCGTGCGGCAGTCGATCGCGAGTCGCCGCTCCCGATCCACCTGGCGCAGGGCGTCTGCGCCGCCGACCGGATGGACCTCGTGCTGCAGAAGGCGACCGAGCTGGGCGTGACGTCCATCCAGCCGGTGGTGACTGCGCGATCGGTGGTGCGCCTTGCCTCGGAGCGGCTCGAGCGCCGCGAGCTGCACTGGCGGAACGTCGTCATCGCGGCGTGCGAGCAGTGTGGTCGGAACAGGATCCCGCAGCTGCAGGGCATGCTGCCGTTCGCGCGATTCGTGGCGCGCGCACCGGATTCGGGACAGCGCCTGCTCCTCGCGCCGGACGCCGGCACACGCTTGCGCGACCTCGCTCCGGCGAGCCCACTCCACGTCCTCGTCGGGCCCGAGGGCGGTCTCGCGCCGGAGGAGCGCGCCGCGGCGCTCGCCGCCGGATTCGTCCCCGTCCGGTTCGGTCCGCGCGTGCTGCGCACCGAGACCGCGCCGCTCGCCGCGCTCGCGGCGCTGCAGGCGCTGTGGGGAGACTGCTGAAGGGGTTACTTCTTGGCCGCCGCTTCCAGCAGCGCGACGAGCTCCGGATTGCCGTTGCGCCTCGCGAGCTCGAGCGCGCTCGTCCCCCAGATGTCCGTGGCGCCGGGGTCCACGCCGCGCCCCGCGAGGAAGAGGCGCACCGCGATGACGTCCCCGCGCTTGATGGCTTCGAGGTACTGCTGCTTGTCGTGGTAGGCGAGGCCCATGCCGGCGAGGTCCTTGCGGGCGCGGATGGCCGGCGCGTCCTCCGCCGAGCGGCGGGCCGCCGCCGCCTCCTTCTGCTGCAGGACGAGCAGCGCGCGGCCGATCGAGATCATCTTCTCCCGCTCGGCCTCCGGCACGTCCGAGAAGAGCTCCTGCGCGAGCGCGTTCGCCTCTGCGTTGCGGCCGGCGAGGATGTCCTCGACCGCCTGCTGCGACTGCGCCCCTTCTTCCTTCGCGGCGCTCTGCATCACCACCTGAAGGATCGAAAGGAACCGGCTGAACGTGCTCCAGTCATCGGTCGCGGGATCCGCCGCGTGCGCCGGGACGAGCACCACCGCCGCGGCGAGCGCGGCGGCGAGCTTCCGGAGCTGCATCGAGATTCGGGTTTGCATCGTCGCCTCCGCGTCACGGGCCGATTTTAAACAACGTGCAGCTACCGTGCGCCGTTGACCCGCCGGGGACGCCCGCCCGGCCGCCGCCGGTGGGCCTCGAGCCCGGATCACCGGGGAAAGTGCCTTAGAATCCGCCCGTTGCCAACGCTCGCCGCGCCATGCCCGAACCGAACACCCGTTTCGTCACCTGGTTTCGCTCGGTTGCGCCCTACTTCCACGCCTTCCGCGGCCGCACGTTCGTCGTGGCGTTCGCCGGCGAAGTGCTGGCCGACGGCAAGTTCGTCGGCCTCGCGCACGACCTCAACCTGCTGCAGAGCGCAGGGATCCGGCTCGTGCTCGTGCACGGATCGCGCCCGCAGATCAACCGGCAGCTCGCGCGCCGGCGGCTGGCGCCGCGCTACAGCCAGGACATGCGCATCACCGACGCAACCGCGCTCGAGTGCGTCAAGGAGGCCGTCGGCGTGCTGCGCGTGGAGATCGAGGCGCAGCTCTCGCAGGGGTTGCCCAACTCGCCGATGGCCGGCGCCGCGATCCGCCTCGCCTCGGGCAACTACATCACCGCGCAGCCCATCGGCATCGTGGAGGGCGTGGACTTCCACTACACGGGCCAGGTCCGGCGCGTCGATGCGGCGGCGATCGCCGAGGCGCTCGATCACGGCAGGATCGTACTGCTCTCGAACGTCGGGTACTCGCCCACCGGGGAAGTGTTCAACCTCGCGATGGAGGACGTGGCGCTCGCGACCGCCGTCGCGCTGAAGGCTGACAAGCTGATCTTCCTCTCCGACGCGCCGGTGTCCGATCGCGACCGCAAGCTGGTGCCCGAGCTCACCGCGCACGATGCCGAGCGGCTCCTCGGACGCGGCAAGCACCTCTCGGGCGAGACGCGCCGGTGCCTCGCGCGGGCGGCGCGCGCGGTGCGCGAAGGCGTCGCGCGGGCGCACGTGGTGAGTCGCGGCGAAGACGGTGCGCTCCTGATCGAGCTCTTCACGCACGAAGGGTCGGGCACCATGCTCACCGCCGACAAGCTCGAGCGGCTCCGCCCGGCGACGATCGACGACGTCGGCGGCATCCTGCAGCTGATCGAGCCGCTCGAGGCGGAGGGCGCTCTGGTGCGGCGCGGGCGCGAGCGGCTGGAGCAGGAGATCGGCCGCTTCTTCGTGATCGAGCACGACCAGCTGATCCTGGGGTGCGCGGCGCTCTATCCGTTCGCGCGCACGAAGAGCGTGGAGCTCGCGGCGCTCGCGGTGCGCCCGGAGTACCGCGGCCGCGGCTACGGCGAGAAGCTCCTCGACGCGCTCGAGGTGCGCGCGCGCGCGATGGGCATGCAGAAGCTGTTCGTGCTCACGACCCGCACCGCGCAGTGGTTCATCGAGCGCGGCTTCGTCGCGAACGGGATCGGCGCGCTGCCGAAGGAGAAGCGCGAGCTCTACAACTGGCAACGCCGCTCGAAGGTGCTGGTCAAGACGCTCGCCTGAGGGCGCGAACCGCACCGCGCTCCGGGCGACCGGGCGCTACAATGTCCGCAGCGAAATCCGCAGTCGGAGCAGGGACATGGCGAGGATGGTGAACTGCATCAAGCTCGGCCGCGAGGCCGAAGGGCTCGATTTCCCGCCGGTGCCCGGCGCGCTCGGCAAGCGCATCTGGGAGAACGTCTCGAAGGAGGCATGGCAGCAGTGGATCAAGCATCAGACCATGCTGAGCAACGAGAACCGGCTGAACCTGGCCGACGCCAAGGCGCGCAAGTACCTGCTGGAGCAGACCGAGCAGTATTTCTTCGGTGGGGAGGTGGATCGCCCCGCGGGGTACGTGCCCCCCGCGAAAGCCTGACCCTGGCCGAGGGGGCGCGGCCGGCGGCGTAACGCCGCGCCGCCCGGTCAGCCGCCGGCGGCCTCGGCGATCTCCTCGTTCCGCAGGTGCCGCACGTCGCGGCCCTCCACCATGTAGATCACGTATTCGGCCATGTTCTTGGCATGGTCGCCGATCCGCTCGAGCGCCTTCGCGACGAACAGCACCTCCAGACATCGGCTGATCGTCCGCGGGTCCTCCATCATGAAGGTGATCAGCTGGCGCAGGATGCCGCGGAACTCCGCGTCGACCGCATCGTCTTCCCTGACGACGTCGAGCGCGGCCTTGACGTCCAGCCGCGCAAAGGCATCGAGCGCCTTGCGCAGCATCGCCAGCGTGAGTGCCGCAACGCTCTTGACCTCGACCCGCGGCATGTACATCCGCTCGGCGGTGTGAATCAGCTTGGCCATGCGCGCGATCTTCTCGGCTTCGTCGCCGATGCGCTCCAGGTCGGTGATCGTCTTGATCACCGCGATCAGCAGCCGCAGGTCGCTCGCGGCCGGCTGCCGGCGCGCGATGATGTGGCTGCAGTCCTCGTCCAGCTGCACCTCGGCGGCGTTCACGCGGTGATCGTCCGTGATCACCCGCTCGATCTCGGCGAGATCGCCCGACGCCAGGCCGTCGACGGCGCGCACGATCTGCTGCTCCACCAGCCCGCCCATCTGCAGGACGCGGGTCCGCACCGCCTCGAGCTCGGCGTCGAACTGCCTTGAAGTGTGGTGCTCGGCCATCGCGGCCCCTCCGGCGGGTAGCGCAAATGCAATTCAGGGAACCTCTGGTTCAAGTCATCCCCGCGCAGGCGGGGATCCAGCAAGTTGCTGATTGCGCCTCAACTGGATTCCCGCTTACGCGGGAATGACGAGCTCCCTTGAGACTTTCTTTAGCATAGCATTGCGACAGCCATGTTTCAGCGCCGGCTCAGGCGCGCTCGAGCGTTCGCACGCCCTGCGCCGTCCCGAGCAGCAGCACATCGGCGGGGCGCCGCGCGAAGAGCCCATTGGTGACGACGCCGACGATGTTGTTGATCCGCGCCTCGAGCGCCACCGGGTCGAGCATGCTCAAGCCGGAGACGTCGAGGATCAGGTTGCCGTTGTCGGTGACGAGGCCCTCGCGCAAGCGGGGCCGGCCGCCGAGCCTGACCAGCTCGCGCGCGACGTAGGAGCGGGCGAGCGGAATCACCTCGACCGGCAGCGGAAAGCCTCCGAGCACCGGCACGAGCTTCGACTCGTCGGCTATGCAGACGAACTTGCGCGCCACGGCGGCGACGATCTTCTCCCGCGTGAGGGCTCCACCCCCACCCTTGATCATCGCGAGATGCTCGGTGATCTCGTCGGCGCCGTCCACGTAGACCGGCAGCTCGCTCACGCTGTTGAGATCCTGCAGGCGGATCCCGTGGCCCTTCAGGCGCGCCGCGGTCTTCTCCGAGCTCGCCACCGCGCCCGCGATCCTGCCTTTCATCTTCGCCAGCTCGTCGATGAAGAAGTCCGCGGTGGACCCCGTGCCCACGCCGATCACCGCATCCTCCACCACGTGCTTCACCGCCGCGCGCGCGGCCGCGGCCTTGAGCTCGTCCTGGGTCATCGCCTTCTCCTCTCGCCGCCGCTCGTGATGCTCACACCTCGCTCATGATCCCACGCGCTCGGCGCTATGGCCGCGTCGAGGCGCTCGCCGGCTCGAGCGCGAGCTCCCCGAGCAGGGCGCGCGCCCGGGCGCTGCCGTTGGCGGCCGCGAACTCGAGCCAGGCACGCGCGGCAGCACGATCCGGCGGGACGCCATCGCCCTTGTAGTACAGCAGGCCGAGATTCAGCTGCGCCTGGGGGTCGCGCTGGTCGGCCGCGCGCCGGAACCAACGGATCGCCTCGGGGACGTCGCGCGCCGGGGCCTCGTCACGCGCGTGGAGCGCGCCGAGGTTGTACAGCGCGTCCACCTCGCCCGCGTCCGCGGCGATGCCATACCAGCGCGCGGCCTGCGCGCCGTCGCTCGCCACTCCCCGTCCGCGCTCATAGGCCATGCCCAGGCGCAGTGCCGCCTCGGCGTCGCCGTGCTCGGCAAGCGGTGCGAGCAGCCTGATCGCCTCGGCGTCGGCGCCGCCCTCGGCGAGCGCATCCGCCTCGGCCAAGGCAGCGGCATTGCGCAACCCTGTCAGACGAAGCCCCGCGAGGAACGCGTCGCCTTCGGTGCGCACCGCGGCGCGGTCGGCGCCTTCGATCGCCCATTCGGCGTAGCTCGCGTCCACGAGAAGACCGGGCGCTTCCGGGTGCAGACACGCCCGGCCCACGATGCGGACGATGTGGGGGTAGAAGTAGCTGTCCCGACTGTCCTCCGCGCTCAGCCGGTATCGCACGCACCACGGCGCCGCCTCGCTCTCCAGCGCTTCGGTGTGCTCCGTCAGATCGTAGTGACTCGGATCGGGCGCTTGCGGCCGCCGCTCCCTGACGTGCGCGAGGAGCGCCGCGGCAGTCACGGGCCTCTGCGCGAGCCGCTCGGTGGTCGCGACCGCGACGATGCCGTACGACGCATCTGGCACCCGCCGCGCGAAGACGACGCGCTCGGGAGACTTCATCAGGCTGAACCACTTTCCGCCCGGCGGCGGATGCAGCGCGAATCCGCGGAACGCCCAGGTCCGGTCCGGCTCGCTCACCGGGTTGGGCACGAGCTCCCCGGCCAACGCGAGCGCGCCCCCGCCGAGCAGCGCGGCGCACACCGCCACGGCGCACATCCCTCGCAGCCGCATGCGCGCGGGCACTAGTGCTTCCTGAGCGGCGGGAGGTCGGTGCACACGCCTTCGTAGAGCTCGGCGGCCATGCCGACGCTCTCGCCGAGCGTCGGGTGCGGATGGATGGTCCTGCTGATGTCCACGGCATCGGCGCCCATCTCGATCGCGAGCGCGATCTCGCTGATCAGATCGCCGGCCCCGGTGCCGACGATCCCGCCGCCGATCACGCGATGCGTCTCGCTGTCGAAGATCAGCTTGGTGAAGCCCTCGTCGCGGCCGTTGGCGATGGCGCGGCCCGAGGCGGCCCAGGGAAACTTGGCGACCCCGTGCTTGACACCCTGCTTCTTCGCCTCCTCCTCGGTCAGCCCGACCCACGCGATCTCCGGGTCCGTGTACGCCACCGACGGGATGGCGCGCGCGTCGAAGAAGGACTTCTGCCCGGCGGCGACTTCGGCGGCGACGTGGCCTTCGTGCACCGCCTTGTGCGCGAGCATCGGCTGCCCGACGATGTCGCCGATGGCGAAGATGTGCGGCACGTTCGTGCGCATCTGCCAGTCGACCGCGATGAACCCGCGCTCGTCGACCGCGACCCCGGCCGCGTCGGCGCCGACATTCCTGCCGTTCGGCGTGCGCCCCACCGAGACCAGCACCAGATCGTAGAGCTGCGGCGCGGACGGCGCGCCCGCACCTTCGAACCAGACCTTCAGACCGGCCCCGGTCGCCTCGACCTTGGTGGTTCTGGTCTTCAGCATGACGTTGTCGAAGCGCTTCGCGTTGAACTTCTGCCACACCGCGACGAGATCGCGGTCTGCGCCGGTCATGAGCCCGTCCAGCATCTCGACCACGTCGAGCCGCGCGCCGAGCGCCGAGTATACGGTCCCCATCTCGAGCCCGATGATGCCGCCGCCGATCACGAGCATGCGCTGCGGGCGCGCCGGCAGCGCGAGCGCGCCGGTGGAATCGACGATGCGCGGATCCTGCGGCAGGAACGGCAGCCGCGCCGCCTGCGATCCCGCCGCGATGATCGCGTGCCTGAACGCCACGATCTTGCGTCCGGCCGCGGTTTCGACGGTCATGTGGCTTGGCCCGGAAAACCTGCCCACGCCCTGGACGACAGTCACCTTGCGGGCCTTCGCCATGCTCGCAAGCCCGCTCGTCAGCTTGCCCACGACCTTCGATTTCCACGCGCGCAGCTGCTCGAGATCGATCTGCGGCTCGCCGAAGGCGACGCCGTGCGACGCGAGCTGCCGCGCCTCGCCCATGACCGCCGCGACGTGCAACAGCGCCTTGGACGGGATGCATCCGACGTTGAGGCAGACCCCGCCGAGCGCCGGGTAGCGCTCGACGAGCACGGTCGCCAGGCCGAGATCGGCGGCGCGGAACGCGGCAGAGTAGCCGCCGGGACCCGAGCCGAGCACGACGACGTCGCACTGCACGTCCGCCTTGCCGGTGAAGGCGCCGGCCGCGGGCGCCGGCTGCGCAGCGCCCGCCGCCGCGCCTCCTCCCTTGCCCTCCGCCTGGACGGAGGCAGGAGATCGCTGCGCGACCGTCGCGACGGGTGCGCCCGGCTGTGCCTCGCCCGTCTCGAGCAGGAGGATCGGCGTGCCCTGCGAGACCTTGTCGCCGGGCTTCAGCTTGATCTCGCGCACCACGCCCGGCGCCGGCGCCGGAATGTCCATCGTCGCCTTGTCGGACTCGAGCGTGATGAGGCCCGATTCCGCCTCGACCCGGTCGCCCGGCTTCACCAGGATCTCGATGACGGGGACGTCCTTGAAGTCGCCGATGTCGGGGACCTTGACTTCGATCGTTTGGGTCATGAGTTGATCGGCGGAGCGTGAGTTGCAAGGAGCAGGGAGCGTGGGTCGAGGTGCGCTTTCGCTGGAGGGCGCGCGCCGCGAGCGCGCCGCGTCTCCGCGCGCCTCAGCCCCGACGCCTCGCTCAGAGCAGCGATCGGCGGATGTCCGACAGCACCGACGAAAGATAGCTCGTGAAGCGCGCCGCGGCCGCGCCGTCGATCACGCGATGGTCGTAGGAGAGCGAGAGCGGCAGCATGAGGCGCGGGACGAATTGCCCGTCCCTGAACACGGGACGCATGGACGATCGGGAGACGCCGAGGATCGCGACCTCCGGCGCGTTGATGATCGGCGTGAACGACGTGCCGCCGACGCCGCCCAGGCTGGAAATCGAGAACGTGCCGCCCTGCATGTCGCCCGGCTTCAGCTTCTTCTCGCGCGCGAGCTGCGACACGCCGGCGAGCTCGCGCGCGAGGTCGAAGACCCCCTTGCGGTCGACGTCGCGGATGACCGGCACGACCAGCCCGTCGGGCGTGTCCACCGCCACCCCGATGTGGTAGTACTTCTTGACGATCAGGTTCTCGCCGTCGAGGGAGGCGTTGAACTCGGGATGCTGCCGCAGCGCGGTCACGCTGGCCTTGAGCAGGAACGCGAGCAGCGTGAGCTTGAACCCCTGCCGCTCGCTCTCGCCGGACGAGCCCTTGCGAAAGGCCTCCAGATCGGTGACGTCGGCCTCGTCGAACTGGGTGACGTGCGGGATCGAGAGCCAGTTGCGGTGCAGGTTTGCGGCGGCAATCCGCTTGATGCGCGACATCGGCCGCGCCTCGACCGGCCCGTATTTCGCGTAGTCGACCTTGGGCCAGTCGGGCAGCGCGAATGGCATCGCGCCGGCCGCTGCCGGGGCAGCCTCCCGCGCGGGCGCCTGGGCCATCATGCCCTTCACGAATCCCTGCACGTCGCCCTGCAGGATCCGTCCCTTCGGCCCGCTGCCCGTGACCTTTGCAAGGTCGACGCCGAGCTCGCGCGCGAACTTGCGCACCGAGGGGCTCGCATGCGGCTTGAACGAACCGTTCTCCGGACCCGGGCCGGCCGGGACCGGCGCACTCACCGCACGCGCCTGGGAGAGCGCTTCGAGCACCGCTTCCATCGGCGGCTCGGGCCGCTCGGCGGCTGGTCGGGATGGCATGGCAGCAGGCGGCGGAGCGGCCGGTGCGGGCGCGGCTGCCGAAGGCTGCCGCGACTCCCCCTCGATCGCCTCGAGGACGACGATCGGCACGCCCTCGGAGATCTTGTCGCCGACCTTCACCCGGATCTCTTTCACCACGCCGGCGTCGGGCGACGGGATCTCCATCGTCGCCTTGTCCGATTCCAGCGTGATCAGCGACTGTTCCCTGACGACGGCGTCGCCCGGCTTCACCAGGATCTCGATGACGTCGACTTCCTTGAAGTCGCCGATGTCCGGGACGAGGACTTCCTTGATCGCGCCCATCGCTCTGCGGTCAGACCGTCCGCGGGTTCGGCTTCGCGGGGTCGATGCCGTACTTCCCGATCGCTGCGGCGACGATCGACGGCTCGACTGCGCCCTGATCGGCGAGCGCCTTGAGCGACGCGACGGTCACCCAGTGGCGATCGACCTCGAAGAACTGGCGAAGCTTCGTGCGCGTATCGGAGCGCCCGAATCCGTCGGTGCCGAGCACGCGATAGATCCGTTGCGCCGGGATGAACGGGCGGATCTGCTCGGCGAATGCCCTGACGAAGTCGGTGGACGCGATCACCGGGCCCTCGCGCGCTTCCAGGCACTGCGTGACGTACGGCTTGCGCGACGCCTCGGCCGGATGCAAGAGATTCCAGCGGTCGGCGGCCGTGCCTTCGCGCGCGAGCTCGGTGAAGCTCGGGCAGCTCCAGATATCGGCCGCCACGTCCCAGTCCTCCGCGAGCAGGGCGGCCGCCGCGATCACCTCGCGCAGGATCGCCCCGCTGCCGAGCAGCTGCACGCGGTGCCTCCGCCCCGGGGCCTCCTTGAAGAGATACATGCCCTTCAGGATGCCCGCCTCCGCGCCGGCGGGCAGGCCCGGATGATCGTAGTTCTCGTTCATCACGGTGATGTAGTAGTACACATCCTCCTGCTCGCTCACCATGCGCCGCAGCCCGTCGTGCACGATCACCGCGAGCTCGTAGGCAAACGTCGGATCGTAGGCGATGCAGTTCGGGACGAGCGAGTAGAGGACGTGGCTGTGGCCGTCCGCGTGCTGCAGGCCCTCGCCGTTCAGCGTGGTGCGGCCGGCGGTCCCGCCGATGAGGAAGCCGCGCGCCCGCTGGTCGGCCGCGGCCCAGGTGAGGTCGCCGACCCGCTGCATGCCGAACATCGAGTAGAAGAGGTAGAAGGGCACCGTCGCCAGGTTCGAGTGGCTGTAGGACGTCGCCGCCGCGATCCACGACGACATCGCGCCCGCTTCGGTGATGCCCTCTTCCAGGATCTGGCCCGCCTCGTCTTCCCGGTAGTACATCACCTGATCGCGGTCGACCGGCGTGTACTTCTGGCCCTCCTGCGAGAAGATGCCGAGCTGGCGGAACATCCCTTCCATGCCGAAGGTGCGCGCCTCGTCCGGGACGATGGGGACGACGTACTTGCTGATGCCCTTGTCGCGGAGGAGCGCCGTGAGCATGCGCACGAGCGCCATCGTGGTCGAGATCGGGCGGCCCTCGGTCGGCTTCATCACCGACTCGAACACGCTGAGCGGCGGGACCGGCGGCACCGCATCGGCCTTGCGGCGCCGCTGCGGGAGATAGCCGCCGAGCGCCTGACGCCGCGCGTGCAGGTACTGCATCTCCGGGCTGTCCTTGGCGGGCAGATAGAAGGGCAGCTTCTCGAGATCTTCGTCCGGCACCGGGACGTTGAAGCGGTCGCGGAACTGGCGGATGGTCTCGATGTCGGGTTTCTTGAGCTGATGCGTCGGGTTCTTCGCCTGGCCCTGCTGGCCGAGGCCATAGCCCTTGATGGTCTTCGCCAGGATGACGGTGGGCTGCGCCTTGTGCTTCACCGCCGCCGCGTAGGCCGCGTAGATCTTGTGCGGGTCGTGACCGCCCCGGTTGAGCCGCCAGATGTCGTCGTCGGTCATCCGCGACACCATCTCGAGCAGCTTCGGATGCTTGCCGAAGAAGTGCTTGCGCACGAAGGCGCCGTCGTTCGCCTTGTAGTTCTGGTACTCGCCGTCGACGGTCTCCTCCATCACGCGCTGCAGGATCCCCTCCTTGTCGCGCGCGAGCAGCGGATCCCAGTAGGAGCCCCAGATCAGCTTGATGACGTTCCACCCGGCGCCGCGGAAATTGCCCTCCAGCTCCTGGATGATCTTGCCGTTGCCGCGCACCGGTCCGTCCAGGCGCTGGAGATTGCAGTTCACGACGAAGATCAGGTTGTCGAGCTTTTCGCGTGCGGCCATGCCGATCGCGCCGAGCGCTTCCGGCTCGTCCATCTCGCCGTCGCCGAGGAACGCCCAGACCCTGCGCCCCTCGGTCTTCGCCAGCCCGCGGGCCTCGAGGTACTTGAGGAACCGCGCCATGTAGATCGCCTGGATCGGGCCGAGCCCCATCGACACCGTCGGAAACTGCCAGAAGTCCGGCATGAGCCAGGGGTGCGGGTAGGAGGAGATGCCCTGGCCGTCGACTTCGCGACGGAAGTTGTCGAGCTGCTCTTCGGTGAGCCGTCCTTCCAGCAGCGCCCGCGCGTAGATGCCCGGCGAGGCGTGGCCCTGGAAGTAGACGAGATCGCCCCCGTGCTCGGCGCTCGGCGCCCGCCAGAAATGGTTGAAGCCGGTGCCGAAGAGCGTGCCGACCGAGGCGAAGGTGGCGATGTGTCCGCCAAGGTCACCCTCGCGTTTGTTCGCATGCGCCACCATGATCATCGCGTTCCAACGGGCGTACGAACGGATCCGCTCCTCGAGCGCCGCATCGCCCGGGGAGCGCTCCTCCATGTGCGGCGGGATGGTGTTGATGTAGGCCGTGTTGGCCGAGTACGGGATGTAGGCGCCCGAGCGGCGCGCCCGCTCGATCATCCGCTCGAGCAGGAAGTGCGCCCGCTCCGGCCCCTCGCGCGCGAGCACCGCGTCCAGCGCATCGAGCCATTCCTGGGTCTCGAGCGCGTCGGCGTCGGTCGCGGCGTTGAAATCGGGCTGCGCGGACATGGCGGACTCCTTCTTTGGGCGCGGATCTCGGGAACGGAGTGCGCTGCGGGAGAGTGTCCCGGTAAGCTTAATACGCAGGCTACCCCCCGGCCAACCGGCGACCTCGACAGATTGGCCGTTGATCCCACAATCCGCAATAATAATCCGGATTGTAGAAGCTAGCGATCCCGGGGTAAAGCCCGGGCAGCGGACGCCGGGATGCCGCCAGACACGATGCTAGAATCTGCGTCGCTTGTCGTCGTCCGCCGATCCACCCCTCCCGCACATGGATACCCGCGTCATCGATGGCGTCGCCCTTGCCCGACGGCTTCGTGAGGCGATCCGCGAGCGAGCGGCCGAGTTGGCGAAACGTGGGCGAACGCCCGGCTTGGTCGCGATCCGGGTGGGCGACGACCCCGCCTCGAAAGTGTACGTCAGCACAAAGATGCGGGTCAGCGTCGAAGTGGGCATTTACTCGGAGCACGTCGAGCTCGGGGCCGATGCCACCGAGGAGGAGTTGCTCCGGCGCATCCAGGCGTTGAACGCCGAGCCGAGAATTCACGGCATCCTCGTCCAGTTGCCTTTGCCGAAGCACATCGCGACGGACAGGATCCTGGAGGCGATTGCCCCGGAAAAGGATGTCGATGGGTTCCATCCATGCAATGTCGGCCTCCTCGCGACCGGCCAGCCCCGGTTCGTTCCGTGCACGCCGGCCGGCGTGATGGCGATGCTCGAAACCGAGGGCATCGCGCTCGACGGCCGCGAGGCAGTGATCATCGGGCGCAGCAACATCGTCGGCAAGCCGATGGCCCTGCTCCTCTTGCAGAAGGGGGCAACGGTCACCATTTGTCATTCCAGGACGCAGGACCTGAGTAGCCATACGCGGCGCGCGGACATCGTCGTCGCGGCGGTCGGTCGGCCGCACTTGGTCGGCGCGGGCATGGTCAAGCCCGGTGCGGTGGTGATCGACGTCGGGATCAACCGACTGTCGGATGGCCGATTGGTGGGCGACGTCGCGTTCCAGTCGATGCTCGGCAAGGTTGCGTGCGTCACGCCCGTGCCCGGCGGCGTGGGCCCGATGACGGTGACCATGCTGATGGCGAACACCGTGCGGGCCGCGGAACTCGCGTCGCGCGCCGCGTAATTCGCCCGCGCGCAGGCTCGCCAACTGCGTCCGGCAGGGTCCTTCGTTTCACGTTTCACGTCTCACACCCATGAAGATTGAAGCCAACCCGCTCCTCGATTTTTCCGGCCTGCCGCGTTTTGCGGCCGTGAAGCCCGAGCACGTCGCGCCCGCGATCGATCTCCTCCTGGCCGACTGCCGTGCGGCCGTGGCGGGGCTGATCGATCCGGCGACGCCGGCCACCTGGGACGACTTCGTAGCGCCCCTCGACGACGTGAACGAGCGCCTCACGCGCGCGTGGGGTGTCGTCGCGCATCTGCACGGAGTGCTCGACAGCCCGGCGTTGCGCGAGGCCTATAACGCGAACCAGCCGAAGGTCGTCCAGTACTGGACCGAGCTCGGCCACAACGAGCGGCTGTTCGCGAAGTACCAGGCGCTCCGCGCGAGCGCCGAGTATGCGCGCCTCGACGCCGCGCAGCAGCGCATCGTGGATCACGAGCTCCGCGACTTCCGGCTCGCCGGCGCGGAGCTTCCGCCCGGGGAGAAGAAGCGCTTCGCCGAGATCCAGGAGGAGCTCGCAACGCTCGGGACGCGCTTCTCCGAGAACGTGCTCGACGCCACCAACGCGTTCGCCCTCTACGTCGAGGACCGCGCCGAGCTCGCCGGAATCCCCGACGATGTCCTGGAAGGGGCCCGGGAGGCGGCCGCGCGCGATGGCCGCGAGGGCTGGAAGCTCACCCTGCAGGCGCCGAGCTACGTTCCAGTCATGCAGTACGCCGACAGCCGGCGCCTGCGCGAGCGCGTCTACCACGCCTACAACACGCGAGCGAGCGAGGAATATCCGCGGGCGCTTGCCGAGGCGAGCCGCTACGAATGCGAAAGCAGAGCGGGCACGCGCAGCACCGAGACAGCGCGCGCGCCGGCCGCCGATGCCGCGCGCGCCCTGCAGTGGGACAACACCCCACTCATCGCGCGGATCCTCAGGCTGCGCAAGGAGGCGGCCCGGCTGCTCGGATACGCGAGCTACGCCGAGGTCTCGCTCGTGCCGAAGATGGCCGAGTCGCCGCACGTCGTGCTCGACTTCCTGTGCGATCTCGCCGCGCGATCGCTGCCGTTCGCGCGCCGCGACTACGCCGAGCTGCGGGAATTCGCCGCCGCGGAGCTCGGCCTTGGGACGCTCGAGGTCTGGGACATCGCCTACGCCTCGGAGAAGCTGCGCCAGCAGCGCTACGCGTACTCCGAGCACGAGGTGAAGCAGTACTTCCCGGAGCCGAAGGTGCTGGAAGGCATGTTCCGCCTGGTGCAGACGCTCTATGGCATCCGCATCGCGCCGGATGAGGCCGAGACCTGGCACCCGGACGTGCGCTTCTTCCGTATCACCGATGCCGACGGCGCGCTCGTCGGGCAACTGTACTTCGATCCTCACGCCCGCGAGAGCAAGCGCGGCGGTGCATGGATGGACGAGGCGATGGCGCGCAGGCGCAGGCACACTGAGGTGCAAACGCCCGTGGCGTACCTCGAGTGCAACTTTCCGTCGCCGGTGGGCGGCAAGCCGGCGCTCTTCACGCACGACGACGTCATCACGCTTTTCCACGAGTTCGGCCACGGGCTGCATCACCTGCTCACCCGGGTGGACTATCTCGGCGCCTCGGGGATCCACGGCGTCGAATGGGATGCGGTCGAGCTCCCCAGCCAGTTCATGGAGAACTTCTGCTGGGAATGGGAGGTGCTGCAGCACATGACGGCACACGTGGAGTCGAACGCGCCGCTGCCGCGCAGCCTCTTCGACAAGATGGTGGCCGCGAAGAACTTCCAGGCCGGTATGCAGATGGTGCGCCAGCTCGAATTCGCCCTCTTCGACATGCGGCTGCACGACGACTTCGACCCGGACGGCGCGAGGACGCCGCTCGCGCTCCTCGAGGAGGTGCGGCGCGAAGTGGCAGTCGTCGTCCTGCCCGCCTACAACCGCTTTCCGAACAGCTTCTCGCACATCTTCGGCGGCGGGTACGCCGCGGGCTACTACAGCTACAAGTGGGCCGAGGTGCTGTCGGCGGACGCCTATAGCCTCTTCGAGGAGAACGGCGTGCTCGACCGGGCGACCGGCTGGCGGTTCCGGGACGAGATCCTGGCGGTCGGCGGCGCCCGGCCCGCGCTCGAATCCTTCAAACTATTTCGCGGTCGCGAGCCCAAAGTCGATGCCCTGCTGAAGCACAATGGTATGATCGTTGCATAGCTTTTCCTCATTCCACGGGAGGGAAGCCATGCCGAGCAGAACAACCTGCGCCGCCGCCATCGCGCTGGCTCTCGCGAGCGCCGCAGCGTTCGCCCAGACCTATCGCTGGGTGGACAAGGACGGGCGCGTCCATTACACCGACACGCCGCCGCCGCCGAGCGCCGCGCGCCAGGTCGAGAAGCGCACGCTCCAGGGGAGCGTCGTGGAGACTTCACAGCTCTCCTACGGCCTGCAGCAGGCCGTGAAGACGAACCCGGTGACGCTCTACACGTACTCCGGCTGCAAGGAAGCGTGCGCCAACGCGCGCGCGCTCCTCGAGAAGCGCGGCGTGCCGTACAAGGAATTCTCGGTCGACGATCCGGCGAAGCGCGAGGAGCTGAAGCGCATCTCCGGCGGGAACAACGTGCCGGTCCTGGTCGTCGGCAAGACGATGAAGCAGGGGTACGAGGAGAGCATGTACAACGTCGCGCTCGACGAGGCCGGATACCCCAAGTTCTCGCAGCTCCCGTCGGGGCAGCAGGCCCGGCAGCCCGAAGCGCCGCCGCCCGCCACCGCCAAAGCGGAAGCGACACCCGAGGAACCGAAGCTCGGACCATACGCGCCGCGCTGAAGGGCGAGCGCTCGTCGTTCCGCGCCGCGCGCCCCGCTCCGATTCACGTCGCCGCGGTCGCGTCGCGCGCGACGGCTATTCCGGCGCCGCCCAGCCGCCACCGAGCGCCTTGATCAGGTCGACGCTGAAGGCAAGGCGGGCCTGACGATTGCGCACGAAGGCGAGCTCGGCCTCGTTCATCGTGCGCTGGGCGTCCAACACCTCGAGGAACGGCGAATAGCCCCGCTCGTAGCGCAGCGTGGAAAGTTCGAGCGCGTTGCGGGCAGCCTCCAGGCGCTCTTGCAGGTCCGCCTCGTTGCTCCCCGCCTGCACGATGTTGACCAGCGCGTCGGACACCTCGCGGAACGCGGTCTCGATGGTGCGCTGGTAGTTCGCGAGCGCCTGCTCGCGGCGGGCGCTCGCCTGATCGACGCGCGCCTCGCGCCGCCCGGCATCGAAGATCGGCTGCAGGAGGCCGAACCCGAGTGACCAGATACCCGCGCCGCTCGTGAGCAGATTGGAGAATTCCGCGCTCTGCGAGCCGAGCGACCCGGTGAGGGTGATGGAGGGAAAGAGCGCCGCGCGCGCGACGCCGATCTGGGCGTTGGCCGCGACCATCAATTCCTCGGCGGCGCGGATGTCCGGCCGGCGCTCGAGCAGAGACGAGGGCAGCCCGGGCGCCGGCGTGGGTGGAAACGGCAGCGCGGGCAGGTCGCCGGGCGGCACGTGCAGGTCGGGACGTCCGGTGAGCTGGCCGAGCAGGCGCTCGGCGAGCGCGCGGTTCCGCTCCGCGTCGCGCTTCTGCACCAGCGCGTCGGAGAGCGTGCCCTGCGCCTGGTAGACGTCGAGCTCGGGAGAGAACCCCGCCGCCAGCCGGGCGCGCGCGAGCGAGAGCGCATCCCCGCGCGTGCGGATTGTGGCCTCGAGGACCGCCACTTGCACGTCGAGCGAGCGGAGCGCGAAGTACGTCTGGGCGGTCAGGCCGGACAGGGTCAGAAAGACGGTATCCTTGGCATACTCCGAGGCGAGCAGGTTCGCCTGCGCCGCCTCGCTCGCGCGCGCGATGCGGCCCCAGAAATCGACCTCGTACACGGTCGCAGCGATCACCTGATTCTGCGTGCGCGTGAGCGCGACGCCGGGCTGCGGCGGGGGAACGATCGCAGCGCTCACGCGGCTACGCGTTGCCGAGTATCCGCCCATCACCTCCGGGAAAAACGCGGCGCGCGCCTCGCGCACTTGCGCTTCGGCTTCGAGCACGCGTGCGACGGCGAACCGGACGTCGGCGTTGTTCATCCGCGCCGCGGCAACGAGCTCGTCCAGGAGCGGATCGCGATACAGCGTCCACCATTGCGGCGACACCGCCGGCGTCGCCTTCTCGGCCGCCGGCGCGGGGTATTGCGCCGGCAGCGGCATCTCCGGGCGCTCGTAGTCGGGGCCGACGGTGATGCAGCCGGCGAGCGGCAGCAGCGCCAGGAAGAGGAGCCGGTTCATGGGTCCCGGCGCGGTTTCCTGCGCCGCGCGACCAGGACGAAGAACAGCGGCACGAAGACCGTCGCGATGAACGTCGCGGCGAGCATGCCGCCGACCACGCCCGTGCCCATCGAGCGGCGCGCAGCCGCCCCGGCGCCGGTCGACAGCATGAGCGGCAGGACACCCAGCACGAAGGCGAGCGAGGTCATGATGATCGGGCGAAAGCGCAGGCGCGCGGCGTTGACGGCCGCCTCCACGGCGGTCTTGCCTTCGAGGAATCCCTGCTGCGCGAACTCCACGATCAGGATCGCGTTCTTGGCGGCGAGGCCGATCAGCACCACGAGGCCGATCTGGAAGTAGATGTCGTTCTCGAGGCCGCGCAGCGACACGAACGAAAGCGCGCCGAACACGGCGAACGGCACCGCAGCCACCACCGCGAACGGCAGCAGCCAGCGCTCGTAGAGCGCAGCGAGGATCAGGAACACCATCACGATCGCCAGCGTGAAGGCGATCGCCGAGGCACGCCCCGTGCGCTTCTCCTGGAAGGCCTGGCCGGCCCATGCGATCTGGTAGCCCTCGGGCAGCGCCCGCGCCGCGACCTCCTCCACCGCGCGGATCGCCTCGCCGGACGACACACCCGGCTTGCCGCTCCCGAGGACCCGCGCCGCGAGGAAGCCGTTGAAACGCTCGAGCTGCTCCGGTCCGACGGTGTCGGTGATCGTGATGAGCGCCTTGAGCGGGATCATCTCGCGCGTCGTCGTGGACCGGACGTACACCGCGCCGAGGTCGCCCGGCGAGGCGCGAAACGTCGAGTCTGCCGCCATCTGCACGCGATAGGTGCGGCCGAATTTGTTGAAGTCGTTCACGTAGAGCGCGCCCATCGTGCTCTGCAGGGCGTCGAACACGTCTTGCACGGGCACACCGAGCGACAGCGCCTTCTCCCGGTCCACCTCGACCTTGAGCTGCGGCACGATCGGCCGGAAAAACGAGTTGATGCCCGTGAGACGCGGGTCCTCCCGCAACGCGGCGAGGAACGCCTGCGTCACCTGGTAGAGGCTCTGGGGGTCGGCGGTCGTGCGCGATTGCAGGTACAGCTCGAAGCCGCCCGCGGTGCCGAGCCCGCGGATCGCGGCCGGGTTGAAGGCGATCGCCACGCCATCGCGGAGCGTGGCCCCCTGCGCAACGATGCCGGCGGCGACCTTCTGCGCCGGCGCGTCCCGGCGCTCGTCCCAGTGCTTGAGCGGGATGAACATCGTCGCGGCGTTGGTCTTGTTGCCGCCGCCGATGAGGTCGAAGCCGTCGATCGCCAGCACGTTCTGCACCCCGGGCGTCGACTGCGCGATCTTGCTCACCTCCTCGGACATGGTGCGCGTGCGCTCGAGCGTCGCGCCATCGGGCAGCTGGATGGTGGCGAAGACATAGCCCTGGTCCTCGGGCGGGACGAAGCTCCCGGGCACGTAGACGAAGAGCGCCGCGCTCGCCGCCAGGACCGCCGCGAAGCCGAGGAGCGAGGCGACGCGATGGCGCAGCAGGCGCTCCACCACGTCCAAGAAACGCCGGGTGACCCAGGCGAAGCCGCGATTGAAGGGCGTGAAGATGCGCGAGTGATGCGCGCCGCGCTTCATGAGGATCGCGCACAGCGCCGGGGTGAGCGTGAGCGCGATGAAACCGGAAATCACGACTGCGAACGCGAGCATCACCGCGAATTGCCGGTAGAGCTGGCCGGCGATGCCGCCAAGGAAGGCGACCGGGATGAACACCGCGCACAGCACGAGCACGATCGCGACCACCGCGCCCGACACCTCGCGCATCGCCTCGAGCGCCGCCTCGAAGGCGCGCATGTCGTTCTCGCGCATCAGCCGCTCGACGTTTTCCAGCACGACGATCGCATCGTCCACCACGATGCCGATCGCGAGCACCAGCGCGAAGAGGGTGAGGGTGTTGATCGAGAAACCGACCAGCCACAGGCCGGCGAACGCGCCGATCAGGGACACCGGCACGGCGATCATCGGGATGAGCGTCGCGCGCCAGGTCTGCAGGAACAGGAACACCACCGCCAGCACGAGCAGCGCCGCCTCGGCGATGGTCTTGGTCACCTCTTTGATCGATGCGTCGACGAAGCGGGTCGTGTCGAAGGAGACCGTGTAGTCCACGTCTTCGGGGAACCCGGCCTTGAGCTCGCGCATGCGCGCCCGGATCCGGTCGGCCACCTCGAGCGCATTGGCGCCGGGCTGCAGATAGGTGGCGATGCCGATCGTCGGCTGGCTGTCCAGCGTGCTCGACGTGTCGTAGTTCAGCGCCCCAAGCTCGATGCGCGCGATGTCCTTGAGGCGCAGCAAGCCCATCGGCGTCGCGGTCGCGGCTCCGCTGGTGGGGCCCGTGGCGCGCACCACGATGTCGCCGAATTCCTCGGGCTCCACCAGGCGCCCGGTTGCGGTCACCGTGTACACGAAACTCTGCCCCGGCGGCGCGGGCTCCGTGCCGATGCGGCCGGCCGCGTACTGCGCGTTCTGCGCACGCAGCGCCGCCGCCACGTCGGCGGTCGTCACCCCGAGGCGCGCCATGTTCTGCGGATTCAACCAGACGCGCATCGAATAGTCGCGCGCGCCGAAGATCATCACGTCGGCGACGCCGGGCAGCCGCTTCAGCTCGTCGACGATGTTGAGCGAGGCGAAGTTCGAGAGGAAGAGCGTGTTGCGCGTCTTCCGCGGCGAGACGAGCGACGCCACCAGCAGGATGTCGAACGACCGCTTCTGCACGATGACCCCGTTGCGGCGCACGTCGTCGGGCAGGCGCGGCAGCGCGATCTGCACGCGGTTGTTCACGTTGAACACCGACTGATCGACGTTGGTGCCCGGCTCGAAGGTCGCGGTGATCTGCAGCGCTCCGGTCGACGACGACGTGGAGCTGAAGTACGAGAGCCGCTCCACGCCGGAGAGCTGCTCCTCGATCGGCGCGGCGACGGTGCGCGCGATCGTCTCGGCGCTCGCGCCCGGATAGGTCGTGGTGATGAGCACCGTCGGCGGCGCAATCTCCGGGTACTGCGCCAGGGGCAGCAGCATCGCGGAGATCAGCCCGGCCAGGACGATGATGATCGCGACCACGCCGGCGAACACCGGCCGGTGGATGAAGAATTCGGACAACATCAGCCGGCGTTCTTGCTGTTCACCTTCACCGGCGTGCCCGGCCGCAGCCGCAGCAGGTTGTCCACGATCACCACGTCGCCGGGGCTCAGGCCCTCGAGGATGATCCAGTCCGAGCCGATCCAGCTCCCCGCGCGCACCGGCCGCGGCGCCGCCTTGCCGGCCGCGTCCGCGATCCAGACGAAGCGGCCGGCCTGGTCCTGGAGCACCGCGGTCTGCGGCACGACGATCGCCTCGTGGCTGCCGGCGATGACGCGCACCCGCACGTACTGGCCCGGCAGGAGCTGCAGTTGCGCGTTCGGGAACTCCGCGCGCATCTGCACCGTCCCGGTGGCCGCATCGACGGTGGAGCCGGCGAAGTTGAGCTTCCCGGCGAGCGGGTACTCCGACCCGTCGGCGGTCTGCAGCCTCACCTCGATGTTCTTCTCGCCGGTCGCGCGCAGCCGCGCGTATTCCGCCTCCGAAAGGGCGAAGCGCACCCAGATCGGGTCGGCGCGCGTGAGCGTGGTGAGAATCGCCGAGTCGCCGTTCGGCGAGACCAGGCTGCCGACCGACTGCTGCGCGCGCCCGGTGATGCCCGCGATCGGCGCATCGACCGCGGTGTAGGAGAGGTTCAGCTCGGCCTGGCGCACACGCGCCTCCGCCAGCCGCGCCAACGCGGCGCTCTGCCGCTCCGTCGAGGCGGTTTGGTCGGCCTCCTTCTGACTGATGGCGCGGCGATCGGTGAGGTCCTTGAGGCGCGCCGTCTCCTGCTTGGCGAGCTCCTGGCGCGCGATCGCTTCGGCGAGCGCCGCGCGCGCCTGCTGCAGCTCGATCTCGAACGGAGCCCGCTCGATGCGAAAGAGCGGCGCGCCGGCCTTGACCGGCTCGCCCTCGGTGAAGCGCTGCGCCTCGAGAATGCCGGTGACACGCGCGCGCACCTGCACTTCGCGCGAGCCTTCGGTGCGCCCGACCGCCTGAAAGTCGATTGGCACCTTGCGCGGGATCACTTTGATCGCAGCGACGCTGACCGCGGCGACGCCTTTCGCGTCGGCGGCTTTCGCGTCAGCGGCTTTCGCGTCGACGCCTTTTGCGTCCGCAGCTTTCGCGTCGGCCGCTTTCGCGTCCTCGCGCGCGTCGCCCTGGCCGCACGCACCGAGCGCGAGCGCGGCGAGCACCACGATGATTCTCGTCATGGGGAAAATGCTCTCAGGAAACAATCGACGATGTGCGCGGCGCGGCGCGGCTCGCTCTCCTCGCCAGGCGCGATCCCGAACAGGCGCTTCATGCGGTCGTGACCGACCAGCATGCCGAGCAGGATCTCGGCGGCGAACTGCGGATCGTCGTGCCGCAAGCGGCCGGCCACCATCGCCTTCCCGAGGTAGTCGGCCAGGCGCCGCACGGTCTCGCCAACCGAGTGCGCGTAGACGGTCCGGGCGAGCGCCCTGAAGCGGGGGATCTCGGGGATGAGCGTGCGGAAGGTCGCGACACCCTGCGCCGAGAGCGCGCGCTCGCGGTAGGCGAGCGCGAAGCGGACCAGCCCTTCGCGCAGCCCCTGCGGCTCGCTTTCCAGCTCGACCAGGACGCCTTTCACCAGCTCCCGGGCGACTTCCTTGAAGAGCGCGTCCTTGCTCGGGAAATGGTGGTAGACGGTCTGCTTCGCGACGCCGGCACGCCGCGCGATCTGGTCAACGCTCGAGCCGTAGCCGTGCGCGAGGAAGGCGGTCGTTGCAGCGCGCAGTACGCGCTCGCGGTTGGTTCCGAGCGAAGGCATGATCGGCGGCCGGAAAGCCACTAGACTAGACGGTGCAGTCTAGCAGCGCGCGACCGGGCAAACAACGATTTCGGTAGCCGGCCCGCGGCGCCTGTCGCTGGGAGAGCGCCCCGGCGTTCCTGCGGGGCCTCGTCAACGGATTCCCGCGGATCGACAGCGCGGCGGCGATCGCCCTCGGCGCACGCGGTGCGCGCCGGCACCTCCGGCTTCCGCGTCCACGAGGCACACGGCCCATCGGGCAGACCAGCGTGTAATATCCTTGTTTTTCAGAAAGATAGCTTCCAAGATGAAGATCGCCACCTGGAACGTCAACTCGCTCAAGGTCCGGCTGCCGCACCTGGCGGACTGGCTGCGCGCCGCGCAGCCGGACGTTGTCTGCCTCCAGGAGACCAAGCTCGAGGATGCGAACTTTCCGGCAGACGCGCTGGAGGAGATCGGCTACCGCAGCGCCTTCTCCGGACAGAAGACCTACAACGGCGTCGCGATCATCGCGCGCGGAGCGCTCGCGCACGTGGCCCACGGCATCCCCGAGTTCGCCGACGATCAGAAGCGCGTCCTCTCCGCGACGGTGGACGGTGGCACACGCGTGGTCTGCGCGTACGTGCCGAACGGCCAGTCGATCGATTCGGACAAGTATCGATACAAGCTGCGATGGCTCGCCGCGTTCGAGCGCTGGCTCGCCGCGGAGCTCCCGCGGCATTCCCGCCTCGTGGCGCTCGGCGATTTCAACATCGCGCCGGAGCCGCGCGACGTCCACGATCCCGCGCTCTGGGAAGGGCAGGTGCTCTTCTCCGAGCCCGAGCGCGAGGCGTTCGGCCGCCTGCTGGAGCTCGGCCTGAAGGACGGCTTCCGGCTCTTTCCGCAGCCGGAGAAGTCGTTCACCTGGTGGGATTACCGCATGAACGCGTTCAAGCGCAAGATGGGCCTGCGCATCGACCATATCCTGCTCTCTCCGGCGCTCGCCGAGCGGTGCACCGCCTGCACGATCGATCTCGCGCCGCGCGCGCGCGAACGGCCCTCGGATCACGCGCCGGTGATCGCGGAGCTCGATATGTAGCGGTGGCGGCTGGATTCCCACATGCGCGGGAATGACGATCCCTTTCCCGCCTGCGCGGGGATGATGATCCCTTTCCCGCCTGCGCGCGAATGACGCGCTTCCGCAGAGCGCTTCTACCCGGCGCGCACGAACTCCAGCCGCTCTCCGGCGATCTCGATGATGTCGCCCGCGGCGAGCTCTCGTGGTTCGTGGTCGACGACCGCGCCGTTCACGCGCGGGCGCGCCTTGCCCGACACGTGCGCGACGAAGTAGCCGTGCGGACGGCGCCGGATCACCGCGAGCCCGGCCTCGCGCGTGCCGAACGTCGCGAGCGGACGCTCCAGCGTGAGCTCGGCGCCGACGTGGCGTCCCGCAAGCCCCCTCACGGCAGCGAGCGGAAACCGGGTCCGGGCTGCACGGGCCACCGAACCCGGCGTGGCCTCGCCCCGCGCAGGTGCGGCTTGCATACCGTGGCCTTGCGCGGCGCGCCCCGCCGTCCCCCGAGTTCCCGGAAGCGTCGTGTTGTAGATCATCGTGCGCTCCAGGTCCGCTTCCAGGGTCGCGCGCCGGTTGCGGTAGCGGATCCGGCTCTCGCCGATCTCGATCAGATCCTCGTTCTGGAGAACGTGCGTCTCGACGCGGACGCCGTTCACGCCCGTACCGTTGCGGCTGCCGTTGTCCTGCAGCACGTGGTCGAGCCCCACGGTGACGATCACCGCGTGCTGCTTGCTTGCCGCAGCGTCCGCGAGCGCGATATCGCACCCCGGATCCCGCCCGATCGTCAGGCGGTCCTTGTCGACGAAGTAGTGCGACTCGGCGCCGGCAGGAGAGGTCACGACGAGCTTGGCCATCGTCCGTCCCTCAGGCCCGCAGCCAGCCGAAGAGCCGCCTCGGCCAGCCTGCTGCCGCGGCCGGCGCACGGCCCTCCACCCGCGCAAGGAGCACCGAGATGTTGTCCTGCCCGCCGTTGTCGTTCGCCATCTCGACCAGCGTGCGGGCCGCCAGGTCGAGATTGCACGCGAGCTCCGCGAGCGCGAGCTCGATGTCGGCGTCGTCGACCATGTCGTTCAGCCCGTCAGAGCACAGCAGGAAGACGTCCTCCGGAGCGGCGTCCGCGTCGGCGATCTCCGCAGTCTCGTTCGGGTCCGCGCCGAGCGCGCGCGTGACCAGACTGCGGTTGCGCGAGACGCGAGCGCCGTCGCGATCCACGAGGCCGGTCTCGACCTGCTGTTGGAGCACGGAGTGGTCGCGGGTGAGCAGCTGCAGCCGACCGCCGCGCAGCCGATACGCGCGCGAATCGCCGACGTGGCCGATCGTCACGCGGGCGTCGCCGTACAGCGCCACCACGACCGTCGTTCCCATGTTGGCGCGCGTGGCATCCGCTCGCGCGGACCGTACGATCGCGGCGTTCGCGCGCTGGACCGCGTCGCGAATGCGCTCGCCCGGCGGCCGGCGCCGGCTCGCGCTGCTCGCCAGGTGCTCGAGCACGATCTCCGTCGCCATCCGCGCGGCGACGTCGCCCGCGTTGTGGCCGCCCATGCCGTCGGCGAGGACGAGCGCCCCGAGCGATGCGTCCGCCGCCAGACTATCGTCGTTGAAGCCGCGGATCCGACCGGGATCGGTGACGGCGGCCGTGGTCAGCTGGACACGCATGCTGGCGTCCCCGCAGTCGGCGCTGCAGCCGCATGGAGGCGGATTCGGTGCGGATCGGTCATACGGAGCTCGGAGCCACATTTTCCCCGAGGCGGGTCAAAAGTACGCGGCGGAAATCCATGTGCGGCGGACGCGTGCGTCGGATCGCAGCGCGTGCGTTAAATAGTTCCGCTGGTGCCGCCTCCTCGGCCATGGCGCGGCCATCATCGTCGAGGCGGCGGGAATGATTGCTTGACACAGTCCGGCGCCGGCACTTACGGTCGGACCGAGCCGATTCACCCTGCGGCCGCGAGACGCCGTCGGGCCGCCACGACATGTCAGCTACCACGCTTCCGCGGCACGCGCCGCAAACCCTCGAGCAACTGGGCCGCTACCGGATCCAGGCGGAGCTCGGGCGCGGCGCGATGGGCATCGTCTACCGCGCGCGCGACCCGGTGATCGATCGGGAGGTCGCGATCAAGACGATCCGCATCGATCTCGCCCGCGACGAGCTGGCGCGGTTCGAAACGCGCTTCTTCACCGAGGTGCGCGCTGCGGGGCGCCTCAGCCATCCGAACATCGTCACCGTGCACGACGCTGGGCGGGAGAGCGGGCTCGTCTACGTGACGATGGAGCTGCTGGAGGGCCCGTCTCTCGCCGATCTCCTGGCGGCGCACACGCCGGTGGCGCCGGCGAGGATCGCGACCATCGGCGCACAGATCGCCGACGCGCTCGCATACGCGCACGCGCAGGGCATCGTTCATCGCGACGTGAAGCCGGCGAACATCATCCTCGTGCGCGACCAGGTGCCGAAGCTCACCGACTTCGGCGTGGCGCGTCTGCCGAGCGCGGCGAGCACCCTCGCGGGCACGCTCGTCGGGTCGCCGCGGTACATGTCGCCCGAGCAGATCACCGCGCAGGCGATGGACGGCCGCTCCGACGTCTTTTCGCTCGGCGTGGTGCTCTACGAGCTGCTGACCGGCGAGGCGGCCTTCGAGGCCGACAGCCTGCACGCCGTGATGCACCGCGTGGTGACGCACGCG
Source organism: Burkholderiales bacterium (assembly GCA_020848075.1). GTDB lineage: Bacteria > Pseudomonadota > Gammaproteobacteria > Burkholderiales > SG8-39 > JAABRB01. The sequence goes on from JADLAV010000029.1 coordinate 43,888, forward strand.
CCGCCGTCGCCGGCCACGCTCAACCCGCGCGTGCCCGCGGCGCTCGACCGTATCGTGTGCCGGGCGATCGCCAAGCGCCCGGAGGACCGCTATCCCACGGCACGCGCGCTCGCCGTGGACCTGAAGCGGTTCGTGCGCGGCGAGCTCGTGACGGACGCGTCCTGGCCCGCGCCAACGAAGCCCGCGACGCATCAACCGGCGGTCGGCGCCGAGACGCTGGAGCTCAAGCCCCGTGCGGGCACCGGCCCGGCGCCGGCGATCGATCCGCCACCACCTTCGCGCACGGCGGGAAGACGCAGACATGTCGTCGCCGCGCTGGCTGCGACAGTCCTTGTGAGCGCGCTGGCCGGCGCCTGGATATTCCGGGAACACGCGAAGACGGCTGCTGCGGTGACGATCGCGCCGGCGCCTGCGGTGCGTATCGAGACGGTGGCTGCGTCGCCGAGCCCGGCCGACGCAGCTGCGGACGGTCGCCCCACGGACGCGGCGCCGGCTGCTGAGCCGGCGCAATCCGCTGCAGCGCGCCCGGCATCGACCACCTCTTCGTCTCCCTCAACCGCTCGCGCGGACACACCCGCGCTGGCCGCGACCACGGTACGGCCGCGACCACGACCGCCGGTCGCGCCAGCCCCGCCGAAGGAGCGCCTCGGCTCCGCCGCAGGCGGAGGAGCACCGTCGCCGGCGCTCGCGCCGCACGCGCCCGAGGCGAAGCTCATGCTCGCGATCGCGCCGTGGGGCGAGGTGTACGTCGACGGACAGCGGATGGGCATCACCCCTCCGCTCAACGAGCTCACCGTGCTTGCGGGACGCCGCAAGATCGAGATTCGCAACGCCGACCTGAAGCCGCACATCGTGATGCTAGACTTGCGCCCCGACTCGGCGATCAAGATCAAGCACCAGTTCAGGTAGCCCACCCACTTTCGTGTCGACGTCACGTTCCCGCCGGCGCGCGCTGGCAGCTGTCCTGATTGCTGCTTTCGTTGCAGGCGGGTGCTCCTCCAGCCCGATGCGAGAGATCGGCGCCGACCAGATCGCGCCGCGCCACGCGGAGCGCGAACTTTCGGCCGGAATCCGTGCCTATGAGGAAGGCAAGTACACGATCGCGACCGCCAGGTTGCAGAGCGCTTTGTCGTCCGATCTGATGTTCACGCGTGACAAGGTGGCCGCGCACAAGTACCTCGCCTTCATCCACTGCGCCTCGGGTCGCCCCCAGCAATGCCGCAGCGAGTTCCGGCAGGCATTCGCGCTCGACCCGGATTTCGAGCTGTCCAGGGCGGAGGCCGGTCACCCGGTGTGGGGACCGATCTATCAAGCCGTCCGCGAGGAAACGCACCGGAGCCAGAATCGGTAACGGCACGCCGCCTGCAGCCGGCACGGCACACGGGCGGTGACCGCGCGCTTTCGCGCCAGGAGGAGATCCCATGGGATTGCTGATCGAGGGCGTCTGGCACGATCGCGGGTACGAGACCCGGAAGACCGCGGGGCGATTCCAGCGTCAGCCGACCCAATTCCGCAACTGGATCACGCCCGGCGGCAGCCCGGGACCGAGCGGCAAAGGCGGATTCGCGGCCGAGCCGGGGCGCTATCACCTCTACGTGAGCTACGCGTGCCCGTGGGCCCATCGGACACTCATCTACCGCGCACTGAAAGGGCTCGAGACCGCGGTCTCCCTCTCGGTCGTGCACTGGCACATGGGCGAGCACGGCTGGACCTTCGATGCCGGCGAGGGCGTCGTGCCCGACACGGTCAACGGCTCCCGCTTCCTGCATGAGATCTACACGCGCGCCGAGCCACGCTACACTGGCCGCGTGTCGGTGCCCGTGCTCTGGGACAAACGCACCGGCACGATCGTGAGCAACGAATCGTCCGAGATCATCCGCATGTTCAACTCGGCGTTCGACGGCGTCGGCGCGCGTGCCGGCAACTACTATCCGGCGCGCCTCGGTGCCGAGATCGATGCGCTGAACGCGCGGATCTACGAGACGGTGAACAACGGCGTCTACCGCTGCGGCTTCGCGACTTCGCAGGAAGCGTACGACGAGGCAGTGGCGCCGCTCTTCGAGAGCCTCGACTGGCTCGATGCGCGGCTGGCCGACCGCCGCTACCTGTGCGGCGGGGCGCCGACCGAGGCCGACTGGCGGCTCTTGCCGACGCTGCTGCGATTCGACCTGGTTTACTTCGGGCTCTTCAAGTGCAATCTCCGCCGCATCGCCGACTACGCCCATCTGTCGCAGTACCTGCGCGACCTCTACCAGCATCCGGGCATCGCGGCGACGGTCAACATCGGCCACGTCCGCCGGCACTACTACGGACTGCGCCACGTGAACCCGAGCGGGGTCGTGCCGGTCGGTCCGCGCATCGATCTCGACGCGCCCCACGACCGGGCGCGGCTCGCGAGCGTCTCCTGACGCCGCCGCGCGGCGAGGCTCAGCTGTCCGGTCGCTTTCCCGGCGCGGGATCCTGGCCCCCGGGGGTGCGCGGCTCGACCGGCGCTCCCCCGGAGCCCTCTGCTACCCACGCCGCCAGCAGCTTGTATGTCACCGCGAGCAGCACCGGGCCGATGAAGATGCCGATCAGTCCGAACGCGAGCAGGCCGCCGATCACCCCCGCGAAGATCAGGAGCAGCGGCAGGTCGGCCCCGCGCTTGATGAGGAACGGACGCAGGATGTTGTCCAGTGTCACGACGGGAATCGTCCACAGGAGGAGCGCGGTTCCCCACACGGGGTCGCCCGTCCAATAGAGCCAGGCGATTGCCGGGAAGAGCACCGGCCACACGCCGATCTGCGCGATCGCGAGGATGAACATCACGACGGTGAGGACCGGCGCGAAAGGAATCCCCGCGACGGCGAGTCCGATGCCGCCGAGCGCCGCCTGCACGAGCGCGGTGAGCACCACACCGAGGGCGACGCCGCGGATCGCCTGCGCGGCAAGAATCACCACGCCGTCTCCGCGCTCGCCCGCGAGCCGCCGCACGAATCCACGCACGCCGGCACCGAGGCTCTCGCCGGAAACGTAGAGGATCGCCGTGATCACGACCGTCAGCAGGAACTGCACGATCATGAGCCCGAGCCCCCCGACCTGCCCGGCGAACCATCTCGCCGCGTGGCCGACGTACGGCGCGATCTTCGGCAGAAACTCGGCGCCGCCACTCGCGACGGTATCGCGCCAGGCCGTGTCGGCCCTCTCGCCAATCAGCGGCAGTCGCAGGACCCACTCGGGCGGCGGGGGCAGTTCACGCGCAGTCACCGACTTCGCCCACGCGCTGATCTCGTCGACGTGCTGGACGATCGCCCCGATCGCCAGGGAGAACGGGATGACGAACACGAGCAGCAGGGCCAGCGTCAGCGCCGTGGCTGCAAGCCAGCGCCGGCCCCACAGGTGCGCCTGGATCCCGATCAGCAGCGGCCACGTCGCGACCGCGATCATCGTCGCCCAGACGAGCGACGGGAGGAAGGGCCGCAGGATCCAGAGCGTCGCCGCGATCAGCAAGCCGATCGTGAGGACGGCGAGGACGGTGCGGGTGAGGTCGCGCGGAATCTCGGCCATGGCGGCGAAGCGTTGCGGGATGTTACCCGGCGAGCGCGAAAAGCGAAACTTCGCCCTGCTGGTGCCGCTTCGTTCCCGGATCCGGGTATTTCTGTTTCAATACGCCCGGGCGGCGGAATCGATTGCCGCCCGTACAAGGAGACTTCGATGAGCGTGGGACGAGCGATGCCTGCCGCACGGATCGGCTGTCCGGACGCGCGCTCGGCGTGAGCGTGCCGCGCACCTCGCCGGTCGTGATCGGCCCGCGGCTCGGGATCGCCCTCCTCCTCGCGATCGCCACGACGTTCGGCTCGAACCACGTCGCCGCTCGCGTCGCGTTCGAGCACGGTGCGAGCGTGACCACCGCCGTGGCCGTGCGGGCGTCGTTCACGGCGCTTTTCGTGCTGGCGCTGGCCCGGCTGCAGGGCATCAGCCTTGCGCTGCCGCGCGCCCGGCTCACGCGCGCGGCCGGCGTGGGCGCGCTCCTCGCCCTGCAAAGCTATTGCCTCTTCGCGGCGGTCGCCCGCATTCCCGTCGCGCTCGCGCTGCTCTCGTTCTACACGTTTCCGATGCTGCTCGCGCTGCTCTCCTGGGCAACCGGCGGCGAGCGGCCAGCCCGCCGGGCGCTCCTCGCCATGCCGATCGCGCTCGCAGGGCTCGTGCTTGCCCTCGATGTCCTCGGCAAGACCGGCGACATCGCGTCGCGCTGGACCGAGATCGGCGCCGGCGTCGGTTTTGCGCTCGCAGCAGCCTTCTCGTTCGCGCTCGTGTTCCTGCTCACCACGCGCTGGCTGAAGGAGGTGGACGGCCGGGTGCGCACCTTCTATACGACCGCCGTTGCCGCGGTGCTCGTGACGGCGGCCGGCGCCGCGGCCGGGAGCTTCGCCCTACCGCACGACCCCACGGGCTGGCTCGGCTTGGCCGCGCTGACGGTGCTGTACGGCTCGGCAATCACCTCGCTCTTCGTGCTGCTGCCGCGTCTCGGCGCGGTGAGCAACTCGGTCGTGCTCAGCTTCGAACCGATTGCCGTCCTCTTCATCGCCTGGGTCATCCTCGGGCAGACGGTCAACGCCCTGCAGGCGGCAGGCGCGTTCGTCGTGATCGGCGCGATCGCGTTCCTCGGCACGGGGAGGCGGTAGGCGAGCGCTCCTTCAGCCGACCAGCTCGTACGCCGGCAAGGTCAGGAAGTCCACGTACTCGCCGGTCGTGATGGTGTCGAACAGCTTCGCCGCCTCCTCGTACTTCCCGGCCTTCCAGCCCGCCTCGCCCAGGTACGCGCGGACCTTCGGCAGCTCCTCGGCGAGGAGCGCGCGAAAGAGTTCGACGGTGACCTTGCGGCCGTCCTCGAGCACGCCTTTCGGCGAGCGGATCCACTGCCAGATCTGCGAGCGCGAGATCTCGGCCGTGGCGGCATCCTCCATCAGGTTGAACACCGGGACGCACCCGTTCCCCGCCAGCCAGGCGCCGAGGTACTGGATGCCGACGTTGATGTTGTTGCGCAGGCCGCCCTCGGTGATCGGCTTCTCCGGCTGGAAGTCGAGGAGGTCTTTCGCCGTGAAGCTCACATCCGGGCGCTGACGGCCATACTGGTTCGGCCGCGGCATGTGCTGGTCGAAGACTGCCTTCGCGATCGGCACCAGCCCCGGGTGCGCGACCCACGTGCCGTCGCAGCCATCGGTCACTTCGCGCAGCTTGTCCTGCCGCACCTTCTCGAGCGCCGCCTCGTTGGCGGCTGGATCGTTCTTGATCGGAATCTGGGCGGCCATGCCGCCCATCGCCGGGGCATTGCGCCGGTGGCACGTCTTCACGAGCGAGAGCGCGTACGCGCGCAGGAACGGCGCGGTCATCGTGACCTGCCCGCGATCGGCCAGGCAGAAATCCTTGTTCACGCGGAACTTCTTGATGCACGAGAAGATGTAGTCCCAGCGGCCGATGTTCAGGCCGGCGGAGTGCTCCTTCAGCTCCCACAGGATCTCGTCCATCTCGAATGCCGCGAGCACGGTCTCGATCAGGACGGTCGCCTTGATCGAGCCCTGCTTCACGCCGAGCGTCTCCTGGGCCATCTTGAAGATGTCGTTCCACAGCCGTGCCTCGAGATGGCTCTCCATCTTGGGCAGGTAGAAATACGGTCCCGAGCCCCGCGCGAGCAGCTCCTTCGCGTTGTGGAAGACGTACAGCGCGAAGTCGAAGATCCCGCCGGAGACGGGCTTGCCGTCGATCAGCACGTGCTTCTCGTCGAGGTGCCAGCCGCGCGGGCGCGGGATCAGCACCGCGGTCCGGTCGGCGAGCGCATAGCGCTTGCCGCCCTGCTCGAAGGTGATCGTCCGGCGGACCGCGTCGCGCAGGTTGACCTGACCTTCCATCATGTTCGCCCACGTCGGACAGTTGGCGTCCTCGAAGTCGGCCATGAAGGTGGAGGCGCCGCTGTTCAGCGCGTTGATCACCATCTTGCGGTCGGTCGGCCCGGTGATCTCGACGCGCCGGTCGAGCATGTCCTTCGGCTGGTCCGCGATCTTCCATTCCGTCTCGCGGATCTTCTTCGTCTCGGGCAGGAAGTCGGGCAGCTTGCCCGCGTCGAAGTCCTTCTGTCGCGCCCGCCGCGCGGCCAGGAGCTCCTCGCGGCGAGGCTGGAACGCGCGGTGCAGCTTGGCGACGAACGCGAGGGCGTCCGTCGTGAGGATCTCGGCGTACTCGGGGGTGACGCGGCCTTTGACGGTCACGCCGCTCGGCAGTGTCTGACTCATTTCGAAATGCTCGTGCGTGGAGTGGAGGGAGCCGCGAATTTTACAGCCCACCGCACAACCGGGCAACCTGAAAGGGGAATTCCCCGCATGCCGGCACGCGTCGTTGCGGTTTGCGCGCCGTCGGAATAGGCTAACCACATCATAGTTCCGGAATCCGGGATGGAGAGAGCGATGGCGCGATGGATCAGATTCGAGCGATCCGGCACTGCCGGGTTTGGCCAGCTGGACGGGGAGACGGTGCGTGTTCATTCGGGGGACATGCTCGGCGCGAACGCACCGACCGGCGAGACCGTGCCGCTGTCGGCGGTGCGGCTGCTCACCCCGACCACGCCGACGAAGATGCTCGCGCTGTGGAACAACTTCCACGCGCTCGCGGCAAAGCTGAACCTCGCGACGCCCGCCGAGCCGCTCTACTTCCTGAAGTCGCCCAACTCCTTTCTCCCGGGCGGCGCGACCATCCGGAGGCCCGCCGCCTATGACGGCAAGGTCGTGTTCGAGGGCGAGCTCGGCATCGTGATCGGCAAGACCTGCCGCGCGGTCGGCGTCGAGGAGGCGAGGCGCAACATCTTCGGCTACACGTGCATCAATGACGTGACCGCGGCGGACCTGATCAATCGCGATCCGACTTTCGCGCAATGGACCCGCGCGAAGAGCTTCGACACCTTCGGTGTCTTCGGCCCGGCCGTCGCAACCGGGCTCGATCCGTCCACGCTCACCGTCCGCACGGTCCTGAACGGCCAGGAACGGCAGCACTACCCGGTGTCGGACATGGTGTTCGGCCCGTCCGAGCTCGTGAGCCTCGTCTCGCGCGACATCACGATCGAGCCGGGCGACGTCATCTGCTGCGGAACATCGATCGGGGTCGGCTCGATGAAGCCGGGCAGCACGATCGAGATCACCATCGACGGGATCGGCACGCTCGCGAACCGCTACGAATGAGTCGCGCCACGCTCGCCGGCATCTGCCGGTTCGCGCCGGCGCGCGCGCCCTGGCGCTCGCCTGGCGTGCTCAGACCTCGGGTGTGGCCGTCTCGCCTCGCCCCTCGATGCCGAGCTCGGCGATCTTGCGCGTGATGGTGTTGCGTCCGATGCCGAGGCGCGCCGCCGCCTCGATGCGCCGCCCGCCGGTGTGCGAGAGCGCCTGCGCGATGAGGACCCGCTCGAGTCGCCGCGCCATCCCATCCATGAGGTTCGATTCGCCGCGCGCGAGCGCCTGGTCCACTTCGCGCCGGAGCGCGACGGTCCAGTCCGCCTCGGCGGCGCCGCGCGCACCGGCGCGCAGCTCCGGCGGCAGGTCGGCGACCTCGATCGTCTGCGCCGGCGCCATCACCGTGAGCCAGTGGCACACGTTCTCGAGCTGGCGGACGTTGCCCGGCCAATCGTGCGCCGCGATGAAGCTCATCGCGGCCTCCGACAGGCGCTTCGGATCGACCCCGAGCTCGCGCGCGCTCTTGGCGAGGAAGTGCCGCGCGAGGAGCGGAATGTCCTCGCGCCGCTCGCGCAGGCTCGGCAGGCGCAGCCGGATCACGTTCAGGCGGTGATACAGGTCGTCCCGGAACCGGCCCTCGCGCACCCTCGTCTCGAGGTCCTGGTGGGTCGCGGCGATCACGCGCACGTTCGCATGCAGCGGCTGATGCCCGCCGACGCGGTAGAACTGGCCGTCGGCGAGCACGCGCAGCAGCCGCGTCTGCAGGTCGGCGGGCATGTCGCCGATCTCGTCCAGGAAGAGCGTGCCGCCTTCCGCCTGCTCGAAGCGCCCGCGGCGCATCGCCTGCGCGCCGGTGAACGCGCCGCGCTCGTGCCCGAAGAGCTCGCTCTCGAGCAGGTCCTTCGGCATCGCCGCCGTGTTGATCGCGACGAACGGCCGTGCGGCGCGCGGGCTGTGCCGGTGCAGCGCGCGCGCGACGAGCTCCTTCCCGCTGCCCGACTCGCCGGTGATCAGCACCGTGGCGCTCGAGTTCGCGAGCCGGCCGATCGCGCGAAACACCTCCTGCATCGACTGCGCGTGCCCGAGGATCTCCGGCGAGGCGGGTGCCGACTCGTGCCCCGCCTCCTCGCGCAGGCTCTCGTCGAGGGCGCGGCGGATGAGATCCACCGCCTGGTCGACGTCGAACGGCTTGGGCAGGTACTCGAACGCGCCGCCCTGGAACGCGGCCACCGCCGACTCGAGATCGGAGTAGGCGGTCATCACGATCACGGGCAGCCGCGGATAGCGGTCCTTCACGCTCTGCAAGAGCTCGAGCCCCGAGGCTCCGGGCATGCGGATGTCCGACACGAGCACCTGCGGCGCGTCGTGGTCGAGCGCGTGCATCGCGTCCTCGGCGAGGCCGAACGTCTTGAACGGGATCCCCTCGCGGGACAGGGCCTTCTCGAAGACCCAGCGGATCGAGCGGTCGTCGTCGACGACCCAGACAGGTTTCATGGCTTGGTTCCGTTTGCGGCAAGCGGCAGAAGGATGCGAAAGACCGTCCGGCCGGGCTGGCTCTCGCACTCGATCGCGCCGCGGTGATGCTGGACGTAGGTCTGCGCCAGCGTGAGCCCGAGGCCGGTGCCGCCTTCGCGGCCTGAGACGAGCGGATGGAAGACGCGGTCCCGCAGCGCGTCGGGCACGCCCGGGCCGTTGTCGATGACGTCGAGCTCGGCCACCGACCGGTGGAAGGTCTTGGCGATCGTGACGAAGCGCGCCACTCGCGTGCGCAGCACGATCTCGCCGCGGCCCTTCACCGCCTGCGCGGCGTTCCGCGCGACGTTCAGCACCGCCTGGATGAGCTGCTCCCGGTCGCCCAGGAGCTCGGGCAGGCTCGCATCGTAGTCGCGGTGCACCTGCAGCTCGGGGAATTCGGCGAGGATCAGGCTGCGCACGCGCTCGCTCACCTCGTGGATGTTCACCGGACCGCGGGTGGTCGGGCGATGCGGCGTGAGCAGCCGGTCGACGAGCAGCTGCAGCCGATCGGCCTCCTTGATGATCACCTGCGTGTACTCGTGCAGCGCCGGCCGGTCGAGCTCCCGCTCCAGGAGCTGCGCGGAGCCGCGCAATCCTCCCAGCGGGTTCTTGATCTCGTGCGCGAGGTTCCGGATGAGCTCACGGTTCGCGAACGCTTGCGCGAGCTCGCGCTCCTCGCGCTCGAGCCGCAGGCGCTGGTCGATCGAGCGGAGCTCGAGGGTGAGCGCCGCGTCAGGCGCATCGAGCGGGCTCGCGAGCAGGTTGACGTGAAGCGGCTCGCGGTCGGGCCGCTCGAGGTCGGTCGCCTGGTTCCAGATTCCGCGCTGCTCGGCGATCGCCTGCGCCAGCCGCTCGCCGAGCGGCGCGACGTTCTCGAAGAGACCGAGGAACGACTGCCCGCGCAGCGTCCGCGCGCTCTGCTCGAGCATGCTCTCGGCGGCCGGATTGACGTAGACGATGCGCAGATCGCGGTCGAGCAGGACGACCGCCGTGGCGAGGAGGTCGAGGCCGGCGAACGCAGCCGCGCTCATACGCGCTCCCGCGCGCGGGCAGCGCCGTGCGGCAGATGTAAACGGGATTCGAAGCCGGCGCGGGAGCCGGTGCGCTCTGCCCGCGCGGCTACTTCACGCTGGCGAGTTCCCTCGTGATCGCCGCGACGTTGCGCTCGTGCCGGTCGACCGCTTCCTTGAGGGGCTGCAGGCGATCGAGGACCTTCTGGTAGTTGCGCTCGTCGCCGTTGCGGATGCCCTCCTCCTCGGAGAGCTTCGCCCGCGCGTCGGCCAGGCTTCGCTCCTCGACAGAGAGCTCGTTCTCGAGAATGCGGCGCCGCGCCTCGTCGCGCGAGCGCTGCGTGTCGCGGTCGACGCGCGGGAAGTTCGCCGGCCGCGCCGACGCCGGCGCAGCAGCGGCGACCGGCGGCATCGCCGACACCACCGAGATCTCGCGACTCACCACCACGCAGCTCTTGCCCTCGGTTTCCTTCTTGATGTTCGTGTAGTGCGAGCGCCCGTCGTTCATGCACCGCCAGACGGTGGGCTGACCGACGTTGCCCTGCGCGAGCGCCAGCGGCGCGGCGAGAAGCGCAATGCTCGCAACCGCATAAAGGGGGAGTCGCGCCATGGCCGGCACCTCGGCTGAGACGGGAGGAGCAGTCTATGGCAAAAGCGCCCTGATTACAAAACACCTTGGAGCCTCGGTCGGGGCTTACTTCACGCTGCCGCGGAAGGACCGGCGCCCTCGCCGCGCGGGCGCGCGCGCACCGCGCGGTCATATTGCGCACTGCACCAGGAAAAGAGGGCGGACCGCTCTCCCCCTGGTCCGCGATCTCCCGGCAGGTACCCGCGCGCGGGCACCCGGGCCGGGGTACCCACCCGCAGGTCACGCGCTGTAATACATGTCGAATTCCAACGGGTGGGTCGTCATGCGGAAGCGCGTGACCTCCTCTTCCTTGAGCGCCATGTACGCGTCGATCATGTCGTTCGAGAACACCCCGCCGCGCATGAGGAACTCGCGATCCTTGTCGAGCTCCTCGAGCGCCTGGTCGAGCGAGTGGCAGACGTGCGGAACCTTCGCGGCCTCTTCCGGCGGCAGGTCGTAGAGGTTCTTGTCCATCGGGTCGCCCGGCTTGATCTTGTTCTGCACGCCGTCCAGCCCGGCGAGCAGCATCGCGGCGAACGCGAGGTACGGGTTCGCCGTCGGGTCCGGGAATCGCACTTCCACGCGGCGGCCGTTCGGGCTCGCCACGTAGGGAATGCGGCACGCAGCCGAGCGGTTGCGCGACGAGTACGCGAGGTTGATCGGCGCCTCGAAGCCCGGCACCAGGCGCTTGTACGAGTTGGTCCCGGGGTTGGTGATCGCGGTCAGCGCCTTCGCGTGCTTGATGATCCCGCCGATGTAGTGCAGCGCGAAGTCCGACAGGCCGGCATATCCATTCCCTGCGAACAGGTTCTTTCCGTCCTTCCACACCGACTGGTGCACGTGCATGCCCGAACCGTTATCGCCGACCACCGGCTTCGGCATGAACGTGGCGGTCTTGCCGTAGGAGGCGGCTGTCATCCACACGGTGTACTTCAGGACCTGCATCCAGTCGGCGCGCTTCACCAGCGTATTGAAGCGCGTGCCGATCTCGGCCTGGCCGGGCGCCGCAACCTCGTGGTGATGCACCTCGACCTCGACGCCCTGCTGATCGAGCGCGAGGCACATCGCGTTGCGGATGTCCTGCTGCGTGTCCACCGGCGGCACCGGAAAGTACCCGCCCTTGACCGCGGCGCGGTGCCCCATGTTGCCGCCCTCGTACTCCTCGCCGGAGGACCACGGCGCCTCCTCGGACTTGATCTTCACGTGGCACCCGGACATGTCGACGTGCCAGGTGACCGAGTCGAAGATGAAGAACTCGGGTTCGGGGCCGAAGTACGCGGTGTCGCCGAGGCCGGTCGACTTGAGATAGGCCTCGGCGCGCTTCGCGATCGAGCGCGGATCGCGGTCGTAACCCTTCATGTCGGTGGGCTCGATCACGTCGCACGTGATGTTGAGCACCGTCTCGTCGGTGAACGGGTCCAGGCGCGCGCTGTCGGCATCGGGCAGAAGGAGCATGTCGGAGGCCTCGATGCCCTTCCATCCCGCGATCGAGGAGCCGTCGAACGCGTGGCCGTGCTCGAACTTCTCGTCGGTGAAGTGGCTCGCGGGCACCGACACGTGCTGCTCCTTGCCGCGCGTGTCGGTGAAGCGCAGGTCGACGAACTTGACCTCGCGGTCCTTGATGAGCTTCAGTACGTCGGCAGGCTTCATTGACATCCTCGTTCTCCTATGCGATTGAGCGGAACCGTTTTCTGAATTGGCAGCACGAAATGCCAATGGCGAGAACCATGCCACCCCCGTCGATCGAGCTAGCTCCTTGTTCCGTAAGCGAGTTGGCCTCGCCGATGCCAAAGGACGTGCATCATCCTGGTGCGACCTCGTATATTGTGCACGAATTTGGTGCAAACCCCGTCCGCCCTGGCGACGTCACATGAAAGATCTTTTATTTCCGATAGTTAAAGTACTCGAACCCAACCCTTCTCTATCTCTCCGTGCGATGGAGTCATTCGAATCGATGCTTAGCCGTGCTCGTCAGCGAGCGGCCGAGATGAAGCTGCCCTATCGTGGTGCGCTCACCCCCGGTGAGGCCTTCGCGATCTGGCAGACCGTCATCGGCGCACAGATGGTGGACGTCCGGACGCGAGCCGAGCTCGATTGGGTCGGTCGCGTGCCGGGCGCCTTGCACGTCGAGTGGACGGGTTATCCCGGGGGCGTGCGAAACGCCCGCTTCGCCGAAGAGCTGCGGCTCGCGGTGGAGCGATCCGAGGCGCCGCTCATGTTCATATGCCGCAGCGGCCAGCGCTCGCACCACGCAGCCGCGCTCGCCGCGCAGCTGGGCTATGGCGAGGCCTACAACGTCCTCGAGGGATTCGAGGGCGACAAGGACGCGCGCGGACATCGCAACACGATCAACGGCTGGCGCGTGGCAGGGCTGCCCTGGACGCAAGGTTGATGCGAGGACGGCAGCCGCTTTCTAGCGCAAAGGATCGCTGATGACCGACAACGACAGCCTGGAAGGACTGCGCCACGCGCTCGCCGCCTTCGCCGCAGAGCGCGACTGGGAGCAGTTCCACAATCCGAAGAACCTGGTGATGGCGCTCGTCGCCGAGGCGGGCGAGCTGACCGAGCACTTCCAGTGGCTCGACGCCGAGGCGAGCGAGCGGCTCGCGCCGGAGACGCGCGCCGAAGTGGAGCTCGAGATCGCCGACGTGCTCCTCTTCCTCGTCCGGCTCGCCGACCGGCTCGGCATCGACCCGGTGCAGGCGGCGCGGAAGAAGCTCGCGCTGAACGCGGCGAAGTATCCGGTCGAGAAGGCGCGCGGCAAGGCCACGAAGTACGACAAGCTGTAGCAGTCTGTTGAACACCCCGCCTCTTCGCAGGAGGGGATATACAAGGGGCTCGCCCCTTGTGCGATTGGGGGATATACAAGGGGGCTTTCCCCCTTGTTCGTACGACCGGTGTTTTGACTGCACGCGCAATTCGTCAGACGAAGCTTCCGACGACGGCACTTTTTTCGGCAGCCCGGTAGTGCTTGCGTATCGTCACCTCTTCCACGCCGGCAATTTCGCCGACGTGTTCAAGCACGCGCTGCTCGTCCGCCTCCTCGCGGCGCTCGGGCAGAAGGCGAAGCCGTTCTTCTACCTCGACACGCACGCGGGGCTCGGCCGGTACGACCTCGCGCACGCATGGGCCCAGAAGGCGCGCGAGTTCGATCACGGCATCGCACGCGTCTGGCTGCGTCGCGACGCGCCGCCGGCGCTCGCCGGCTACCTGGCTGCGATGCGCGCCGAGAATCCGGACGGCAGGCTGCGCTATTACCCCGGCTCTCCGTGCATCGCGCGGCACCTGCTGCGGCCCGGCGACCGCATGGCGCTCACCGAGCTCAACAAGAGCGACTGCGCCGAGCTTGCGGCGCGCTTCGCGGGCGACCGGCAGGTGCAGGTGCGCAGGATGGACGGCTACGAGGCGCTCGGCACGTTCCTGCCGCCGAAGGAGCGGCGGGGCCTCGTGCTGCTCGACTCCTCCTTCGACCGGGCGGGCGAGTTTGCGCGGATCGCCGCCGCGATCGCCGGCGCGCATCGCCGCTGGGCGACCGGCACGTACGCCGTCTGGTATCCGGCGATCGAGCGGCCAGCCATCCGGCGCTTCGAGCGCGAGATCGCCGATACGGGGATTCGCAAGGTCCTCCAGCTCGAGCTCTGCGTCGTTGCCGAGACCGCGACGCGGGCGCTGCAGACGGGGGTCATGCTCGGTTGCGGCATGCTGGTGATCAATCCGCCATGGCGGCTCGACGAGGAGGCCGCGCCGCTGCTCGACTGGCTGGCGCAGGCGATGGCGCGGGACGGCAAGGGCGCACGCGTCGTGCGCTGGCTCGTGCCCGAGTGACCGCTCCGGCAGAGGCGGCCGCGACCTTCCCGGGCAAGCGCGCGCGCGTGCCCGTCAGTGCGCCGCGGTCCACTCGACCGCGCCGGTGTAGGCGGTGAGGAGCACGATCACCCCGAAGGCGATCCGGTACCAGGCGAAGATCCTGAAGTCGTGCGAGGCGATGTAACGCAGCAGCCAGCGCACGCACAGGAACGCCGAGACGAACGAGGCGGCCATCCCGACGGCGAACATGCCGAGATCGTGGGCATCGAAGAGCGCGCGGTGCTTGTAGAAGTCATAGGCGCCGGCCGCGACGAGCGTCGGCACGGCGAGGAAGAACGAGAACTCGGTCGCGGCACGGCGCGAGAGCCCGAAGAGCATCCCGCCGATGATCGTCGCCCCGGAACGCGAGGTGCCAGGAATGAGCGCGAAGGCCTGGGCAAAGCCGACTTTCAGGGCGTCGGGCCAGCGCATGTCATCCACCGACTGGACCGTGATCCGGTGCTCGCGGCGCTCGGCCCACAGGATGACGAAAGCACCGGCGATGAAGGCGATGGCGACCGGCACCGGCTTGAACAGCGCCGCCTTGATGTACCCGGCGAAAAGGAGCCCGAGGACCGCGGCCGGGACGAACGCGATGCCGATGTTGGCCACGAAGCGCCGCGCCGCGGCCTCCGAGCCGAGCCGGACGAGGATATGCCCGAACCGCGCGCGGTATTCCCAGACGATCGCGAGCATGGCGCCCGTCTGGATCACGATCTCGAAGATCTTGCCCTTCTCGTCGTTGAAGCCGAGCAGGTCGCCCGCGAGGATCAGATGGCCGGTGGAGGAGATGGGCAGGAACTCGGTGAGTCCCTCGACGACGCCCAGGACGAGCGCCTTCGCGAGCAGAAGCGGATCCATCGACTCGATTCTAGCGTGCCCGAGTGCTCGGGCATCGCCCTTCGCCCTGGCCGGGTGGCGGCGACACCGGCGGCGACGGTCCGAAAGTCGTCAGGCCTTCGGCAGGCCGAAGTCGGGCGGCAGGAGCAGGCGCAAGCCCCCGAGCGGGCTCAGCCCGGTCGCAGGATCGGCGGCCGGGGCAGCCTCACGCGTCCGACGTGCTCCCATGGCGCGGCGCGCGAACGGCGAGCTCACCGGTGCACGGGCGATCAGCTCGTCCGGCAGGTTGTACTCCGCCCATTCGAAGGGGCACGCGTCGTCGGCCATGCTGCGCATCGTAATTCGCTTTCCAGTCCCGTTGTTGAGCCAACGCAAATGACGGTGGGATGTTTACAAGCTTAGACCGCGAACGATGGCGAAGTTGTGAAGAATTGTGAAATCGCGATGGCGACCGGCCGGGAGGCGTGCAGTACGCCCGGTCCCGCAAGCGGCGCTATCGGATTCCGGTCAGGAAACCGCCGATCGCCGACCAGAAGAGCGGACTCTCCTCGAGGTCGTTGTGGCCGGCGTCGGGAATGACGACCGCCTGCTTCGCGCCGCCCCACGCCTCGAACAGCCGGGCCGAATAGTCCGGCGGAATGATGGTGTCCCGCTCGCCGGTGACCATGAGCAAGGGCACCCGGATCCCCGGCGCCCGTCCGAGGGAGTCGTACCGGTTCCCCACGACGAGCCGCACCGGAATGATCGGGTAGTGGTGCTGCCCGACCGCGGTGATGCTGTCGAAGGGTGAGATCAGCACGATCGCGGCGAGGGGGCGCTGAGTGGCGAGGTAGGTGGCGACGCCCGAGCCGAGGCTGCGGCCGATGGCCACGATGCGATCGCGATCGACGTCCGCGCGCGCCGCGAGCCGGTCGTAAACGGCCAGGGCATCGCCATAGAGGTCGGCCTCCAGGGGGCGGCCCTCGCTCGCCCCGTACCCGCGGTAGTTGACGAGCGCGAGATCCCATGCGGCGAGCGCCTCCCGCCGCCCGAGCATCCACGAGACCTCCTCCGCGTTGCCTCCGAAGTACAGGACGAGCGGCCGCGGTGCGGCCCCCGCCCCGCGAGCGAGCCACCCACGGAGGGTGACCCCGCCGGGCCGGACGATCTGGAGCGGCTCGACTTGCGGGAAGCGGGCCGTGATCGCCTCGTGTGCGCCGTGCGGCAGCGGCTGGGGGAAGTAGATGACGTCCTCGCACCCAGCGAGCAGGGCGCAGCACGCCAGTGCGATCGAAGTCCGGATGATGGCGGAGGGCATGGCGGAACTGGCAAAAATCGTCATTCCCGCGGAACCGGGAGAACTCGTCGTCCCCGCTAAGGAAACTCTGAAGAATCTCGTCATTCCCGCGCAAGCGGGGGCGCTAGTCGTGCCCGCCCCCCGATAAGACCGTTCGGGGGCAGGGTCCGCGGGAATCCAGGGTTTCGCCGTCGGCCAAGCTTACTGGATCCCCGCTCCCCGATTCCCCCGTCGGGGACAGGCTTCGCGGGGATGACTAAATCGGCGCCCCTAAGGCGGGAATGACGGGCTTCTGCCGAGTCTCCCTACGCCTTGCGGTAGATCTCGCCGCCCTGCTCCACGAACTCGGCGGCCTTCTGCGCCATCCCCGCGACGAGCGCTTCGTCCTCGGAGACCCCTTGCTTCGCGGCGAAGTCGCGCACGTCCTGGGTGATCTTCATCGAGCAGAAGTGCGGGCCGCACATCGAGCAGAAGTGCGCGAGTTTCGCGCCCTCCTGCGGCAGGGTCTCGTCGTGGAACTGCTTCGCCTTGTCCGGGTCGAGGCCGAGGTTGAACTGGTCCTCCCAACGGAACTCGAAGCGCGCCTTGGAGAGCGCGTTGTCGCGGATCTGCGCGCCCGGGTGGCCCTTCGCGAGGTCGGCGGCGTGCGCCGCGATCTTGTACGCGACGATGCCGTCCTTGACGTCGTCCTTGTCCGGCAGCCCGAGGTGCTCCTTGGGCGTCACGTAGCAGAGCATCGCCGTGCCGTACCAGCCGATCATCGCCGCGCCGATCGCGCTGGTGATGTGATCGTAGCCCGGCGCGATGTCGGTGGTGAGCGGCCCGAGCGTGTAGAACGGCGCTTCCTTGCACTGCGCGAGCTCGAGCTCCATGTTCTCCCGGATGAGCTGCATCGGCACGTGCCCGGGCCCCTCGATCATCACCTGGCAGTCGCGCTTCCAGGCGATGTCGGTGAGCTCGCCGAGCGTTCTGAGCTCCGCGAGCTGCGCCTCGTCGTTCGCGTCGTAGATCGAGCCCGGTCGCAGCCCGTCGCCCAGCGAGAACGCGACGTCGTACGCGGCCATGATCTCGCAGATCTCCTCGAACCGCTCGTAGAGGAAGCTCTCCTCGTGGTGCGCGAGGCACCACTTCGCCATGATCGAGCCGCCGCGCGAGACGATGCCGGTCATCCGCTTCGCGGTGAGCGGGATGAAGGCGAGGCGCACGCCGGCATGGATGGTGAAGTAGTCCACCCCCTGCTCGGCCTGCTCGACGAGCGTGTCGCGGTAGATCTCCCAGGTGAGCTCCTCGGCCCGTCCGTCCACCTTCTCGAGCGCCTGGTAGATCGGCACCGTGCCGATCGGCACCGGGCTGTTGCGCACGATCCACTCGCGCGTCTCGTGGATGTGCTTCCCGGTGGAGAGATCCATCACCGTGTCGCCGCCCCAGCGGATCGCCCAGGTCATCTTCTCGACCTCCTCGGCGATGCCCGAGGACACCGCGGAGTTGCCGATGTTGGCGTTGATCTTGGTGAGGAAGTTGCGGCCGATGATCATCGGCTCGCTCTCCGGATGATTGATGTTCGCCGGGACGATCGCGCGGCCGCGCGCGACCTCGGCGCGCACGAATTCGGGCGTGATCACGGGCGGGATCGCGGCGCCGAAGCCCTGCCCGCGATGCCCTCGCCCGATCAGCTCCCGCTGCGCCGGCGGCAGGCTCGCCAGGTACTTCTCGCGCAGGCAGTTCTCGCGGATCGCGACGAACTCCATCTCGGGTGTGACGATGCCGCGGCGCGCATAGTGCATCTGGGTGACGGTGCGCCCGGCGAGCGCGCGGCGCGGCTTGCGCTCGAGCCCGAAGCGCATCTCGGCGAGCTGCGGATCGGCGAGCCGCGCCTGGCCGTAGCGCGAGCTCGGCGCGGCGAGCGTCTCGGTGTCGGCGCGCTCGTCGATCCAGCGCGCGCGGAGCGCGGGCAGGCCCTTGCGAATGTCGATCCTCGCGTCGGGATCGGTGTACGGGCCGGAGGTGTCGTAGACGAAGATCGGCGCGTTGCGCTCCGCGCCGAACGAGGCGGGCGTATCCGACTGGCTAATCTCGCGCATCGGCACGCGCACGTCGGGCCGCGCGCCCGCGACGTAGATCTTGCGCGAACGCGGCAGCGGCTTGACGGCCGCGTCGTCGACGTGCGCCGTCGCGGCGATGAACTTCGGATTGGCAACCATGGCGCTCCTCGTGACTGGCCAGGCGGAGGAAGCGCAAGCAGGCGGGGGCGGCTGCCGACGCTTTCCTACGGCGGGATTACCCGCGTCAGGTTCGAAGGGACTCTCTCACCCGCCGCGACTGCACTCGCCTTGCGCGGCAGGACCCCTACGTCGATCGGCCAACGGTACTCCAATCGAGGAGGCGTTTCAACGCTGCGCGCAAGCCCGCGCTCCCCGTGCGGGAATCAGGCGGGAATCAGGCGGGAGGCGGGCGGGAGGCCGGCGGGCGGCGGGCGGCGGGCGGGCGGAAGCTGAAATGCCCAAACGGCAGGACGTTAGTACAATCCTGAGCCCCAGGAGCGTGGCGCGAGGAGCCCGAGGCGCCGCGGTACCGGGTCCACGACCCCAGCACCCCACGGAGAAAGGAAAAAAATGACCCAACCCAAGCGCAGCACCCGCCGCCGGTTCCTGCGGCACTCGACCGCCCTCGCCGCCGGCGCGGGCGTGCTCGGCTTTCCGGCCATCGTCCGCGCGCAATCCGGCCCGATCAAGGTGGGCGTGCTCCACCCGGTGACGGGCTTTCTCGCCTACTCGGGCAACCTGTCCCGGCTGGGCGCGCGCATCGCGATCGACGAGATCAACGCGGCCGGGGGCATCAAGGCGCTCGGCGGCGCGAAGATCGAGGCGGTGCTCGGCGACGCGCAGTCGAAGCCCGAGGTCGGCGTCGCCGAGGTCGAGAAGATGAACCAGGGCGGCGTCTCGGCGATCGTCGGCGCCTATGCGAGCGCGATCTGCCTCGCCACCACGCAGGCCGCCGCCAAGTACAACATCCCGCACGTGGTGGACGTCGGCGTCGCCGACCAGATCGTGGAGCGCGGACTGAAGAACACCTTCCGCTTCGCCCCCGGCTACAAGGTCGTCTCGCAGGAGGCGATCAACTACTTCCACATCATGAACACTCTCGCGGGCAAGCCCGCGCGGACGATCATGATCATCCACGAGGAGTCGCTCTTCGGCACCGGCACCGCGAACCTGCTGTCGCGCGAGTTGCCGGGCCTCGGCTACGAGGTGAAGGAGGTCATCAAGCACGCCAACCCGACGCGCGACTTCAACAACATCGTGCTCCGGATCAAGGCGGTGAACCCGGACATCGTCATCCCGGCCAACTACTACAACGAGTACGCCCTCCTTCTGCGCACGATGAAGCAGCAGAACGTGCAGCCGAAGGCGATCTTCTCGGTGCTCGGCGGCGCGGCCTCCTCGTTCAAGTTCGTGAAGGAGTTCCCGGACGTCGCGAACGGCGTGATCGACGTCAACCACTGGTACAACCCCAAGGACAAGCGCGCGCTCGCGCTGCGCAAGAAAGTCGAGGGCATGAAGGAGTTCTTCACCTACGAGGTGTTCCTCAACTACCAGTGCGTGCACCTCCTCGCCGACGCCATCGAGCGGGCGAAGTCGCGCGACCGCGACGCGATCGTGAACGCGCTCGCGAGCTCGACCTGGAGCGGGCACTTCATGCCCTACGGTCCGACGCAGTTCGTGAACGGCCAGAACCAGGGCGCCCGGCCGCTCGTGCTGCAGGTCCTGCAGAACGACATCAAGGTGATCCTGCCGAACACCTACGCGCAGACCGAGCCGGTGTTCCCGTGGAAGGCGTGACCGCGGGCAGGCTGCGGGCGCGGGCGGCGGTGTGACGCCGCGCCCGTGCTCGAGCCCTCGATCCTCCTCGCCTCGGCCCTGAACGGGCTCACGACCGGGGCGGTCTACGCGCTCATCGCGCTCGGGCTCACGCTGATCTACGGCGTCCTGCACATCATCAACTTCGCGCACGGCGCGGCGCTGATGGTTGCGCTCTACGGGGTGTACTACCTCCATCAGCGCCTCGGCCTCGATCCCTACGTCTCGCTGCCGATCATGGTGCCCGCGATGTTCGCCGCGGGCTACGCCCTGCAGCGGCTGGTGATCGGGCGCGCGAGCCACGGCAAGGAGGAGAACGTCCTCCTCGTCACGCTCGGCATCGCGATCGTGCTCGAGAACCTCGCACTCTTTCTCTTCAAGTCGGACACCCAGACCATCGACACCCCGTACACCTTCTCGACGATGAACATCCTCGGGGCGACCATCTCCGTGCCAAAGGTCGTCGCGTTCGCGGGCGCACTGGTGGTCGCCGGGCTGCTCCTGCTGCTCGTCGGCAGGACCGACCTCGGCCGCGCCATCCGCGCGATCGCGAAGGAGCGGCAAGGCGCGCGGCTCGTCGGCATCGACGTCGACCACGTCTTCGCGATGAGCTTCGGCATCGGGCTCGCGTGCCTCGGGGCCGCCGCGTGCTTTCTGCTGCCGGCGTACTACGTGAACCCGCAGGTCGGCAACGGGTTCGTGCTGATCGCCTTCACGATCGTCGTGCTGGGCGGCATGGGCAGCTTCCTCGGCGCGCTCCTCGGCGGCCTCATCATTGGACTCGTCGAGTCGATCGGCGGCCTGTGGCTCGGGGAGAGCCTGGGCCAGATCGGGATCTTCCTCATCTTCATCGCCGTGCTGCTCTTCCGGCCGCAGGGCCTCTTCGGCGCACGCGCATGAGAGAGCTCGCCGCCATCGCCGTGTTCGCGCTCGCCGTCGCAGCCGTCCCGGCTTTCGTCACATCCGGCTATGCGCTGAACGTGGTCATCATGACGCTCTACGCGGCGCTCCTCGGCCAGGCGTGGAACATCCTCGGCGGCTTCGGCGGGCAGTTCTCGTTCGGGCACGCCGTCTTCTTCGGCACCGGCGCCTACGCGATGGCGGTGTTGCAGGTGAAGTTCGGCTGGAACGCGTGGGCGGCGCTGCCGGCGGCGCTCGCGCTCGGCGGCGCGATGGGCGCCCTGATCGGCGCGCTCTCGTTCCGCTACGGCCTGCGCGGCTCGTACTTCGCGCTGGTGACGCTCGCGTTCGCGGAGGTGTTCCGCATCCTCGCCAACACCTTCGATTTCACCGGCGCCGGCGTCGGCCTCATGGTGCCGCTCGCCGCAACCGCGGCCAGGATGCAGTTCGCCTCGCCGGCCGGCTACCTCTATCTCATCCTCGGCTTCGTCGTCGCCGGCTTCGTCGTCTCCTGGTGGCTGAAGCACTCGCGCTACGGCGCCTGGCTGCAGGCGGTGCGCGACAACGAGGAATCGGCGGCGGCGCTCGGCGTCGACGTCTTCGGCGTCAAGCTGCGGGCGATCGTCATCTCCGGGGTGCTGATGGCCGCCGGCGGCGCCTTCTACGTCCAGTACCTGCACTACATCGATCCGCACATCGCGTACGGGCTGGGCGCCTCGGTCGAGGCGCTGCTCGCTCCGATCGTCGGCGGCATGGGCACGGTGTGGGGCCCGCTGCTCGGCGCCGCCTTGCTGCACGCCCTCGGCGAGACGACACGCAACCTCATGGGCGACGCGCCGGGAATCAACCTCGCCGCGTACGGCGTCGTGCTGGTGCTGATGGTGAGCTTCATGCCGCGCGGCGTGATGGGTCTCTTCCAGGCGCGCGGCGCGGCGCGGGGGTCGACCCATGCTTGAGGCGAGCGGCCTCACGAAGACGTTCGGCGGACTGACGGCCGTGGAGAACGCGAGCCTGCGCGTGCCGCCGGGCGCGATCGTCGGCTTGATCGGCCCGAACGGCGCCGGGAAGACGACGCTCTTCGCGATGCTCTCGGGCTTCCTCAAGCCCGATGCGGGCCGCGTCGTGTTTCGCGGCCGCGACGTCACCGGGCTGCCGCCGCACGAGATCTGCCGGCTCGGCATGGCGCGGACCTTCCAGATCGTGCAGCCGTTCGGCGCGCAGACGGTGCGCGAGAACGTCGCGGTCGGCGCCCACCTGCGCCATCGCGGCCGCGCGGAAGCCCTCGCGCGCGCGGAGCGCGTCGCCCGGCAGGTGGGGCTCGGAGACGAGCTCGACAAGCTCGCGATGAACCTCACCATCGCCGGGCGCAAGCGGCTCGAACTCGCGCGCGCGCTCGCGACCGGCCCCGCGCTGCTCTTGCTCGACGAGGTGCTGGCCGGGCTGAACCCGCAGGAGATCACCGAGGTGATCCCGGTGATCCGCGCCATCGCGGCCGGGCAGGACGGCGCAGCGGGCGTGACGGTGCTGATGATCGAGCACGTGATGCAGGCGGTGATGAATCTCGCGGAGCGCGTCTACGTGCTCGCCAACGGGCGCATCATCGCCGATGGCGCTCCCGCCGACATCACGAGCAACCGGGCGGTGATCGAGGCCTATCTCGGTCAGGGAACGGCCGAGCGCCTGCGGCGGGCGCAGGGCGCGGTGCGCATATGAGCGCGCTCCTCGAGATCGACCGCCTGCGCGGCGGCTATGGCCGGGTCGAAGTCCTGCGCGGGGTCAGCATGACCATCGACGCGGGCGAAATCGTCGCGGTGCTCGGCTCGAACGGCGCCGGCAAGTCGACCCTGAACAACACGGTGTGCGGCCTGTACCCGGCCTTCGGCGGCACGGTCCGCTTCGAGGGCGCCGACATCACGCGCGCGCGCGACACCGCGATCGTGGCGGCCGGCCTGATCCAGGTTCCCGAGGGGCGCCGCGTCTTCCCGAATCTCTCGGTGCTCGAGAATCTCGAGCTCGGCAGCTATCGGCGCGGCCGCGCGCGTCGCGCCCAGAGCCTCGAGCGCGTCTTCGCCGTCTTTCCGCGCCTCAGGGAGCGCACCGCCCAGCAGGCGGCCACGCTCTCCGGCGGCGAGCAGCAGATGCTCGCGATCGGCCGCGGGCTGATGGCCGAGCCGCGGCTGCTCATCCTCGACGAGCCCTCGCTCGGCCTCTCGCCGCTGCTCGTCGAGGAGATGTTCGCGCTGATCGGGCGGCTGAACCGTGAGGGGCTCTCGATCCTGCTCGTGGAGCAGAACGTGGGCCAGTCGCTCGAGATCGCGCATCGCGCGTACGTGCTGGAGAACGGCGGCATCGTCTTTCACGGCGCGCCGGCCGAGCTGCTCGCGCACAGCGAGCTGAAGCGCGCATACCTGGGGATCTAGCCGTGGCGCTGACGCTCGCACAGAAGCTCGTTGCGCGCGCCGCAGGGCGGGATGCCGTCGCACCCGGCGAGATCGTCACCTGCCGCGTGGATCTCGCGATGATGCACGACTCCGGCGGCCCGCGGCGCGTCAAGCCGATGCTCGAGCAGCTCGGAGCGAAGGTGTGGGACCCGGCGAAGGTGGTGGTCGTCACCGACCACTATCTGCCGGCGACCGACGCCGACAGCCGGCGGATCGTCGAGATCGCCCGCGACTGGGTCAAGGCCGCGGGTGTCGAGCGCTTCTACGACGGCGAAGGAATCTGCCATGTCGTATTGCCGGAGCGGGGCCACCTGCGGCCCGGGATGTTCGCCGTCGGTGGCGACAGCCACTCGCCCACTGGCGGGGCGTTCGGCGCCTACATGTTCGGGATCGGCGCCACCGAGATGCTCGGCGTACTCGTCACGGGCGAGATCTGGCTGAAGGTGCCCCACACGATCGTGATCGAGCTCGAAGGTGCGCTCGGGGACGGCCTCTCCGCCAAGGACGTGATGCTGTTCCTGATCGGGCGCTTCGGTATGGACGGCGGTGAGTACCAGGCGGTCGAGTTCCGTGGCGCGGCGGTGCGGGGAATGCCGATGCAGGAGCGCATGACGCTCGCCAACATGACCGCCGAGCTCGGCGGCCAGGCCGGCCTCGTCGCGCCGGACGCGACGACGCGCGATTATCTCGGTGCGGCGGGCGTCGGCGAGGCCGAGCTGGACGTCGTGCAGTTCGAGCGCTGGCAGAGCGATCCGGAGGCGCCGGTGCTCGCGCATCACCGCTTCGATGCGGGCGCGCTCGCCCCGCAGGTCGCGGCACCGGACAGCCCGGCGAACGCTGCGGCCGCGGCGGACCACGGCGACGTGCGCATCGACATCGCGTACATCGGCGCGTGCACCGGCGCGAAGCTCGCCGACCTCCGCATGGCGGCGCGCGTGCTCGAGGGCCGCAGGGCGGCAAGCGGCGTGCGGCTGATGGTGGCGCCCGCGAGCCTGCGCGACCAGGAGCTCGCGCGCCGCGAGGGCACGCTCGGCGTTCTTCTCGACGCCGGCGCCGAGCTTCTGCCGATCGCCTGCGGCGCGTGCGCAGGCTACGGCGCCAACCGGTTGGCCGAGAACACCGTGGCGATCTCGACCACCGCGCGGAACTTCAAGGGCCGCATGGGCGCGCCGTCCTCGCGCGTCTACCTCGCCTCGCCCTACACCGTGGCGGCCTCCGCGGCGGCGGGGCGGATCTGCGATCCACGAGAGTTTCTCGCGAGCAGGGGACCGCGATGACCGGGCGCGCCTGGGTCTTCGGCGATGACATCGACACCGACGCGCTCGCGCCCGGACGCTACATGAAGTACGCCGTCGACGAGATCGCGAAGCACTGCCTGGAGGCGATCGACCCCGCATTCGCCGCGGCGGTGCGGCCGGGCGACGTGGTGGTGGGCGGGCGCAACTTCGGGCTCGGCTCATCGCGCGAACAGGCGGCCGCGGCGCTGCGGCACCTCGGCGTCGCCGCGCTGGTCGCCGAGTCGTTCGCCGGGCTCTTCCACCGCAATGCGCTGAACCTGGGGCTGCCCGCGCTCGCGTGCGCCGACGCGAAGCGCATCCGGCCCGGCGACGAACTGCGGGTCGACCCGCAGGCCGGACGGATCGAAAATCGCACCACCGGGGAGACGCTCGCGTGCGAACCCGTCCCCGGCTTCCTGCTGGAGATGGTGCGCGACGGCGGCCTGCTCCCGCACCTGGAGAAGAAGCTCGCGCGGCGGAAGGGTACGACATGACCCTCCGGCAACGGCTCGCAGCAAAGCCCATCCTGCTCGCCCCCGGCGTATTCGACGCGCTCTCGGCGCTGCTCGCCGAGCAGGCCGGGTTCGAGGCGATCTACCTCTCCGGGGCAAGCATCGCCTACACGCGCCTCGGACGCCCGGACGTCGGGCTCGTCACCGCGAGCGAGGTCGAGAACACGCTCGCCAACATCCGCGAGCGCGTGGCCGTCCCGATCATCGTCGACGCCGACACGGGCTTCGGCAACGCGCTCAACGTCGCCCGCACGGTGACGATGCTCGAGCGCGCCGGCGCCTCTGCCATCCAGCTCGAGGACCAGGCGACGCCGAAGCGCTGCGGCCACCTCGACGGCAAGGCCCTCATCCCCGCCGCAGAGATGGCCGGCAAGATCCGCGCGGCGCTCGATGCCCGGCACAGCGCGGACACGCTGATCGTCGCGCGCACCGATGCCGTCGCGGTGGAGGGGCTCGCGCCGGCGCTCGAGCGCGCGGAACGCTATCTCGCCGCGGGCGCGGATGCCCTCTTCGTCGAGGCGCTGCGCTCGGAGGGCGAGATGAAGGCCACGGCGCGATTCGCCCCGCGCGTGCCGCTCCTCGCCAACATGGTCGAAGGAGGCAAGACCCCGGTCCTGGCCGCGGCTGCGCTCGAGGCGCTCGGGTTCTCGATCGTGATCTTCCCAGGCGGACTCGCGCGCGCGCTGGCGTTCGCCGCGCGCGAGTACTTCACGACGCTCAAACGTGACGGAACGACCGCGGCGTGCCGCAGCCGGATGCTGGATTTCGACGGCCTGAACGCGGTCATCGGCACGCCCGAGCTCTTTGCGCTCGGCAAGCGCTATGAGAATCATGAGTAGACGCACCGACCTGTCACGCTTCGCGTGCCACCCCTATCCCGCACCACCCCGGCCGCTCGCGCGGTCACCCTTCCTCAAAGAGGAGGGGAGAAGAAAGACCCTCTCCTTCGCAAGGAGGGGAAAGAACCAGTCCCCTCCTCGGCGAGGAGGAGATCTGTACTGCGACTACTTCCCCCGGAGTGAGAAGTCATGAGCAAATCGCTTGACCTTGTCATCAAGAACGTGCGCGTGGTCCGCCCGAACCGGAGTTCGGTCGACCTGCTCGACGTCGGCATCAAGGACGGGAAGTTCGCGCGGCTCGCGCCGGAGATTCGCGCAGAGGAGGCGAACGAGGCCTTCGACGGCCGCAACCTGCTCGCTTTCCCCGGCCTCGTCGACGCCCACATGCACATCGGCATCTACCAGCCGCTCGCGCAGGACGCGGTGAGCGAGAGCAAGGCCGCGGCGATGGGCGGGGTCACGTCGAGCCTCAACTACGTGCGCACCGGGCAGTACTACCTCAACCGCGGCGGTCCCTACCGCGACTTCATGGCCGAGGCGATGCGCCTCTCGCAGGGCAACTTCTGGGTGGACTACGGCTTCCACATCGCGCCGATCGAGGCAGCGCACATCGACGAGATGGAGTCGCTCCTCACCGATCACGGCGTGCCGTCGTTCAAGATCTTCATGTTCTACGGCGGCTACGGCTTGCACGGCAAGTCCGACAGCCAGAACCAGTTCCTGATGATCGGGCCCGACGAGCGCTACGACATCGCGCACTTCGAGTTCATCATGCGCTCGGCGCGCCGGATGATGGACCGGCATCCGGACATCGCCGACCACATCAGCGTCAGCCTGCACTGCGAGCTCGCCGAGATCCTGAACGCCTACACGAAGCTCGTCGAGCGCGAAGGCAAGCTCACCGGCCTGCGGGCCTACAGCGCGGCGCGGCCGCCCCACTCGGAGGGCCTCGCGATCTGGATCGCTTCCTATCTCGCGTACGAGACCGACTGCCTGAACATCAACCTGCTGCACCTCTCCTCGCAGAAGGCGATCGAGGCGGCGCTGATGATGCAGGACGTGTTCCCGCACATCAATTTCCGGCGCGAGGTCACGGTCGGCCACTTGCTGCTCGACGTCGATGCGAAGTGCGGCGTGCACGCGAAGGTGAACCCGCCGATCCGCCCGCGCGAGGACGTGGAGGCGCTGTGGGAGGCGGTGCTCCACGGCGACGTCGACTGGATCGTGAGTGACCACGCCTGCTGTTCGGCCGAGCAGAAGTGGGCGAAGAGCGACCCCGGCAACATCTGGCCGGCGAAGTCGGGCTTCGGCGGCACCGAGTACCTGCTCTCCGGCGTGGTCTCCGAGGGCGCGAAGCGCGGGATGTCCTACAACCACATGGCCGAGCTCCTCGCGTGGAACCCGGCGCAGCGCTACGGCCTGCGGACGAAGGGCGACATCGCCGTCGGATTCGATGCCGATCTCGTGCTCGTCGATCCGCAGGAGACCTTCGTCGTGCGCGCGGCCGAGTCGGAGTCGAAGCAGGGCTACACGCCGTTCGAGGGCCAGGAGCTCACCGGGCGCGTGAAGAGCACCTTCCTCCGGGGCCGGCTGATCTACGACCGCGGCAAGGTCCTCGGTCCGGCGCGCGGGCAATATCTCCGCCGGCCCACGAGCCGGTAGAACGGCTCTGGAGAGCTCGTCATTCCCGCGGACGCGGGAATGATCTGAACCGAGAGGCCGGTCACGCATCATGCCAATCGTCTTCGACGACGCGAAGCGCTTCGAGCTCGCGACGCCCGTCGTGATCGTGGGTGCCGGCGCGTGCGGCCTCGTCGCGGCGCTCGCGGCGAGAGACGCCGGCGCCGAGGTGCTCGTCCTCGAGCGCGACGCCACGCCCTCGGGTTCGACCGCGCTCTCCTCGGGCTTCATCCCCGCCGCTTTCACCCGGTTCCAGCGCGCCGCGGGTGTCGCGGACTCGCCCGCGCAGATGGCGAAGGACGTCGCGCGCAAGAATCACGGCGAGGCCGACCCGCGCGTCGTCGAGGCGGTGTGCCGCGCATCGGGCCCGACGATCGAGTGGCTCGCCGATGCGCACGGCGTCCCATTCGTGCTGGTGGAGGGCTTTCTCTATCCCGGGCACTCCGCGCTGCGCATGCACGCCGTGCCGGAGAAGACCGGCGCCACGCTGATGGCGGCGCTCGTCCGAAGCGCCGGCGCGGCCGGGATCGACATCCTGTGCTCGGCGCACGTCACCGACGTCTTCGCGAACCGCGGGCGCCGCGTCACCGGCGTCCGCTTCGCCCGCCCCGACGGTTCGCTCGAGGAGGTCGGCTGCAATGCGCTCGTGCTTGCGTCCTCCGGCTTCGGCGGCAATCCGGAACTGGTGCGCCGGCACATCCCGGAGATCGCGGACGCGCTCTACTTCGGGCACGCCGGCAACCAGGGCGACGCGGTCGCCTGGGGCACCGCGCTCGGCGCTGCAAGCGGAGACATGACCGCCTACCAGGGTCACGGCTCGGTCGCCACACCGCACGGTGTGCTCGTCACCTTGGCGCTGATGATGGAGGGCGGCATCCAGATGAATGCCGCGGGTGATCGATTCTCCGACGAGCACCAGGGCTACTCCGAGCAGTGCCTGCCGGTGCTGCGGCAGCCCGGCGGCTTTGCGTGGGACATCTACGACGAGCGCCTGCACCGGCTCGGGATGACCTTCGACGACTACCGGCAGGCATTCGCGGCGGGCGCGATCAGGCCGGCACCGGACGTGCCCGGTCTGGCCGCGGCCATCGGCGTCGCGCCGGCGCGGCTCGCGAGCACGCTCGAGGAAGTCGCCCGCTACGCGGCGGGCCGGGATCGCGATCCATTCGGCCGCGACTTCACGGGGAAGCCCAAGCTCGTGCCGCCGTACTACGCGGTGAAGGTGACCGGCGCGCTCTTTCACACGCAAGGCGGACTCGCCGTGGACGAGCACGCGCGCGTGCTCGACGCGCAGGGACACCCGTTGCCCAACCTGCTCGCGGGCGGCGGCGCGGCGCGCGGGATCTCGGGTGCACACGTCTGGGGTTATCTGTCCGGCAACGGGCTGCTGACCGCAGTGGCGCTCGGTCGCATCGCCGGTCGCGTCGGCGCAGGCATCGCGGGAAAAGGCTGACGCAGATCGCGTAGCATCTCGGCGTCCGAGCAGAGAAAAACCGGGTCCGCGGCGTGCTCTTCAATTCCTACGCATTCATCTTCGGCTTCCTGCCCATCGTCCTGCTGGGGTTCTTGTGGCTCGCGGGCGTGAGCCACTTCCTCGCCGCCGGCTGGCTGACGCTCGCGTCGCTCCTCTTCTACGGCTGGTGGAATCCGGCGTACGTCGGGCTGCTGCTCGGCTCGATCGTGTTCAACTTCATGATCGGCGTCGCGATCGGCCGGGATGCGGGCCGGGGGCAGCGGCGCCGGGCGCGATGGCTCCTCACGGCGGGGGTCGCCGGAGATCTTGCGCTGCTCGGCTACTACAAGTACGCCGGCTTCTTTCTCCGCAACCTCGACGCCCTCGCCGGCACCCAGTACGCGGGGCTGGACATCGTGCTGCCCCTCGGGATCTCGTTCTTCACCTTCACGCAGATCGCGTATCTCGCCGATGCCTACCAGGGCAAGGCGCGCGAGTACCGGTTCGTGCACTACGCGCTCTTCGTGACCTACTTCCCGCACCTCATCGCCGGGCCGATCCTGCACCACGGGGAGATGATGCCGCAGTTCGCGCTCGCGTCCACCTACCGGCTGCGCTGGGAGAACATCTCGGTCGGGCTCACGATCTTCCTGATCGGGCTGTTCAAGAAGACCGTGCTCGCCGACGGTCTCGCAGAGTACGTCGAGCCCGTGTTCTCCGCGCACGCGACGGCAACGCGACTGCCGATGCTGGACGCCTGGGGCGGGGCGCTCGCATACACCTTTCAGCTGTACTTCGACTTCTCCGGCTACTCCGACATGGCGATCGGCCTGTCGCGGCTGTTCAACGTGCGGCTTCCGCTCAACTTCCATTCGCCCTACAAGGCGGTCAACATCGTCGACTTCTGGCGCCGCTGGCACATGACGCTGTCGCGCTTTCTGCGCGACTACCTGTATATCCCGCTCGGTGGCAACCGCAAGGGCAAGGCGCGCCGCTACCTGAACCTCATGGTGACGATGCTCCTCGGAGGACTCTGGCACGGCGCGAGCTGGACGTTCGTCGCGTGGGGCGGGCTGCACGGGCTCTACCTGCTCGTCAACCATGCATGGCGCGCGATGCCAGCGCGGCGCGGACGCGCAAGGCGCGGCCCGACCGGGCTCGGCATCACGTTCGCGCGCCTCCTCACCTTCCTGGCGGTCGTGGTCGCGTGGGTGTTCTTCCGCGCCGAGACCTTCGGCAGCGCGCTCTACGTGCTAGAGGGCATGGCCGGCATGAACGGCCTCGTGCTGCCCTATCGCTGGCTCGAGAAATGGGGCGTCGTGGGCGAATGGCTCGCCGCGCGCGGGGTCGAGTTCCAGAATCTTCCGACCTTCGGCGGCGGCGGGCAGATCAACTTCCTCGTCATCGCCTGGTTGATCGCCTGGGCACTGCCGAACACGCAGCAATGGCTGCGCGCATACCGGCCTGCGCTGAACGTGCCGCAGGAGGTTCGGCCTCTAGCGCGTCGCTGGCAGTGGCGCCCCACTGTGCCGTGGACCGCGATCGGCGTGATCGCCGGCGCGTCGGCCATCCTCTGCATCTCCGGCTTCACGGCGTTCATCTATTTCCAATTCTGAATGGCCGCGCCGCGCTTTCGCCGCTACGCGCTCTCGCTGCTCGCGGGTATCCTCGGAGCGCTCGCCCTGGTGGGCCTCTTCAACCGCATCGTCGATCCGTTCGGGTATTACCGCGATGTGAGCATCCAGGGCTTCAACGCGGTGAAGACCAAGTTCGGCCGCTTCGAGCGCCATGTCAAGCCATCGATCGTGGCGAGGGAGAAGCCCGAGGCGATCATCTTTGGCAGCTCGTTAGCCGAGATCGGTTTCGATCCGAGCAATCCGTACTTCACGGACCACGGTCGCCTCACGGGATACAACTTCGGCATTGCCGGGGCGTGGTGGGACAAGGTCCAGTGCTATTTCGAATTCGCGCTGCGCCACGACACGCCGAGGCGCATCATCCTGGGCATCAACTTGGTTGATATGCCCCTGGTCGACTGCACCGAGCAAGTCGCAGCCATGGGGAAGCCTGACCTCGCGTCGCTCCTCTTCTCGGCGAGCGCCTTCAGGGCCTCGGTCCGGACGGTGCTCGAGCAGCGCCGCGGTCGCCCGAGTCACACGCTGGACGGGCGTTTCTTCTACGGGCGCGGCCAGGGCGCGGCCGAGCGGAGCTTCGTCGAGATGTTCGCCCGGCGTCTGCGCGGGACGTCCTGCCCCCTGCGCGGGCTCGATGCGATGACCGCTGCCCGCGCGCCCGTCGCGAGCCCCAGGCGCACCCTGGATCTCGCCGGATTGCGGCAGGTGGTGCGCGAAGCGGTCGCGCGCGGCATCGAGCTCAAGCTGGTGGTCTACCCGCAGCACGCTTATAACCTCGAGCTCGACGCGCTCTGCGGCGCGGATGTGGATCGCTGGGACGCGCTGGATCAAATGGCGCGCGCGGTGGCGGCAGCAAGCGAAGGGTCGAACCTCGTCCAGCTCTGGGAGTTCCTGACCTATGACGACGTGACTGGCGAGCCGGTATCGCCGGACATGAAGCTCTGGCAGGATTCGCAGCATTTCAACGTCGAAGTCGGAGACCTGATGCTCGCAGCAATGTTCGATCGGCATGCCCCTGGCGGGCCGTCGTTCGGGCGGCGCGTCGTGCCGGGAAGTCAGGACGAGGCGCGACGCCGGTTCGATGCGGACCGCGATGCGTTCATCGATGCTCACCCGTGGTTTTACCCGGGGTTGCGCAAGCTGGTTCCTCGGTAAGGGAAGCTTGGAGTTAGTCATCCCCGCGCAGGCGGGTTTCGCGCCGAGATCCTGAAGTATCATTGGGCCCCCTGGAAAGGCGGTCCCGGACCCGTCGCCCCGTTGCTACTGTCTGGCACTAATCTTCAGCAGGTCAATGGATTCCCTTGACTTATTCACTGAAATCTGAGAAAAGATCGGTAAAATGCTGATTTTGCAGGCTTCGAACACATCCGAGATGGATCTGGAGCACGCTCGCTTCAACATGGTCGAGCAGCAGATCCGGCCCTGGGAGGTGCTGGATCAGGATGTGCTCGACACGCTCTACGTCGTGCGCCGGGAAGCGTTCGTCCCCGAGGCGTACCGCGCGGTCGCATTCGCCGATCTCGAGATCCCGCTGGGCGAAGGCGAAGCGATGATGGCGCCCAAGATGGAGGCCCGCATCCTGCAGGAGCTCGCCGTGAAACCGACCGACAAAGT
This sequence comes from Burkholderiales bacterium, assembly GCA_020848075.1. Classification (GTDB taxonomy): domain Bacteria; phylum Pseudomonadota; class Gammaproteobacteria; order Burkholderiales; family SG8-39; genus JAABRB01. The sequence continues at coordinate 76,406 of JADLAV010000029.1, forward strand.
GCTCGAGATCGGCACGGGGAGCGGCTATCTCACCGCGCTCCTCGCGCATCGTGCGCGGCACGTCGTCAGCGTCGAGATCGATCCGCGCCTGAAGGCGTTCGGCGAGGCGAATCTGCGCCGCGCCGGCGTGAACAACGTGACGCTCGAGACGGGCGACGGCGCGCGCGGTTGGCCGAAGCAGACGCCCTACGACGTCATCGTGCTCACCGGCTCGATGCCGCTCCTGCCCGACGCGTTCCCGCGCAGCCTCACGGTCGGCGGACGGCTGTTCGCGATCGTCGGCGATCCGCCGGTGATGTCGGGGCGGCTCGTCACCTGCGTCGCCGAGCGCTCGTACAACGCGATCGACATCTTCGAGACGTGCATCGCGCCGCTCAAGAACGCGCTCGCGCCGGAGCGTTTCCAGTTTTGAGGCGGCTGATGCGCAATCCCCTTCGCAGCGACGCAGCAGATCGCGCCTCTGGAGCGCAAAACCTGGCTCGACGACCCGTCGAGCGAAGCGGCTGCGGAGCCGTCCACAACCTTTCCGGCGGTGTCGACAGATGGGGTAGGCAGGTCGACCCCGCCATGGCACTGTACTGACGAGAGAAGAATGATGAATCGGACGCCACGTACCCTGCTTGCCCTGCTCCTCGCCCTTGGCCTTGCCGGCCCGGTCGCCGCCGCCGACCTGATCGAGGTGTACAACCAGGCGAAGGGCTACGACGCGCAATTCGCGGCGGCGCGCGCTGCGCTCGAAGCGGGTCAGGAGAAGTATCCGCAAGGCCGTGCGGGGCTGCTGCCGGTCATCAGCGCCGGTGCCAACACCTTCTGGAATCGCATGGAGATTCAACACATCGATCCGGCGGTCCCCGGCCTCTACCAGTACAACAGCAACGGCTGGACCGTCCAGATGACCCAGCCGCTCTTCCGCTGGCAGAACTGGGAGCAGTTCAAGCAGGGCGAGCTGCAGGTCGTGCAGGCCGAGGCGACGTTCGGCGCGGCCGGCCAGGACCTGATCGTGCGCGTGGCGCAGGCCTACTTCGACATCCTGAACGCCGAGGACAACCTCGAGTTCGTGAAGGCGAACAAGGCCGCGATCGCCGAGCAGCTCGCGCAGGCGAAGCGCAACTTCGAGGTCGGCACCGCGACCATCACCGACACGAACGAGGCGCAGGCACGCTACGACCTCGCCGTCGCACAGGAGATCGCGTCGGTCAACGATCTGGAAGTCAGACGGCGCGCGCTGCAGCTTCTCATCGGCGACGTCCCGCCGGCGCTGAAGCCCCTGAGGCCGAGCATCGAGCTCGACGTGCCCGCCCCGAACAACATGGACGAGTGGGTGGCGCGCGCGCAGGACCAGAACTTCAACGTCCAGGCGCAGGACGCGGTGTTCGAGATTTCCAAACGCGAGGTGAACCGGCAACGCGCCGGACACCTGCCGACCGTCGATCTCGTCGGCAACGTCGGCAACAACACCAACTTGCTCACGGGCGCGACGGCCATCGCCACGCGGCGCCAGATCGACCAGACCCAGATCGGGCTGCAGTTCAACTTGCCACTCTTCGCGGGCGGCTCGGTGCTCTCGCGCACGAAGGAGGCGGTCGCGTTGCAGGAGAAGGCGCGCCAGGACCTCGAGACCGTGCGTCGCACCGCGCAACTCGACGCGCGCCGCTCGTTCCTGAACGTGAGCAACGGCCTCGCCCAGGTGAAGGCGCTCGAACAGGCCCTCGTCTCGAGCGAGACCTCGCTGCAGTCGAACCGCGTCGGCTACGAAGTGGGCGTCCGGATCAACCTCGACGTGCTGAACGCGGTGCAGCAGGTGTTCAGTACCAAGCGCGACCTCGCCAAGGCGCGCTACGACACCATCATGAACGGCTTCAGGCTCAAGCAGGCCGCAGGCAACCTCACCGAGGAAGACCTGCAGCGCGCCAACCGGCTGCTGCAGCCGTAGGCCGAAACGCCACCACCCGGGCCGCTCCGCGGCCACCCCGACCTCGCACCACCCCGTCACGCTTCGCGTGACACCCCTCCTCAGGGAGGAGGGACCTTCATTCTCCCCTCCTTTTCAAGGGGTGCCGCGCGCAGCGTGACGGCGTGGTGTCCGTCCTTTCCCTTCCTTTTCAAGGAGGGGTGCCGCCGCAGGCGGCGGGGTGGTTCAGTTGAAGCCGGCGGGGTGGTCCAGCCGAAGCCGGCGGGGTGGTTCAGCCGCCGCGCCGCGCGAGCAACCGCTCGACGATCCGCATCGTGCGCTCGGTCGCGCCCTGATGCGCCACCGAGAACGCGAGCCCCGCCTCACCCATGCGTGCGCGCGACGCCGGATCGGCCACGAGGCGCGCGACCTCGCCAACCAGCCCCGCCGCGTCGGCGACCTGGATCGCGGCGCCCGCCTCGATCGCGAGTTCCGCCGCCTGCGCGAAGTTGTAGGTCGAGGGTCCGATCAGCACCGGTGCGCCCATCGCGCACGCCTCGATCAGGTTCTGGGCGCCATAGGGCAGCAAGCTTCCGCCGATCCACGCGATGTCGCAGGCGCCGTAGTAGGCGAACATCTCGCCCATGCTGTCGCCCAGCACGTAGCCGCAATCCGCGGGCACGGGCCGGCCTTCGCTGCGGCGGACGTAAGCAAATCCGCGGCGCTCGAGCATGCGCGCAACCTCGTCGAAGCGTTGCGGATGCCGCGGCACGATCACCGCGAGCAGCCCCTCGATCCGCCGGGCCGCGAGCGCGTCGAGCAGAATCGCCTCCTCGCCCTCGCGCGTGCTGGCGGCCAGGAACACCGGACGATCGCCCCACAGCGTGCGCAGCGCCTGCGCGCGGCTGCGCATCTCATCGGGCGGCACGATGTCGAACTTGAGGTTGCCCGTCACCGCGGCGTCGTACGCGCCGAGCGCGCGCAGCCGATCGGCATCCGGCTCGCTCTGGGCGGCGACGGCGGCGAGATCGGCGAGCGTCTCGCGCGCAAGCGCGGCGATCCGGGCGTAGCCGCGCGCGGACTTCGGCGACAGCCGAGCATTCGCAAGGAGCACCGGCACGCCATGACCCGCCGCGGCGCGCAGCAAGTTCGGCCACAGCTCGGTCTCCATGACGACGCCGAGCCGGGGGCGGAAATGCTCGATGAACCGGTGCGCCGCCCACGCGTAGTCGTAGGGCAGGAACGCAATCAGCGCGTCCTTGCCGTAGAGCTCCTCGGCGGTCGCCCGGCCAGTCGCGGTCATCTGCGTGAGGAGCAGCTGGTGATCGGGGTAGCGCGCGGCGAGCGCCTTGACGAGCGGTTGCGCGGCGCGCGTCTCGCCGACCGAGACCGCGTGCAGCCAGATCACCGGGCGCTCCGCACGCGCCGCGTAGCTGCCGAAGCGCTCGGCGACGTGCGCCCGATAACCCGGCTCGCGGCGCCCGCGCCACCAGAGCCGCAGCGGAATGAACGGCAGCGCGATGTAGAGCAGCCCGTTGTAGAGGAGCCGCAGCATCACAGCGTGTCCGGCGCGACGCGCGCGACCGCGGCGACCACCTCCGCCACCTCGGGCGGATGCCCGACGCCGCCGCAGGCGGCCGTGCGCCCGGCGCCGATCGGGCGCAAGTCGGCGGGCGAAGAGTCGCAGTAGATTCCCACCACCGGCGTCTTCACCGCCGCCGCGAGGTGCATGAGCCCCGTGTCGAGCCCGACGACGACCGCGGCGCGCGCGAGCAAGCCCGCCAGCTCCGCGTAGCGCATGCGCTCGGGAACGACGGGGCGCGCCAGCTCGCGTGCGAGCCGCGCCGCGCGCTCGCGTTCGCCTGCGCTGCCCCACGGCAGCACGCACCGCACGCCTCCCGCCTCGAACCGCTTACCGAGCGTGATCCAATGCGCCTCCGCCCAGAGCTTCGATGCGCGCGAGGTCGAGTGAAAGAGGACCGCGTATCGGCCCTGCGGTGCGCTCGCCGGGGGCGGCGGAACGGCGAGCCCGTAGTCGACCTCGAGCGCCTGACGGTACCCAAACGCCGCCGCGGCGAGTGAGCGGTACTGGAACACCGCGTGCTCCCCACGCGGCGCGACGTGGCGGAACCCGTAGAGACACGCGGCGAGCGGCTCGCGAGCGGTCTTCGCCGCGTGCCCGTGGCGCGGTCCGCGCGCGAGCCGCGCGACCACCGCGCTCTTCAAGAGCCCCTGCAGATCGAGGATCGTGTCGTACGGCGCCTCGCGCAAGATCCGGCGCAGCGCGGCGAGCTCGCGCCACGCGCCCGGCCTGAACGCCCCGCGACGCCACCGGCGCAGCGCCACCGGGATGACCTTCGCGACCGCGGGATGCAGCGCCGGCAGCTCGGCGAACGACTCGTCCACGGCCCAGTGGATCGTCGCACCGGGCACGTGCCGTGCGATGTCGGTCACCGCCGGGAAGGTGTGAACGATGTCGCCGAGGGAGGACAACCGCACCAGCAGGATTCTTGTCATCGATGGACCGGCGTGCCGGCGGCGGGACTGGCAAGACGCGCACGACCACTCGCGGGCTGCGCGATTATAGGGTGGCATCGCCGGCGTTCCTGTCGCCCTATATATCGCGGCTCCGGAAGGCGCTTTCCCGGCATCAACCGACGAACCCGTGCTACACTGATCCCGTGTTACACGAGGTCATGCCATGGCGAATCTGACGATCACGGTCGACGACGATCTGCTCAAGCGAGCGCGCCTCAAGGCGCTCGCGCAAGGCTCTTCGGTGAACGCGGTATTGCGCCAATTCCTCGAACAGTTTGCGGGCGCGGACGAGGCGCGGCAGGCTGCAATCGACGACGTCCTCGCGCTTTCGCGGGCGAGCAAGGCGAACAGTCAGGGGCGGCGCTGGACCCGCGACGAGCTGCACGAACGGCGCTGATGCGGGCGTTCTTCGACAGCAACATCCTCGTCTACCTATTCGACGCGCATGCGCCCGCGAAACAGCGAACGGCACGCGACCGGTTCGAACGGCACGCGCGGGCGGGGGACGCGATCCTGAGCAGCCAGGTCCTATCGGAGTTCTTCGTCACCGTTACCCGGAAGCTGGCAGTCCCGGTCCCGTTCGACGCCGCCGCGCGCCTCGTGCGTAATCTTGCACGGCTCCCCGTCGTCGCGATCGACGCGGACCTCGTCCAGCGCGCCGCCGACTGGTCCCGCCGGTACGAGCTCGCTTACAGGGATGCGCTCATCGTGGTCGCCGCCAGCGCCGGCGGTGCGACCGAGCTGATCACCGAAGATCTGCAGCACCACCAGACGATCGAGGGCATCCGCATCGTGAATCCCTTCGTCGAGGCCGGCGCCCGATGACGCTCCTGGTCACCGGCGGCGCCGGCTTCATCGGCGCGAACTTCGTGCTCGACTGGATCGCCGCGGTCGGCGAGCCGGTCGTGAACCTCGACAAGCTCACCTACGCGGGCAACCTGGCGAACCTCGCCTCGCTCGCGAAAGACGCGCGCCACGTCTTCGTCCAGGGCGACATCAACGACCGGGCGCTCGTGGCTGGCCTGCTCGCGAAGCACCGGCCGCGCGCCGTCGTGCACCTCGCGGCCGAGAGCCACGTCGACCGCTCGATCCACGGCCCGGCGGATTTCATCGCGACGAACGTCGTCGGCACGTTCAGCTTGCTCGAGGAAGCGCGTGCGCACTGGACTGCGCTCGCCGAGCCCGACAAGGCGGCGTTCCGCTTCCTGCACGTCTCGACCGACGAGGTGTACGGCTCGCTCGGCCCGCACGACCCCGCCTTCTCGGAAACGACACCGTACGCGCCGAACAGCCCCTATTCGGCGTCGAAGGCGGGCTCGGATCACCTCGTGCGCGCGTACCACCACACCTACGGCCTGCCCACGCTCATCACCAACTGCTCGAACAACTACGGGCCCTACCAGTTCCCCGAGAAGCTCATCCCGCTGATGATCGTGAACGCGCTCGCGGGGAAACCGCTGCCGGTGTACGGCGACGGCCAGAACGTGCGCGACTGGCTCTACGTCGGCGACCATTGCACGGCCATCCGCGCCGCGCTCCAGCGCGGGCGCCCGGGCGAGGTGTACAACATCGGCGGCGCGGCCGAGATGAAGAACATCGACCTGGTGCGGACGCTGTGCGCGACGCTCGACAGCCTGCGGCCGTGCGCAGCCGGGAGCTATGCCGACCTCATCGCGTTCGTGAAGGACCGGCCCGGGCACGACCGGCGCTATGCGATCGACGCGCGCAAGATCCGCAGCGAGCTCGGCTGGGCGCCGGCCGAGAGCTTTGTCTCGGGCCTACGGAAGACGGTGCAGTGGTACCTCGACCACGGGGACTGGATCGCGGGCGTGCAGTCGGGCGAGTACCGCAAGTGGATCGACCTCAACTATGGGAATCGCGAATCGCAAATCGCGAATCGGTGATGCCCAGACCGCATGAAAACCTCGATGCGTGGCAGCGGGCGATGCGCTTGGTGAAGGTCTTGTACGAGGCCACGCGCACGTTCCCGCGGGAGGAAATTTAGGCTCTGTTGAATTTCAAGTGGGTTGCGAGGCATGAGGGTTGACCACGCTGAAGTCCAGCTTGCCGGCGATCAGGAAGATCACCGTGCGGATGGTGGACATTCGCGTGAAGCCTCGCGCTCGGCGC
>JADLAV010000030.1 GCA_020848075.1 Burkholderiales bacterium
GCTTTTCCGGGGAACGCTGACACAGGCGAGCGTCTATCCGCGCGAGGTCGTGAAGGCTGCACTTCGGGCGAACGCTGCCGCAGTGATTTTCGCTCACAACCATCCTTCCGGCGCAGCGCAACCGAGCCAAGCAGATGAACTGCTCACGCGCAACCTCAAGGACGCGCTTGCCATGGTGGACGTGAAGGTTCTTGACCACTTCATCGTCGCCGGGAATCAGGCACTCAGCTTTGCCGAGCGTGGCCTTCTCTAACGATTTTTCCGCAGCACCACTCAACCAACCTGAAAGGAGATAGCAGTGGAATCAGCACAAGCACTTGCAGTTGTTCGTAGCCTTGCCAATGGGGTCGATCCGGAAACCGGGGAGGTCTTTCCGGCAGAGAGCACCTACCAGCGTCCGCGGATCGTCCGCGCGCTGTACGAAGCAGCGACAGCCTTAGAGCGTGTCGATCGCTTCGAGCGCAGGAAGGCGCAGATGCCCGCCAAGACGGGCCAGCCATGGAGCGAGGACGAGGACCGGAAGCTTCTCGCCGGTTTCGACTCCGGTAGGGCGCTGCAGGAACTCGCCGGAGCCCATGAGAGGACGATGGGCGCGATCCGCGCCCGCCTCCTCAAGTACGGCCGAATCAACGCCTAGTCGAAACTAGGCGGCAGTCCTGGCCGGGCCGCGAGGCTCGGCCCTTTGTCGTCCAAGAACAGCGAGGGGACTGGCATCCCCTCGCGCACCCCGCCCCCCTGACTACCTGGCCGGTGGCCGAAACCCCGCATCGCCAGCTATCGGTGGACCGAGCGGCGCGACGCGAACTGCTTCGGGGCGGACGAGTTCAGCCTCGCGATCCGCGGAGCGCGCGACTCCGCCAGATCCTCGCGAGGCATCCCAGCCTACGTAGAAGCCGCGCTCGACGATCTGCCGGCACAAGGCCTCCGGCATGTCGAGGCGCGTCCCTTGGTCGCTGTAACAGCCGCAGCGTGCCTTCGAGGCAAGGCACGCCGCGGGATAGGGCGCTCGCACCGGCTTAGTTACGTCGTCGTATACCGGCGCCGCATAGGCGAGGCCTTCGACCCTAGGTCGGTACTCCGCGACCCACTCCGCAGCCGAGAGCTTTCCCGAGGCCGTCCGCGCCGGTTCTGGAGCTTTTGTCCCTGCCTTTGCCACGGGCGTCTTGTCCGGCTGGATCGACCCGGACTTTTCCCACCACCTGGCGACCACCCAGACGAGCCCAGCCAGAAGAATCGGCAGGGCTGCGAGTACGAACACCCGCGCAGGTACCCGCGCCTTGTGCGTATGGACCTCTGCCGAGTGATAGAGCGCGAATACGTCGGTCGGATACGTCCACTCGTGCCGGACGGAGTCCTCGCGCGATTTATCGCACTGCTCCTTCACTGCGTTCCACTCGTGCACCGTGGCCCGCTTGAGGCCGAAGGAGCGCACGACGTGGAAATGCCGCCCCACGAGGCGCCGGACATTGGTATCAACCAGCATCGGGTGCTGCGTCACGATGAAAAGGTCGATACCCTGGTGCCGGTGCGTTTCCAGCTCGGAAACGTGCCGCGGCACCTGCGCCCCCGCGCCGCGCGGCCGGAAGATCCTCTGTGCCTCGTCAATCACCACGATGGCGCCCTTCGGGACCTCGTACCACTCCTCGGTCTTTTCGAGCTCGAGCCAAGCTAGCCGCAGATCCTTGATACCAGAGTAGAAGACCTGGCGGCCTTCCTTCCTCGCCAGCTCGCGCACGAACTGCAGCGAGAAAAGCGTCTTGCCGGCACCTGGCTGCCCGGTGATCAGCGTTATCACTTGATCACCATCTTCGTAACCTTGTCCGACGTCAGGCCCTGCAGGACGAGGCGCGCGGCGAGCGCGGAGAAGATGATCGACACCGCCACGTCGATCTTGAGGAGCCCCATGATGGCGACCACCGTCCCCGGCGCACCGGCGAGCTGGGACACGACTTGGGACTTGATCCAGCCGAGGAGCGCATTAATCCCCGTGTAGCTCACGTACCCGATACCGAGCGCGATCAGCACGCGCCCGACGATCGAACTGGCGGCCTGGACCAAGCCGCCCAACAGCGCCGCTAGGAAGAGAGGCATCAGTGCGCCCCCACGACGATGCGGGCTGCGAAGATCATCGCGAACGCGACCACGATCGCGCCCATGTACGAGAGGTACTGATTCAGCTGCGACCAGGGCAGCGTCACCGTCAACCGCGGCGATACGACGATCTGCTGGTCAGCCAGTCCGCCTTGCGCAAGGAAGGTGTCCTGGCTGATTGCGCCAGTCAGGCTCGTCGTCTGCCGGTTCGCCTCGAGCACGGGATTCTGCGAGGCCTGCGGGTCGTTACCCGCCGCGACAGCGTTGCCGAGATCCGACAGCGCCGAGGTCGTGTCGAAGAGCTGGCAGTTGCGCTGGTGCATTTCGCGCGCGATCGCGCATTGCACTGCGTCGCCATCGCAGGCGAACGCGCCGCAGGCGCCACCCCAGGTCGATCTCTTGCAGATCGACGTTTCCGGGTTCTGTTCGCAGAATCGTTGCATGTCCGGCTTCGCCGTATTCGGGCCTGCGTTCTGCGTCTGCGTCGTAGTGGTGCCGTCCGGGTTGCGCGTCGTGGTGGTCACCGTGGACCCGGTGCCCGTGTCCTTGGTGGTGGTTGTCGTCGTGGTCGTGCCGGTCGGTTGTCCTTGCGCATCTGTCGTTGTGGCGGTGGTCGTCTCCACCTTCTGCGCAGGATTGGATTCGCCCGCCCCCAGGCAGACTGTCTGCCCGTTGATGGTGCCCGGCACCTGGCCGGCAGGGCAGGACGTAGGCGACCCTGATACGGCCTGCGGCGTACTCGCGGCGCACGGCTGGCCGGAGGATCGGGTCGGGCCGCACCACTGTTGCACCCCGTCGATCGCGAACTGGTTGCTCGCGGTCTGATAGTCGTAGAGCGTGCCGTTGTAGCAAGCCCCATTTCCCGGCGAAGCCGTCGCCGGGATGCACAGATTCGGACCCTGCGTTCCCGCGGCATCCGGATTCGAATTGCACTCCGTTCCGCTAAGCGTGTAGCCGCTCGGGCAGGAGTAAGTCGTAAGCGTGCAGCTTCCCCCGCTCAGCGACCAACCGCTCGGGCAGGAAAGCGTGGTAGAGACGCACTGTCCACCCTGAAGGCCGTACCCGCTCGGGCACGTGCTTATGGGCTGAATTGCCACGTTGCCCGCGTTCGGACAAGTGCCTCCGTTCAGCGCCCAGTAGTAGTAGCAGCCATCGAGTCCGCCGACCGCCGTGCCTGCGATCACCATTGGGCAGCTCGCGTTCGAGCCAAGGGTTCCCACCCATGCGCTGCACGAAGCCACTTTCGTAGGGA
>JADLAV010000031.1 GCA_020848075.1 Burkholderiales bacterium
GATCAGGGTTGCCCCCATTGTCCAAAATTCCCCACTGCTGCCTCCCGTAGGAGTCTGGGCCGTGTCTCAGTCCCAGTGTGGCTGATCATCCTCTCAGACCAGCTACCGATCGTCGCCTTGGTGAGCCGTTACCTCACCAACTAGCTAATCGGACATCGGCCGCTCCAACAGCGCGAGGCCTTGCGGTCCCCCGCTTTCCCCTCTCGGGCGTATGCGGTATTAGCGCCGATTTCTCGGCGTTGTCCCCCACTAAAGGGCGCGTTCCGATGTATTACTCACCCGTCCGCCACTCTACTTGCGGGTTGCCCCGCTTTCGCGTTCGACTTGCATGTGTAAGGCATGCCGCCAGCGTTCAATCTGAGCCAGGATCAAACTCTTCAGTTGAATCCTGATCAATGCGATCGCGACCTGCGAACCTCGCGGTTCGCCGTCCACGAACGTGCTCACTCAAAGGTGAATCGACCAGGCTCCTTCCGAGGAAGGAGACCCGTCTTCACTTTGGTGCGAGCACTATGAGGTTGCTTGAGCGGCGCGGGTTCGCACCCACGCTTGCACAGAGCCCCGACAGCGCCCACACCTATCGGCTGTTTGGATTGTTAAAGAGCGGTTCGACTGCCCCGGGAAGGGAGCTGGTTGCGGGGGCAGGATTTGAACCTACGACCTTCGGGTTATGAGCCCGACGAGCTGCCAGACTGCTCCACCCCGCGACTGTCGAGACCTGGGATTATAGGGAACCCCGGGAGCACGTGTCAAATTCTTGTCCCGGCTACCAGAGCGGAAGCTGTTCGTGCCGGCCAAGCACCCGGAATAGTGCCGTGTCCAGCGCCGGGCGCTCTCCTGCGTCGATGCCGAACCGCTTGCATGCTCGCGCGAAGCGCTGGCGTACCAGCGCCGCGTATACGCCGGTGCCGCGCATACGCGTGCCGAATTCCGGATCGTTCTCGCGCCCGTCGCGCAAGTCCCTGATCCGGGCCATCACGCGTTCCGCCCGCAGCGGGTAGTGGCGTGCAAGCCACGCCTTGAAGAGCCCTTTCACCTCGAACGGCAGGCGGATCACGGCGTAGCCTGCCGAGTCCGCGCCTGCGGCAGCCGCCGCCTCCAGGATCGCTTCCATATCCTCGTCGTTCAGGAACGGGATGACCGGCGCAACCAACACCCCGCACGGGACGCCCGCCTCCACGATGCGCTCGATGGCACGCAGCCGGCGATCTGGTGCGGAGGCGCGCGGCTCCAGGCGGCGCGCGAGCTCGGGATCGAGCGTCGTCACCGAGACATGCACATGCGCCAGCCGCTGCCCGGCCATCTCGGCAAGGATGTCGAGGTCCCGCTCCACCAGCGCCGATTTCGTCACGATCCGGACCGGGTGCCGAAACTCGCGCAGCACCTCGAGGACTCCGCGCGTCAGCCGCAGGTCGCGCTCCACGGGTTGATACGGGTCGGTGTTCGCGCCGACCGAGATCATGTCGCAACGGTACCCCGGACGCGACAGCTCTTCGCGCAGCAGCGCGGCGGCGTTCATCTTCGCGTGGATCTTCGTCTCGAAGTCGAGCCCGGGCGACAGACCCAGGTAAGCGTGACTGGGGCGCGCGTAGCAGTACGCGCAGCCGTGCTCGCAGCCGGCGTGCACGTTGATCGACTGCGAGAACGGCACGTCCGGAGAGTCGTTCCGCGCGATGATCGATCTTGCGCGCTGCTCGATCACCGCCGTGCGCGGCGCCTCCGCGTCGGGTTCCAAGTCCGGCGCCGGTTCCGATTCACGCGTCACGCGCTCGAAGCGGCCAGGCCGGCGGTCTGCCGATCCGCGCCCCTTCACGCCCGTTTTGCGGTCGCTCCCGCCGCCCACGCCCGCCTCAGCCGGTCAGATCGCCTTGCGCGCGCGGAGCTGGTCGATCTCTTCCACCGTATAGCCGAGCCGCCCCAGCACCTCCGCGGTGTGCTCGCCGAGCGCCGGCCCCAGCCATTCGATGTCGCCCGGCGTAGCTGAAAGCTTCGGCACGATTCCCGGCACCTTCAGATCGGCGCCGCTTGCGAGCTTCACTTGACGGATCATGCCGCGCGACAGGTACTGCAGGTCTTCCACGATGTCGGCGATGCTGTAGATCTTCCCGCTCGGAACCTGGGCATCCGCGAGCGCCTTCAGCACGTGCGCGATGTCGTTCGCGCCAGTCCAATCGCCGATCACCCGGTCGAGCTCGTCGCCGCGCCGCGCCCGGCCGGCATTGTCGGCGAGACCGGGGTCGGCAGCGAGGTCGGACCGGCCGATCGCCGTCATCAACCGCTGGAAGATGCTGTCCGCATTCGCGCCGATCACGACATGGTGGCCGTCGCGCGTGAGATAGGTGTTGGACGGGACGATCCCGGTCAGGTTGCTGCCGGTGCGCTCCCGCACGACGCCGTACATGTCGAACTCGGGCAGCGCGCTCTCCATCATGTTGAACACCGCTTCGTAGAGCGCCACGTCGACGACTTGCCCCTTGCCGCCGTTCGCGTTCCGGTGGTGCAAAGCCATCAGCACACCGATCACTCCGTGCAGCGCAGCGAGCGCATCCCCGATCGACAGGTTCATTCGCACCGGCGGCCGGTCGGGGAACCCCGTCACGTAGCGCATTCCCCCCATCGACTCGCCGATGGCGCCGAAACCCGCCAGATCGCGATACGGGCCGGTCTGCCCGAATCCGGAGAGACGCAGCATGACCAACCCCGGATTGCCCGCCGCAAGCGACTCGTAGCCGAGCCCCCACTTTTCGAGCGTGCCGGGCCGGAAATTCTCGATCACGACGTCCGCGTCGCACGCGAGCCGTCGCACGATCTCCTGGCCCTCGGGCGTTCGCAGATTCGCCGTCACGGACTTCTTGTTGCGCGCCTGGACGTACCACCAGAGCGATGTCCCCTCGTGGATCTTGCGCCACTGGCGCAGCGGATCGCCGCCCTCCGGCGGCTCGATCTTGATCACCTCCGCGCCGAACTCGGCGAGCGTCTTTCCGGCGAATGGACCGGCGATGAGCTGCCCGAGCTCGATCACCCTGAGGCCCTGCAGCGGCTTCTTCGCCATCGGCGCAACCTCCCGCCTGCTATTCTGCCCGCGTCCTATTCCGGTCAGGCTCGGTCAGCTCACGCCTGGCAGAAACTGCGGACCGGCGATGAGCTGCCCGAGCTCGATCACCCTGAGGCCCTGCAGCGGCTTCCTCGCCATCGCTTGGTCCCCGTCTCGGCCGGTCACCGGCTGCACGTCACGCCGGCCGGCGCTCGTAATACGCCTGAGCGAGCGTGCCGATGTCCACGTATTCAAGCTCCCCGCCGACCGGGATGCCGCGCGCGATCCGGCTCACCTTCAGGCCGCGCTGGTGCAGCATCTCGCTGATGTAGTGCGCGGTGGCCTCTCCCTCGTTCGTGAAGTTGGTGGCGATGATCACCTCCCGCACCGCGCCGTCGCACGCGCGCTGCAGAAGTCGCTCGAGCCCGATCTCCTTGGGCCCCACGCCATCGAGCGGCGACAGCCGTCCCATCAACACGAAGTACAGGCCCTGGTAGGCGTGCGTCTGCTCCATCACGACGAGATCCGCAGGCGACTCCACCACGCAGAGCAGCCTCCCGTCACGCCGCGCCGAGCTGCACAGCCCGCACACCTCATCTTCGCTGAAGTTGTTGCAGCGCGCGCAGCGCCGCACGGATCGCAATGCGTGACCCAATGCGCCCGCGAGCCGCTCGGCGCCTGGGCGATCGTACTGCAGCAGGTGGTAGGCCATCCGCTGCGCCGACTTGGGCCCCACTCCCGGGAGGCAGCGCAGCGCCTCGACCAGATCGTCGAGCGCGGAGGACGGCATGATCAGGACTTCAGAACGTCAGAACGGCAGCTTCATCCCGGGCGGCAGGCCGAGGCCGGAGGTGAATCCCGCCATCCGCTCCTGCACCGTCGCCTCCACGCGGCGCACCGCGTCGTTCACCGCAGCTGCGACGAGATCCTCGATCATCTCCTTGTCGTCGGCGAGCAGCGACGGGTCGATCGTCACGCGCTTGACGTCGTGGTTGCATGCCATCACGACCTTCACCATCCCGGCGCCGGCCTGTCCCTCCACCTCCACCGTCGCAAGCTGCTCCTGCATCTTGCGCATGTTCTCCTGCATCTGCTGGGCCTGCTTCATCAGCCCGGCCAGCTGGCCCTTGTTGATCATGTCGCGTCTCCGATCACGAGGCGGGTTTGATGGACGAGTCGACGACCGTGCCGTCGAACTGGTCGACGAGCTCGCGGACGAATGCGTCCGAGCGGATGGACGCGGCCGCCTGATCCTGGCGCGCCTTGCGCTCGCCTTCCTGGATCGCGGCGACCGTATTGCCGCGCGTTGCCCCGATCTTCACCACAAGCCCCACCGGCGCGCCGAAGTGCGCGCCCAGCGCGGCCTTGAGCTTGTCCACGTAGATCTTCTCGCCGAGCGCCTTGGCGTCCGGCGGCAGACAGAGCTCGATGCGGTTGTCGGCGAATGCGACGAGCTCGCTCCGCTCGGCGAGCTGGCGCGCCGCGCCGCTCAGGTTGAGCATGCGCACGAGCGCAGGCCAATCGCGGACCGCGTCCCTCGGTTTCGCCCTTCCCTCCCCCGCAGGCGCCGTCGCGCCCGCCGCGCCCGCGAGTCTCGCTGTCGCCGGCGCTCTGCCGACGCCCCGCGGTGCGGCTGAGACGCGCTCCGGCGGCTCGCCGGGCGTGAACGCCAACATGCGCATCAGCGCCATCGTGAAGCCGGCGTACTCGTCTGGCGCAAGCGCGAGATCGCGGCGCCCGTGGACTGCGATCTGATAGAAAAGCTGTACGGTTTCGGGGTCCATGCGCCCGGCGAGCGCGACGATCCGCTCGCGCTCCGGCAGTTGTGAGTCGAGCGCGTCCGGCGCGATCTGCGCAAGCGCCACCCGCTGGAGCAGACTGCCGAGCTCGGCGAGAGCGCTGTCGAGCGATAGGCTGCGCGCTTCCATCGCGTCGGCGATGCCGAGCGCACGCGGTGCATCGCCGTCGACGAGGGCGTCCGCGAGATCGAAGAGATAGCCCTGGTCGATGACGCCGAGCATGCTGCGCACCGCCGACTCCGTCACCTGCCCGGCGGAGTACGCCACGGCCTGGTCGAGGAGCGAGAGGGCGTCGCGCATGCTGCCCCGGGCGGCCGCTGCGAGCAGTCGGAGCCCGCCCGGCTCCGCCTGAACGCCCTCCGCACTCGTGATGCGCTGCAGATGATCGGCAATGGCGGCGGGCGGCATCTGCTTCAGGTTGAACTGGAGGCAGCGCGAGAGCACCGTGACCGGGATCTTCTGCGGGTCCGTGGTGGCGAGGATGAACTTGATGTGCTCCGGCGGCTCCTCGAGCGTCTTCAGCATGGCGTTGAACGCCGAGGTCGACAGCATGTGCACCTCGTCGATCACGTAGATCTTGAAGCGTCCACGCGTCGGCGCGTAGACCGCGCTCTCCAGGAGCTGGCGCATCTCGTCCACCTTGGTGTTCGTGGCGGCATCCACCTCGATCAGGTCGACGAACCTACCGGCATCGATCTCGGTGCAGGCCGCGCACTCGCCGCACGGCGCGGCGGTGATGCCGGTCTCGCAGTTCAGCGCCTTCGCCAGGATGCGAGCGAGCGTCGTCTTGCCGACGCCGCGCGTGCCGGTGAAGAGGTAGGCGTGGTGGAGGCGCTGCTGCTCCAGAGCGTGGGTGAGCGCGGTGACGACATGCTCCTGCCCGACCAGCGAGGCGAACGAGCGGGGCCTCCACTTGCGGGCGAGAACCTGGTACGACATGCGCGAAATTCTAGCAGAGCGGCACGCGGGCGAACTCCGGCGCCGGCGCAGTCAAGCCCGCGAGCCGTGCGGGGCATCGGCAAAAAAAGGCGGCGAGCCTGACCCCCGGCACTTGCAGTGAGTAGCTGTGGCTGCTTCCTTCCGGACCTGACCAGGTTCGCCACGCTGCAATGCGGGGAGGCCCGCCATTGACCATCGCCCCGCGCTCGCGCGCAGCGGCAGAATTCGTGTCGGGTGCTGCGAGTAACCCCCGGGGCGGATTATACGCCCGGATCCGCCCGGCGCGGGCTCGAACGAAGGAAGAACCGCGCGCCGATGTGCGCGAATACGCGCGACGGCGCGAGCAGGCTCGCGTCGAGCGGCGGCAGATCGAGCGCATCCAGGGCATTCTTGAGGCGCAGCCCGAGCTCCGTGTCGCCCTCGATCACCAGACGGCGCGCAAAAAAAAGCGTATCAGGGTCCTCGGCGCGGCGGGCGAGCTGCAGGAAATCCCACGCCGCAGCCGAGATGGCGACATCCGGCGTCCCGCTTCCGCCGAGCGCTCGGAACCCATTGCCGACCACGGTATAGTCGGCGAACACCCGTGCGTCGATCACCCGCAGGCGCACGCGGCGGCCCGCAAGCGCCGCGAGCAGCTCGGGATCGAGACGTGGTGCGAGGACGGTGTTCAGCGCCTGCGCAAAGAGCCACGCCGGGGGCAGCTTGGGCAACCGCTCGAGCACCCAGGCGACCGGGGCCGGAACCGTCCAACCCGTGGATGTCATGTCCGCTCTCCTTCCCTCACGCAACCATCTCGAGGCCCGAGACCCCATGCCAGTAGCCGTTGCACGGCTCCGCGGGCAGGAGGCCCGCAAGCTCTCGCACCGAGGCGCCCGCCGGTCGCTGCCCCTGCAGCGCGGCATGGAAGGCCTGCACGACATCGAATGTGCGCTCGGCCTGCGGGCTGATGCGCGCGATGTCGACGCCCGCGTCCGCCAGCGCCCCGACCTCGCCGAGCAGCGCATAGACCCGCGCGGACTGGGTCTGAATGCCGTTCAGCACCAGGAACCGATCGCCGTCGCTCGTGCGCAGGGGCAATCCGTCCGGGTGATCCAGACAGCGGAACTGGCAGTCATCCTTTTGCAGGTTGTAGTGCCGGGCCGTGAAGCAGCGGGCCGAGAATGCGAGCGGCAGACGGCCGTACGCAAACAGCTCGATCTCGAGGTTGGCCGGCCGCTCCGCGGCGATCGCAGTCAGGATTGCGCGCGAGATCTCCACCGGCGGGACCCAGCGTGTTGCGCCCAGCCGCACCAGCAGCGCGAGCGTGCGCGCGTTGTAGACGTTGAGATGCGGCCCCGCGACGAACGGCACGCGGCCCGCGAGCAGACTCACCGCCGACATGTCGTTCGCCTCCACGCGGAACTCGTTGTCGTCCGCCAGCCTGCGCAGCGCGCGCAGGTCGGACTCCGACTCGACGAGCGCCTGCGAGCAGAGCACCACCTCCTTTCCCGCCTCGAGCAACCGTCGCGCCGTCGCCAGCCAGTCGGCGAGGCGCATCTCGTGGCGGCGCGAACACACCGCCTCGCCGAGGTAGACGATGTCCACCGGCGATGACGACGCCTCCGCGTAGAATGCGAGCAGCCGCTCGCGCGGCCAGTAGTAGAGCACGGGTCCAAGCGCCAGCTTCAAGGTCACGTTCCCGTTGTCGAGACTCTCAGGGCTGCTGTGACGCGCGGGTCACTTCCACGGCCGGTGGTAGGCGCCGAGCGTCTGGCTGCGGCCCTCCGAGACCCGGCGGAGCTCCGCATCCCACTCCGGCCTCACGGCGAACCGAGCGGCATTCGCACGGCACGCATCGATCGCCGCACGCCAGACACGGGTCACCTGTGCGACATAGGCGGGACTGCGCTGCCGCCCCTCGATCTTCACCGCACGCACGCCGATGCGCGCAAGCTGGGGAAGGAGCTCGAGCGTGTTCAGGCTCGCCGGCTCCTCGATCGCGTAGTACACGTCCTCCGCGACCTCGAAGCGGCCCTTGCAAAGCGTCGGGTATCCCGCGTTCTCGCCCGCGCTGAAGCGATTGATGAGGATTCCGCCGAGCCGCGATTCGAGCCCGCGTGGCGTCTGCTCCCACCGCACCGCACGCGCCGGGGAGCAAGCGCCAGCGGTGTTCGGCGACTCCCCAGTCACGTAGGAGGAGAGCTGGCAGCGTCCCTCCACCATGACGCAGAGCCCGCCGAATCCGAATACCTCGATCTCGACCTCGGTCTGCGCGATGAGCTGCTCGACCTGCTGGATCGCCAGCACCCGCGGCAGGACGGCCCGCTGCACGCCGAAGAGCCGTCGATACAGATTGATCGCCTCGTGCGTGGTGGCCGATCCCTGCACCGAGAGGTGCAGCCGCAGCTGCGGATGACGCGCCGCTGCGTATTCCATGAGCCCGAGGTCCGCGAGAATCACCGCATCGACGCCTCGCTCGGCCGCGAGGTCGATCGCGCTGGTCCATCGCGCCCAGCCGTCCGGCTGCGGGTACGTGTTGACCGCGAGCAGCACCTTGCGGCCGTGCGCGTGCGCATACTTGAGCGCCTGGTCGAGCGCAGCGACGTCGAAGTTCAGGCCGGCGAAGTTGCGCGCGTTGGTTTCGTCGCGCAGACCGAGATAGACGCAATCGGCCCCGTTGTCGACGGCCGCCTTGAGCGCGGGCAGGCTCCCCGCGGGACAGACCAGTTCCATGTGTCGGCTGAGCGATGTCCGCGGCCGGCGGCGAAGGGTCGCTGCGATCCGCGGTACAGGCGGCAACGTTTCAGGCGCCGCCTCGCCCAGTATATCGGCCCGCCCGCGACGCCCGCTGCGCAAGCGCGGTTTGTGTGATACCGATCACACGCCCGCGGGCACTCGCCCTCCACCCGGCCCGATCCAGCGCATGCGCGGGACCATGGATCGCGGAGAGGCGGGCAACGCGGTGGCGGCTACCCGTTGCCGCCGAGCTCGGGCTTCGGAACGGTCCTCAACCCCGTCGGCTTGAGCCGATCGGGAAGCACACGCCCCATGCGCGCGCGATGGCCGGCGTAATGCGAGAGCTTTTCGCCGGCGAGCTTCACTTCCTTCTCCTTGCCGCCGCGGCCCGTACCCTCGACCCTCAGCTCTTTCTGGTTGCTGATAAGCACTGCGACGAGTTGCTCGTTCTCTTCGAGCCCCATGATGATGACCCCGCGGCCGCGCGCCATCTCGCGCATCTCGCCGATATCGAAGGTGAGCAGCCTGCCCTCGGCCGCAACGGCGGCAACGTAGTTTCCCCGAGCCTCCTCGTACACCGCGGGCGCAAGCGGAACCTCGCCCTCCTCGACGGACATGAACTCGCGCCCGGCGCGGCGGTTGGAGACCATGTCGCCGATCGTGCAGAGGAACCCGTAGCCGCCGCTCGACGCGACCATCACCTTCGTCTCCGGCTTGCCGCCGACGCACTGGACGATGCGCGCCCCCTCCTGCAGATCCACCAGGGAGGATACGGGCGCGCCGTCGCCACGCGCGGGCGGCAGATCGCCGGCCTGCACCGTGTACGCACGGCCCTTCGAGTCGAGGAACACGACCGGATCGACCGTGCGGCACGGGATCAGCGCCTGCAGCGAGTCGCCTTCCTTGAACGACAGTCCCTGCGGATCCACTGCCCAGCCCTGGCGCACGCGCACCCAGCCGTTGCGCGAGAAGATCACCGTGACCGGCTCGTCGATCACCGGCGTCTCCACCGCTGCCTTCTCCGATTCCTCGATCTTCGTGCGGCGCTTGTCGCCGAACGTCGCAGCGTCGCGCTCGATCTCGTCGACGACCAGCGCCTCGAGCGCCTTGCGGCTGCCGAGCACTTTCTCCAGCGCCTTCTGCTCCTTGCGCAGGTCGCCGAGCTCCTGCTCGATCTTGATGTGCTCGAGCTTGGCGAGCTGCCGCAGGCGGATCTCGAGGATGTCCTCGGCCTGCCGGTCGGTGAGCTTGAAGGCCTTGATGAGCTCGGCCTTGGGCTCGTCGGCGTTCCGGATGATCTTGATCACCCGGTCCACGTTGAGGAGCACGATCATGCGCCCCTCGAGGATGTGAATCCGGTCGAGCACCTTTTCGAGCCGGAACCGCGTGCGCCGCGTGACGGTGGCGAAGCGGAAGTCGAGCCACTCCCGGAAGACGTCCAGCAGGCCCTTTCCGGCCGGACGGCCGTCCAGTCCGACCATGACGAGGTTGATCGGAACGTTCGTCTCCATGCTCGTCTTGGCGAGCAGGAGTTTCACGAACTCCTCCTCGTCCACGCGCGAGGTCTTCGGCTCGAACACCAGGCGGACCGCGTGCGTGCGGTCCGACTCGTCGCGCGCCCGGTCCAGCATCGCGAGCATGAGCTGCTTCTCGCGCAGCTGGTCCGGCGCGAGCGACTTCTTGCCCGGCTTCGGCTGCGGGTTCGTGATCGCGTCGATCTCCTCCAGCACCTTGCGCGCGGAGGCGCCCGGCGGAAGCTCGTGCACGACCACCTGCCACTGGGCGCGGGCAAGCCGCTCGACGGTCCAGCGCGCCCGCACCCGCACCGATCCGCGCCCGCTCTCGTACGCCGCCCGGATCTCGGCACGTGGCGTGATGATCTGGCCGCCGCCCGCGAAGTCCGGCCCCTTGACGTGCTTCATCAGGCCCGCCAACGAGATTGCGGGATCGCGGATCATCGCGACGGCGGCCTGCGCCACTTCGTTCAGGTTGTGGCTCGGAACCTCGGTTGCCATCCCCACCGCGATCCCCGACGAGCCGTTCAGCAGCACGACCGGCAGACGCGCCGGCAACACCTCCGGCTCCTCCATGCTGCCGTCGTAGTTCGGGGCGAAATCCACGGTGCCGCTATCGAGCTCGGCAAGCAGCACCTCGGCGAACCTGGTGAGACGCGCCTCCGTGTAGCGCATCGCCGCCGGATCGTCGCCGTCGCGCGACCCGAAGTTCCCCTCGCCGTCGACCAGGGGATAGCGCATCGTGAACTCCTGCGCGAGGCGCACCAGCGCGTCGTACACCGATGCGTCCCCGTGCGGGTGGAACTTGCCGAGCACGTCGCCGACCACGCGCGCAGACTTCTTGCGCGGCGTGCCGGAGCGCCCGCCCATTTCCCACATCGCGTAGAGGATGCGCGCCTGCACCGGCTTCTGGCCGTCGGCAACGCGCGGGAGCGCACGGTCCTTGACCGTGGCGATCGCATACTGCAGGTACTGCGAAGCCGCATACTTCCCGAGCGGCAGGGCGTCCCCGAGCTCGCCCGCGAGCGGCGCGAAATGCGGCGGCAGACGCGAGCCGCCGCCCGAGGCGCCACCGCTTTCTCCACCTTCGGCGGTCCTCTCCGTCGCCACGGCTTTCTTGCGCTCGACTACCGCGACGTCGCCGCCGGCGGCCTCGAACAGGTCCTTCTGGTCGTCCATCGTCCGGCTCTTACGAGATGTCGGCATCGACGAGGTTGCCGTAGGTTTCCATCCACTCGCGCCGCGCCGGCGCGTTCTCGCGCGCCATCATCATGTTGAACACGTCGCGGTCGGCCTCGAACATCCCGTCCTCGATCCGGACCGGCAGCATCCTGCGCGTGTCCGGGTTCAACGTCGTCTCCCACAGCTGCTCGGGGCTCATCTCGCCGAGCCCCTTGAAGCGGCTCACCGTCCAGGCGCCATCGCGTACGCCTTCGTCGCGCAGCTTCTCCTCCATCGCGGCAAGCTCCTGCTTGTCGAGCGCGTAGAGCTTGCGGGCCGGCTTGCCCTTCCCCTGGGAGGGCACGTCGATGCGAAAGAGCGGCGGCTGCGCCACGAAGAGGTTGCCCTGCTCGATCAGCTTCGGGAAGTGGCGAAAGAAGAGCGTGAGCAGCAGAACCTGGATGTGGGACCCGTCGACGTCGGCGTCGGCGAGGATGACGATCTTGCGGTATCGCAGCCCCGACAGATCGACCGCGCCCTCGAGCGCGTGCGGCTCGACGCCGATCGCGAGCGCGATGGCCTCGATTTCCTTGTTCGAGTAGAGCGACTCCGGGCTGTCCTGCCAGGTGTTCTTCGGCTTGCCCTTCAGCGGCAGCACTGCCTGGAACTCCTTGTCGCGGGCCTGTTTCGCGGAGCCGCCCGCCGAATCGCCCTCGACGATGAAGAGCTCGTTGCGCTCGGGATCGTCGGATGCGCAGTCGGTGAGCTTGCCGGGCAGCACCGCCACGCCGGAAGCCTTGCGGCGCTCCACCTTCTGGGCCGCACGCGTGCGCGCGAGCGCCTGGTGGATGGCGAGCTCGGCGATGCGCTTGCCCTCGTCGACGTGCTGGTTCAGCCAGAGCTCGAAGGGATCGCGCACCATCTGACCCACCAGCTTCACGCCGTCGCGCGAGATGAGCTCGTTCTTCACCTGGCCCTTGAACTGCGGATCGAGCATCTTGACGGCGAGCACGTACGAGGCGCGCGACCAGACGTCCTCCGGCACGATCTTCAGCCCGCGCTGGCCCATCGCGTGGTGGTCGATGAAGCTCTTCACGGCGTTGTAGACGCCCTCGCGCAGGCCCGCGACGTGCGTGCCGCCGAGGCGCGTGGGAATCATGTTCACGTAGGACTCGGCGACGACCTCGCCTTCGGGCGTCCACGCGATCGCCCACAGCGCGCCCTCGCCCTCGGCGAAGCTGTCCGACTCGGACTGTGCGGCGATGTACCGCTCGCCGAGAAACGGCTCGGCCACGGCTTCGCGCTCGACCATCGCTTCGCCGAAGTACCCGCGGATGCCCTCCGGGAAGTGCCACGTCGTGGTCTCGATCTTGCCGCTTCTCTCCACGCCAAGCGTGAAGCGCACGCCGGGCAGCAGCATCGCCTTAGCGCGCAGGAGCGCGGCAATCTCCGCCGATGCGATCTTGGGCGAATCGAAGTACCCCGGATCGGGCCAGAACCGGATTCGCGTGCCCGTCTCGCGCGGGCCGACGCTCTTCACCTTCTTGAGCGGCTCCTTGACCTTGCCGTTGTCCGCAAACACCAGGCGGTAGAGGGCGCCGTCGCGCTTGACCTCGACCTCGAGCCGCCTCGCGAGCGCGTTGGTGACGCAGACGCCGACACCGTGCAGGCCGCCGGCGATCCGGTAGACGGCGTCGGCGTCGGTTTTCCTGAACTTGCCGCCCGAGTGCAGCGTGGTGAAGATCACCTGGACGGCGGGAACCTTCTTCTTCGGATGCAGCTCGACCGGAATGCCCCGCCCGTCGTCCTCGACCGCTGCCGATCCATCCTCGTGCAGAACGACCGAAATGCTCTTGGCGAACCCGGCGAGGCCTTCGTCGGAGGCGTTGTCGATCACCTCGACCAACGCGTGGTTGGGGTTGGCCGGATCGGTGTACATCCCCGGCCGGTGGAGGATCGGAGAGAGATCCTCAAGGATTTCAATGTCTTCTGCGCGGTATTGGTCTGCCTTGCGTGCCATCGTCCTGCGTGCCCCGACCCACGACCCATTGCGCTCGGCAACCCTGCCGGCCACGATGGGTTGTGATCATACTCTCGCGGATGCCGGCGTGCATGCCGCCGCCGTGCGATTTTCGACGAAACGGGCGTTCCCGGCGCGGCCACCCGACACCCCAGCCGGGCGCGCCGGCGCACCTCAACCGAGTGCGTGCTGTCCCCCGGCACCAACGGGACGGTCAGAGCTGTCGCGCGCCGAACGTGTCGCAGGCGCCGACGTCACCGCTTTCCAGGCCGCGACGGAACCAGTGGACGCGCTGCTCGGACGAGCCGTGCGTGAAGGCTTCCGGCACCACGTAGCCTTGCGCACGGCGTTGCAGCCGGTCGTCTCCGATCGCGGCTGCTGCGCGAAGCCCGGCCTCGATGTCGCGGGTGTCGACGAGCCCGCGCCGTGCAGCGTAGTGACCCCAGACACCCGCAAAGCAATCGGCTTGCAGCTCCTGGCGCACCGAAAGCGCATTGGCCTCCACCGGCGAGCGCCGCTTGCGCTCGCGCACGACCTGATCCGACACCCCGAGCAACGCCTGCACATGGTGCCCGACCTCGTGCGCGACGACGTATGCGCGCGCGAACTCGCCCGGCGCGCCGAATCGCTGCGCGAGCTCGTCGAAGAACTCGAGGTCCAGGTAGACGTTGCGGTCGCCCGGACAGTAGAACGGGCCGACGGCCGCGCTCGCGAAGCCGCATGCGGAGGCAACCTGCCCGCGATACAGGACGAGCCGCGGCTCCTGGTACTGGCGGCCTCCGGCCGCGAGCACCCCGCGCCACGTGTCCTCCGTATCGCCGACCACCGCACGCACGAAATCGGCCTGCTCGTCACCCCGCGGCGACGCGGGCGCCCCGCTCTGCTGGACCGGCCCGGACATCTCGGCCACCGGTCCGAGCAGCTCGAGCGGATTGATCCCCAGAACGAAGCTCACCAGCACGACGATGACGAGCCCGAGACCGCCGATCTTTACCGGCGCCGTTCCGCCGCCAAGGAGCGCCCCACGGCGATCCTCGACGTTCTCGCTCCGGCGCATGTCGTCCCAGCGCATCGCTTCCTCCTTGGCGCGACCGGTCGTGTCGCGTGCGCGACTAACCGAGCCGCTTCGCGATCAACTGCGCATCGCCCACGACCTTGAGCGGGATACCGCCCCACAGGATCGCGGCGTAGAAGTGATTCTCGAGCTTCGCCTTGGCGAGCGCTTCCCACTGGTAGCCGTTCAGCAGGATGATCTGCCCGGTCATGCCGAGCTCGCCGATCACGGTGAAGGCGCCCTCGACCACTTTTCCGGTCGGAGGCTTGTCCCACGTCACCGGGTCGACGCCGCCGACCGTTTTCGGCTCCTCGCCCGGATATACCGAATAGACTCCGCTTGCGCCATCGCTCGTGCGCAACGAAGCGGCCAAACGGGTACCCCGCGGCTTCATCGGTCCTCGCTCCGATCCCGGTTCAGCCACCGGACGCCTGCGTCCATAAAGGTAACGGGGCTTGAAGCAGACCTTCTTTGTTCTTCGTGAATATTTTCAGTCACTTTTCTGACACCGTTCCTCGCGTCGGATCTCGAATTCCCATCGGCGGCTGGCAAAGCAGCATCATTCGATGGATTCACTGGATGATGTAGCCGCCATCCACAACGAGATTATGCCCCTGGATATAGGTCGCCGCCGTTGACGCGAGGAAGACGACGGCCTCGGCGACCTCCTCGGGAGTACCGAGCCGTTTGGCGGGCACCGCCGCAAGCCGCTGCTCCAGCAGTCCCGGCTCGCGTCGCAGGCGCTGCAAGTAGTATTCGGTCCCGATCGGGCCCGGACTGACGGCGTTCACGAGAATGTTCTCCTGCGCGAGTTCCAGCGCCATGATGCGTGCGAGATGGATCATGGCCGCTTTGGTCATCCCATAGAGCGCCGCACCGGGATCCGCGACGAGCCCGAGCTGGCTCGCCATGTGGATGATGCGGCCGCCGCCCGCCCGCCGCATGAACGGCAGCACGGCCTGACTGAGCAGCAACGCAGCGCGCAGATTGATGGCAAAGATGCGATCGAAGTCCTCCGCCGAGAATTCTCCGAACGGGCGGCGGATACGGATGGCTGCGTTATTTACGAGGACATCGATGCGATGGAACGCATCGTAGGCCGCGGCCGCGATCGCCTTTGCCGAGGACGATTCCGCGAGATCGAATACCCCGAAGGCACAGGGCGCGGCGTCGGGGTGGGCGTGCTCGCAAGCCGTAGCGACCGCGCGGAGCTCGTCCTCCGTGCCGTCGGCGACAAGGAAGACTTGAAATCCGGCCCGGGCGAGCGCGATTGCGCAGGCCGCACCGATGCCGCGCGAGGCGCCCGTGACCACGGCGGCCCTTGACCTACTGCCGTCGGTCGATGGGGCAGTGCCAGGCATCGCCTCGATCCGCGCCCGGTGCGGGGTCACGCATTGCTCCCCGCGATGTCAACGGTACAGTCATGACCTGCAACCGGGCGAAGGCAGAAGATGGCGTTCGCGGCGCCGGACGCCAAGGCATTGCTGACGCGCGTCCGGTCGCCGCCCCTGCTACTTGTTCTTGCAGGCTCCCAACGGCGGCGGCATGCGCTCTGCTCTCGGCGGAAGGAATGCCTCAGTGTAGACGCTGTCGTTGGGGATCGGCTCCTTGAAATTGAACGCCCGCCGGATCTCATCGATCGAGTCGCTCAGACGCTTCGGATCGACTGCGCTGAGTCCCTCCTTGTTGAAGTTCGGCGTTGCCGTCAGGTTCAGCCCCACCATCAGCCGCCGGCACTCGATGTCGAGGTTGAGCAACGGGTCGCGCGCCTTCAGCGTGGCGACAGATGCATCGGGGTCGGCGATCGCGTCCTTGAGCGCCTGGTTGTAGGCACGGACGACGGCCGCGACGGTCTTCGGATTGCTCTCGACGAAGCTCGCTTTGGCAAACAGCACCGTCCCGTACTGACTCAGGCCGAAGTCGTTGTAGTTGTAGACAATGACGTTTTCTTGCGGGATACCGAGCTCGACCAGACTCATCACGCTCGAGGTTACGAAGCCGGCGACGGCATCGACCTCGCCGCGCGCCAGCATCGGCTCGCGAAGCGCGCCACTGACCATCTTCCACTGAATCGTCGAGGGATCGACACCTACCTTTCCGGCAAACAGCGGGAACATCGCGTGGGCGGCGCTGCCCGCGGTCGATCCAAGCGTCTTGCCTTCGAGATCTTTCGGCTTGGCGACACGGCGGCCCTTCACCGCCATCACCGCATTCGGCGACTTGTCGCCGGACATATAGACGCCGATCAAGCGCTGCCCTGGATTGGTAGCATCGTATTTGACCATGGTCGCGAAGTCCGCCCAGCCAAAATCGTATGCGCCCGAGGCGACGCGGATGATCGTTTCACCCGATCCGCCAGCGCGGTCGATCGTGACACTCACGCCTTCGCGCTGGAAATAACCGCGCTGCTCCGCCAACGTGAAGACCGATTGCGGACCCTGGAACGCCCAATCGAGCGTTATCTTGACGCTCTTCTTTTCGACATCGGCCTGAGCTGGCACGGCGGCCCACAGGAGCGCTGCAATGAGGAAGCTTCCTCGCATGAGGACCGTGAGTAGCGTTTGCATATGACCTGCTCCTCCTTGGTTGACACGTGCGCGGCCGTGTGCCGCGCGACTGCCTAGGCCCTGCCGCCGGAAGACGGGCCCTCACCTGGCACGATTCCCGGCGGCAGCGCGTAGCAGAACTCAGCGACGGCGCCAGGCTTCGTCCACCAGACGCGTGCAGCATCCGGATGTTGTACGCAATGCTGGAGCGCACGACGCAGATGGCGCAGGCGATGCGGCTGCCCCACGACGAAGGAATGAAGCGATATCGTCATCACCAACGGATGCGCAACGCATAGCTCGATCATCTCGTCGAACTGATCGATGATCATGTCTGCGAAATCGCGACCGCTGTCTTTGCGGTGGATGACCGAGGCGGAATCATTCAATTCCGCGGGGTACGGCACCGACAACAACGGACCGGATCGTGTCTTCAACCAGAACGGCTGGTCGTCGGCCGGCCAATCCATGACATACCGGTATCCCGCCTCCTTGAGCAGATCGGGCGTCAGGTTGCTTTCCGAGGCCGCCGGCCCCATCCAGCCCACGGGCGCTTTACCCTCCATTCGGCGGACCGTGTCAGTCACGTCCTCGATCAACCGCCGCTCATCGAGCTCCCACAGGTCGCCTTGCCGTTCCGAATTGGTGCGTCCATGCCCGACGAGTTCATCCTGGCGCGCGCGGATGCGCTCGAAGATCTGGGGGTGATCGGCATAGAGCAGCGAATTGATGTTATGCGCAGCCGGTAAACCGAGCTGGTCGAACAGGTCAAACAAGCGCCAGACGCCGACCCGGTTACCATAATCGCGCCAAGCGAAGTTGCGCTGATTCTGCGGTTCTCCAGTCTTTGCCGGATCCCAGCCGAAGCCCTTGCGGTAAGCATAGACCTCCAGGTTGGTGACGATGCAGAGCGCGAGCCGCTTGCCGCCGGGCCAGCTGTAGTCCCGACGCTCGATGATGGGAGAAAAGCCGTACCGGCTGTGGTGAGGAAGCATATGCAATCATCCGCCCTTGTTACACGACGAGCTCGTTGCCCCGCTGCGCCCAGAACGTCACGCGCTTCTCCAGTACGGCGAAGAATTCGTACATGCCGACGCCCATGATGGCGATGACGAACAGCCCCGCGAACACCAGCGGCACATCGAAGCGGGCGCTTGCCGTCATCATCAGGAAGCCGATGCCGCTGTTCGACGCGATCGTCTCGGAAACGACCGAGCCGATGAAAGCCATGCCGATCGCCACCTTGAGGGATGCGAAGAAGAAGGGCATCGAGCGCGGGATCCCGACCTTCCACAGGATCTTCGACTTCGTCGCGCCGAGCGAGCGTAACACGTCTTTCAGCTCCGGCTCCATCGTGACGAGTCCGGTCGCGACGTTCACCATGATCGGAAAGAAGGCGATGCTGAACGCGGTCAGCACGGCCGGGACCGTTCCGATGCCGAACCAGATCACCAGGATCGGCACGATCGCGACCTTCGGGATGGAGTTGAGGCCCACCATGATCGGGTAGATGCCATTGTAGACCGCGGGCGAGGCGCCGACCAACATGCCGAGCAGCAGGCCGACCACGACCGCCAGTACGAAGCCGAGCATGGTGGTCATGAAAGTCTGCAACGAGTGGTCGACGATGACGCTGCCGTGCTGCCAGATCGAGGCGACGATTGTGCTCGGCTGCGGCAGGATGAAGACATCGATGTGAAGCAGCCGGCAGGCAATCTCCCATAAGACAAAAAATCCGATGGTGATGGTGGTCGGGATGACGATGTTCTTGCGCTCTTTCATACTGCGGCCGGCCTCGAGATCTGTGCGCGAAGGCTGTTGACGCGCTCGTGGAAATCGGTCTCGAACGTGGTCTCCAGGTTGCGGGGGCGTGGGATGTCGATTTCGGTGCGGGACAGGACCCGTCCGGGACGCGGACTGAAGACATAGACCGTATCGGCCAGATAGACGGCCTCGCGCAGGTCGTGAGTGACGAGGATCACCGTCGGGCGAAGCTCGAGCCACAGCCTTTGCAGCACCGCCCATAGGTCTTCGCGAGTGAAGGCATCTAGCGCGCCGAACGGCTCGTCCAGAAGCAGCAGTCGCGGCTGGTGAATCAGCGCCCGCGACAGCGACACCCGCTGCTGCATGCCCCCGGAGAGCTCCCAGGGGAATTTCGACGCGAAATCCACCAGACCGACAATGGACAGGAGCTCCATCGCCATCTCCCTGTATTCGCGGCGCTTGCGATTGAAGTCGCGGGCGTAATCTTCCGATATCTCGAGCGAGAGAAGAACGTTGTCGAGCGCCGTGCGCCACGGCAGCAGCGTCGCGTTTTGAAAGGCCATGCCGCAGATCTTGACCGGTCGGACCACCTCCTCGCCCCTCACCTTCACCGAGCCCTTGCGCACTGGATGCAGGCCGGAGACGACCTTGAGCAGCGAGGATTTGCCACATCCGCTAGGACCTACGACGGCAACGAATTCGCCCTCGCGGATCGTCAGCGAGGCTTCGGTGACGGCCAGGACTTCGTTCTCGCCCTCCCCGTAAACAACGTCGATCCCGCGAATGGAAATGAAATCGGACGTGCCGCCCTGCGCATCCTCCATGAACCCTCCGTCTCTTCCGCGCAGTACTCTCAAGTCGCAGTACTCTCAAGGCTGTGAGTATAGTGGCGTTCGATTTCGTCCGGTCGAATTCTCCCACGCCCAACGACTCGATCGTGACCATCGCGCGTTCTCAGCGGCGTCGATATGCGCATATGCAACGATGAATAGGATGCGCAGTCGAGCGATGACACGACCGCATCGAGCAAGAATCGCTCGCGTGCAAATTGCTATGGCACCGATGACCGGGACGCGCTGTCCGTAGCAATATAGATCAACGTTGCAGAGCGGTAGGCGCGCGAGAAGATAAGCTGACGCAAAGCACACCAAAGTCTGCACAACGCGATCGGCGGCTACTTCTTCCACATCCTCTGCGACTCGAGGCAGATCGGATTGCCGCGAGAGCAGTAGGGCGATCCGGAGCAGCGACTCACCGGCTTGGCGAGAACAACGTTCGCGGTAGAAGCTCCCGGCAGCACCGTCTCATGGTCGGCAGCCAGCGATCGCCTGCCAAGTCACCGGGGGCAACAAAAGGCGCTCGAGATCGCCGTAATCGATGCTTCGTCGAACCGCCGATCGATGCGATCGAGAATATGTGCTGGCGCACGCACCCTGCCGCATTCGGCGGCGGCCCGGTGGAGAGAAACCTTTCGAGGAAGCAGGTGGCGGAGAGAGTGGGATTCGAACCCACGATACGCTCATCACGTATACACACTTTCCAGGCGTGCGCCTTCGACCGCTCGGCCATCTCTCCGATAACTTCAGCTACGACCCGGTGTCCCGGAGCCTGGGGAGGTACCGCACCACCACGCGGTACAAGGCGCACGGCGCCCCGTCAACACGCGCCCGCAGGGCGCCGACCGCCCGGCCATCTCTCCGATAACTTCAGCTACGACCCGCTGTCCTGGAACCGGGGGGTACCGCACCACCACGCGGTACAAGGCGCACGGCGCCCCGTCAACACGCGCCCGCAGGGCGCCGACCGCCCGGCCATCTCTCCAACGCAGCGCGCGATTTTACCGCAAGGCTGCGGCCTAGATCACCTTCCCCGGATTCATGATCCCGAGCGGATCGATTGCGCGCTTGATTTGTCGCATCAGCCCCATCTCCAGCGGCGACTTGTAGCGCAGGATCTCGTCCCGCTTGTACACGCCGAGCCCGTGCTCCGCGCTGATCGAGCCCCCGAAGCGTACGACGAGATCGTGCACGATCCGGTTGACCTCCGGCATGCGCGCCATGAACGCCTCCTCGGTCATCGTCGGCGGACTCGCCACGTTGTAGTGCAGATTCCCGTCCCCGAGGTGCCCGAAGCCGATCACCCGCACACCCCGAAACGCCTGGTCGAGCGCGGCGCGCGCTGCATCGACGAACTCGGGGATGCTGGAAATCGGTACCGAGACGTCATGCTTCACCTGCCGCCCCTCCCGCATCTGCGCCTCGGTCATGTTCTCCCGCAGCGCCCACAGGCCCTGCGCCTGGGCCTCGCTCGTGGCGACGACGACGTCGCGGGCGATGCCGCGCTCCATCGCCTCGGCGAGGGCGGCTTCCATCACGTCGCGCACGTTGCTCGCGGCGTCGGTATCCGACAGCTCGAGCAGCACGTGCTGCGCATGGATGCGGGCGAACGGCGATTGCACCCCTGGCATGTGCCGCGTGACGATCTCGACGCAGGTGGCCGACAGCAGCTCGAAGGCGGTCAGCCGATCGCCGCAGCGGCTTTGCATGTGGGTGAGCAGCGCAAGCGCATCGCGCGTGCTGTCGAGCCCGACAAACGCGGTCGCCTGCGCACGCGGCCTCGGAAAGAGCTTCAGCACGGCGGCAGTGATGATCCCGAGGGTCCCCTCGGCGCCGATGAAGAGCTGCTTCAGATCGTAGCCGGTGTTGTCCTTGCGCAGGGTCCGCAGCCCGTCCCATAGCTCGCCCGAGGGCAGCACCACCTCGAGGCCGAGCACGAGATCGCGCATGTTTCCGTAGCGCAAGACCTGCACGCCGCCGGCATTGGTCGACAGATTGCCGCCGATCTCGCAGCTGCCCTCGGCGGCGAGGCTCAGGGGAAACAGCCGATCGGCAGCCTCCGCGGCCGTCTGCAGGCGTGCGAGGATGCAGCCCGCCTCCACCGTGACCGTGTTGTTCACCGCGTCGAGGGCGCGGACGCGGTTCATGCGGGACAGGTTGACGACGACCTGCGTCCCGCTGCCGTCCGGCGTCGCCCCGCCGCAGAGACTGGTGTTGCCCCCCTGCGGCACGATAGCGGTGCCGGTCTCGGCGCACAGGCGGACGACAGCCGCGACTTCTTCGCTGCTCCCGGGCTTGACGACGGCGAGCGCACGGCCGAAATAGCGCCGCCGCCAGTCGGTCGCGTACGGCGTGGTGTCGGATTCCGCAGTGAGCACGTTCGCCGGGCCGACGATCCGTGCAAGACGATGAGGCAGCGTGGAGACGTCCATCACAAGTGCGCCGCGGTGTGATCGCCGCCGCGCCCGATGTTCGCAGCGGCGGGCGGCGACGCAGCGGCTCTTGCCGCTGCGCGCTCCGCGCGATCTATTGCGTCTGCTTGAGCTGCTCGAGGACCGCCGGGTTCTCGAGCGTCGTCACGTCCTGCGTGATCTCCTCGCCGCGCGCGATCGAGCGCAGCAGGCGCCGCATGATCTTGCCGGACCGGGTCTTCGGGAGGTTGTCGCCGAAGCGGATATCCTTCGGCTTCGCAATCGCGCCGATCTCCTTGCCCACCCAATCGCGCAGCTCCTGCGCGACCTTCTTCGCCTCCTCGCCAATCGGGCGCGGTCCCTTCGTGACGACGAACGCGACGATCGCCTCCCCGGTCATGTCGTCGGGCCGCCCGACCACCGCGGCTTCGGCGACAAGCTTCGTGTTCGCCACCAGCGCCGACTCGACCTCCATCGTCCCCAGCCGGTGACCCGAGACGTTCAGCACGTCGTCGATGCGGCCGACGATGCGGAAGTAGCCGTCCTGGTCGAGGCTCGCCCCGTCGCCTGCGAGGTAGTACTTGCCTTTGAAATCGTCGGGATAGTAGCCCTTCTTGAAGCGTTCCGGATTACCCCAGATGGTGCGGATCATCGCCGGCCACGGCCGCTTGATCACCAGGAGCCCGCCCTTCCCCTTGCCTACGGAGTGCCCGGCTTCGTCGACGATGTCGGCCATGATGCCGGGCAGCGGCAAGGTCGCCGAGCCGGGCTTGGTCGGGATGGCGCCGGGCAGCGGGGTGATCATGATCACGCCCGTCTCCGTCTGCCACCAGGTGTCGACGATCGGGCAGCGCTCGCGGCCGACCGTGGTGTGGTACCACATCCACGCCTCGGGATTGATCGGCTCGCCGACGGTGCCAAGGACGCGCACGGACGACAGGTCGTACTTCCTCGGCTCCTCCGGGCCCGCCTTGATCAGCGACCGGATCGCGGTCGGCGCCGTGTAGAACACGTTCACCCTGTGCGCCTGGATCATCTTCCAGAACCGGCCCGCGTCCGGGTAGGTCGGTACCCCCTCGAACATCACCACCGTCGTTCCGCAACCGAGCGGACCGTAGACGATGTAGCTATGCCCGGTGACCCAGCCGACATCGGCCGTGCACCAGAAGATGTCGGTAGGCTTGTTGTCGAACACCCACTTCATCGTGAGAATGCAACCGAGGAGATAGCCCCCGGTGGAGTGCTGCACGCCCTTCGGCTTACCGGTCGACCCGGAGGTGTACAGGATGAAGAGCGGATGCTCTGCGTTCACGAACACCGGCTCGCAGGTATCCGCCTGGCCCTTGAGCGCGTCGTCCCACCAGAGGTCCCGGCCACTTCGCATCGGAACCATGCTGCCGGAGCGCTTGTAGACGATCACCCTCCGGATCGCGTCGCACCCGCCCATGCCGAGCGCTTCGTCGACCACCGGCTTCAGCGGGATCTCGCGGCCGCCGCGGAACTGCCCGTCGGCGGTGACGACCGCCACAGCCCCCACGTCGATGATGCGCTCGTGCACGCTCTTCGCGGAGAAGCCGCCGAACACCACCGAATGCGTTGCCCCGATGCGCGCGCACGCCAGCATCGCGATCACCACCTGGATCGACATCGGCATGTAGATCAGGACGCGGTCGCCCGTCTTGATGCCGGTCGCCTTCAACGCGTTCGCGAACCGGCACACGTTGTGATAGAGCTCCCTGTAAGTGATCTTCGTGACCTTGCCGTCGTCGGCCTCGAAGATGATTGCCAACTTGTCGGGCTGCGTCTTGAGATGGCGGTCGAGACAGTTGTACGAGGCGTTCAGCTCCCCGTCGTGAAACCACTTGTAGAAGGGTGCGTTCGACTCGTCCAGCACCTTCGAGAAGGGCTTCGACCAGTGCAGGTTCTCCTTCGCGAGACGCGACCAGAAGCCCGTGAAGTCACGCTCGGCCTCGTCGCACAGCGCCTTGTAGGCGGCCATGCCCGAGACGTTCGCCTGCTTCACGAACTCCGGGGAGGGCGGGAAGACCCGGTTCTCGATCAAGACCGACTCGATGTGTGCAGCCATGGACCAACTCCTCCTCGTTGTGCCTGAAAGCCCCGCCCGAGCATCCCGCTCGCGAAGCCTCGAAGCGTGCGCCGAGCGGGGTGAGGCGATGCGTCCGATTCTGGCGCGTCACGCTTACAAAAGGCTTACGCAATGCCAAGCGCAATCAAAGCACCGAACCCCGGTTTTGTAAACAGAAACAGCCGCATTCACCCTCGGGTCCCCATCGGATTTACGCCGATGTAGGCCCCCGCCGCGCACCGCTTCGCGCCCAGGTGATCGCCTGCGCGAGCGTCGCCGCCGCCAGTAGCCGGCATCGGGTCGACCGCCCCGGCGCCGGGACGGTCACTACACGGGCGCGCCGTCCTCGAAGCGCTCGCCGGTGCCCTCTTCGCCGAACGCGATCGGCGGATAGAAGGCGCGGAAGTCTGCCAGGACGCGCTCGCACGGAAAATCCGACCATATCCCGTGGTCTTTGACGTACTCCATGTGGCGGCGGTTGGAGGCGTCGTACTCCTGGAATACCGCGTCGCCGCGCCCGTCGAACTCGGTCGGGCGCACGCCGAAGCGCCGGCACAACTCGATGTTGAACGCGGGCGCCGCCTTCACCCACGCCCCCTCCAGCAACAGGACGGCGTACCCGTGATACATGAAGTATGTCTTGCCGCCCATGCGCGCCTTCAGCTTCTCGGTCGTGAGGTGATTCACGACGTCGGACAGGCCGAGACCAGCGGGAATGCCGGCAGCGCGCGCCGCCGCGACGAGCAGGATCGCCTTCGGGATGCAGAAGGCGAAACCCGTCGCGAGCACGTGGCTCGCCACATACGTCGCCGGGTCGAGGCGCATCGAAAACGGGTCGTAGCGGATCCGGTCGCGCACGGCGTAAAAGAGGCGCACGGCCTTGCCGATCTCGCTTTTCTCCTCGCCCGCGATCGCCTCCTCGACGAACGCGCGAATCGACGGCGCGCCGAAGTCCAGGTAGCGCGTCTCGCTCAGGTACTCGGGGCCGGCCTGCGGCGTCTGGCCCAGCGGCGTGAAGATCATCCTCTTCTCCGGCAATTGTCAACGACGGCGATGACACACTCTACCACTGGGTGGCTTCGCTCGAAACGGCGCCGCGGGCACACCGCTTGCGCGCACGCTCAGCGCTTGCGCGCGAGCATGGTCCCGCGGCACTTCTTGGCGCCGCACAGGCACGCCCAGATCCGCTTCATTCGCGGCGTGTGCCGCTCCTCGAGCGTGATGTTGTAGTCGTAGGTGAGCTCCTCGCCGGGCGGAATCTCACGGATGGCCTCGATGAATATCCGCCCGTCTTCCTCGACCGTCTCGCAATTCGGGTTGCAGCCGTGATTGATCCAGCGCGCCGCGTTGCCGCGGACGCCGGCATCGATGACCCAGCGATCGTCGATCTCGAACAGGAAGGTGTGGCTGTCGGTCTCGGGCTCGTCCGCATACCTGCGGTCCACCTCCTCGTGCGTGACCCGCTCTCCCTTGTACTCGATGATGCGGGTGCCCTTGGCAATCCGCCGCGCGGCGAAGACGCCGCGGCCGTGTATCCCGGACTTGCGCACGAAGTAGAGGCGCTTGGCCCGCTTTCCGCTGCGCGCTGCCTCGTTGCTGCCCGTGCTGACGATGCTGGTGCGTTCCATGAGTTCCATCCGAGTGAAGTCACCGCCTCTCGGCGATCGCGGCCCGGATCTGCTCGAGCGCGCCCGGATCCTCGATCGTGGTCAGATCGCCGGGGTCGCGGCCCTCGGCGAGCGCCTGGATCGACCGCCGTAGCGTCTTGCCCGATCGGGTCTTGGGCAGCAGCGTCACGAAGTGGATGCGTCGCGGCCGTGCGATCGCGCCGATCGCGTCATCCACCGTCTTCATCACCTCGCTCTCGAGCGCCGCCCGGCCGTCGGCCGACGCGATCCTGGCGGGGTCCTTGACCACGGCGAACGCGAGCGGCATCTGCCCTTTCACCGCGTCGTTCACGCCGACCACCGCGCACTCCGCAACCGCCGGGTGCATGTTGACCGCCTCCTCGATCTCGCGCGTGCCGAGCCGGTGGCCGGCCACGTTGATCACGTCGTCCGTGCGCCCGAGGATGAAGTAGTAGCCGTCCTTGTCCCGGATGCCCCAGTCGAAGGACGAATAGACCATCTTGTCGCGAAAGCTCGTGAAATAGGTCTTCACGAAGCGCTCGTCGTTCCCCCACACCGTCGACAGGCAGCCGGGCGGAAGCGGCGGGACCACGGCAACAACCGCCTTCTCGTCGACGTCGGCCTCGGCGGCATCCGCCTCGCGCAGCAATCGCAGGTCGTAGCCGAAAGCCGGAAACGAAGGGCTGCCGAACTTGATCTCGGTCCGCTCGATCCCCGGCGCCGGGGCCAGCATGGGCCAGCCGGACTCGGTCTGCCAGTAGTGGTCGTAGACCGGGCGCCCGAGCGCTTCCATGATCCAGCGGTGGGTCGGCTCGTCGAGCGGCTCCCCCGCCAGGAAGAGGTGTTTGAGGCTCGAGAGATCGTGCCGCTTCATGAAGGAGACGTCGCTCTTCTTCAGCACCCGGATCGCCGTCGGCGCGGAGAACATCACCGACGCCTTGTGATCCTGGACGATCTTCCACCAGATGCCCGGATCGGGCCGGATCGGCACCCCTTCGTACATGATGGTGGTCATCCCCGCGATCAGCGGCCCGTAGATGATGTAGGAGTGGCCGACCACCCAGCCGATGTCGCTCGTCGTGAACATCGTCTCGCCAGGCCCGCCGCAGTAGATGTGCTTCATCGAGGCGGCCAGCGCGACGGCATACCCGCCCACGTCGCGCTGCACGCCTTTCGGATTCCCGGTCGTCCCCGACGTGTAGAGGATGTACGACGGCTCGTTCGACTCGAGCCACGTCGCCGGCACCCGCGCTTCCATGTGCTTCGCCCGCAGCTCGGCATAGTCGAGATCGCGGCCGGCAGTGCGCGCCATGCCCGTGTCGAGGCCGCGGTTGAAGATCACGACCTTCTCGGGCGGGAACTGCGCGAGCCCGATCGCCTCGTCGACGAGATGCTTGTAGAGGACGCTCTTCCCCGCGCGCATTCCGCCGTCCGCGGTGATCATCAGCTTCGGCTTCGCGTCGTCGATGCGCGCAGCAAGGCTGTGAGCGGCAAACCCGCCGAAGACT
The DNA here is from genome assembly GCA_020848075.1 of Burkholderiales bacterium. Taxonomy (GTDB): domain Bacteria; phylum Pseudomonadota; class Gammaproteobacteria; order Burkholderiales; family SG8-39; genus JAABRB01. The sequence goes on from JADLAV010000031.1 coordinate 27,016, forward strand.
ACCGAGTGGATCGCGCCGATGCGCGCGCAGGCGAGCATAGCGAAGCACGCCTCCGGGATCATTGGCATGTAGGCGACCACGCGGTCGCCCTTGCGCACGCCGAGGCTCTGCATCATCGCGGCGACACGCTGCACCTCGGCGTGCAGCTCGCGGTAGGTGTAGCTCCTCTCCTCGTTGACCTCGGTCGAGATGTAGACGAGCGCCTTCTGGTCTCCGCGCGCGGCGAGATGCCGGTCGACCGCGTTGTGACAGAGGTTGGTCTCCCCGCCGACGAACCACTTCGCGAAGGGCGGACGGCTGTAGTCGAGCACCTTGGTGAACGGCTTCGACCAGTCGATGAGCGTCGCCTGCTCCGCCCAGAAGCCGTCCGGGTCCTTGATCGACCGTTCATAGAACGCCCGGTAGGTGGTGTCAGCCATGCGCCTTCCTCCTCTCACTTCGTCCAGGGCGGCGCGCGCCCCGCAGAGACAAACATTTTCGCGCGGCGAAACCCGACCGCCTTGAGCCAGGTCAAGGGCCGGGCAGCCCGCGCTACGCGGCCATGTCGATCACGATCCGGCCCTTCACGCGCGCCTCGATGAAATCCTCGAACACTGTCGGCAACTGCTCGAACGGCACCGTGCGCGTCGCCCCGGCCAGGTGCTTCGGCTGCATGTCGCCGGCGAGGCGCGCCCACACCTTCTGCCGCACCGGCATCTCGCAGTTTGCCGAATCGACGCCGAGCAGGCTCACGCCGCGCAGGATGAACGGCGCCACGGTCGTGTTGAGCGACATGCTCGCTGCCAGGCCGACGGACGCGATCGGCGCGCCGATCTGCATCGTGCTCGCCATCCAGGCGAGCACGTCCCCGCCGAGGTTGTCGACCGCGCCGGCCCACGTCGCCTTGTCGAGCGGCTTGATCTTGGCGAGGTCGAGGCTCGATCGCAGCATCACCTCCCGCGCGCCGATCGACCGCAGGTACTCGGTCTCGTTCTCCTTGCCGGTGAGCGCCACGACGTGGTGCCCCATCCCGGCGAGAATGTCGATCGCAATCGTGCCCACGCCGCCGGTCGCACCGCTGACGATCACCGGCCCCTTCCCCGGCCGCAACCCCTCGTGCTCCATGCGCACCACGGCGAGCCCGGCGGTGAATCCGGCGGTACCGAGCGCCATCGCCTCCCGGAGGGACATGCCCTTCGGCATCGGCACCAACCAGTCCGCCGGCATGCGCGCGTACTCCGCGTACCCGCCATCGTGCGCAACGCCGATGTCATAGCTCGTCGCGATCACCGCGTCGCCCTGCTTGAAGCGGGCATCACTCGAGGCGACGACCGTTCCCGAGAGGTCGATACCGCCGATGCACGGAAAGCGGCGGACGATGCGGCCGGCGCCGGTCGCCGCGAGCGCATCCTTGTAGTTCACGCTCGAGTACGCGACCCGCACGACGACGTCGCCGGCGTCCAGCTCGTCGATCGTCGCCTCCTCGAAGCCGGCCACGACCTTCCTGTCGGCTTCGCGCAGCCGATACACCTTGAACCTGTCCATGCGAAACGTCTCCTCTCTGCCGCGCTTGCCGTGCTCGTGCGCCGCGCCCCCGGCTCAGCCGGCGGCGCCTGAATCGTCGCCGGTCCCGAACGCGGCACCGCCCGCGCCGGTCGCCGCCTCGGGTCGCCGGCTCTGCGCAAGGTACTCCTTCGATCGCATCTCCGCCAAGCGGCTCGCGGTGCGCCGGAACTCGTGCGCCAGGACCCCTTCGGTGTAGAGCTCGTCTTCGGGCGCCTCCGCCGAGATCACGAGCTTCACCTTGGCTTCGTAGAACACATCCACCAGAAGCGTGAACCGGCGCGCCTGATCGGCGTCGGCCCGGCTCAAGCGCGGCACGTTCGACAGGATCACGGTGTGAAACCGCTTGGCGAGGTCGAGGTAGTCGAGCTGCGAGCGCGGTCCGCCGCACAGCGCCTGGAAGTCGAACCACACGACGCCGCCCGCGCGCTTCACATACGGGATGACGCGCCCCTCCACGTCGAGCTCGTGGTGCTCCTCCTCCACGTCCTTGATCTGGGCGAAAGCGCGCGCGAGCGCTCCCTCGGCGCCCGGCCCGAGCGGCGCGTGATAGATCTCGACCTGCTCCATCGCGCGCCTGCGATAGTCCACGCCGCCCTCGACGTGCACGACGTCCAGCCGCTCCTTCAGGAGCGCGATCGTGGGCAGGAACCGGTCGCGCTTCAAGCCGTGCCGGTAGAGGTGATCGGGGTGATAGTTCGACGTCATGCAGTAGACCACGCCGTAGGCCAGGGTGCGCTCGAGCAGGCGGCCCAGGATCATCGCGTCCGCGATGTCGTTCACGTGAAACTCGTCGAAGCAGATCAGCCGGTAGCGCCGGGCGATCCGGAGGGCGACCGCATCGAGCGGATCCTCCCGCCCCTTCAGGTTTTCCATCTCGCGATGCACATCGCGCATGAAGTGATGGAAATGAACCCGCCGCTTGCGCACGAGCGGAACGGTGAGGTAGAAGCTGTCCATCAGGAAGCTCTTCCCGCGCCCGACGCCGCCCCAGAGGTAGACCCCGCGCGGCAGCGGCGGCTTCACCACCAGGCGCCGCAGCGCGCTGCTGCGCCGCGCCTTGTACGCGACCCACTGCTCGTAGAGGCGCTGCAGGCGTTGCACCGCCGCGTACTGCGAATCGTCCGCGGCGAAGCCGCGCCGCGCCAGCGCCTCCCGGTAGTAGCCGGCGACGGTGACCGGCAGATGCCTGGCGGGCTCGGTGTATTCGGTCGCGTCGAACACGCTCCCGCCGAGGGGCGGCAGCGGCTCCCGGTGCTCGTCCTCGAGGGCGCCGTCGTGCATCTACATGTTCAGCGCCCGGTTGTCCACCGCGAGCGCCGCCTCGTGCAGCACCTCCGAGAGGGACGGATGCGCATGGACGATGCGCGCGATGTCCTCGGAGCACGCGCGAAACTCCATCGCGACGACCGCCTCGGCAATGAGCTCGGAAGCGTGCGTGTTGATGATGTGGACCCCGAGAATCTCGTCGGTCTTCGCGTGGGCGAGCATCTTGACGAATCCCTCGGTCTCGTCCTGACCCAGCGCACGGCCGTTGATCGTGAACGGGAACTGCCCGGCCCGGTAGGGCGTCCCCTCCTCCTTCAGCTGCTGCTCCGTCCGGCCCACCCACGCGATCTCCGGAGACGTGTAGATCACCCACGGGATCGTGTCCAGGTTGACGTGCGCCTTCTGCCCGGCGATCAGCTCGGCGACCATGACCCCCTCTTCCTCGCCCTTGTGCGCGAGCATCGGCCCGCGCACCACGTCGCCGATGGCAAAGATGTTATGCAGGTTGGAGCGGCAGTGGGCGTCGACCTCGATGAAGCCTCTCGCGTCGATCTTGAGGCCCACGTTTTCGGCGCCCAGACCGTCGGTGTTCGGCACCCGCCCCACGGCGACGACGAGCTTGTCGCATTCCAGCCTCTGCCCTTTGCCGTCCTGCTCGAACTCCACCGTCACGCCCTTCTTGCCCGCATCGACCTTCCCGATCTGCGCGCCGAGCCGGATGTCGAGCTGCTGCCGGCCGGTAAAGATCTTCCAGGCCGCCTTCGAGACGCTCTCGTCCGCCGCGCCGAGGAAGACCGGCAATGCCTCCAGCATCGTGACCTGCGCTCCGAGCCGGCGCCACACGCTGCCGAGCTCCAGCCCGATCACGCCGGCCCCGATTACCCCAAGCCGCTTCGGCACTTCCTTGAACGCGAGCGCGCCGACGTTGTCGCAGATGGTCTCGTTGTCCACCGGAATCCCCGGCAGATGCCGCGCCTTCGAGCCGGTGGCGATGATCACCGCTTTCGCTTCGGCCGTCTCCGCGGGCCCATCGCCCTTCACCTCGATCTGCCACCCGTTCGCGCTCTTGCCGATGAGCGTCCCGTGCCCGCGCAGCCAGGCGATACCGTTCTTCTTGAACAGGTATTCGATGCCCTTCGTCATCTTCGCGACGATCGCCTCCTTGCGCGCCATCATCCGCGCGACGTCCATCTTCGCGCCGGACACGGAGATGCCATGGCTCTCGAACTTGCGAGTGACGCGCTCGTAGTTCTCGGAAGACTCGAGGAGCGCCTTGGAGGGAATGCAGCCGACGTTCAGGCAGGTGCCGCCGAGGGCGCCCTCGCCCTGGGGCGTCTTCCAACTCTCCACGCACGCGCTCTTCATGCCGAGCTGCGCCGCGCGGATGGCGGCGATGTAACCGGCGGGGCCGGCGCCGATGACGATCACGTCGAAGGTTTGCGCCATTGTCGATCGCCTCACAGGTCGAGCAGCAGCCGCGCCGGATCTTCCAGCGCCTCCTTGATCGCAACCAGCCCCAGAACGGCCTCGCGGCCGTCGATGATCCGGTGGTCGTAGGAGAGTGCGAGATAGTTCATCGGCCGGATGACGATCTGGCCGTTCTCGACGACCGGGCGCTCCTTGGTGAGATGGATCCCGAGGATCGCGCTCTGCGGCGGATTGATGATCGGGGTGGACAGCATCGAGCCGAACACCCCGCCGTTCGAGATCGAGAAAGTGCCCCCGGTGAGCTCCTCGATGCCGAGCTTGCCGCTCTGCGCCCGCTGTCCGAAGTCGGCGATTCTCTTCTCGATCTCCGCGAGCGGCAGCTGGTCGGCGTCACGCAGGATCGGCACCACCAGGCCGCGCGGGCCGCCGACCGCGATGCCTATGTCGAAGTAGCCGTGGTAGACGATGTCGTTGCCATCGATCGAGGCGTTGATCACCGGGAACTTGCGCAGCGCGTGCACCGCGGCCTTCACGAAGAAGGACATGAATCCGAGCCGGACGCCGTGCTCCTTCTCGAAGCGCTCTGCGTACTTCTTGCGCAGCTCGATCACCGCCTGCATGTTGACTTCATTGAACGTGGTGAGGATCGCGGCGGTGCGCTGCGACTGCACGAGGCGTTCGGCGACGCGCGCCCGCAGGCGCGACATCGGGACCCGCTGCTCGGGGCGGCCCTCGAGCACTTTTTCAAGGCCGGCGGGGACCGGCGCCGGCGGCAGGGGCGGGCGCCCAGCGGCGGGTGCGGCAGCAGGCGCCTCGGCGCCGGGGCGCACCCCCTGCTCCATGACATCGGCCTTGGTCACGCGCCCGGCCCGGCCGCTGCCCGCGATCTTCGTGGTGTCGACGCCCTGCTCTTCGACCATCTTGCGCGCCGCCGGCATCAAGCGCGGATCGGCGCGCGCGGCCTCCGGCGACGGCGCCGGCGTCGGCTGCACCGCGGCCGGCGCGGCACGGACGCCCGCGGCGGCCGGCGGCGCTGCGGCCGCCTTCGCGTCGGTATCGATCTGCGCGATCGTCTCGCCCGCGACGACCGCGCCGCCATCGCCCTTCAGGATCCTCGTGATCACGCCGTCGGCGGGCGCCGGCAGCTCGAGCACCACCTTGTCGGTCTCGATGTCGATGAGGTTCTCGTCGCGCTTGACGGCCTCGCCTTCCTGCTTGTGCCATGAGAGCAGCGTTGCCTCGGAGACCGACTCCGAGAGCTGCGGCACTTTCACTTCGACCAGCATGATCGCTCCGATTCGTTTCGCCGCGCTCGGCCAAGCCTTGCCGCGGCGTTGCCAAACAGATGCACCCCGGGTGCACGGACCGAACCCGCCACGGGACTTTCGTGACGTGCTCGAGGCGCCGCCTCAGGCAGCGCCCGGATCAATGCGACGGACCATGCCGTCGCCTGCCTCGTGGACGTTTCTCCGTGGTCGCCTTCTCCTTCGCGGGCTCCCGCAGTCACCCTTTGAACCGGCCGAACGCCATGTCGACGAGCTTCTTCTGCTGCTCGTTGTGCATCGCCGTGTAGCCCACCGCCGGCGAGGCGGACGACGGGCGCCCAGCGTAGTAGAGCTTCTGGTCCGACCGGATGTTCTCGACCAGGTAATGCTGGGTCTGGTACCAGGCGCCCTGGTTCTGGGGCTCTTCCTGGCACCACACCACTTCGGTGGCATTGGGATAGCGCTTGATCTCGGCGGCGAACTGCTTGTGCGGGAAAGGGTACAGCTGCTCGATCCGGATGATCGCGGTGTTCTCGAGCCGCCGCTCCCGCCGCGCCGCCAGCAGATCGTAGTAGACCTTGCCGCTGCATATGACCACCCGCGCGACGGCCTTCGGCTCGAGCCCGTCGATCTCGCCGATCACGGTCTGGAAGCCGCCCCTCGCGAGCTCGCGCAGGCTGGATGCGGCTTCGGGCTTTCGCAGCAGCGACTTCGGCGTCAGGATGACGAGCGGCTTGCGAACCGGGCGCAGCATCTGCCGGCGCAGCAGATGGAAGATCTGCGCGGGCGTGGTCGGCACGCACACCTGGATGTTGTGCTCCGCGGTGAGCTGGAGGTAACGCTCGAGCCTGGCCGAAGAGTGCTCGGGGCCCTGGCCCTCGTAGCCGTGCGGCAGCATGAGGACCAGGCCGCACATGCGGCCCCACTTCGACTCGCCCGAGGCGATGAACTGATCGATGACGACCTGCGCACCGTTCGCGAAGTCGCCGAACTGCGCCTCCCAGATCACGAGGTCGTGCGGCTCGGCGCAGGCGTAGCCGTACTCGAAGCCGAGCACCGCCTCCTCCGAGAGCACCGAATCGATCACCACGAAGTCGGCCTGGTTCTCCTGCAGGTTCGAGAGCGGCACGTAGCTCCCGGCATCCCAGCGCTCGCGGTTCTGGTCGTGCAGCACGGCGTGGCGATGCGCGAACGTGCCGCGCCCCGAGTCCTGGCCGGAGATCCGGACGCCGTAGCCGGACACGAGCAGCGACGCGTAGGCGAGCGTCTCGCCCATGCCCCAGTCGAGCATCTTCTTGCCCTTGCCCATCTCGCGGCGCGCGAGCATCACGCGCTCGACCGCCGGATGCAGCTTGAACTCCGGCGGCACCGCGGTTACCTGCTCGGCGAGGCGTCTCAGCTCTTCGAGCGGCACCGAGGTGTCGGCCTGGTCGGTCCATTTCGTGTTCTGATACGGCGACCAGTCCACTGCGTACTTGCGCTGGAAGTTCGTGAGCACCGGGCTCGACGTGTGCCGGCCCTCGTCGAGCGCCTGCCGGTAGGATGCGATCAGCTGCTCGGCCGCGCCGGCCTCGATCACCCCCTCCGCCTCGAGCTTCTCCGCGTAGAGGCGGCGCGTCCCGGCGTGCTGAGCGATCTTCTTGTACATGAGCGGCTGCGTGACCGACGGCTCGTCCTGCTCGTTGTGGCCCAGCCGCCGGAAGCACACCAGGTCGATCACGACGTCGCGCTTGAACTCCCTGCGGTAGTCCATGGCGAGCTGCGTGACGAAGAGCGCGGCCTCGGGATCGTCGGCGTTCACGTGCAGGATCGGCGCCTCCACCATCTTCGCGACGTCGCTGCAATAGGTCGTCGAGCGCACGTCGCGCACGTCCGACGTCGTGAACCCGATCTGGTTGTTCACGATGATGTGCACAGTTCCGCCGGTCGAGTAGCCGCGCGTCTGCGACAGGTTCAGGGTCTCCATCACCACGCCCTGGCCGGCGAAGGCGGCGTCGCCGTGCAGCAGGAGCGAGAGGACCCGATCGCCGGTGCGATCCTTGCGCCGATGCTGGCGGGCCCGCACCGACCCCTCGATCACGGGATTCACGATCTCGAGATGCGACGGGTTGAAGGCGAGCGTCAAGTGAACCGGACCGCCGGGAGTCGAGACGTCGGAAGAGAACCCGTTGTGGTACTTGACGTCGCCCGAGGAGAGTTCGGCGACGTGCTTGCCCTCGAACTCGGCGAAGAGATCCTGGGGCGTCCGCCCGAGCGTGTTCACCAGCACGTTCAGCCGCCCGCGGTGCGCCATCCCGATCACGAGCTCCTCGATGCCGTAACTGCCCGCCCGCTGGACGATCTCGTCCATCACGGCGATCAGCGTTTCGCCGCCCTCGAGCGAGAAGCGCTTCTGGCCGACATAGCGCGTGTGCAAGTACTTCTCCAGCGTCTCGGCGGCGGTGATCCGCTCGAGGATCCGGCGTTTCTGTTCGGCGGCAAAGGCGAACTTCCCGCGCACCGGCTCGAGCCGGCTCTGGATCCAGCGCTTCTGCGCCGGGTCCGAGACGTACATGTATTCCGTGCCGATCGTCGCTGTGTACGTGTCGCGCAGGATCTGCAGGATCTCCCGGAGCGTCGCCTCCTCCGGACCGACTAGGGTTCCGGTGTTGAACACCGTTTCCATGTCGGCTTCGGTGAGGTCGTAGAACGCCGGCTCGAGCTCCGGGATCTGCGGGCGCGGCATGCGCTTCAGCGGATCGAGCTGCGCCCAGCGCGAGCCGAGCGTGCGGTACGCGGCAATGAGCAGCAGGACATAGACCTGCTTGCGGTCGCTGGCGCGCGCCGCGGCAGGCGCGCGGCCGAGCGTGCCTTGCCGGGCGCGCTGCGCGAACGACTCGACCACCGACGCGTGCGCGACGTCGCGTCCGGCGTAGCCGCCCTCGGCGCCGCCGGGCACGAGCTGGAGCTTGTCGAAGTACTCGCGCCAGCTCTCCGGGACTGCCTGCGGGTTGCCGAGGTAGGTCTCATAGAGCTCCTCGACGAATGCGGCGTTCCCGCCGAAGAGATAGGAGCTCGCCTGGAACTGCTTCATCACGCTCATTGCGGGATCGACCTCGCCGGAAGGTGCGTCAGGCGCGCTTGCCCATCGGCACGACGTCGCGTCTCGTGGCGCCCGTATAGAGCTGGCGCGGGCGGCCGATCTTCTGCTCCGGATCGGAGATCATCTCGTTCCACTGCGCGATCCAGCCGACGGTGCGGGCGAGCGCGAAGATGCCGGTGAAGAGGTTGGTCGGGATGCCGAGCGCACGCTGCACGATGCCGGAGTAGAAGTCGACGTTCGGATAGAGCTTGCGGCTGACGAAGTAGTCGTCCTCGAGCGCGATCTTCTCGAGCGCCATCGCGAGCTTGAACAGCCGGTCGTTCGCGAGCCCGAGCTCCGCGAGGACCTCGTAGCAGGTTTCGCGCATGAGCTTCGCGCGCGGGTCGTAGTGCTTGTAGACCCGATGGCCGAAGCCCATCAGCTTCACGCCCGAGTTCTTGTCCTTCACCCGCGCGATGAAGTCCGGGATCTTCGAGACATCGCCGATCCGTTCGAGCATGGCAAGCGCGGCCTCGTTCGCGCCGCCGTGCGCGGGGCCCCACAGGCAGGCGATGCCCGCCGCGATGCACGCGAACGGGTTCGCCCCGGACGAGCCCGCCAGCCGCACCGTGGAAGTCGAGGCGTTCTGCTCGTGATCGGCGTGCAGGATCAGGATCCGGTCGAGCGCCCGCACCAGCACCGGGTTCGGTTCGTACTTCTCGCACGGCGTCGCGAACATCATGTGCATGAAGTTCGCGGTGTAGGAGAGCTCGTTCCGCGGATACATGAACGGCTGGCCCATGTTGTACTTGTAGGCCATCGCGACGATGGTCGGCAGCTTGGCGATCAGGCGGATCGCCGCGATCACGCGGTGCTCCGGGTCGTTGATGTCGAGCGAGTCATGGTAGAAAGCGGACAACGCGCCGACCACGCCGACGAGCGAGGCCATCGGGTGCGCGTCGCGGCGGAACCCCTGGAAGAAGCGCGCCAGCTGCTCGTGCACCATCGTGTGGCGCTTCACGCGCATCACCCAGTCGTCGTACTGCGCCTGGTTCGGCAGCTCGCCGTGCTTGATCAGATACGCGACCTCCAGGAAGTCGCACTGCACGGCGAGCTCCTCGATCGGGTAGCCGCGGTAGAGCAGAATCCCCTGGTCGCCGTCGATGTAGGTGATCGCGGATTTCGTGCTCCCGGTCGACGTGTATCCCGGGTCGTACGTGAACATTCCGGTCTCGGAATACAGCGTGCGGATGTCGATGACGTCCGGTCCCACCGATCCCTTCAGGACCGGGAACTCCGCCGCCCTTCCGTTGCCCCAGGTCAACGTCGCCTTCTCACTCATCGAATTCTCCTTCGCGTCTTGCGCCGACTGCCGCATTTACGCCGCACGCTTCCGCGCTAGGCCTCTCGCAGCATCCTCACCACCGGCTCCAGCCGCGGATCGCCGCACTCGCGCCGGCCGCTCAGCAGGTCCCATAAATCATTATCGCCGAGCTCGAGCAGCGCGTTCAGCTGCGCCAGCCGGTCCGCGTCGAGCGCGACCACGTGCCGGTCGAGAAACCGCTGCAGCACGAGGTCATTTTCAAGCATGCCGCGGCGGCAGCGCCACCGCAACCGGCGCAATTCCGAATCGCTCACGCGCCCGCTCACGCCCTGTCTCGACAGTGTCGCCACGCACTCAAACGGTGCGCCTCACCATCATTTCCTTGATCTTTCCGATTGCCCGCGTCGGATTCAGATTCTTGGGGCAGGCGTCGACGCAGTTCATGATGGTATGGCAGCGGAACAGGCGGTACGGATCCTCGAGGTCGTCCAGCCGCGCGTTCGCCGCCTGGTCGCGGCTGTCGGCGAGGAATCGGTAGGCGTTCAGGAGGCCGGCCGGGCCGACGAACTTGTCCGGATTCCACCAGAACGAAGGGCAGGACGTCGAGCAGCACGCGCACAGGATGCATTCGTACAGCCCGTCGAGCTCGGCGCGATCTGCGGGCGACTGCAGTCGCTCCAGCTCGGGCGACGGGTCGTTGTTCACGAGGTAGGGCTTGATCGAGTGATACTGGTGAAAGAACTGGGTCATGTCGACGATCAAGTCGCGGACGACCGGCAATCCCGGCAAGGGTCGCAGCTCGACCGGCTCCCTCAGCTCGGCGATCCGGGTGATGCAGGCGAGCCCATTCTTCCCGTTGATGTTCATCGCATCGGAGCCGCAGACCCCCTCGCGGCAGGAGCGCCGGAAGGCGAAACTGTCGTCCAGCGCCTTCACCTTGACCAGCAGGTCGAGCAGCATGCGGTCGGTCGGCTCGACCGGAACGTCGTAGTCCTTCATGTACGGCCTGGCGTCCTGGTCCGGGTCGTAGCGGTAGATCGAAATGCGCATGGCGGCTCTCGTCAGTACGTGCGCGCCTTCGGCGGGATCGGCTCCGCCGTGAGCGGCTTGAGGTTCACCGGCTTGTAGTCCATGCGATCGCCGTCGCGATACCACAGCGAGTGCTTCAGCCAGTTCGCGTCGTCGCGCCGATGGAAATCGGCGCGATCGTGCGCGCCGCGCGACTCCTTGCGCGCGTCCGCCGCGACCATGGTCGCGCGCGCGGCCTCGATCAGGTTCTCGAGCTCGAGCGCCTCGACGCGCGCGGTGTTGAACACCTTGCTCTTGTCGCGGATCTCGACGCGTCCCACGCGCTCCGCGACCTCCCTGATCATGTGCAGGCCCTCCGCCAGCATGTCCGGGAAGCGGAACACCCCGCAATGCGCCTGCATCGTGCGGCGCAGCGCGGCGCCGACCTCGTGGACGCTCTCGCCGTTCTTCTGCGCCTCGAGCCGCGCCAGCCGCGTGAGCGTGCGCTCCGCCGCGTCGGCGGGCAGATCCTTCTCGCCCGGATTCTCCTTCAGGAAGCGGATCACCGCATCGCCCGCAGCCTTGCCGAACACCACCAGGTCGGTCAACGAATTCGTCCCGAGGCGGTTCGCCCCGTGCACCGAAGCACACGCGCATTCGCCCGCGGCATAGAAGCCGGGCACCACGGCGCTCGGATTGCCGCCCTGCGGGACGATCACCTCGCCGTGATAATTCGTCGGGATGCCGCCCATCTGGTAGTGCGCGGTCGGCACCACCGGAATCGCATCCTTCACCGGATCGACGTTGGCGAACTTGATGGAGATCTCGCGGATGCCCGGCAACCGCTTGTCGATCACCTCCGGCCCCAGGTGGTCGAGCTTGAGCAGCAGATAGTCCGCGCCGGGGCCGCAGCCGCGGCCCTCCTTGATCTCGGTTGCCATCGCTCGCGACACGACATCGCGGCTCGCCAGATCCTTGGCGTTCGGCGCATAGCGCTCCATGAACCGCTCGCCGCTCTTGTTGAGCAGCATCCCGCCCTCGCCGCGCACGCCCTCGGTGATCAGGATGCCCGCGCCATGGACCCCCGTCGGATGGAACTGGTAGAACTCCATGTCCTCGAGCGGGATGCCGGCGCGCGCGGCCATGCCCAGGCCGTCGCCCGTGTTGATGAAAGCGTTGGTGGAGGACTGGAACATGCGGCCCGATCCGCCGGTGGCGAACAGCGTCGCGCGCGCCTGCAGGATCGAGACCTCGCCCGTTTCCATCTCGAGCGCGGTGACGCCGAGCACCTGGCCGGAGGCGTCGCGGACGAGATCGAGCGCGAGCCACTCGACGAAGAACTGCGTGTTCGCCCGCACGTTGCGCTGATAGAGCGTGTGGACCATCGCGTGGCCGGTGCGGTCCGCCGCGCAGCACGAGCGCTGCACCGCCGGGCCGGCGCCCATGTTCTGCATGTGCCCGCCGAAGGGGCGCTGGTACACCGTGCCGTTGTCGTTGCGATCGAACGGCATGCCGAAGTGCTCCAGCTCGATCACCACCTTCGGCGCCTCGCGGCACAAGAACTCGATCGAGTCCTGGTCGCCGAGCCAGTCGGAGCCCTTGATCGTGTCGTACATGTGCCAGAGCCAGGAGTCCTCGCCCATGTTCCCGAGGGCGGCGCCGATGCCGCCCTGCGCCGCGACGGTGTGCGACCGCGTCGGGAACACCTTCGACAGCACCGCGACGCGCAGACCGGCCTCGGACAGCTGCAGCGCGGCCCGCAGCCCCGCGCCGCCCGCGCCGACCACCACCGCATCGAACTTCCGGGTCGCGAGCGCCATCACTCAGTTCCTCCAGAGAATCTGCACCGCCCAGCCGGCGTATCCGACCAGCGCGAGGATGGCGAGCACCTCGAGCGAGAGCCGCAGCCACACCGGCTTCACGTAGTCCATCAGGATGTCGCGCACGCCGATCCAGGCATGGTAGAAGAGGCTCGCGAAGAAGAGGAGCGAGGCGACCCGCATCCAGCCCTGCGCGAAGAACGCTTTCCACGCGGCATGGCCGGCCGGCGCAGCCGCCGCGAATGCGATCACGAAGACGACGGTGTACGCGGCCATGACCGCCGCCGTGATCCGCTGCGCGAGCCAGTCGCGGAAGCCGTAGTGCGCGCCGACGACGATCCGCTTCACCATGTCCGCTTTACCGCTCCCGTATTCACCGCCACCAGATCCAGCCTCCGACCAGAGCGGTAAGCGCGATGCTCACCGCAAGCACCGCCCAGCTCGACGCGCGGGCACGGGCGAGATCCACGCCCAGGTCCGCATCCAGGAAGAGATACCGGATGCCCGCGCAGAAGTGGTGCAGGAACCCCCATGCCAACCCGGTGAGCACGAGCTTCGCGAAGGGCTGCGCCGCGACCGCGCGCATCGCATCGAACTTTCCCTCGGACGCGAGGCTCGCGTCGAGCAGCCAGAGCAGCCAGAACGCCGAGACGAACAGCGCTGCACCGCTGATGCGGTGCAATATCGATACGAATCCGGGCAGCGGGAGCCGGATCCGGACCACATCCAGATACACGGGGCGCTTTCTTTTCGCTGCAAATTCAGCCATCTGCGTTCAGATTCTCGCTGCTCATCCGCCCGCTTCGCCCGTTTGCACGAAGCGCGCGCGATTATATCAAGCCATTAACGGAATTTTTCCTACCGCCGTGCGCGGCGGCGAGTTGCGGCTCGAAGATACGTGCCCGATCCGCATCCCGAATGCCCGTCCGAGCGATGGGGTCGCAGTCATGAGAGCACGTTGCGGTAGTAATGCTGGTCGGTTCGATAGAGGCCACGGCGCCACTCGACCGGACGGTCGCCGTAAGTGAAGGCGACGCGCTCGACGCTGAGGAGCGGCGTCCCCGCGGGAACCCCGAGCCTCGTCGCGGCGCTCGCGTCCGCTGCCGCCGCGCGGAGCTTCTCGTCGGCGCGGATCATGCGTGTCCCGAACTCCGTCTCGTAGAGATGGTAGATGGACCCCGGGTGCTCGGCGAGCCGATCCGCGGTGAGCCCCTTGAAGATCGTGCCCGGCAGAACGATGTCCTCGAGCACCGTCGGCCGTCCGCCGAACAGCAGCACGCGCCGAATGCCGATGATCGCGTCGCCCGGCCGCAGATCGAGGATGCGCGCGGCCTCGACGCTCGCGCGGCCGCGGCGGCACTCGAAGGCGCGGCTCTCGTAGGGGCCCGGCTCGCCCTCGTCCGGCGCGAGCCGCAGAAAGCGGAACTCCTCGCGCGGCTCGCTGTGCGTGGCGACGTACGTGCCCCGCCCCTGCCGGCGCACCAGCAGGTTCTCGCCGGCAAGCTCGTCGATTGCCTTGCGCACGGTCCCCTGGCTGACGCGGTAACGCGCGGCGAGCTCGAGCTCGCTCGGGATCGCCTCGCCCGGCTTCCACTCACCGCCCTCGAGGCTGCGCAGCACGAGATCCTTGATCTGGCGGTAGAGCGGCAAGAAGGTCGGAGCCACCGCGTTCATGAAAATATTTCAGCACACACCGTGGAGCATGTCTATAAGAAATCTTATATCAGACACAGGACGTCGTTGACAGGACGTGTTGGCGGTGTCTACACTTTTTCCGATTTGCGCCGAAGCAGCGGTGCGAGAGAATGAGCCGTTTCGAGCCGCGGTCGCTTGGTTCGCAGAGCTTTGCCACCCGCTTCGCCATTCGCCTCTCCCATTCCGCCTCTACCATTCCACCTCTGCCATCCCGCCTCTGCCATTCCATCCCATATCCCAACTCCTAGGAGCGCATCGCCATGTCCAAGTCCCCCGTCCGGGTCGCCGTCACCGGGGCCGCCGGCCAAATCGGCTACAGCCTGCTTTTTCGCATCGCGAGCGGCGAAATGCTCGGCAAGGAGCAGCCGGTCGTGCTGCAGCTCCTCGAGATTCCGCAGGCGCTCGGCGCGCTGGCCGGCGTGGTGATGGAGCTCGAGGACTGCGCGTTCCCGCTGCTTGCGGGCGGGGTGACGAGCGACGACCCGAAGGTCGCGTTCCGCGACGCGGACTACGCGCTCCTCGTCGGCGCTCGGCCCCGCAGCAAGGGCATGGAGCGCAAGGATCTCCTCGAGGCCAACGCGGCGATCTTCACCGTCCAGGGCAAGGCCCTCGACGCGGTCGCCAGGCGGACGGTGAAAGTGCTGGTGGTGGGCAATCCCGCCAACACCAACGCGCTGATCGCGATGCGGAGCGCACCCGGTCTCGATCCGCGCAATTTCACCGGCATGATGCGCCTCGACCACAACCGGGCGGTGTCGCAGGTCGCCTCGAAGATCGGCAAACCGGTCGATCAGATCGAGCAGATGATCGTGTGGGGCAACCACTCCCCCACGATGTACCCGGACTACCGCTTTGCCACGGCCGGCGGCCAGTCGGTGAAGGCGCTGATCAACGACGACTCCTGGAACCGGGACACCTTCATACCCAAGGTCGGCAAGCGCGGTGCCGCGATCATCGAGGCGCGCGGCGCCTCGTCGGCGGCGTCCGCAGCGAACGCCGCAATCGGCCACATGCGCGACTGGGCACTCGGAACCGGGGGCAAGTGGGTCACCATGGGCATCCGGTCCGACGGATCCTACGGCATCGCCGAAGGCGTCATCTACGGCTTCCCGGTGACCTGCAGCGGCGGGAACTATCGGATCGTCCAGGGGCTGGACATCGACGCGTTCAGCCGCGAGCGGATGGACAACACCCTGAAGGAGATTCTCGAGGAGCGCGACGGGGTGAAGCACCTGCTCGCATAGATCGCACATCGGGGGCGGCGGGGCAGCCGCAGCGCCCCGCGCGCTGCCGGTCCCCCCTCACTTCCCACGTTCGATGCCCCTCCATCCCGGCGAAGCTCTCTTCAAGGGCGAGAAGCGGTTTCCGGTCATCCCCGCCTGCGAGCACTACGCAGGGGCCGAGAAGCTGATTGCAAAGGCGTTCGAGCTGCAGGCGAGACTCGGGCCGATCTTCGATCTCACGTGCGACTGCGAGGACGGCGCGCCGGCGGGGCGCGAAACCGAGCACGCCGAGATGATCGTGCGGGCGGTGAACGGCTCCGCCAACCGCCATCGCCGGGCCGGCGCACGCATCCACGACTACAGCCACCCCCACTGGCGCCGCGACGTCGAGGTGCTCGTAGGCGGCGCCGGCGAGGCGCTTGCCTACGTGACGATCCCGAAGGCGATCGCAGCGGCGCAGGTTGCCGAGACGATCATCCACATCCAGCAGGTCGCGGCTCACCACGGCGTGCGCCGCGAGATCCCCGTGCACGTCCTGGTGGAGACGCACGGGGCGCTCCGCGAAGCGTACGAGATCGCTGCCCTGCCCTGGGTGCAGACGCTAGATTTCGGCCTGCTCGACTTCGTGTCTGCCCATCACGGCGCGATTCCGGCCGCGGCCATGCGCTCGCCGGGCCAATTCGACCATCACCTGCTGGTGCGCGCCAAGACCGAGCTCGTGTCGGCCGCGCTGGCGCACGGCGTCGTGCCGGCGCACAACGTCACGCTCGACCTGAAGGATACGGACCGGATCTACCAGGATGCGCGGCGGGCCCGGCTCGAGTTCGGATTCCTGCGCATGTACTCGATCCACCCCGCGCAGATCGAGCCGATCGTCGACGCGATGAAGCCGGACCACTCGGAGGTCGAGGTGGCGGCTGCGATCCTCCTCGCGGCGCAACAGGCCGACTGGGGGCCCATCCAGCACGCCGGAGAACTCCACGACCGGGCGAGCTACCGCTACTACTGGGAGGTGCTGCAGAACGCACGCCGCACCGGCGTCGCCCTGACCGAAGCCGTCGACCGGGCGTTTTTCGCCTGAAGCGGCCTCCGGCCGCATGACACAGCACAGGCATCGAGCGCGGTACACTGTCGGCGTTGCCGCCGTGTGCGGCGCCCGAGCGAGGGAGAACCAGCGATGAAGGGACGCGCAGCGTTGATGGCGGCCGTGTTGGCCGCCGTTGCAGCTCCGGCATACGCGCAGGACGCCGTGCAGTTCATGGTCGGTGCCTGGGAGTGCCGGCTGCCGGACCAGGCGGGATCCAGGACCCCCCCCATCCTGTACATCGGGGCCGCCAAGAGCGGCGGCGAAGTGCGTAGCGACCTGGTCGAGGTCGACGGGTTTGCCCGGGCGGTGTCGGGCATGGCAAGGGTCGGGACCGCCGACGGGGGATGGACCCAGGTGACGCCCGATGCGGGTCCGCCGTTCTATGTGCGTCCCGAGGCCGGCCGCGCCGCGATGGACGTGAAGCGCAGCGCGGATGGCGCCGCGTACCGCTGTCTGCGGCTGCCGTACCCGAAGAGTTGAGGTGCGCGCCCGGCGGGCGGCGCGGAGTCCCGCTAGAATGCGACGCGTGCCCGCCTGACGGCGCGGGCGTTCGCGGAGTTCCTGCTTGAAAGGCCAGCTCGTCCGGTCACTGCGCGTCGCGCTGTGCGCGCTCGCCCTCGGCCTCGCCGCCGGTGCGGCCCAGGCGCGCGATCCGATCGACCATTTCTTCCAGCCGTTTCTCGGCGACCTGAAGGCCGAGCTCGCGGAGGCGCAGGCGGCGGGGAAGAAGGGCGTCATGATCATGTACCACTTCGAGGGCTGTCCGGCCTGCGAGTGGATGAAGGCCAACATCCTTTCGCGCGAGGATGTGCAGGCGTTCTACCGTGCGCGGTTCCAACTGCTCGCGATCGATACGCTCGGTGCGCTTCCCATCACCGATTTCACGGGCAGGGAATGGACGGAGAAGGCGTTCGCCCGATCGATCCCGATTGTCGGCACGCCGACGTTCGTCTTCTACGGCCTCGACGGCGAGCCGCTCGCGCGGCACGTTGGCAAAGTCGCGGATCCGGCCGAATTCATGCTGCTCGGCGAATTCGTCGCGAGCGGCGCGCATCGCCGGCAGTCCTTTGCCGAGTACAAGTCGCGCAATCAGCGGCAAACCAGGAAGGGAATCTAGCAATGCCTCACAGCCTGTTCGGCAGCCTGCAGGAATTCCGGCTCGCGTCCGGGCGCACCGGCAAGCTCTTCTCGCTCGCCGCGCTCGAGCAGTCCGGGCTCGGCAAGGTGTCGCGCCTGCCCGTGTCGATCCGCATCGTCCTCGAATCGGTCCTGCGCAACTGCGACGGGAAGAAGGTGACCGAGCAGCACGTGCGGCAGCTCGCCGCGTGGAAGCCGGACGCGAAGCGCACCGAGGAGATCCCGTTCGTCGTGGCGCGCATCGTCCTGCAGGACTTCACCGGCGTGCCGCTGCTCGCCGACCTCGCGGCCATGCGCGGCGTGGCGCAGCGGATGGGCAAGGACCCCAAGCTGATCGAGCCGCTCGTGCCGGTCGATCTCGTCGTGGACCATTCGATCCAGATCGACCACTACGGAGCCAGGAACGCGCTCGACCTCAACATGAAGCTCGAGTTCGAGCGCAACGCCGAGCGCTATCAATTCCTGAAGTGGGGCATGCAGGCCTTCGACACGTTCAAGGTCGTTCCGCCCGGCATCGGCATCGTGCACCAGGTGAATCTCGAGTATCTCGCGCGCGGCGTGCACCGCAGGGGCGGCGTCTACTATCCGGACACGCTCGTCGGCACCGACAGCCACACCACGATGATCAACGGGCTCGGGGTCGTGGGCTGGGGCGTGGGCGGCATCGAGGCCGAGGCCGGGATGCTCGGCCAGCCGGTGTACTTCCTGACACCGGACGTCGTGGGCGTGCACCTCAAGGGGAGCCTGCGCTGGGGCGTGACCGCGACCGACCTCGTCCTCACCGTGACCGAGATGCTGCGTAAGGCGAAAGTGGTCGGCAAGTTCGTCGAGTTCTTCGGCGAGGGCGCCGCGAATCTGCCGCTGCCCGACCGTGCCACGCTCGGAAACATGGCGCCGGAGTACGGCGCCACCATGGGCTTCTTCCCGGTCGACGACGTGACGGTCGAGTATCTGCGCAACACCGGTCGCACCGAAGAGGAGATCGACGCATTCCGCGCCTACTTCAAGGCGCAAGGGCTCTACGGCATGCCGCAGCGGGGCGAGATCGACTACAGCCAGACCCTGGAGCTCGACCTCGCCAAGGTCGAGCCGTCGCTCGCCGGACCCAGGCGGCCGCAGGATCGCATCCAGATCGGGAAGGTGAAGTCGCGCTTCAGCGAGCTCTTCGCCCTGCCGGTCGCCGAGAGCGGCTTCAACAAGCCACCGGGCGACCTCGTCAGGCGTTTTGCCGTCCGCCCGGCGGCTGCCAGCGTGCGGGCAGCCGGCGGCGGCACGCAAGAGAACGAATCGCTCGCGGGCGGCGCGCCCGCCGACGTGGTGGAGATGGTGAACAACCGGCCGACGCCCGACGCGGTGCGGATGGCCGAGCATTACGCCGACGGCATCACGCTCGGTCACGGCGACGTGCTCATCGCCGCCATCACCTCGTGCACGAACACCTCGAATCCAGGCGTGCTGATCGCCGCCGGCGTCCTCGCCAAGAAGGCCGTCGAGCACGGCCTCTCGGTCAAGCAGCACGTCAAGACCTCGCTCGCGCCGGGGTCGCGGGTCGTCACGGAGTACCTCGAGAAGGCCGGCCTGCTGCCCTACCTCGAGAAGCTCGGCTTCTACCTGTCCGCCTACGGCTGCACGACCTGCATCGGTAATTCCGGACCGCTCGATCCGAACCTGGAAGAGGTCGTCGTCAAGAACGACCTCGTGTGCGCGGCCGTGCTGTCGGGGAACCGCAACTTCGAGGCACGCATCCACGCCAACATCAAGGCGAACTTCCTCGCGAGCCCGCCGCTCGTCGTCGCGTATGCGATTGCCGGAACGGTCCTCAAGGATCTGATGACCGAGCCGCTCGGCACCGGGCGCGACGGCAAGCCCGTCTATATCGGAGACGTCTGGCCCACGCCCGCCGAGGTCGCCGGGGCGCTCCGGTTCGCGACCGACGCGAAGACGTTCCGCCGCCTCTATCACGACCTCGCCGGAGCAAACCCGCTCTGGAAAGCCGTGCCGTCCGCGGGCGGGCAGGTGTACGACTGGCCGAACTCGACCTACATCGCCGAGCCGCCGTTCTTCGCCGGCTTCTCGCTGCAGCCCGGCAAGCCGCAGGAGGTGACCGGCGCGCGCGCGCTCGGCATCTTCGGCGATTCGCTGACGACCGATCACATCAGCCCTGCGGGCGCCATCAAGGAGACCTCGCCCGCCGGGCAATACCTGATCGGCAAGGGCGTCACCAAGGCGGACTTCAACAGCTACGGCGCACGCCGCGGCAATCACGAAGTCATGATGCGCGGCACCTTCGCCAATGTGCGCGTGAAGAACCTGATGATCCCGCCGCAGCCGAACGGGTCCCGCGTCGAAGGCGGCGTGACCCTGTTCCAGCCCTCGGGCGAGCTCATGTCGATCTACGACGCTGCGATGAAGTACCTCGCGCAGGGCACGCCCACGGTCGTGTTCGGCGGCGAGGAGTACGGCACCGGCAGCTCGCGCGACTGGGCGGCGAAGGGCACGCAGCTGCTGGGCGTGAAGGCGGTCATCGCGCAGAGCTTCGAGCGCATCCACCGGTCGAACCTCGTCGGCATGGGCGTGTTGCCGCTGCAATTCAAGGCCGGCGACTCCGCGACATCGCTCGGCATCAAGGGCGACGAAGAGTTCGACGTCGTCGGGTTCGCGCGCGAGATCCGGCCGCAGCAGGACGTCACGCTCGTCGTGCGCCGCAAGGACGGCAGCCGCCAGCAGATCGCGCTGAAGCTGCGCATCGACACGCCGATCGAGGTGGACTACTTCCTACACGGGGGCATTCTGCCCTACGTGCTGCGCGACCTGATGCGCGCCGCCTAGGCGAGACGCCCGATGTCGGCGGCCGTGAGCACGTCGGCGAACCGGTCGGCGAGCGCGGTGAGGCTCGCGCGATGGATCTCGGCGTGCGGCACCGGAGCGCCCACGCCGCGGTCCGGCAGATCGCGTGTCGCGCCAGCCTTCATCGCTTGTCCGCGTCAGTGATGATGGCCATCGGCGCCGTGCACGTGGCCATGGGCGATCTCCTCCTTCGTCGCCGGCCGCACGGACGCCACCGTCGCGCGGAAATCGAGCGCGCGCCCCGCGAGCGGATGGTTGCCGTCGATGGTGACGCTGTCCCCGGACACCCGTACCACCTGGAAGACCACGGGCTCGGCGTGATCGCCGTGTTTCATCTCCGCCTCGAAGTACGTCCCGACTTCGACCTTCTCCGGAAAGCGTGACCGCGGCTCCTCCCGCACCAGCGCGTCATCGCGCGGGCCGAAGGCGTCCTCGGGCGCAAGCTGGACCTGCACCGTGTCACCCTCCTCCTTGCCGGCGAGCTCCTCCTCCACGCGCGGGAAGATCCCGGCGTGGCCGCCGTGCAGGTACACGAGCGGCGCCTTGCCGCGCTCGATCCGCTCGCCCTGGTCGTCGAAGAGCTCATACTGAAGCGCGACGACCGCGTTCTTGATGATCTTCATGCAATGCGCCCTCCGGAACGTGCGCCGCTTCGACCGCGGTCCGAGCCGCAAAGCTGCTGGCCCGCTTGGTGGCAAGAGCGCGTGCATGGATAATACCCGCAACGAGGCGACCGGAGGTCGAGCCATGGGCGTTTTGCGCAAGATCGCCGCGGCGTTGGGCGTCGCCGCCTCGATCGTCGGGTGCGACCTCGGCATCCACGATCTCAAGCCCGGCGTCTCCACCGCGCAGGAGGTGCGCAGCGTGCTGGGCGAACCTTCGTTCGAATGGCGCGAGGGCGACGGCAGCGTCGTCTGGGAATTCGCCGAATGGCGCGCGGGGCTGGTGACCTACATGGCGGAGATCGGCGCCGACGGCATCCTGAGGGCGCTCCGCCAGGTTCTCGCCGAGGAGTACTTCGCCGAGGTGCGTCCGGGGATGATCCAGGCCGAGATCCGGCGGCTCATCGGCAAGCCCGCAGAGCAGATGTCGTTTCCGGCCCGAAGCGAGGAAGTCTGGACGTGGCGTTACGGTCCGGTCATGCCCCAGGGCATCAACGAGTTCCACGTCCATTTCGACCGGTCCGGTCACGTCGTGACGACGAGCCGGTCGCGGACGGCGGAGCCGCAGTGACGGCGCGACGCCGGTGAGGGCGCCGCCACGCCCCTCTCATAGCCGTTCCCCAGGCTTGCGCACCCAGAACTGGTACATGCGCACGGACACAGCCGGGTTCTCCGCTTCGAATCGGCCCCAGTTCTCGAGCGAGATCGCCGCGGGGTCGCCGGGAAAGCGCGCGCGATAGGCCCGAGCGACCTCCGGGTCCTCGAGCTCGAAGCCGAGAAACTCGAGACCGAGCTCGCCGATCGCCGCCGCGAGTTGCTCGGTACCGAAGCGGTGCTCCTCGACGTGCATGACGAGATCACGCATGCCGGAAGCCGACCAGAAGTCCGCGGAAAGCGTGGCCGCGCGCGCCGCGCTGCCCTCCGGCTGATCGAGGATCAGCTGGCGCGCCTTCCGGATTCCATCGAGGTCCGACCCAACTCCTTCCCGGGCGACGAGCTCCCGGGCCGCCACGACGCCGCGCCGCGCGATCTCGCTGTAGAGGCCGATCTTCATGACACCCCCTGGCACGAGCAACGCCGTCAGCACACGCCATCCGGCGATCGGATCGCGCAGGTGGTGCAGGACCCCGCTGCACTCGATCCAGTCGAAGCGCTCCGCGAGCGCGTCGAGCGCGAGAATGTCAGCCTGCGCGAAGCGTACGTTCCGGAGTCCGAGCTTCCGGCACCGGCGCATTGCGTAAGCGAGGCTCGTTCGGCTGAGATCGATCGCCAGGATCCGGCCCGCCGGATTGCGCGCAGCGGTCACGGCGGCCTGATAGCCGGTGCCGCATCCGGCCACGAGGACCGCCGGCGACTCGGGCGCGCGCAGGCGCGTCGCATCGACTTGGGGAAATAGGGTGCGCAGCGCCCGGGCAAGCGGATACGCAGCCGCGAGCGTCTGCGGCAGGCGGTGCCAGCGTGGATAGGGATTGCGCTCGTACTGCTCCTGCACCGCGCGCGATATCCGATCCGCGATCGGCGTGAGCGCGGGGATCTCGGCCCGCAGCCGCGCTTCCTCCGCCGGCTCCTCGACCTGCCGCCGCCACAGTCGCCCGAACGCGTCGCTCGACGTGTCGGGGCGGGCGAGCCCCGCGATCCGGGCAATGGGCCGATAGGCCGCGACGAGCGCGAGCACGGTGGGAGAAAGGACGTTGCCGGCAGGCGCGGCGATGCCCTCGACATCCGCCGCCTCGTCCGGGCGCTCGGGCCACACGTATTCGTTCAGGAAGCACTGCTGCGCGAGCGCGCACAGCAACTCGAGCACGCGTGCTGACTCCCCGAGCATTCCGGCGCTCCAGGCACGAAGCGCACTGCGTCGCAGGGAGCGGAGAAAAATCTCGAACAGCGGGTCCGGGACGAGCGCATCCTCGATGAGCGCGAGCAGGATCGGGTGCGCGAGCGCCCCGATCCGGTCGTCGCTGAACCACTCTCCCGCGCGCACGTCCCCCTCGACGATCGCGCGGAACGCCGGTCCGAACCCGGGATCGAGCATGAGCAGACGGGCGGCCGAATGCGCGAGCGCGCCCGCATCCACCGCCGGGTTGCGCAGGATGCGGGCGACATCATCGGCGGCACGCGCGTCCCAGGTCGCGTACTCCGCATGTGCCAACGCGTCGGCCAGCGCTTGCCACGCCGGGGCGAAGCCGGGCCCGCTGTGGGCCGCGGCGCGCAGCGCGGCCAGCGCGCCCTCGTCGTCCCCCGACTCGCGCAACGCCAGCGCGAGGTTGTACCAGGCGACCGCGTAGGCGGGCTCGATCTCGACTGCCTTGCGGTAGCTCGCAGTCGCGCTGCCGACATCTCCCGCGGCGTTCAGCGCCGACCCAAGATTGTTGTGCGCGGTCGCGTTGCGCGGCTCGCGCGCGATCGACCGCCGAAGCCATTCCAGGGCGGCTTCGATCTTTCCCTGCTCGAGGAGGCAGTACCCGAGGTTGCTCGCGACGAACGGATCGTCAGGGAGCCGCTCGAGCGCCGCGCGGTACGCGCCGGCCGCGGCGTCGAGCCGGCCAAGCCGTTGCCGCACCATCCCCAGGTAGTGATGGGACGCGGCGTTCTCGGGCTCGAGCCGGATCGCTTCCAGGAGCTCTCGCTCCGCCGCCTCTAGATGACCGGCTTGCAGCAGCGACACCGCATAGTTGTGGCGAGGCTTCGCCTTCCCCGGCAGCAACTCGACCGAGCGTGCGAGCAAAGCGAGGCCATCTTGCGTGCGCCCGGTCTGCATCAGGCACAGCCCGAGGAAGTGAAGTGCGACGGGATGGTTCGCATCGCGCGCGAGCACCTCCCGGTAAGCACGTTCCGCTGCGTCCGGCCGGCCTGCCTGCAGCTCGGCGGAGGCCTGCGCGAGGAGCGGCTGGAAGTCTTCGCCAGACACGCGCTCAGCCCTCGCCCGTGAACCGGCGGATCAGGCGTGCGGAGCGGATACGCGCCGCACGGCGGCAGTCTGCCCGAGGAGCAGAACGGTGGGGACGGAAAGCACCATGAACGCGGCGCCGGAGACGAAAACCATGTGCGGTGCGCCGCGGTCGAGCAGCGAGCCGAGCGCGAGGGGCGCGGCTAGAAAGGCGAGATCCAGTCCCGAGTACACGAAACCGTAGACCTTTCCCCGCGCGCCCGGCGGCGTGAGCTCGCGCACGAGGATGTCGCGCGCGGGGGCGACCGAGCCCGCGGCGAAGCCCGCAAGCGCGGCGACCGGCATCACGAGTGGCAGCGGCAGCGCGAGCGTGCCCACCCCGAGCGTTGCCGCGGCGCTGCCCAGCATGCCGAGCGACGCGATGGTGCGCTGGCGATCCGTGCGCACGGCCGCGACGCCACCGAACGCGACACCGATGGCGCTCCCGATCAGGAAGGCCGTCAACGCGCTCGAGGCGAGCACGAGGTCCACCGAGTACATCTGTGTGAGCGCCGTGGTGGAGAACGTCTGCCAGGCCGACTGCGCCATCGAGAATAGGAGAAAGAACGCAAAGCACAGCACCACTGGGGTCGATAGCAGGAGCCGGACGTCGCCGCGGAGCCCCGACGCCCCCTCGGCGGGGCGATGGGTCAGTCGGGTTCCGGCGGCAAGGACGTGCTGCGTCGCGATGAACGCCACGACTACGGCGCCGACGAGGCCCGCCGCGACGACGGCGCCGCGCCAGCCCCAGACGTGGGCAATCCCGACCGACATCAGCGGCGCGATCGCGTAGCCGAGATACCCGGCGATGCCGTGCGCACTGAAGGCATAGCCGAGCCGGCGCGGCGCGACCTTGGCATTGAGGAGCGCCAGGTCGGCCGGATGAAACACGCTGTTGCCGAGCCCGGCGATCACCATGGCGCCATACAGCCATTCGAAAGAGGGCGCGAGACCCGCGAGCGCGATGCCGAGCGCCGCGAGCACGAGGCCGCCGATCAGCATCGGTCGTGCCCCGTAGCGATCCACCGCGAATCCGGCGACGGTCTGCATGACGCCGGAGACGGCGAAATACACTGCCATGACCGAACCGAGCGCAACGTAGCTCACGCCGAACTCCGCCTTCAGCAGCGGAAACAGCGGTGGGATCGTGAGCTGAAAGAAGTGCGAGACACCGTGGGCGACGGCCACCAGGCTGATCACCCGGACGTCGGTGCGGAGCGATGACGCAGCGGTCACCGCAAGGCCGCGGAGGCGTTGCCTGCGCGCTCGAATTGAGGTATTGGTCGCGGCACGAGCGAATTATAGCGGACCGTGCCGCTCGCGTCGGCAGGACGTCCGCCTCGCGCGACGGACGCCACACCCTGCACCGCTTGTCGAGCCGCACGGGGGATCTTGAGCTTGCGCACCGTGAGCGACGATAATCGCCAGCGTCGAACACGCCCGCCGAGGAGCATCCCCGTTGCAGCCCGACCCGCCCGCGCTTCCGTTTCCACGACTCTTCGCGCCGCTCGATCTCGGCTTCATCCGGCTCCCGAACCGCCTCGTCATGGGCTCGATGCACACCCGCCTCGAGAGCGAAGCCGACGGCGCGCGCAGGCTCGCGGCGTTTTACGCCGAGCGTGCACGGGGCGGCGCCGGCCTCATCATCACCGGCGGCGTGGCGCCCAATCGCGACGGCCTGCTGGAGGACGATGCAGACGTGCTCGACGATTCCGCGCGCGGCGCGTTCCACCGGACGGTGACCGACGCGGTGCACGCCGAAGGCGGTCGCATCTGCCTGCAGATCCTGCACGCGGGCCGCTATGCGCGCATCGCGGCGCCGGTCGGCGCCTCGGACATTCCTTCCCCGATCAATCGCCGCGCGATCCGGGCGCTCGCCGACGGCGAGGTCGCGCAGACCGTCGAGGACTTCGCGCGCTGCGCGGAGCTCGCGCGGGCAGCCGGCTACGACGGCGTGGAGATCATGGGCTCGGAGGGCTATCTCGTCACGCAGTTCACCTGCCCGCGGACCAACAACCGTGCCGATCGCTGGGGCGGATCCCTCGAGAACCGGCTGCGATTTCCGCTCGAGATCGTCCGGCGCACCCGTGCCCGGGCCGGTCGCGACTTCCTGCTCGTGTTCAGGATCTCCGCGCTGGATCTCGTCGACGACGGCGCGACCGCCGCGGACACCACGGTGCTCGCGCGCGCGCTCGCCGAAGCGGGCGTGGACATCCTCGACACCGGGATCGGCTGGCACGAGGCGCGCGTGCCGACCATCGCCTACGGCGTGCCGCGCGCCGCGTGGGCCTTCGCTGCGAAGCGGATCAAGGACGCGGTGGACATCCCGGTCATCGCGACCAACCGCATCAATACGCCCGAGCGCGCCGAGGCGCTGATCGCCTCCGGTGTCGCCGATCTCGTCTCGCTCGCCCGGCCGTTCCTCGCCGACGCCGCCTTCCCCGCCAAGGCCCGCACGGGCCGCAGTGCGGCGATCAACACCTGTATCGCCTGCAACCAGGCCTGTCTCGATTACCTCTTCTCGAACCGGACCGTGACGTGCCTCGTGAATCCGCGCGCGTGCCGGGAAACGGAGCTTCCGACCGGGCCCGCCGCGCGGTCGAAGCGGGTCGCGGTGGTGGGCGCCGGCGCCGCGGGTCTCGCCTGCGCCGTGACCGCGGCCGAGCGCGGCCATCGTGTCACGCTTTTCGAGGCCGCGCACCGCATCGGCGGGCAACTCAATCTCGCCAGCGTTATCCCGGGAAAGGAGTTCGCGGAGACGCTGCGCTACTTCGAGACGCGCATCGCGGAGACGGCTGTGGAGCTCCGCCTCGGATCGCCTGCCGATGCAACCGCCCTGGCCGCCGCCGGATTCGACGAGGTGGTCATCGCCACCGGCGTGCGACCGCGCGTACCTGAGCTGCGCGGAGTCGATCATCCCAAGGTTGCCCGCTATGACGAGATTCTGTCCGGGACCCGTGTGGCCGGTGCGAGCGTGGCGATTATCGGCGCGGGCGGCATCGGCTTCGACGTGGCGGCGTACCTCAGCGCCCCCGCGGCTGCCGCGGAGACGGCACATTTCCTCGCGGCTTGGGGCGTGGATACGAGCGGCGCCTCGCGGGGCGGACTTGCACCGCCCACGCCGGAGCAGACCGAGCGCCGCATCACCATGTTCCAGCGCAAGAGCACGCCTCCGGGCCGCACGCTCGGCGTGACGACGGGCTGGGCGCTGAAGGCGGAGCTCGCGCGGCGCGGCGTACGCATCCTCGCGGGGGTGCAATACCAGCGCATCGACGATGCCGGGCTGCATTACACGCACGAAGGCGAGGTCCACGTACTCCCGTGCGACACGGTGGTCCTCTGCGCCGGACAGCTCGCGGCGCGCGAGCTCTACGACGAGCTCTGCGCGCTCGGCGTGCGCCCGCATCTCATCGGCGGCGCGGACCGTGCGGAGGAGCTCGATGCGCTCCGCGCGTTCGACCAGGGCACACGGCTCGCGCACGCATTCTGAGGAAGCGCTCGCCGTCGCGCTCCGCTCGACGCGCGAGCGCCCGCCTGCTGTCTGGATCGCGCGCGCTACCGGGCGCGGCCGTTTCGTCCAGGCCGATGGCTTGGACCGCGCAACCTTCCCGCCGTCAAGCCTCCGCGGCCTGGATCGCTCCGGGCGCGACGGCGCGGATGAAGCGGACCATCGCCGCTAGGGTCGCCTCCGCCTGATCGCGGTGCGGTGAATGCCCGCAAGCATCGAGCGTCACCCGCTCGACCCTGCCCTTCACCTGCCGCCGGATGGCATCGAGCTGACGCAGCGTGCCGTACTCGTCATCGCGCCCCTGGATCAAGAGCGTCGGGCACGCGATCGACGGCAGGTACGCCTCGATGTTCCACGCGAGGAAGTCGGGGTGCAGCCAGATGTCGTTCCAGCCGAAGAACGTCCGCGCCGGGTCGGCGTGGTGGCGCGCGAGCTTCCGCGGGAGGTCGGTGGTCTCGAACGCGGTCCTCGCCGCCGCGATGCTCTTCACCGAGATCTCCTCGACGAAGACGTGCGGCGCCTCGAGCACGAGGCCCCGCATGCCCGGGTGCGCCGCGGCATAGATGATCGCAATCGACGCGCCGTCGCTGTGACCCACGAGCAGCGGATCCACGATGCCGAGCTTGTCGATGAGTTCGGGCAGCGCGTCGCGCGCCTCCCGATACATGTAGTCCACCTGGTGCGCGGACTGCAGCACGTCGGAGCGGCCATAGCCGTAGCGCGAGTAAACCACGGCGCCACAGCCGGTCGCGCGCGCCACCTGGTCCGGAAAGTCGCGCCACAGCGACACCGAGCCGAGGCCTTCGTGCAGGAAGACGAGGACCGGCGTGTCGGGACGCTCGGCAGCGATGCGCCGGTATTCGATCTTGCGACCCTGGATGGTGACGAACGAGGACTGCACGGGGATCGGGGCTCTGCGCGCGCCCCGGCGGGGGCGCGTCAGTGTATCCGATTCAGAGCTTGAGCGGCCGCCAGTAGCCCGTCAGTTCGAGGTAACCGCGCCCGAGCGTGCGCCCGCCGCCGGTCGCGCGCACTGCCCCTTCCCAATACACCGTGCCCACGGTCGCGCGCGAATCGAGCTCTTGGTCATCCATCAGCGACTCGAGACGGAGCTCGATATCGCCCGCGCGCACGCCCATGGCGACCGGGTAGTCGGCATCGGTGCGCGGTGAGCGCCAACTGCGGAGCGGCGTAAAGGCGATCTCATGCGGTGCGAACGTGCGCACGGTGCCGTCGCCCCGGCGCAGGGTTCCACCCGCCCAGAGCGTGCCGCCGTGCCGGTCGCGAATCCGGAAAGCCATCAGGGCGCCGCCGTCGGCGAGATTGATCCCGGCCCAGTCCCAGCCCTCCGCCTCCGGCGAGAGGTACTCGCTCGACCACTCGCGATCCAGCCACGCTTCGCCTTCGACCGCGATCGGCGCGCCGTCGATGGTCACGGTGCCCGAGACCGCGAGATGCGGGCGGCTGTAGTAGTAGCTCGCTTGTGCCGGTGCCGGGCCCTTGCGGCTATAACCGCCCGCGCCCTGGAGCAAGGGGGGCTGCGTGACGCGGAACGCGAGATCGAGCGTGAACCCCTGCGCCGGAATGCGCGCGGCATATCCGCGATCGGTCGCCCGCAGCGACCAATCGCCGATCGCGATGTCGGTCAGCCCTTCGGCTGCACCGGCGAGCCCGAAGCCGGCCCGCGCGGCGCGCTGATCGTGCCGCAGCCGGCCATGCAGCGCGTCGGCGACCGCCGCGTGCGCGAAGAGGAGCTGGCGCGGCGCAAACGCGCTCGGATTGGCCTCGGCCACGCCCGGCCGGTTGCGGAAGAAGGTCACCTGGACGCCGAGCTCGCGGCCCGACCGATCGCGCGCCCACCCGGTGATGTACCACCACTCCGTGCGATACGCCGGATGGGCCCCGTCGTCGCGCGGGAACACGAGCGCAACGCCCGGTCTGACCTCCGCATACTCGGGCGCGGCAACCGCAGCGCAGGACGCGAGTATTGCAAGAACGCCCACGATCCCGGCTGCGAACGAGCGACCGATGCTCTCCTCCGTCACCTCTCGCTCCTCACCAGTCTTCCTTGACCGCGCGCAAGACGCCGGCGCCCATGGCCTGACGCCCGCTCACCAGCGCCGTGAGGCTCGCGAGCGCAAGCATCGTCGCGGTGAACGCGGCGAGCGATGTCCAGGGCACGTGCAGGTCCATGCTCCAGTGGAACGATTGCCGGTTGACGACGTGGATCAGAATCAGGCTGATGACCCAGCCGAGCGCGGTGCCCACGGCCAGACCGAGCGCACTCACGATCGCACCCTCGGTGGCGAGCATGGCGCCCACCTGGGTACGCGTCAGGCCGAGATGCCGGAGCACGCCGAACTCGCGCCGGCGCGCGAGCACCAGCGCGCCGAAGCTCGACGAGAGGCTCATCAGCCCGATCGCCAGGGCCGCGGCCTCCAGCGCGTAGGTCACCGCGAACGTGCGATCGAAGATCTTGAGCGAGCGCCGCCGGATCTCCGACGGCAGCGCGGTCTCGAGCTCGGCGGCGCCGGGGATCCGCGCCCGCAGCGCGCGGATAACCGCGTCCGGCGATGCGTGAGGCTCGAGGTAGATCGCCGCGTCGTTCGCATCGCGGTCGCCGGTGAGTTCCGCGTAGAGCGCGCGCTCGATCACGACCGCCCCCTGCTGGCGGGCATAATCGCGCCACACGCCGGCCACGCGAAAGCGCACGCGCCGGCCCGCGATCGGAAGCACGATCTCCTGTCCGACGGCGAGGCCGTAGACATCGGCCGCGATCTCGCTCACCCACGCGGGCGGCGCCCCGCCCGCCGGGAGGTCCGCGCTTCGCACGAGCGGCAGCCGGAGCGGCGCGGTGGTCGCGTCGATCGCGCGCGCGAGCAGCACGATCTGCGGTCGCTCCGGATCGAGCAGCAGCCGTTCGCTGCGCAGGAACTCGACCCGCCGCACGCCCGGCAGCGCCGCGATCGCCTGCTGGACATCGGGCGGCAGGAAGGCGGTATCGCCGGTGCGCCCGGCGCGGACGTAGAGATCGGCCGGGAGCACGTGCTCCAGCCACGCGTCGAGCGACTGGCGAAACGACGCAACCATGATCGCCATCGAGACGAGGAGGCTCACGCTCGCGACGATGGCGGCCAGGCTCACGGTCGCCTGCCCGGGCGCGCCGCGGAGCTGGAGGACGGCGAGGCGCGCGGGCGGGTTGCGGCCGACGGGCATCCGGCGAAACGCCGCGCGCGCGATGTGCGCGATGAGCAGGATCGTGCCCACCAGCAGACACGCGATCGCGACGTAGCCGAAGATGGGGAGCCCCCTCACCGGCGGGGCCGCAGTGAGGAGAGCGCCGAGCGCGATGAACCCGATTCCGGGCGCGGTCGGCGCGAGCCGGCCGAACGCGCGCTCCTCGTCGCCTGCTCTGAGGGCTTGGGCGGGCTCCGTGCGTGCCGCCTCGCTCGCCGCGGCGAGGCTCCCGAAGAGAGCGGTCGCGACGCCGAGCGCGAAGAAGAGCGCCGCGGGCGCCGCCTCGAACGTTGCCCGCGCCGCCAGACCGCGGAAAAAACCCGAGCCCAGATCGGGCCCGACGATCTCGAGCACGAGCTGCGCGAGGCCGTAACCGCCGAGCAGGCCGGCGAGCGCACCGATGGCGCCGATCGCGGACGCCTCCACCAGCAGCAGCCCGACCAGGCCGCCGCGCGTCACTCCGAGCACGCGCAGCAACGCGAGGTACGGCCGGCGGCGCACGACCGTCAATGCCTGCGTCGAGAAGACGAGCAGCCCGCCCGTGAAGAGCGCGACGAGCGCCAGCACGTTCAGGTTCACGCGGTAGGCCCGCGAGAGGCGCAGTGTCGATTCGATGGCCGCGGCGGGCCGCTCGACCGCCACACCCGGCGGCAGCATCGCAGCGACGCGGCGCTCGAGCGCGGCGACGTCCGCGCCGGGACGCGCGCGCACCTCGATCCGGGTCAGCCGGCCGATCCGGGCGAGCCGCCACTGTGCCCCGGCGATGTCCATGACCGCGAGCGGCTGCGCATGGCCCTCGGCAGGAACGCTTCCAGCGACCCGCAGCCGGATGACTTGCGTGCCGACTTGCATGGGCACGAGGTCGCCGGTGCGGGCCCCGAGCCAGTCCATGGCCGCAGCGTTCAGGAAGATCGTGTCGTCGCGCAAGGTGTCGAGCGACTCGGCTGCCTCCGGAACGAGCCCGGGCTGGATGAGGCCCGCCCGGAACACGTCGAGCCCGAGCACCCGGAGCGCGTCGTCGCGGCCGGGGATGCGCGCCTCGACTTCGACGATCGGGCTCGCGGCCGCGACTTCGGGGAGGCGCGCGATCTCGCCGAAGAGATGCTCGTCGAAGCCGCCGCGCGGCCCGCGCATCGCGAGGTCGGCCGTACCGGACAACGTCTGCACCGCCTGCCCGAACTCGTTCACCGCCACGCGGTTCACCAGCTGCACGGCGTAACCGAGCGCGACGCCGAGAGCGATGGCGACGATGGTGACAAGCACGCGTCCCTTGTGGCCGGCGAGCGCGCCCGCGGTCGCACGCAACGTCCCCCGCAGGCGTGGCGCCGGGACGTGGGCCATCGACGCTCAGTCCCGTGCCCCGCCCGCCCGCAGCCCCGCTGCGGTGAGCGTATAGACGCGATCGGCGGTCGCCGCGGCGGCGCGCGAGTGCGTGACCAGGATGGCCGCGCCGTTGTTGCCCTTCACCGCGTCGCGCAGCAGCGCCAGCACCTGCGCGGCGCTGTCCGGATCGAGATTGCCGGTCGGCTCGTCGGCCAGCACCAGCGCCGGACGGTGGACCAGCGCGCGGGCGATCGCAACGCGCTGGAGCTCGCCGCCCGAGAGTTCGCTCGGCCGGCTGGCGGCGCGCCCGTTGAGCCCGACCTCCGAGAGCATTGCGTCGACGCGCGCGCGGCCCTCCCCGGCCGCCGCGCCGAGCAGCACCAGCGGGAGCGCGACGTTCTCGGCGACCGAGAGATAGGGCAGGATGTGAAACGCCTGGAAGACGAAACCCATGCGGGCGCGCCGCAGTACCGTGAGCGCATCGTCGTCGAGCCGAGCGAGGTCGCGTCCCTCGAGCTCGATCGAGCCGGCATCGGGCCGGTCGAGACCGGCAATCAGGTTCAGCAAGGTCGATTTGCCGATGCCGGACTCGCCCATCACCGCGACGTACTCGCCGGCAGCGAGATCGAAGTCGATGCCGGCGAGGACCGTGCGTGGACGCGGGCCTTCGTAGCGCTTGGCGAGCGCGCGGATGCGGAGCACGGTGCAAGCTTACCCGAGCCGCGCCCGCTCGAGCCGCCCGGCTACACGCCCAGATAGCGCGCGCGCAGCTCCGGCTGCGCGCGCAGCTCGGCGCTCGGCCCGTCGTAGACGGTCGCCCCTTTCACGAGGATCTGCGTGCGGTCGGCGATCGCGGAAACCGCGTTGAAATTCTTGTCGACGATCACGGTCGCGATGCCCGCCTCCTTGATGCGGCGGATGATGTTCCAGATCTCGCGCGAGATGAGGGGCGCCAGCCCCTCGGCGGCCTCGTCGAGGACGAGGATGTCCGGATTGGTCATCAGCGCGCGTCCGATCGTGAGCATCTGCTGCTCGCCGCCCGAGAGCTGTCCTCCGCCGTGGCGCATCCGCTCCGCGAGCCGCGGAAAAGTCTCGGCGACGCGCGCGAACGTCCAGTCCAGATTTCCATCCGAGCCGGGCCGCGCCGCCATCACCAGGTTCTCGCGGACGCTCAGATTCGGGAAGATCCCGCGGCCCTCGGGGACGTACGCGATTCCGGCGCGCGCGATCGCGTGCGGTGCGGCACGGGTCATGTCGCGGCCCTTCACCCTGATCTCGCCTTCGCGCGGGCGCACCAGGCCGAGCATGCTCTTCAGCAGGGTCGACTTGCCCATGCCGTTGCGGCCCATGAGCCCGACGGTTTCTCCGCGCCGCACGCTGAAGTCCACGCCGTGCAGGATGTGGCTCGCGCCGTAGTAGGTGTGGATGCCCTTCGCCTCGATTAGGACTTCGCTCGCCATGGCTCGTCCGCTCAATGCGGCTCCTCGGCGCCGAGATAGGCTTGCTGCACCTCCGCATTCCCGCGGATCGCGGCGGGCGTCCCGCTTGCGAGGACGGTCCCGTTCACCATCACGGTGAGCACGCTCGCGACCGCGAACACCGCGTCCATGTCGTGCTCGACCAGCAGGATCGCGTGATCGGTGACGAGCTTTCGCAGCAGCTCGACGATGCGGGCGGACTCCTCCGCACCCATCCCGGCAAGCGGCTCGTCCAGCAGGAGCAGGCTCGGCCCGGTGGCGAGCGTCATCGCGATCTCCACCTGCCGCTGCTCGCCGTGCGACAGCGCGGCGACCGGCACGCCCTCGCGTCCCCGCAACCCGGCCTGCGCGAGCGCGCGCTCGGCCGCCTCGTTCACCTCCCGGTACGTCCGCGCGGAGCGAAGGAAGCGCATGGACGTCGGCAGCCGGGACTGCGCCGCGAGCCGTGCGTTCTCGAACGCCGTGAACGGCAGGAACACGTTGGTCTTCTGGTAGCTGCGGCCGACGCCGAGCCGCGAGATCTGGTCGGGCCGCAGGCCCGTGATCTCCCGGTCGCGCAGAAAGACGCGGCCGCCGGAGGGCGCAAGATCGCCGGAGAGCAGGTTGATCAGCGTGGTCTTGCCGGCGCCGTTCGGTCCGATCACGGCGTGCACCTCGCCCATGCGGCACTCGATGCTGACCCTGTCCACGGCCGCGAGCCCGCCGAAGCGGCGCGACAGCGCCTCGGTGCTGAGCACGCTCTCGCGAGCGCCGGGCTCAGCCATGCGGATCCTCGCGGGCGCCGCGCCTGGACACGATCCCGATCAGCCCATGCGGCAGCACGAGTACGACCAGCACGATGAATCCGCCCATCAGGAGCAGCCAGTGTTCGCTGATCCCCTGGAACACGAGCTCGAGGACCATCATCGCGGCGGCACCGATCACCGGGCCGACGAGGGTTCCCATGCCGCCGAGGATGAGCATCATGAGCCCGGAAGCCGACAGGTGGAACCCGAGCATGTCCGGGTTGACGACGCCGAACTGCACTGCCGCCAGATAACCCGCGAGCCCGGCGAGCGTGCCGGCGAGCACGAAGCAGGCGAGCTTGTAGCGGAACGTGTGGTACCCGAGCGAGCGCATGCGCTGCTCGTTCACGCGGATGCCCACGATCACTCTGCCGAACGGCGAATCGAGGATGTTGCGCAGCACGGCGTACACGCCGAGCGTGGCGACGAGGACGACGAAGTAGAAATGGGTGAATTTCTCGAAATCGAACGGCAGCCATCCGAAGATCGTCGCGACCGGGCGCACGTAGATGTAGATCCCGTCGGAGCCCCCCGCGATGCTCGTGTCGTGAAAGACGTGGAACAGCATCTCGCCGAAGGCGAGCGTGGCCATGATGAAGTAGATCCCCGAGGTGCGCAAGACCATGGTGCCGATGACGAGCGCGAGCAGCGCGCTGCCCGCGAGCGCGATCGGCAGCGAGGTCCACAGGCTGGCGGCCTCGTACTGCGGCGTGATGAGCGCGAGCAGGTAGCCCGCGAATCCGTAGAAGGCGGCGTGCCCGAGGCTGGCAAGCCCGGTGTAGCCGACCAGCAGGTCGAGGCTCATGACGAAGATCGCCAGGATCAACACCTTGGTGGCGAGCTGGACGTAGAACTTGTCGGCGACGAACGGCAGGGCGACGAGCGCCACGGCGAGGGCGCCGAGCACGGCCAGCCGCACGCCGCGACTCGCCACCTCAGAGCCTCTTGCCGAAGATGCCCTCCGGCCGCCACAGCAGCACGACGGCCATCAGGAGATAGATGGTCGTTCCCGCGAGCTCCGGGAGCACCCGGAAGCCGCCGATATCGACCTCGACGACTTTGCCGAAGGTGTCCACCAGCCCGATGAGGATGGCGCCGGCCATCGCACCCTTGATGGACCCGATCCCGCCGATCACCACGACCACGAAACAGATGATCAGCACCTGGTTGCCCATGCCGGGGAACACCGAGGACACCGGCGCCGCGATCATCCCGGCAAATGCGGCGAGCGCGACGCCGAGCGCGAAGATCACCCGGTACACGAGCTGGATGTTGATCCCGAGGGACTGCACCATCTCGCGGTTCGCCGCGCCGGCGCGAATCATCATGCCGAGGCGCGTACGCTGGATGAGGAGATACATGAGCACCGCGAGCACCAGGCACACCGCCGAGATCCACAACCGGTAGACCGGGTAGGCGAGCGTGTCGGTGAGCCGGATCGACGCGCCGAGCCACTCGGGAATGGCGACGCCGTGCACGTCATTGCCCCAGATCACGCCGCGCAGCTCCTCGAAGACCAGGATCAGGCCGTAGGTCAGCAGCACCTGATAGAGATGGTCGCGGTGGTAGAGCTTGTTGATCAGGAGCCACTCGAGCGCCATGCCGATCAACACGGTGAGGACGACCCCCGCGAGAATCGCGAGCGCCAGGCTGCCGAGGTGCTGCGACAGCGACCAGGCCAGATAGGCCCCGATCATGTAGAAGCTGCCGTGCGCGAGATTGATGATGCCCATGATGCCGAACACCAGCGTCAGGCCGCTCGCGACGAGAAAGAGCAGCAGCCCGTACTGAACGCCGTTCAGCACCTGGATGAGAAACGTGTCGAGCTCCATGGCTCAGAAAAACGGGCCGACGCCCCGCCGGGGGTCGGCCCGCGCCGGTGCGAACCGGATCAGGCCATCTTGCAGAGGCTCGCCGGCGGATAGTCGAGCGCCTTCGCCGCGACCCCGATCACCTTGTTCTCCGTGCCCACCACCTTCCGCAGGTAGAGGTCCTGCACCGGATTGTGGGCCTTGGACATGCGCCAGCGGCCGCGCGGGCTGTCGATCTCGGCTTTCTCCATCGCGGCGATCATTCCCTTCGTGTTCGCGACGTCCCCCTTGACCGCCTTCAACCCCGCGGCGAGGAGCACCGCGGCGTCGTAGCCCTGCACCGCGTACACGTCGGGCTGGAGCTTGTAGGTCTTCGCGTAGCTGAGGCGGAACGCCTGGTTCTTCGCGGTCTCGATGCCCTCGCCGTAGTGCAGCGTCGTCTCGATGCCCTCGGCCGCAGCTGCGACGCCGGGCACCTCGAGCACGCCGTCGGTCAGGAACCCGGCGCCATAGAGCGGAATCTTCCCCTTGAGCCCGGCGGCCTGGTAATCCCGGAGAAACTTCGCGGCGCCGCCCCCGGCGAAGAAGACATAGACCGCGTCCGGCTTGAGCGACGCGATCTCGGTGAGCAGCGACTGGAACTCGACGTTCGGGAAGGGAAGCGTGAGATCCCGCACGATCTTCCCACCCCCCTTCGCGAACGCGTCCTTGAACCCGTTGACGCTCTCCTCGCCCGCCGCATACTTCCAAGTGAGGGTCACCGCATTCTTCACGCGCCGCTCGGCGAGCACCTTCCCCATCGGATACCCGACCTGCCCGTTCGCAAACGAGGTGCGGAACATGTTCGGCGCGCACAGCGTGGTCGTCATCGCGTTCAGGCCCGCGTTGGGGGAGATATGCAGCACGCCGGTCTCGCGCACGATCTTGATGATGCCGGCCTGCACACCCGAGTGCACGGTGCCGACCAGGACGTCGACCTTGTCGCCGGTGACGAGCTTGTTCGCGTTGTCCGTCGCCTTGGCCGGGTTCGACTCGTCGTCGAGCTTGACGTACTCGATCTCGCGCCCGGCAATCTTCCCGCCGCTCTCCTCGATCGCCATCCTGAATCCGTTCTCGATCGCGATTCCGAGCTGGGCGTAGGTTCCGCTGTAGGGCAGCATCAGCCCGACCTTCACCTTCTGCGCCTGCGCGCGGACGATCGCCGGCGCGAGCGCACCGAGCGCCGCTGCGCTGCCCAGCACCGCCGCGTCCTGCAGGAACTTGCGTCGACCGCCGCTGCGGAAATTTCCTTCTTTCATGCTTCCCTCCGTGGACATCGTGGTTGTGACGCGCAATCGCGCTGGGACTACCTGCGCGCGCTCTCCTCGCGTGCGCGCAGCTTGAAGCGCTGGATCTTGCCGGTGGCCGTCTTCGGCAGCTCCGGGACGAACTCCACCCAGCGCGGATACTTGTAGGGCGCCAGGCGGTCCTTGACGTGCTGCTTGAGCCGGTCGCCGAGCTCGGCCGAGGCCTTCACCCCGGGCTTGGCAACGACGTACGCCTTCGGCTTGACGAGCTCCTGCTCGTCCGGCACCCCGATCACCGCCGCCTCGAGCACGTCCGGGTGCGTGAGCAGCGCCGCCTCGACCTCGAACGGGGACACGTAGATGCCGCTCACCTTCAGCATGTCGTCGGACCGGCCGCCGTAAGTGTAGTAGCCGTCCGCGTCGACCGTGTACTTGTCGCCGCTGCGCGTCCACGCCCCCATGAACGTGTCGCGTGAGCCGGCCCGGTTGTTCCAGTACATCGCGGCCGCCGTGGGTCCCTTGATCTGCAACTCGCCGAGCTCGCCGGTCTTCGCCGGATCGCCGTGCTCGTCGATGAGCCGCAACTCGTACCCGGGCACCGGCTTACCGGTGGTGCCGTAGCGCACCTCGCCCGGCCGGTTCGAGAGGAAGATGTGCAGCATCTCGGTCGAGCCGATTCCATCCAGGATCTCGACGCCGAAATGTTCGGTCCAGCGCTTGCCGATGTCGGCCGGCAGCGCCTCGCCCGCGGACGTACAGACCCGCATGGCAACCTCGGCGCGCGTCGGCAGGGCGGGGCTCGCGAGCAGCGCGCCAAACAGCGTCGGCACGCCGTAGAAGATCGTCGGCTGGTGCTCCTTCAGCCGCTTGAAGACCGCGTCGGGTGCCGGCCGTTCGGCCATCAGGACGGTCGTTGCGCCTACCGCGAGGGGGAACGACAGTCCGTTCCCGAGCCCGTAGGCGAAGAAGAGCTTGGCGGCCGAGAACACTACGTCGCTCTCGCGGATGCCGAGGATCGGCCGCGCGTAGAGCTCGGCGGTCTGGATCGGGCTCGAGTGGACGTGCACCGTGCCCTTGGGCGTGCCGGTCGAGCCCGACGAGTAGAGCCAGAAGCACGGGTCATCCCTCGTCGTCGCGGCCGGCGCAAAGCGCGTGCCCGCCTCGGCCGTCAGCGCCTGCAGCGAAAGATGCTGCCCGGGATTCTTGCCCGAGACGATGACGTGCTTAAGGAACGGCGAGGCCTTGATCGCAGGCTCGAGCGCCGGCAGCAGCTGCTCGGACACGATGAGCGCCCGCGCCCGGCTGTCCTTCAGCATGAAATCGTAGTCGGCCGGCGTGAGCAGCGTGTTCGCCGCGACCGGCACGATGCCGGCCTTGATCGCGCCGAGGAAGGCGCTCGGCCAGTCGATCGTGTCGAGATGCACCAGCATGACGCGGTGCTCCATCTCGAGGCCGAGCGAAGCGAGCGCGTTCGCCGCGCGATTCACGCGTTCCGCGAGCTCGGCGTAGGAATAGCGGCCCGCGTCGTCGATGTACGCGATCTTCGCGCCGCGACCGGCAGCGAGGTTGCGCTCGACGAGATCGTGGGCGGCGTTGTAGTCGCGCGGAATGGCGACCGACGGCGGGCTCGCGCCGCGGTCGGCCGTGCTCAGGCTCGGCACGCTTTCCCCTCCTCTGTCGATGCAGCGTCCGCCACGCGCTCCGACGCGGACCGCTCAGGTCCGCGTGAACTCGATCGCGCCCCCGGGCAGAAGATACAGCACGATGGCCCTTCCGTCCGTGACGGTCGGGTGGTGCGCGGTGCCGGGCCCGTACACCAGCCACCCCGCCCCGCGACCGTCGAACTTCGCGGCTGCGCTCACCGGCATGATCAGGTCGATCTCGCCGTTCGGATGGCGGTGGTGCGGACCCTTCACGCTCTCCATCTCCACCACATCCAGGCTGCAGCCGGCGAGCTCGGGCAACGGCCCCACCACTCTGCCGTATTTTATGCCCGCGGCCTCGCGGTTGCACATCCAGCCGGCCGCAATCGCCTCGCGGCATGCCCGCCCCATCGCGCGCACCGCTTCCCCGTCGCCGGGAAACTCGCGGTTCAGCTCGGCTTCGAGGGCTTGGTCGAGCGTCTTGCCGCGGATGCGGCCCGCCACCGGGTGCAGGAGCGCCTGGAATTCCTGTGGTGTCACATCCGTTCTCCTCGAATCCCTCGTGTGCCGCCTCAGGCCGGCGCGGTCCACTCGATGCGCCCTTGCGGAAGCAGGTACAGCACGAGCGCACGGCCTCCCGCCACCGTCGGACGGTGTCCCGACTCCGGCGCGTAGACCAGCCAGCCGCGCCCGTGCCCGTCGAACTGGGCCCCCGGCGTCACCGGCATGATCATGTCGATCTCGCCCGTCGGATGGACGTGATGATTTCCGACGAGATCGGTGATGTCCACCACGTCGACGCTGAACCCGGCGAGCGCGTCCGCTGGCTCGAAGATCCGGCCGAACCGGCGCACCGCATCGCCCTCGCGGCACATCCAGCCCGCCGCGATCGCCGCGTGGCACGCCCGCTCGATCGCGCGGAACGCCACCCCCTCCGGCGGATACGCGCGGTTCAGCTCGGCCTCCAGCGCTCGGTCGAGCGGCCGCCCCGCGATGTGCCGCGTCACCGGCGCCACCAGCGCGTGAAATTCACTCTGCATCATGCCCCCCTCCCCGTCGTCGTCACGCCGCGACCTCCGCCTGGCTGCGAGCGAGCGCGATCCATCCTCCGATCCACGCCTCGGCGACCTCCTCCGGCATCGTGCCGGCACTCGCGTCGTGGCACAAGATCTCGCCGATTCGCCGCGCACCGAGCGCCGAGAGGATCGCATCGAAGCGCTTGCCGCCGTTGCAGAACGTGTCGGCGTACGTACGGTCCCCCAACGCGATCACGCCGTACCGCACGTCGGCGATACGCGGGCGCTCGTCCTGCAGCGACGCATAGAGGTGCTTGGCGTTGTCCGGGACATCGCCCTGACCATAGGTCGAGGTGCAGACGAGGAAGGTGCCGCCACCGGCGAACACTTCGGCCGCTAGCCCGTCCATCGGGCGCACGGTCACGCGCACGTCCGTGTCTTCGAGCGCGAGCTCCAGTGCCTGCGCGACCAGCTGCGCGGTTCCGGTCATCGTGCCCACCAGGATCGTCAGATCCAAAGCCCTCCTCCCTGCCCGAGCGCGCCGCGAGGCCGAGCGATCAGGCATGCTTGCAATCGATGTCTGATGCATTATAATGCACGCAGTCCCGCACGCAAGCATTATAGTTCAGATGATCGGGTGGTCGTGTGTTTCAGCTATTCATTTGAAACCCGGTTGATTCGCGTCAGTTCACGTCGACCTCGACCGTTTGCCTCGCCCTCCTTCCTTCATTCGACGCACCGAGCACGTGAATAGCCGCGAAGCAAGAGCGCACCCGCCACGCGATCTCAACGCGCCGGTCGTCGCGGTCCGGTCCCGGGAGAAGACGCGCAAGGCCGAGCCGGCCGCGCGGGCGCCGGAGGACGTCGGGTTCCTGCAACGGCTCGGCGAGCGCGTGCGCGAGGCACGCGCGAGGCGCG
The DNA here is from genome assembly GCA_020848075.1 of Burkholderiales bacterium. GTDB lineage: Bacteria > Pseudomonadota > Gammaproteobacteria > Burkholderiales > SG8-39 > JAABRB01. The sequence continues at coordinate 68,315 of JADLAV010000031.1, forward strand.
GCATGACGCGCAAGATCCTCGCGCACGACTCCGGGGTGTCGGAACGATATCTCGCGCAGCTCGAGTCCGGTCAGGGCAACTCGTCGATCCTCGTGCTGCGCCAGCTCGCACAGGCGCTCGGCCTGCCGCTCGCCGACCTGCTCCGCGACGAGAGCGAGCGCTCCGTCGAGCTCGTCCTCACGCAGCAGTTCCTGAAGCGGCTGCCGCCCGAGAAGCTCGCCGAGCTGCGCGCGCAGCTCCTGCAGGACTTCGGCGCCGCTGCCGCGGACCGGCGCAAGCGGATCGCGCTCATCGGGCTGCGCGGCGCCGGCAAGTCCACGCTCGGGGAGCGGCTTGCCGCGGAGCTCGGTAGCGCGTTCATCGAGCTCGACCGCGAGATCGAGGCCGACGCAGGCACGAGCCTGCAGGAGGTGTTCCTGCTGCACGGGCAGGCCGGCTACCGCCGTTACGAGCGGCGTGCGCTCGAGCGTATCCTGGCGCGCGGCACCGCCTGCGTGATCGCGACGGGCGGAAGCATCGTCTCGGAGCCTGCCACGTACGACCTCCTGCTGTCGGCCTGCTTCACGGTCTGGCTGAAAGCCGCACCGCAGGAGCACATGGAGCGGGTCGCCGCGCAGGGGGACTACCGGCCGATGGCCGGAAACGACGAGGCGATGGAGGATCTGCGGCGCATCCTGAGCGGTCGCGAGGCGCTCTACGGCCAGGCGGATCGCACGGTGGACACCGCCGGGCGAAGCATCGAGGAGAGCCTGGGAAGCTTGCGCCGCGCAGTCAGGGGCTGACCCGGTACACGATCGGACTGCTCGAAGAAAGAGAAGGAGGCACACATGAGCGCGGTAGCGGAAAAGACTGCGGCCGGCGAGGCAAGGGCGCTCGTCACCTACGACACGCACCCGGACAGGTACGCCCACTGGCGCCTTGCGTTCGACGGTGCGGTCGCGACGCTGTCGATGGACGTGAACGAAGAGCGGGGGCTGCGCCCGGGATACCGGCTCAAGCTCAACTCCTACGACCTCGGCGTGGACATCGAGCTCTACGATGCGCTGCAGCGCATCCGCTTCGAGCACCCCGAGGTGAAGGCGGCCGTGATCACGAGCGCGAAGGAGCGCATGTTCTGCTCGGGCGCGAACATCTACATGCTCGGGCTCTCGCCGCACGCGTGGAAGGTCAATTTCTGCAAGTTCACCAACGAGACGCGCAATGGCATCGAAGACTCGAGCCGGCATTCCGGGCTCAGGTTCCTCGCCGCGGTCAACGGCGCGGTGGCGGGCGGCGGCTATGAGCTCGCGCTCGCCTGCGACGAGATTCTGATGATCGACGACCGCTCGTCCGCGGTCAGCCTGCCGGAAGTGCCGCTCCTCGGCGTGCTGCCCGGCACCGGTGGCCTCACCCGCGTGACCGACAAGCGCAAGGTGCGCCGCGACCTCGCGGACTTCTTCTGCACCACGACCGAAGGCGTGCGCGCCGATCGCGCCAAGCAGTGGAATCTCGTGGACCACGTCGCCAAGCCGCAGGGCTGGGCGCAGTCCGTCACGGAACACGCCGCGCGGCTCGCGAAGGAGAGCACGCGTCCCGGTAGCGGCAAGGGCGTGCCCCTCACGCCGCTGCGACGCAAGATCGACGACGCGGGCTATCACTACGAGCACGTGGACGCGCAGATCGATCGCGCGGGCCGCACCGCGACCATCACCGTCTCGACCCCGGCAACGCCGCAGCCCGCCGACATCGCGGGAATTCATCAGGCCGGCACGGCATGGTGGCCGCTCGCCATGGCGCGCGAGCTCGACGACGCCATCCTGATGCTGCGCACCAACGACCTGGAGATCGGCACGTGGTTGCTCAAGACCCGGGGCGACGCGAACGCCGTGCTCGCAGTCGACCAGGCGCTCGAAGCGCACGCGGGCGACTGGTTCGTCAATGAGACGCGGGGCATGCTGCGTCGCACGCTCGCCCGGCTCGACGTTTCCTCGCGCACGATGTTCGCCGTCATCGACCAGGGGTCGTGCTTCGCCGGCACGCTCGCCGAGCTCGCGCTCGCAGCCGACCGCGGCTATATGCTGCACCTGCCCGACGACCCGGCTGCGGCGCCGCGAATCGCGCTCTCGGAGGCGAATTTCGGCGCCTACCCGATGGTGAACGGCTGGATCCGTATCCGCACCCGCTTCTGCGGCGAGGAGGGGCCGGTGGCCGCGGCGCACAAGCGCATCGGCGAACCACTCGCCGCCGAGGCCGCTGCCGCCCTGGGGCTCGTCACGTTCACGCCCGACGACCTCGACTGGGAGGACGAGGTGCGCATCGCGATCGAGGAGCGCACCAGCCAGTCGCCGGACGCGCTGACCGGCCTGGAGGCGAGCCTCCGGTTCCCGGTCGCCGAGACGATGGAGACGCGGATCTTCGGCCGGCTCACCGCGTGGCAGAACTGGATCTTCAACCGCCCCAACGCCGTGGGCGAGGAAGGCGCACTGAAGGTCTTCGGGAAAGGCACCAAGGCCAAGTTCAACTGGGAGCGCGTCTGACGGGGCGAACCGCGGCTCGCGAATCGCGGAACGCGAATCACTTCCTCGTGCCACGCCTGACGATTCCCGCCTGACGATTCCCGCCTGACGATTCACGTTTGGAGCAGTCAATGTCGACCATCGATTACAACGAGCGGATCCCGAACAACGTCCACCTGTCCGACAACAAGACGCTGCAGCGCGCGCTGCAGCGCTGGCAGCCCGCCTTCCTCGGCTGGTGGAAGGACATGGGCCCGGAGGACTCGACGAAGCTCGACGTCTATCTGCGCACCGCGGTCAGCGTCGATCCCAAGGGCTGGGCGCACTTCGACTACGTGAAGATGCCCGACTACCGCTGGGGCATCTTCCTCACGCCCGTCGAAGGCGAGCGCAAGGTGAACTTCGGCGCCCACAAGGGCGAGCCCGCGTGGCAGGAGGTGCCCGGCGAGTACCGCTCGACGCTGCGCCGGATCATCGTCACCCAGGGCGACACCGAGCCCGCCTCGGTGGAGCAGCAGCGGCATCTCGGCCTCACCTGCCCGTCGCTGTACGACCTGCGCAACATCTTCCAGGTGAACGTCGAGGAGGGCCGCCACCTCTGGGCGATGGTGTATCTCCTGCAGGCGTACTTCGGCCGCGACGGCCGCGAGGAGGCCGAAGCGCTGCTCGAGCGGCGCTCCGGCGACGCCGACAATCCGCGCATCCTCGCCGCGTTCAACGAGAAGACGCCCGACTGGCTCGCCTTCTTCATGTTCACGTTCCTCACCGATCGCGACGGCAAGTACCAGCTCGCGGCGCTCGCGGAGTCGGGCTTCGATCCCCTCTCGCGCACCTGCCGCTTCATGCTCACCGAGGAGGCGCATCACCTCTTCGTCGGCGAGAGCGGCATCAGTCGCGCGATCCAGCGCACCTGCGAGATCATGAAGAGCCACAGGGTCGACGATCCCGCGAAGGTGCGCGCGCTCGGCGTGATCGACCTGCCCACGATCCAGCGCTACCTGAACTTCCACTACAGCGTGACGCTCGACCTGTACGGCTCGGAGGTCTCGTCGAACGCGGCGGCTTTCTACACCACCGGGCTCAAGGGCCGCTTCGAGGAGACCAAGATCGGCGATGATCACCAGCTCGCGAACGACGAGTACCCCGTGCTCGATCTGGTCGGCGACCGGCTGGTCGAAAAGCATGTCCCGGCTTTGAACGCCCTGAACGAGCGGCTGCGCGACGACTACATCCGGGACGTCGAGGCCGGCATCGGTCGCTGGAACAAGGTCGTCGAGAAGGCGGGCATCGGCTTTCGCTTCAAGCTGCCGCACAAGGCGTTCAACCGCCACATCGGGACGTTCGCCGGCGCACACGTCAGCCCCGAGGGCAAGGTGCTCTCGGAGGCGGAATGGACGCACATGCGCGGGCAATGGCTGGCGACCGAGGCCGACCGCGAGTTCGTGCGCTCGCTCATGGGGCGCGTCGCCGAGCCGGGCAAGTTCGCCAACTGGATCGCGCCGCCGGCGCGGGGGATCAACAACCAGCCGCTCGATTTCGAGTACGTGCGGTTCAGCTGAGCCGCTTACGCGGGCATCGCGCCGGATCTCGAACGTACGCGGCAAGCAGGCAATGAACGCGCCCGCCGAGCTCGTCAACCAGCATCTGATCGACCCGGAGATCTGCATCCGGTGCAACACCTGCGAGGAGACGTGCCCGATCGACGCGATCACGCACGACGCGCGCAACTACGTCGTCAAGTTCGACGTGTGCGAAAGCTGCCGGCAATGCATCCCGCCCTGCCCCACCGGCGCGATCGACAGCTGGCGGCGCGTCGCGCAGGACCGGCCGTACACGGTCGAGGAGCAGTTCTCCTGGGACGCGCTGCCGGAGCAGGCCGAGATCGACCGCGGAGGCGATGAGGGCACGCCCGAGGACGTCGTCCGCATCACCGCGGAGGCCACCGCCGGTCAGGGCGGCCGGGTGGCGCCGCCCTGGTCGGCCGCGCATCCGTACCAGAATCTGTACGGGCTCGCGCGGCCCGCGGTCGCGACCTGCAGCGGCAACTTCCGCCTGACCGGGGAGGACGCGTCGAGCGCGATTCACCACATCGTTCTCGACTTCGGGAAAACCGCGTTCCCGGTGCTCGAAGGCCAGTCGATCGGCGTGATCCCGCCTGGCACGGACGCCCAGGGCAAACCGCATTTCGTCCGCCTCTACTCGGTCGCGAGCCCGCGCAACGGCGAGCGGTCCGGCTACAACAACCTCTCGATCACGGTGAAGCGCGTGACCGAGGACCGCGACGGTAACCCGGTCCGCGGCGTGGCATCGAATTTCCTGTGCGACCTCAAGAAGGGGGATCCGGTGAACGTGGTGGGGCCCTACGGCGCCACCTTCCTCATGCCGAACCATCCTGGCTCGTCGATCTTGATGATCTGCACCGGCACCGGATCGGCGCCGATGCGCGCCATGACCGAGCGCCGCCGGCGACGCATCGCGCTCAACGAGGGCGGCGAGCTGATGCTCTTCTTCGGCGCCCGCACCCCGGGCGAGCTCCCCTACTTCGGTCCGCTGACGAAGCTGCCGAAGGATTTAATCGACACCAACCTCGCTTTCTCGCGCGTGCCGCACGAGCCGAAAAAGTACGTGCAGCACCTGATTCGCGAGCGCGCCGACAAGATCGCGCGCCTGCTCGCCGACGAGAACTGCTACATCTACATCTGCGGACTGAAGGGCATGGAGACCGGCGTCGAGGAGGCGTTTGCGGACGCCTGCCGCGACCACGGGCTCGACTGGGAAACGCTGCTCCCGGCCCTGCGCGCCCAGAGCAGGTATCACGTCGAGACCTATTAGAACGATATTTTGGGGAATGATCCCGGGAGCCACGATGAGCATCGACTACGCCGAGCGCATTCCGAACAACGTCAACCTCGCGAACGACCGGACGCTGCAGCGTGCGCTCGAGCACTGGCAGCCGAAGTTCCTCGACTGGTGGCACCAGCTCGGGCCACACGACTTCGCGGGGAGCGACGTGTACCTGCGCACGGCCGTCGGGGTGGATGCGCAGGGCTGGGCGAACTACGGCTACGTGAAGATGCCCGACTACCGTTGGGGGATCTTCCTCGCCGATGCGTTGCCGGACCGCAAGATCGGTTTCGGCGATGCCTACGGGCAACCGGTGTGGCAGCAGGTGCCCGGTGAGTTCCGCTCGCAATTCCGCCGCCTGATCGTCACGCAGGGCGACACCGAGCCGGCGTCGGTCGAGCAGCAGCACCTGCTCGGCCGCACCTGCCCGTCCCTCTACGATCTTCGCAACCTGTTCCAGATCAACGTCGAGGAAGGCAGGCATCTCTGGGCCATGGTCTACCTGCTGCACGCCTACTTCGGCCGCGACGGCCGCGAGGAGGCGGAGGAGCTGCTGGCGCGCCATTCGGGCGACGCCGACAAACCGCGCATCCTCGGCACGTTCAACGAGCCCATCGCCGACTGGCTGTCGTTCTTCATGTTCAGCTACTTCACCGACCGGGACGGCAAGTTCCAGCTGAAGAGCCTGGCCGAGTCGTCGTTCGATCCGCTCGCACGCACCTGCCGGTTCATGCTGACCGAGGAGGCGCACCATATGTTCGTCGGCGACACCGGCATCGGCCGCGTGATCAGGCGCGCGCTCGAGGTGATGAAAGAGCTCGGCACCGACGACCCCGCGGCAGTCCGCCGGCACGGCGCGATCGATCTGCCGACCGTGCAGCGCTACATCAACTTCTGGTTTACCTCCTGCCTCGACCTCTTCGGCTCGGAGGTGTCCTCGAATGCGGCGGTCACCTTTGCGAACGGCATCAAGGGCCGCCCCGACGAGTCGCAGTACGAGGACCACGTCTGCGCCAATGCGACCTTCCCGCTGGAGGTGCCCGACGGCCGGGGGGGCGTCGCGACCGACACTGTCCCGCTGCGCAACGCCATGAACGAGGTTGCCCGCATCGCCTATGCGAAGGACTGCGACATCGGCGTGAAGCGGTGGAACATGGCGATCAAGCGGGCGGGCCACGATTTCCAGCTCGCGCTCCCGTCGCTGCGCTTCCGGCGCTCGATCGGCGCCTGGGCGGGCGCGGCGACCGATCCGGCGGGGAAGCCGATCGCGCGCGCGGAATACGACCGTCGGCTGCCGGATTGGCTGCCGAGCGAATCGGACCGGGCATTCGTGGGAAGCCTCATGCACCCGGTGCGCGAGCCTGGCAAGATGGCCGGGTGGATCGCACCGCCCGACCGTGGCATCAACAACCTGCCCGTCGCGTACGAGTACGTCCGGCTGAGCTGACCCGGCGGCGCGCTGGGGCGCGGGGCGAGGCCATCCCCGCGAAGCTTGCCCGCGAGTGGAGTCATTCGAAGGCGGGGATCCAGGCGTGGGAGGAACGGAGGCGATGAAGCGGCTCTTGCGCGCGATGCTCGCCGCGCTCGTCGTCGCGGGAGCCTGCGCACCCGCCGCACCGGCGCTGGCCGGAGACGACCTCGCGTTCGATCCGCGCATCACCTCGATCGCGCGACTGCTCGCCGGCGTGGCACCCGACTACGCGCTGCATGCGCGCATCGCCGCGGACCCGGGATGGCAAGCGCATCGGGACTGGCTCGCGCCGCGCTGGGAGAGGCTCCGCGCGAGCCGGCTGCAGGCAATCGAGGCGTGGCGCGACGAGGCGCTGGCCGGCGAGCGCTCACGGTGCCGCACGCTCTTCTACCCGTTCAGCGGCCCGGATTTCCTCAATGCGTACCTGCTCTTTCCGTCGTGTGACACGTACGTCTTCCTCGGTCTCGAGCCGCCCGGTGCGCTGCCGGAGATCGATCGTCTCGGCCCCGGGGAGGCCGCGCAGACGCTGCGCGATATGCGCGCCGCGCTCGGCGACCTCCTCGCGCACAATTTCTTCATGACGAAGCGGATGGCCGAGCAGCTCCACACGCCGCGCATTCGCGGCGTCCTTCCGGTCATGCTCGCATCGATGGGCGTCATCCGCGTGCGCGTCGTCTCGCTCCGGCCGTACGAGCTCGCGACCCTGCCCGGCGTCGCGGTCACGTTCTTCCACCCGGACATCGGCAAGCCGCAGACCCTCTACTATCTGTCCGCAGACCTGAGCGACGCCGGACTGCGCGCACACCCGGCGCTCGCGCACTATCTCGACGGGCTTGCCCCGGCGGCAGTGCTCGTCAAGTCCGCCTCGTACCTCCTGCACCGGCCGACGTTCACCCGGACGCGCGATACCGTGCTCCGCGTCGCCGACGTGCTGGTGCAGGACGACACCGGCGTTCCCTACCGCACCCTGCGCGAGCAGGGCTGGACGGTGCGGCTCTACGGCAACTATGGCGGCCCGATCCCGCTGTTCGCCGCGTATCGCCAACCCGACCTCGAAGGCGCCTTCCGGGGCCGCGCCGCCGCACACCGGCTGCCTTTCGCATTCGGCTACAAGGGTTCGCGCGACGGCTCGATCGCCATGGTCGCGCGCATCGCCGGGCGCTGAGGCGCTCGACGGCAGGCGCGCGGCTCCCTAGAATCGGGGGAAGGGGGGCGAGTCGCCCACCGCCATGCCGCCACTCGCCGACATCCGCGCCCGCCTCCTGGACTGACCATGGACCTCGTGCTCGAGCATGACGGCCCGGTCACGCTGCTGACCCTGAGCCGCCCGGAGAAGGCGAATGCGCTGTCCGCCGACCTGGTGGAGGCGCTCCTCGCCTCCGTGTCCGAGGCGCACCGCGACGGAACGCGCCTGCTCGTGCTCTCGGGCGCGGGGCAGAACTTCTCCGCGGGCTTCGACTTCACCGGCTTCGAGCTCGCCAGCGAAGCGGAGCTCCTGCTCCGCCTCGTCCGGATCGAGCAGCTCTTGCAGGCGGTTCATCATGCCCCGTTCGCGACGCTGGCGCTCGCACACGGGCGGAACTTCGGCGCCGGCGCGGATCTCTTCGCTGCGTGCAGCGTGCGCATCGCAGCCCCCGACGCGAGCTTCCGCATGCCCGGCCTGCGTTTCGGCATGCAGCTCGGGACGCGTCGCCTCATGCACCGGGTCGGCGCCGAGCACGCGCGCGCGGTGCTGGCATCGTCGAAAGTCGTCAGCGCGGCGCACGCCCTGTCGATCGGCCTCGCGCATCGCCGCGCGCCGCGCGAGCGCTAGGCGGAGGAGATCCTCGCCGAACGGGAGCGTGCGACCGCCCTCGGCGCAGAGGCGGCCGGGCGACTGCTTGCGGCGACCGTCGTGGACACGCGCGCCGAGGACATGGCCGACCTGGTCGCCTCGGCTGCGGCGCCCGGCCTGAAGGATCGCATCCGGGCGTTTCGGGCGAAGTCCTGAGCCGAGTCCGCCCCCGCGGCGCTCGAGCGGCTCGACCGTCAGTCCCGCCCGGCGGCGGTCATTCCGCCGCGCGCTTCGCCTCGGGTTCGTCGGTGAAATCGAGCTCGCCGAGCGATGCCGGCTCGGCGACCGGCCCCACGACCGGGACGAACTGCGGATCGACCGGAATGCGGTAGCCGTTCGCGAGGCGGTTGGTCTCGTTCGCCAGCCCGACGACCGCGAGCAGCTCGCCGAACATCTCGTCGGACATGCCTTTGGCGCGCGCCGCGGCAGTGTGCGAATGGATGCAGTACTCGCAGTTGTTGGTCACGCTCACCGCCACGTAGATCATTTCCTTCACCAGCGGATCGAGCGCGCCGCCCGGGCCCATCACCTGCTTCACGCCTTGCCAGATGCGCTCGAGCGTCGGCGGGTGGCTGGCGAGCGCCTTCCAGAAGTTGTTGATCCAGTCCGTCTTGCGCGTCGCCATGATGTCGTCGTACACCGCCCGCACTTCCGGCGTGGCGTCCGCATACTCGACCAACGGAACCATCTGCATCGTCGTCTCCGCGTTGTCGTCGCGCTGGGGCTGCGCAGGCAGCGCTATGGTAGCGGGCGCGGCGTCCGGTCGCTGCGTTCGGAATGCGCGCCGCGCCCGCTCCCGCGGCCTCCGGCTGCCGGACGGTCGGGCCGAACCGACCGGCGGTCGGGAACCCGCGGCTGCCGCACCGACTCATAGTGAGTCGAGGACCCCGGCTCGGGCCGGCCGGCACTGGCGATGACCGATGGGAGACACCATGAGCGAGAACGATGTCAAGAAGGCCGAGCGAGCGAAGGTCGTGAAGACGGACGACGAGTGGCGCAAGCAGCTCTCGGACACCGAGTTCCAGGTGGCGCGCAAGCACGCGACCGAGCCCGCCTTCTCTGGTGCGTATTGGAATCACCACGAGCGGGGGATCTACCGCTGCGTCTGCTGCGGGGCGCCGCTCTTCGCTGCGGCGGCCAAGTTCGACTCGGGCACCGGGTGGCCGAGCTACTCGGCGCCGATCGAGCCGGCGAATGTCGCCACCCAGAAGGACTTCAGCCACCTCATGGTCCGCACCGAAGTGCACTGCTCGGCCTGCAATGCCCACCTCGGACACCTGTTCGACGACGGACCGGCGCCCACGGGGCTGCGCTATTGCATCAACTCCGCCTCGCTCAAGTTCGAGAAGGCGTGACCGGCAGGACGCCCCGCTGCCCGCCGGCGGTTCGCGGCGAGGTCCGCAGCCGTGGCATAATCGCGCTCCGATGAAGTTTCTCTTCGACCTCTTCCCGGTCATCCTGTTCTTTGTCGCCTTCAAGGTCGCCGGAATCTACGTGGCGACCGGCGTCGCGATCGCGGCCAGCTTCCTGCAGGTGGGCTGGCTCGCGCTGCGCGGCCGCCGAATCGACCCGATGCTGTGGGCGAGCCTCGCCATCATCGTCGTGTTCGGCGGCGCGACCCTCGTGCTGCAGAACGAGACGTTCATCAAATGGAAGCCGACCGTCCTCTACTGGCTGTTCGGCGTCGTGCTGCTCGGCGGCGCGCTCGCCGGGCGGAACCTCATCCGCGTCCTGCTGAAGGAGCAGATCACGCTTCCGGAAGCAGCGTGGAATCGCCTCAACTGGAGCTGGATCGTGTTCTTCCTTTCCATGGGCGCGGCCAACCTGTACGTCGCCTTCAGCTTCTCCACCGACACCTGGGTCGACTTCAAGCTGTTCGGCTCGATGGGACTGATGCTCGCCTTCGTCCTCGCCCAGGGCGCGCTGCTCGCGAAGTACGTCGAGGAGCCGAAGTCTTGACCGCGCTCGAGTCGGCGATCCGCACCCGGCTCCAGGCGCTGCAGCCCCAGCAGCTCGAGATCGCGGACGAAAGCGCGCTGCACGCCGGCCACGCGGGCGCGCAGGGCGGCGGAAAGCACTATCGCCTGAGCATCGTGTCCGCGCAGTTCGCGGGCCGTAACACGCTCGCCCGGCACCGCCTCGTGTACGAGGCGCTCGGGTCGCTGATGCACCGTGACATCCATGCGCTCGCGATCCAGGCGCGCGCGCCGGGCGAATCCTGAACCCTTGCATGCATCGCCATAGAGGAAAGCAAATGCAGATCCCCGTTTCGCGCATTCCAGCCGCCGTGTTGCTCGCGGCCGCCGCAGCATCGATGATGATCTCCCTGCCGGCGCCCGCGCAGGGCACCAAGGCGGGCGGCGCGCCCGCCAAGGCGGCGACGGTCAACGGCGTCGTGATTCCGCAATCGCGCGTGGACGCGATCGTCCGCGCGCAGGCGCGCCAGGGGGTGCCCGATTCGCCACAGCTGCGCGAGGCGGTGCGCGATCGCCTGGTGATGGACGAGATCGTGAGCCAGGAGGCCGCGCGCAAGGGGCTCACCAAGAACCCGGACGTGCAAGCCCAGATCGATTTCGTCCGCCAGCAGGTGATCGTGAGCGCGTACCGCGCCGACTTCGCGAAGACGCACCCGGTGTCCGATGCGCAGGTGAAGGCCGAGTACGACCGGATCAAGGCGAGCATGGGCGACAAGGAGTACAAGGCGCGCCACATCCTGGTGGACAAGGAGGAGGAGGCGAGCGAGATCATCGCCAAGCTGAAGCGGGGCGAGAAGTTCGAGGACCTCGCGAAGGCGTCCAAGGATCCCGGGCCCAAGGACCACGGCGGCGAGCTCGACTGGAACTCTCCCGCGGGGTACGTCAAGCCGTTCTCCGACGCGATGGTCAAGCTGGACAAGGGGAAATACACCGAGACGCCGGTGCAGACCCAGTTCGGCTGGCACGTCATCCGCGTCGACGACATCCGGCCGACCAAGTTTCCCCCGCTGGATGAGGTCAAGGGCCAGCTCACCGAGCGGCTGCAGCAGCAGGCGCTCGAGAAGAATCTCGCCGAGTTGCGCGCCAAGGCGAAGGTCGAGTGACTTCGCCCTCCACGTACAGCGGTCCGCGCGCATTCAGCTGAACGATGTTGCCCTGGCTCCTGCTCGCCCCTCCTCCTTCGCTCAGGTCAGCTCAGGCACTCAGAACACGTTCTCCACCTTTGCGATCCGCGGATAGCGCCGGCGCACGAGGGTTTCCACGACGTTCCTGAGATCGAGGGCGGCACGCGGGCAGCCGGCGCACGCGCCCTTCAGCCGCACGCGCAGCACGTCGCCGGCGAGTGCGACGTACTCGAGGTCGCCGCCGTCGCGGAGCAGGATCCGGCGCGCCTCGTCGAGCACGACGTCGATCTCCGCTCGCGTCGGCAGCGCCGCCCCCGCGTGCGCGGGAGCCGTGCGCGCGAGCTCGGCACGGAGCAGGTGCTGCTCGCGCGAGATGCGCATCGCCGCGACCGGATCCGTTTCGTACAGCGCGTCGAGCTCCTGCTCGGTATAGAACGGTGCGTCGAGCTTCATCCGACCCACACCCGCGCATTCCGGAAGAGCCGCATCCAGGGGCTGTCCTCCCCCCACTCGTCCGGATGCCATGAGCACTGCACCGTCCGGAACACCCGCTCCGGATGAGGCATCAGGATCGTGAAGCGGCCATCGGCCGTGGTCACGCCGGTCAGTCCGCCGCGAGAGCCGCCCGGATTGAGCGGATAGCGTTCCGCGGGCACGCCGCGGTTGTCCACGTAGCGCAGGGCGATCACCGTGCGAGCGGCCGCCTCCGGCGTCGCAAAAGCAGCGCGGCCCTCGCCGTGCGCCGTCGCGATCGGGAGCCGGCTCCCGACCATGCCGCGAAAGAGAATCGACGGGCTTTCCACCACCTCGACCAGCACGAAACGCGCCTCGAACTGCTCCGAGCGATTGCGGACGAACTGTGGCCAGTCCGCCGCTCCGGGGATCAGCTCGCGCAGGTTGGACATCATCTGGCAGCCGTTGCAGACACCGAGCGCGAAGGTGTCGCCCCGCGCGAAGAACGCGGAGAACTCCTCGCGCGCGCGCGGATTGAACAGGATCGTCTTCGCCCACCCTTCGCCCGCGCCGAGCACATCGCCGTAGGAAAAGCCCCCGCATGCCGCCAACCCCTTGAAGCCGGAGAGCACCGTACTCCCGGAGATGACGTCGGTCATGTGCACGTCGTGCACTTCGAATCCGGCCCGCACGAAGGCCGCCGCCATCTCCACCTGGCCGTTCACGCCCTGCTCGCGGACGATGGCGATCCTCGGCCGCGCGCCTCGCCCGACGAACGGCGCCGCGACGTCGTCCGCCGGATCGAACGTGAGCACCGGGGCAAGCCCTGGGTCGGCCGCGTCCAGGACGCGGTCGAACTCCTCCTGTGCGCACTCGGGATTGTCGCGCAGCGACTGCATTCTGAAGGTCACTTCCGACCAGGCTCGCTCCAGCGCCGTGCGCGGCTCGGCGAGAATCGCGTGGGCGTTCTGCACCAGTCGCACCTCGCCCTGCGCGTTCGGGTGGCCGACCACCAGCGCATGCAGTCCCGCCACGCCGAGCGCCTGCACCACGCGCGAGCGGTGCTCGGTACGCACCTGGACGAGCGCACCCAGCTCCTCCGCAAAGAGGGCGGCGAGCACGCGCTCGAGGTTCCGGCCGCGCATGAGCTCGGGACGGCGCTCGCTCCCGTCCACGTCGTGCGTCAGCGGATCGTAGGCGAGCGCGTCGAGATTCAAGGTCACGCCGACACGGCCGGCGAACGCCATCTCGCACGCGCACGCGAAGAGACCGCCGTCCGAGCGGTCGTGGTAGGCGAGCAGGAGCCCGTCCCGGCTGAGCGCCTGGATCGTCGCGAAGAACGCGCTGAGCGCTGCCGGATCGTCCAGGTCTGGCGCGGCGTCGCCGAGCTGGCTGTAAGCCTGGGCGAGCGCGGATCCGCCGAGCCGGTTGCGCCCACGGCCGAGGTCGATCAGCACGAGCTCCGTCGGTCCGGCGTCGGTGCGCAGCTGCGGCGTCAGCGTCCGCCTGGCGTCCTCGCACGGCGCGAACGCAGAGACGACAAGCGACAGGGGCGCGACCACCGCCTTCTCCGCACCCGCCTCGGTCCAGGTGGTGCGCATCGACAGCGAATCCTTGCCGACCGGGATGGCGACGCCAAGCTGCGGGCAGAGATCGAGCGCGACGGCGCGCACCGTGTCATAGAGCGCCGCATCTTCCCCTTCGAATCCCGCGGCCGCCATCCAGTTCGCGGAGAGCTTCACGCGGTGGAGCCCTGCGATCGGCGCCGCGGCGAGATTCGTGATCGCCTCGCCGACCGCGATGCGGCCGGACGCCTCCGGGCGGATGAGCGCAATCGGTGCGCGCTCGCCGATCGCAAACGCCTCGCCCGCCGTCGTCTCGAAGTCGAGCAGCGTCACCGCGCAGTCCGCCACGGGGACCTGCCAGGGCCCGACCATCTGATCGCGCGCACACAAGCCGCCGACGGTGCGGTCGCCGATGCTGATCAGGAACGTCTTCGACGCGACGGTCGGTGCGCGCAGCACGCGGTAGCAGGCCTCGCGCAGATCGACGGCTGCCAGGTCGAGCGGCGCAAGCACGGGGGGCCTGCGCCGCACGTCGCGCACCATCCGCGGCGGGCGCCCGAGAATCGCATCGAGATCCATGTCGACCGGGTGGTTCCCGAAGTGCGGATCGGCGACGCGCAGGCGCCCGTCTCCGGTCGCCTCGCCCAGGACCGCGAACGGACAGCGCTCGCGCGCGCAGATCGCGCGGAATTCGGCGAGCCGCTCGGGCGCGATCGCGAGTACGTAGCGCTCCTGCGCCTCGTTGCACCACACCTCGCGCGGTGACATGCCGGGCTCCTCGTTCGGCGCCGCGCGCAGGTCGATGCTGGCGCCGCGGCCGGCCGCGTGCACGATCTCGGGCAGCGCGTTGGAGAGCCCGCCGGCGCCGACATCGTGGATCGAGAGGATCGGATTCGCCGCGCCGCGCGCCCAGCACGCGTCGATGACCTCCTGCGCGCGACGCTGGATCTCGGCGTTGCCGCGCTGCACCGAGTCGAAATCGAGATCGGCGACGTTCGCGCCCGCGTTCATGCTCGACGCCGCGCCGCCCCCCATCCCGATCAGCATGCCGGGGCCGCCGAGCTGGATGAGCAGCGCACCCACCGGTACCGGCGCCTTGTGCGAGTCCGCGGCGCGGATGTTCCCGACACCGCCCGCGACCATGATCGGCTTGTGATAGCCGCGCACGACGCCGCCCGCCTCGGCCTCGAATGCGCGGAAGTAGCCGGCAAGGTTCGGCCGGCCGAACTCGTTGTTGAACGATGCGGCGCCGATCGGGCCTTCGAGCATGATCGCGAGCGCCGAAGCGATGCGGTCGGGCCGCCCGAAGTCGCGCTCCCAGGGCTCGACCGCCCCGGGGATCCTCAGGTTCGAGACGGAAAATCCGCACAGGCCCGCCTTCGGCTTTGCCCCGCGACCGGTCGCTCCCTCGTCGCGGATCTCGCCGCCGGACCCGGTTGCCGCACCCGCAAACGGCGCGATGGCAGTCGGGTGATTGTGCGTTTCCACCTTCATCAGCGTGTGGATGAGTTCCTCCGCATGCTCGTAGCGTCCCGTCGCCCCGCGCTGAAAGCGGCGCGTCGGGCGTCCCTCCATGACCGCCGCGTTGTCCGCGTAAGCCACGATCGTTCCGGCCGGATGGGCCGCGTGCGTGGTGCGGATCATGCCGAACAGGTTGTGGGGCTGGCGCTCGCCGTCGATGATCCATTCGGCGTTGAAGATCTTGTGCCGGCAGTGCTCCGAGTTCGCCTGCGCGAACATGGTGAGCTCGGCATCGGTAGGATCGCGTCCGAGCCCGGCGAAAAGGCCGGTGAGGTAGTCGATCTCGTCGTCCGACAGGGCGAGACCCATCGCGCGATTCGCATCCTCGAGCGCCGCACGTCCGCGGCGGCCGACCGCCACTCGCGCGAGCGGTCGCGGGGCAATGCGCTGAAAGAGCGCCACAGCCTCCTCGAGCGAATCGAGCACGCTCTCGGTCATGCGGTCATGCAACGGCCGGGCGATCGCCTCGCGTGCGAGGCCCTCGGCCCCGGCGAGGTGAAAGAGCGTGCCGCGCTCGATGCGGTTCACCGCCGTCAACCCGCAGTTGCGGGCGATGTCGGTCGCCTTGGAAGACCACGGCGAGATCGTGCCGATGCGGGGGGTGACGAGCAGCGCCCGGCCGGTGCGCGCCGGCGCCGGCGCACCGTACCGGAGGATCCGCTCCAGCACCGCCTCCTCGGCGGCCGTGAGCGCCCGGCCGGTCTCGACGAAGTGCCAGTGCTCGGCCCCGATCGCGCGCAGCCGCGGCGAGATCGCAGCCAGCGCGACGTTCAGCTTTTCGATGCGAAAGGCGGAAAGGGCGTCTGCCCCGCGCAGCTTGAGGATCGGCATGAGGGCGCGGCGGTAAGGCCCAATTATACCGGGCTCACCGCCCCGCCTGCAGCTTGGAGATCGATCCGGTGAGGCTGAGATTCCCGCGCCGCACGCCCGCGGGCGTATTCATCTCCGCCGAGATTCTGCCGCTGATGCTGTCCGACTCGAGCTCGATGTTGCCGCTTGCCGACAGCGGGCCCGCGAGCATGCGCAGGTTGCGCAGCTGCACGCGCTGCGATCCGGAGCTCACCTGCCCGGTCACCTCGTTGAAGCTCGTCGAGCCGGCGGAAGCCCCGCCGGTCTGGATCATGCGCGCTAGATCCAAGGTCGACAGCTGGCCCCGCTGGATCACGAAGGTCCCGTCCACGCGGGGATCGCTCAAGAGCTTCTCCGCGGTCGCAGCCTGCGCCAGCACCTTGCCCTGCCCCTCCAGCCTCCCGCTCGAGAAGACGGACGGCGCGACGCGCGCCATGTCGACCTGCTTGATCTCGACGTCGCCCTCGAAGGTCCAGCCCGCGCCCCAGCGCAGCCGTCCCTGGCCCTTCAGGAAACCGTCGAGGATCTTGCCGTCGAACTGACTCAGCACGAGCTCGCCTGGAACCGCCACCGCGCGGGCGGTAAAGTCCTCGATCGACAGCTGCAGTCCTAGGGTTCCCTGGAGATCCCGCGCCGCGATGTCCACGCTCGCCTTGCCGGGCTGCGGTTGAATCTGGGCGACGAGGTGTTTCCCGGCGGTCGATGCCATGAGCTTCTCGAGCGCTCCGCCCGGACCGAGCGTCGCGGTGACTTCCAGCTCGGGAAGCGCGACGCCCGGGAGCGCGAGCTTCACGTTCGCTGCATGCACCGTGTCGAACGCCAGGTCCTTCCCGGCCATTCGCCCCCAGAGCACGCCGGCGAGCGCGTCGGGGCGCGCGCTCACGCCCTTCAGCTCGAGGGACTTGAGCAGCCGCGTCTCGCCGAAGAGCGAGCCGATCTCCGGCGCGGCCTCCACCGTAGCGATGCGCACCGCCCCGTCCTTGCCGACGACCACGTCCGTGAACTTCATCGTCGGGGTCGGCAGGGCCGAGAGCACGCCGGACCCGATCCTGACGGGAACGCCGAGCTTTTGGCTCGCCAGGCGTTCGTAGAACGCGGTATCGAGCGGCAGGAACTGCGCCACGATCACCGCAGCGACGAGCGCGATCACGACGGCTGTGGCAAGGATCTTTCCGAGTCGCCCCTGGCGACCGGTCTTGATCGCCTCCAGCCGCGCCGCAACCTCCGCGCGCGACTTCTGGTCTTCTTTGGCGCGCTCCTGCGCGCGCTCGTCGGCCTCGGCCTTCTCGCGTGTCCGCTCCTCGCGGCGGGCGCGGGCCGCCGACTCGGCCTCCGTCTTAGCGCGCGCCTTCTCCTCGTCGCGCGCGCGGCGCGCCGCTTCGGCACGTGCCTGCTCGTCGGCCTCGCGCCGCGCCTTCTCCTCGGCCTCGCGCTCGGCCCGCTCTGCCGCTTCGCGCCCGACGCGCTCGGCACGCTCGGCAGCCTCGCGCCGCGCCTGCTCCTCGGCCTCCCGTTGCGCCCGCTCCTCGGCTTCCCGTCGCGCCCGTTCCTCGGCTTCACGGCGTGCGCGCTCTTCGGCTTCGCGCCGCGCCCGCTCCTCCGCCTCGCGCCGCGTCCGCTCCTCCGCCTCGCGCTTGCGCCGGGCCTCCGCCTCGCGCTGCGCGGCCTCCTCGGCAGCGCGAATCCGGCTCTCGAGCTCGCGGCGAATCCGCTCCTCGTCCTCGCGTTCGCGGCGCGCGCGCTCCTCCTCTTCGCGGCGCTTGCGTTCGGCGCGCTCCTCGGCCTCGCGCACGGCCTTCTCTTCGGCCTCGCGCTTCGCGCGATCGTCGGCCGCGCGCCTCGCCAGCTCCTCGGCCTCGCGGCGAGCCTTGTCTTCCGCCGCGCGCTTGGCCTTCTCCTCCGTCTCCTGCGCCTCGCGCTTCGCCTTCTCCTTGGCGGCCGACTCGCGCGTCGCCCGCTCCTCCACCTCCCGCTTCGCACGCGTCTCGGCTTCTGCTTTCGCCCTCTTCTCCGCTTCCACCCTCGCGCGGGAGTCCGCGTCCGCTTTCGCCCTGGCGTCGGTTTCGCTCTTGGCGCGCGCCACCGCGACCTGGCGCGCGACGTCGTCGGCTTCCGCCTGCTCGCGGGCGGCATCCTGGCTTCGGTTCGGCGGCTGGCTCGCGATGTCGGTGAAGTCGAGGTCCGGCCCCTCCTGGACGATCGGCACTTGCGAAGGCGGCGAGATGCTGGTCGGCGCGGAGATGAACTCGCGGACGAACCCGTCCTTGGAGAGCCTGCCGAGCGTCTCGAGCAGCTTGGTCTCGGAGAACTTGTCGAGCTTCTGGTGGATGTCGCCGACGGTCGCTTTGCCGTCGACCTGGGATAGAACGCTGCGATGCTCGCGTGAGAGCAGGCTGGTCTTGCCGGTGACTTCCATCAGGCCCTTGGCCGTCTTCGTGAGGACGGTTCTTCTGTCCATGACCGCGCGCGTGTCCCTCTTTCGGAGCCGAATCGATCGACCGCAAATGCTAGCACTTCGGCTCCGGCGGATGCAGTCAATTAATTCCGCCGGCATCCGGGTGCGCCGCGGCGTGTGCGGGCGAACCTGCAGCGCGCCACACCCCATGGTGAGCCGATCCGTGCCATTTCGCACATCCCGCCCGCGGGCCTCCCCATAGAATGGCCCCTCTCCATAATCGGGTACGTCCGCCTTCCGCATGGAGCTCGGGTCCCTTCGAATGATGGTGGTCGAGGACCAGGCCGTACCGCGCCAGGTTGCGGTCGCCATCCTCCGGCGCATGGGCGTGGCCGAAGTGCTGCAGGCCGAGAACGGCCAGGACGCCCTCGAGAAGATCCGGCGCTTCGCCGCGCCGCTCGACGTGATCGTGTGCGATCTCGACATGCCGCGCATGGACGGGGTCGAGTTCATCCGCCACGTCGGTGAAGCGACGCACGGCGCGTCGATCGTGCTCGCGAGCGGCGTGGATGCGGCAGTGCTCGCGTCGGTCGAGGCGATGGCGTCATCGCAGGGCCTGGACGTGCTCGGCGTGCTCGAGAAGCCGCTGACGCCGCAAAAGCTCGGCGAGGTTCTCGCTCGCTACCGGACGAGCGGAGCGCGCGCACCACGCCCGGCGCAGCCGCCGGTCGATCCCGCCGAATTGCGCAGCGCGATCCACGACCGGCACATCGCGCCGCACTTCCAGCCGATGGTGCGGATCAGCGACGCGCAGGTCGTGGGGCTCGAAGCGCTCGCGCGCTGGCGGCACCCGCAGCGCGGAACCCTCCTGCCGGAGGCGTTCATCCCGATCGCCGAGACGTGCGGCCTGATCGACCTCTTGACGTGGCTCATGCTCGACACCGCGGTCGCCGAGGCCGCGCGGTGGCGTGCCGCCGGACACCGCTGGGCGGTTTCGGTCAATCTGTCGCTACCGTTCCTCGAGTGCGACGGCGTCGCCGACCGCATCGCCGGCCTGGTCGAATGCCACGCGATCGAGCCGCAGGATGTAATCCTGGAGGTCACGGAGAGCCTCGCGACGACGCAGCTCGCGCCGGTGCTCGGCAACATCGCCCGACTGCGGATGAAGGGATTCCGGATCGCCATCGACGATTACGGCACCGGTTACTCGTCGCTGCAGCAGCTCTCGCGCATGCCATTCACCGAACTGAAAGTGGATCGCACGTTCGTCGGCGGCTCGCCCGAGCGCCCGAACCTGCAGGCGATCCTCGGGTCGAGCGTCCAGCTCGCTCGGCAGCTCAATCTGGTGTCGGTGGCCGAGGGCGTCGAGACGGGCAGCGAATGGCAGCTGCTCGAAGAGACCGGCTGCGACGTCGCGCAGGGCTACCTGATCGCACGCCCGATGCCCGCCGAAGCGGTCCAGTCGTGGGCCGGCGACTGGGCGGGCTCGGCCTAGAAAGGCTCCGGCAAGCGCCCGCCATTCCCACGCAAGGTCGTCACCCCCGAGTGCTCTCACCGGGGGGGATCGCGGACGCCTGGCCGCGGCGTGCTAGACTCCGCCGCCGCGCGCGAGACGTATCGCGTGGCCTCGCAGCCGATGCCGCTCGCACCCTCCTCCACCTGGCTCACCGTCCTCCTCGGACTGCTGATCGCGCTCACGTCGCTCGGCACCGACTCGTTTCTCCCGGCGATGCCGGTGATCGCACGCGATCTCGGCGTCGAGCCAGCGCGCGCGCAGCTCGGGCTCACCACGTTCTTCCTCGGCGTCGCCGCGGGGCAGCTCGCCTGGGGGCCGCTCTCCGACCGTCTCGGCCGTCGTCCGACGCTGCTCGCCGGATGCGCCGTCTTCCTCGCTGCGAGCGTTGGCTGCATGTTCGCCGGCTCGGTCGCCGGGATCGCAACGATGCGCCTCCTGCAGGGGCTCGCCATGTCGAGCGGACCGGTCATTGCGCGCAGCGTCGTGCGCGATCTGCACACGCGCGAGCATGCCGCACGGCGGCTGGCTCAGATGCAGGTGGTCTTCGGCATCATGCCGATCGCGGCGCCGCTCATCGCCGGCGGCCTCCTCGTCTGGCTGGGCTGGCCTTCCGTGTTCGGGTTTCATGCCGTGATGGCCGTCGCGGTCGGCGCCGCGGTGGTCTTCGGGCTCGCGGAGACTGCCCCGCACGAGCGCCGGTCGATCCATCCGCTGCGGATCGCGGCGAGCTTCGGTGCGCTGCTCGCGGACCGCCGGTTTCTCGCGCCCGTCGCTACCCTCCTGTGCGGGCAGGCCGGGCTCTACGCGTTCCTCGCCAATTCGAGCATCGCGCTCGTGGGCGCCGCCGGCGTGACCCCGGTCGAGTACAGCGCCCTGTTCGCGACCGTCATGGTCGGGCAGATCATCGGCGCGTGGCTCAGCAGCCGGTGGGTGACGCGGTTCGGCATCCCGCGCATGCTGCGCCAAGGGGCGCGCCTCTGCGCAGCCGCCGGGATCGTGATGGCGGCGCTGGCGTGGTCCGGCGCCACGCACTGGACGGCGGTCGTGCTGCCAGCGATGGTGTACATGTTCGCGTTCAGCTTCATCCTGCCCCACGCGATCGCCCTCGCCATGACGCCGTTTCCGCAGACGGCGGGCGCCGCCGCGTCGCTGCTCGGCGCCGGGCAGTTCGGTCTCGGCGCAGCCGTCAGCGCGGTGCTCGGCGCCGTGTTCGATGGCACCGCGCGGCCGATGGCCGCCGCGATGGCACTGTCCGGCATCGGCGCGCTCGCTGCAGAGGCCTTCCGCACGCGCGCGTCGAGGGACCCGCGTGGAACGCATTGACTGCGCCGTCGTCGGCGCCGGCGTGATCGGATTGGCGGTGGCGCGCGCGCTCGCGCGCGCGGGCCGCGAGGTCGTCGTCCTCGAAGCGGCCGCAGCCGTCGGGACGGAGACGACCGCCCGCTCGAGCGAGGTCATTCACGCCGGGATCTACTACCCGCCCGGGTCTGCCAAGGCAAGGCTGTGCGTCGCCGGCAGGCACGCCCTGTACCGCTTCTGCGCGGAGTACGGCGTGGCGCTTCGCAGGTGCGGCAAGCTGATCGTCGCCACCGCGGCCGACCAGGTCGCACGGCTCGAGCGCCTCCGCGCGCAGGCCGAGGCGAACGGCGTCCACGATCTTCGCTCGCTCACCGGCGCCGAGGCCGCCGCGCTGGAGCCCGAGCTGCGGTGCGTCGCCGCGATGCTCTCGCCGTCCACGGGGATCCTCGACAGCCACGGCTACGTGCTCGCCCTGCAGGGCGATGCCGAATCGCACGGCGCCACGGTGGCGCTGCGAAGCCCGGTGACTGGCGGCAGGATCGTGGGCGACGGAATCGTGCTCGCGGTGGGCGCCGGCGACCCCGTGCAGGTGCACGCACGCACTCTGGTGAACAGCGCAGGGCTGCACGCGCAGCGTCTCGTAGCGGGCCTCGCCGGATTCCCGCGCGAGCACGTACCGCCCACCTACTACGCCAAGGGGAACTACTACAACTTGAGCGGCCGCGCGCCGTTCACGCACCTCGTCTATCCGATGCCGAACCAGGCCGGGCTCGGCGTGCACATCACCGTCGATCTCGCGGGCCAGGCGCGCTTCGGGCCCGACGTCGAGTGGATCGAGCGCATCGACTACCGCGTCGACCCGCGGCGCGCCAATGGCTTCTACGCGGCCATCCGCGAGTACTGGCCGGGTCTCGAGGACGGCCGGCTGCAACCGGCCTATGCGGGCATCCGCCCGAAGATCGTCGGTCCCGGTGCCCCGGCCGCCGACTTCCTGATCGCGGGCCCCGCCGCCCACGGCGTGCCCGGTCTCGTGAATCTCTTCGGCATCGAGTCCCCCGGAATCACCGCTTCCCTGGCGATCGCAGACGAAGTCCTTCGGCAACTCTGAAGCCGGGCGCCACCGGAGCGTGTTCCCGGAACGCCTCGCCGCGAGGGAAGCGCTACACTTCGCCGCGCCATGCCGCCCTCGTTCGCCCCGCTCTACCTCACCGACGAGATGCGCGCCCTCGAGGCGCGCGCCGCTGCCGACCGCCCCCGGCCCTCGCTGATGGAGCGCGCCGGCGTCGCCGCGGCGGAGCGTGCCCGATCGCTCGCCGATGAAGGTCGCAACGTCCTCGTGCTCGCCGGCCCCGGCAACAACGGCGGGGACGCCTTCGAGACGGCCGTGCACCTCAAGCAATGGTTCTACCGCGTCGACGTGCTTTTCGCGGGCGACGCCGCACGCCTGCCGGCCGACGCGAAGGCGGCGCTCGCGAAGTGGACCGCCGCCGACGGGCGCCTCCTGAAATCCATCCCGGCCGACACGCGGTACGACCTCGTGGTCGACGGGCTCTTCGGCATCGGGCTCGCTCGCGCGGTCGGCGGGCGCCATGCGGAGATCATCGCCCAGGCGAACACGCTGCCCGGGCGCAAGCTCGCGCTCGACACCGCGAGCGGCATCAACGCCGACACCGGCGCGGTGATGGGTACGGCGCTCCGCGCGACCCACACCATCACGTTCATCGCGCGCAAGCCGGGGCTCTTCACTCTGGACGGTCCCGATCATTGCGGGGAAGTGATCGTCGCGCCGCTCGGCCTCGACGCGGAGGCGCTCGCTGCGCCGCGAGGCCGGCTCATCGACGTGTCGCTGCTCGGCGCCCCGCTCGTCACGCGCCGGCGCAACTTCCACAAGGGGCTCGCCGGGAGTGTCGGCGTGGTGGGCGGCGCCGGCGGGATGGTCGGCGCCGCGCTGCTCGCCGGTCGCGCCGCGCTCCGCCTCGGGGCCGGCAAGGTTTTCGTCGGCCTGCTCGCGGCGCAGCCACCGCAGGTCGACCCCGAACAGCTCGAGCTGATGCTGCGCGATCCGCAAGCGCTCGTCGGCGAGGTGGCGTTGACCGCGGTCGCGATCGGACCGGGCATGGGCGACGACCCCGCTGCGCAGCGCCTGCTCGCGCATGCGCTGCGCATGGACGTGCCGCTCGTCGCCGATGCCGATGCGCTCAATCTGATCGCTGCATACTCGGTCCTCCGCACCGCACTCGCCGCGCGCAAGAGCGCGACTGTCATCACGCCGCATCCGGCCGAGGCCGGGCGTCTGCTCGGCGCTTCGAGTGCGGCGGTGCAGGCCGATCGCGTCGCGGCCGCGCGGGGCCTCGCCGACCGGCTGAAGAGCTGGGTCGCGCTGAAGGGCAACGGCACGGTGCTCGCCGCGCCCGACGGGCGCTGGTGGATCAGCACGTCGGGAAATCCGGGAATGGCGAGCGCCGGGATGGGAGACGTGCTCACCGGAATGATCGCGAGCCTGCTCGCACAGGGGCTCGAGCCCGAGCGTGCGCTGATCGCCGGCGTGTACCTGCACGGTGCCGCCGCCGACGCGGCAGCGGCGCAAGGCGCCGGCCCGATCGGCCTCACAGCAGGCGAGATCATCGACGCCGCCCGCATGCTCCTCAACCGCGCCGGCGGCTAGGGCTCCCGGTTCTCCCGATTCTCCCGGTTCTCCCGCTTCGTCCCCTCTCACCTTCCCAGGGAAGCGTGCATGCTGAATATGCGCCTGCTCATTCATGCCGGGACGTTTCTCGGCCGGGTCTGGAAGCTCGCCAAGCCGTACTGGCTCTCCGAGGAGCGCTGGCGTGCGCGGGGGCTGCTCGCGGCGATCCTCGCACTCTCGTTCGGGCTCGTGTACCTCCTCGTGGTGTTCAACGAGTGGAACCGCAACTTCTACAACGCGCTCGGGCAGAAGAACGCCCAGGACGCGCTCGACCTGCTGCTCTACTTCAGTTTTCTCGCTGCGCTCTTCATCGCCGCGTCGATCTACCGGCTCTACCTCCGCCAGATGCTCGAGATGCGCTGGCGGGTCTGGCTCACCCGGCAGTACCTCGGCGACTGGCTCGCGGATCAGACGTACTACCTGCTCGAGCTCCAGAGCCACGGCACCGACAACCCGGACCAGCGCATCGCCGAAGACCTGCGCCTCTTCACCAACGGCACGCTGACGCTCTCGCTCGGGCTCGTCACCGAAGGCGTGACGCTCGTCTCCTTCATCGTCATCCTCTGGGAAGTCTCCGGCCCCCTCAGCTTCGCGGCCGCCGGCACGCACATCACGATCCCGGGCTACATGCTCTGGGCGGCACTCGCCTACGCGGTGCTCGGCAGCGTGCTGACCCACTACGTCGGGCGCCGGCTCATCGGCATCAACTTCCATCGGGAGCGGCTCGAGGCCGACTTCCGCTTTGCGCTGGTACGGCTGCGCGAGAACGCCGAAGGCGTGGCGCTCTATCGCGGCGAGGCGCCGGAGGCGACCGGGCTGCTCGAGCGCTTCGAGCGCATTCGCGCGAACTGGTGGGAGCTCATCCGCTACACGAAGCGGCTCACCGCGTTCACGGTCGGGTACAACCAGGCCGCCGTGGTGTTCCCGTTCATCGTCGCCTCGCCGCGCTACTTCTCCGGCGCGATCTCCCTCGGGCAGCTCATGCAGATCGCCACCGCGTTCGGGCAGGTCCAGAGCTCGCTCTCCTGGTTCGTCAACAGCTACTCGGATCTCGCGAGCTGGAAAGCGAGCGTGGACCGCCTCCTCGCGTTCAATCACGCCCTGGAGCAGGCGAAGCTCGCCGGCGAGCGGTCGGGCGGTGTGCGCGTCGTCGAGGGGCCCGCGCGGGAGATCGCGGCCGAGAACCTGGAACTCGCGCTGCCGGCCGGCCGCACGATCGTGAGGGGCGGGACGTTCACGCTCCGCCCGGGCGAGCGGGTGCTCGTCACCGGCCCCTCCGGCGCGGGCAAGAGCACGCTCTTTCGCGCGCTCGCCGGCATCTGGCCGTTCGGCAAGGGGCGCGTGCGCATTCCGCGCGGCGCGCACGTGCTGTTCCTGCCGCAGAAGCCATACCTGCCGATCGGGACGCTGCGCGGCGCCGTTAGCTATCCGGCCGAAGCGGGCGCCTTCGCCGATGCGGCGGTACGCGATGCGTTGCTCGCCTGCCGGCTCGGCGCATTCGTGGATCGGTTGGGCGAGGCCGACAACTGGTCGCTCGCCATGAGCGTCGGCGAGCAGCAGCGTCTCGCCGTGGCGCGCGCCCTGCTACAAGCGCCGGAGTGGCTGTTCCTCGACGAGTCGACCTCCGCCCTCGACGAGGACACGGAGCGCGCGCTCTACGAGTTGCTGCGAACGCGGCTCGCCGCGTCCACGATCGTGAGCATCGCGCACCGGCCGAGCGTCGCCGCGCATCACACGCGGCGCCTCGCACTCGTGCCGCACGGCGCCGCCATGCAGCTCGTCGCGGCCTGACGCTCGCAGGGGTCATGGCGCGAGGCCGCGCACGAGCGCGAGCACCTCGGCGGCGTGCCCGCGCGGGCTCACCCCGTAGAGGGCGTGGCGCACCATCCCCTTCTTGTCGATCACGAACGTGGAGCGCTGGACGCTGCTCCTGCGCTGCCCGCCCGCCTCCGGCTCCCGCCACACGCCGTACTTGCGGCACACCTCGCCCTCGGCATCCGCAAGCAGCATCACCGACAGGCCGTGCTCATCGCGAAACTGCGCATGGGTGATGCAGTCGTCGCACGAGACGCCGACCACGACGCAGTCGTGCTCGGCGAACTGCCCCTCGTGATCGCTGAACTCGATCGCCTGCAGCGTGCAGCCGGGCGTCCCGTCCCTCGCGTAGAAGTAGAGCACGACGTTCTTGCGGCCCTTGAACTTCGCGAGGCTGACCGTCTCCATGTCGGCGTCCGGCAAGGAGAAGTGCGGCGCGATCTGTCCGGGTTGCAGCATGCGGCGGCGGGCGGGCTCGAGGTCGCGGCGATTCTAAACCAGTTTCGCGGCGCGCAAGGCGGCGGCCCGGGACCCCTCGCGCATCGAAAAGCATCGGCGGAAGCCGACCAGACGCTGGCGCGGGCGCGCGCGCCGCACCGGACCGGACCGGACCGAACCGAACCGAACCGAACCGAGCGATCAATATAATCGCGCGATGCGGTCCACCTTGCTCGGCGGCCTTGCGCCGGCGGCATTCCTTTCGCGCTACTGGCAGCGGCGCCCGCTGCTGGTGCGGGGTGCGGTTCCGGGCTTCCGGGATCTGGTGAGCGTGACGGAGCTCTTCCGCATCGCGTCATCCCCGGACGCGGAGTCGCGCGTCGTGCGGCGAGATGGCCGCAGATGGCAGCTCGCCCAGGGGCCGTTCGCCACCGCCGAGCTTCGCTGCATGCCCGGCAGGCGCTGGACGCTGCTCGTCCAGGGCGTGAATCACTTCGCGCCGCGAGTCGACCGCCTCATGCGGCGGTTTGCGTTCCTCCCGTACGCGCGGCTGGACGACGTCATGGTGAGCTACGCCGCCCCGGGCGGCGGCGTGGGGCCGCACGTGGACTCGTACGACGTTTTTCTCGTCCAGGGGCTCGGCCGGCGCCGATGGCGATTCGCGCCACCGGGCAGGCATCGGCTTGATCCGCGCGCGCCACTCGAGATCATCGCCGACTTCACACCGGCGACCGAATGGATCGCCGGGCCGGGCGATCTCATCTATCTGCCGCCGGGGTGGGTGCACGAGGGTGCCGCGCTCGAGCCCTGCCTCACCTACTCGATCGGCTTTCGCGCGCCTTCCGCGCAGGAGCTCGCGGTGGCCTATCTCCAGTTCCTCGAGGACCACATCGAGCGGGCCGGCCGGTACCGGGATCCGGGGCTCGCGCCCCAGCGCTCGCCCGCCCGGCTCGGCGACGATCTGATCGCGCGTGCGGTTCGCCTGCTGAAGGGATTGCCGGGAACGCGTGCCGTGCAGACGCGCTTTCTCGGACGCTACCTCAGCGAGCCGAAGCCGCACGTGACCTTTCGCAAACCGGCGCGCGCGCTCGGCGCGCGCGCATTCGCCCGTGCCATCGCGCGCCGCGGCGTGCGGCTCGCGCCGGCGACGATCGTGCTCTATCGCGGTCGCACCTTGTACGTTAACGGCGAGGAGGCGCCGATCGGCGCCGCCGGGAGCGCGCTTCGGCGCCTGGCGAACCGGCGCGTGCTCGCACCGCCCGTGCGCATCCCGCCGAAAACCGTCGCCCTCCTGCGTGCATGGTACCTTTCCGGATATCTGCTCGTGGGCGTCCGGGCGCGCGAGCGCGACGGTCTGGACATCGACGGAGGATCGGATGGATGATCATCTCGCCAAGCTTATTCCGCAGCCGGAGCGCCGCGTCATCACGACGCGCGGCGAGTACCTCGCGGCGTTCGATGCGCTCCTCGCCGCCGCGCGCAAGGAACTGCGCATCTTCGATCCCAATCTGTCGCAGCTCGATCTGAACGGGCCCGCGCGCGCCGAGCGCCTGCGCCAGTTCATGCTGGCGAGCCGCGAGAACCGGCTGTTCGTCGCCCTGCACGACATCGACTATGTGACGCGCGCCGCGCCGCGCTTCATGAATCTGCTCGCGCAGTTCAGCGCCGGCATCTCGGTGCACCGCACCGAGGGCGACGCCGCGAGGGCGCAAGACTGCTTCGTGCTTGCCGACGCCGAGAATCTGGTGCGCCGTCCGGTCGCCGCACAGCCGCGCGGAGTCGTGGTCGCCAACGACCAGAAGGAGTGCCAGTCGATCCGCGAGCGGTTCGACGAGATCTGGCAGAGCTCGGTGCCGGCGGTCTCGGCCACCAAGCTCGGGCTGTAAGCCTCCGGTCAGCCTGTCGCGCCGCGCGTCCGATAGGATGCGTGGTGGAGCTGTCGGCGATCGCGCCGGCCGATCTACGACGCGTTCTGCCAATCCCTCCAGGCAGTGCGTTCTGTGCACGACTTCGATCTCCCTACTCTCCCCCATACTCAGAGGAAAGCCATCGGTATGAAGCACACCGCACTTGCTGCCGCCTTGCTCACCTTCGCCCTCGCCGGTTGCGGCAGGGACGAACCCAAGCCCGTCCAGGCGCCCGCGGCGCCCGCGGCGGCCACTGCGCCGGCCCCGGCGCCCCAGGCCGAGACGGCGAAGCCTGCAGAGGCGAAGGCCGAGGCGGCGAAACCCGAAGAAGCGAAGGCCGAAGCGCCGAAGACCGAGGCCGCCCAACCGGCTGCGGCGACCGGTGACGCAGCGAAGACTGCGGAGGAAAAGGCCAAGGAAGTGGCAGTCGGCGCGGCCAAGGGCGCTGCCGAGGGCGCCAAGGAAGGCGCCGCGCAAGGCGCGGCGACCGGCGCCGCGGCGGGCGCGCAAGAAGCGCTGAAGAAGTAGCGGACCGCGCCTCCGCGCAGAGGGGCCGGCCTGCGGACCGGCCCCTTTTTCATGGTTCAGCGCCGCCGCCTTCGCGGCGGCTGCGCGCTCAGCGGAGCGCGCGCCAGCCGAAGCCGTCGTCCTGGTCGGCGACGCCGATCCAGTCCAGGGCGCAGCCGAGCGCGCCCGCGAGTGCGGCGCGCGCGAGCTCGGGCGTGTTGTTCTGTCGCGAGAGATGCGCGGCAACGACGTGCCTCAAGCGCCGGTGATCGAGCGCCGCGAGCAGCTCCGCGGTCGCATCGTTCGCAAGGTGTCCATAGGGCCCTCGGATCCGCTCCTTCAGTCGCGCGGGATACGGTCCGCGCTCGAGCATCCCGGCGTCGTGATTGCACTCGAGGACGAGCGCTTCGCACCCCGAGAGCATCGCCTCGATGTGCGGGGTCGCCGTCCCCGCGTCAGTCAGCACGCCCAGGCGCACGTCGCCGTCGGAGAACACGAACTGCACCGGCTCGCGTGCATCGTGGGGTACCGGGAACGGGTGCACCTCCACGCCGGCCACGGCGAAGGGGCCGTGACTGTCGACGATGTTCACGCCGGGATCCGGCGACGCCTCCGGCGCGATGGCCCGCCAAGTGCCGTGCGTCATCCAGACTCGAAGCCGGTGCCGTTGCGCGAATGCAAGCGCGCCGCTCGCGTGATCGCCGTGCTCGTGGGTGACGACGACGCCTTCGAGATCCGCGGGCGCCAGGCCGAGCCGCGCCAAGCGCCGCTCCACTTCGCGCAGGCCGAGGCCGCAGTCGAGCATGAGCCGGGAGCCGTCTGCCTCGACGACGAGCGCGTTGCCGTCGCTGCCGCTCCCGAGCGAGGCGAAGCGCAATTCGATCGGTCCGGCGCGGCCGGCGCTCGCCTACTTGAGCTGGTTGTAGAGCAGGGAGAGGATCCTGCGCGACGCATCGGACGTGTCCGGGGCGCCGTCCTTGGCGAGCACGTGCACCTGGCTCGTGTCCTTCGCGTCGGTGATGAGGACCTGGTACTGGGGCAGCTTGCTCAAGTCCACCTTCGGCGCGCTGCGCCAGAACGCGAGCTTCGACAGGAAGCCCTCGCTCTTCGTTCCGCTGTCGGTGGCGGGATCGATGTAGCGGACGTAGTAGAGACCCTTGGAGCGATCGCGGTCCTCGACCGTGAACCCGCTGCGGTCGAGCGCAACGCCCACGCGGCGCCAGGCACGGTCGAAGGGCTCCTCGAGCTCGAGGGCGCTCGCGCCCGCGCTCGTCTTGACCATCTTCGCCCGCTCGGCGGCCGTCCCCGCCCCCGCCGACGCCATCACCGCCTTGGCCCGCTCCTGCTCGATGCCGAGACGCACCATGAGTCGGCTCAGGAACTCGGCCTCGAGCTCGGGATCCGGCGGTCGCGGCATCCACTTCGAGCTGTCCACCTCCTTGGTGACCCCCGAGCCGGTCAGCTCTTCGACCATTCCGCGGTGGGTGATGTAGATCTCGACCGTACCGGGCTCGGCGCCCCGCTCCAACCGGGTGCGGAACTTGTCGCGCTCGGCAGTCGAATACATCCCGTCGATCACCTTGCCGAGGGTGCGCCGGATGATGTCGTCCGGGATCTTGGCCCGGTTCTCCGCCCAGTCGGTCTCCATGACCCCGGCTTCGGGCATCTCGATCTTGATCAGAAAGCCGTTCTCCTGCCAGAACTCCTTGATGACCGGCCAGAGCCTCTCTGGATCGCCCTTGACGAGCAGCCAGCGCTCGCTTCCGGCGCGTTGCAAACGGACATCCGTCGAGACCGGCAGCACGTCCGACGGCCGGGTCGTCTGTCCCGACCGCTCGAGGTTGTACTGCGAGTAGGTGGTAGAGCTGCTCGGGCTGACGTCCGGGACTGCGTAGCGCTCGTCGCGCCCGGGGCGCGTCAAATCCGGCGGCACCTCGAGCGAGGGAAGTTTGCCGGCGGATTTGTACTCGACCTTCTTGTTGTCGAACAAGCTGTCCCAGCTGGAGCATCCCGCGAGCAGCGCCGGAACGATCGCCGCCACCATCATGATGCGCTTCATCCGGCTCTTCCCTCCACGACCCGCAGGCCGGCTGTCGCGACGGCGATGCCGGCTTCTCGCAATGCTTCCCTGACCGCCTCATGGTGCTGCGCCGCGAGCGGCGTGAGCGGCAGGCGGATGCCGCCCTCGATCATGCCCATCTCGCGCAACGCCCATTTCACCGGGATCGGATTCGCCTCGAGGAACAGGCGCTTGTGCAGGGCGAGCAGGCGCAGGTTGCGGTCGCGCGCGCGCACGACATCGCCGGCGAGCGCCGCGGCGCACATCTCGTGCATCAGGCGCGGCGCGACGTTCGCCGTCACGGAGATGACACCCTGCCCGCCGAGGAGAATCAGCGCGAGCCCCGTCGCGTCCTCGCCGCTGTACACGGCAAACCCCGGCGGCGCGCGCTTGACGAGGTCGGTGCCGCGCTCGATGTTCGCGGTGGCGTCCTTGATGCCGATGACGTTCGGGATCTCGGCGAGCCGCAGCGCGGTGTCGTTCGCGAGATCGGCGACCGTGCGGCCCGGCACGTTGTACAGAATGGTCGGTATGTCCACCGCTTCCGCGATCGCCCGGAAATGGCGATACAGGCCGTCCTGCGTGGGCTTGTTGTAGTAGGGGACCACCGACAGGCAGGCGGCCGCGCCCGCATGCTTCGCCGATTCGGTGAGCTCGATCGCCTCGGCGGTCGAGTTGGCTCCGGTTCCCGCGACGATCGGTATCCGGCCGGCAGCGTGGTCGACCGCGATGCGAATGAGCGCCTTGTGCTCGTCGAAGTCGACCGTCGGCGACTCGCCGGTCGTACCGACGACGACGATGCCATCGGTCCCCTCGCCGATATGCCAGTCGATCAACGCCTGGAAGCGCGGGATGTCGAGGCGACCATCCTCGCGCATCGGCGTGACGATCGCGACCAGACTGCCGGTAATCATGTGGCGGACCCTTGATACGAAATAGGAAATTTTACCTCGTTTGCCCCGGCACGGGGATGCCGGTCAGATCAAGAAAATTGTTACAGGATCCCGGCGCGCGGCGCAAAGACGCTGGATCGCCGCCGGTTTCGGGGCCTGGACCACGCCCTGCTCGAAGGCGACCACGGTCAGACGTCCGGCAACGGCTTCGGCCAGCTCCCCGGGGCGCAGCAGGAAGTCGGGATTGGCGGGCCGGCCAAAGCACTCGTTGCCCGCCATGAACGTCTCGTAGATCAGCATGCCGCCCGGTCGAAGCGCGCCCACCAGATGCGCGAACAACGGCCGATGCAGGTAGTTGGCGACGATCACGGCGTCGAACGACTCGGGCGCGAATGGCCAGGGATCGGCCTCCAGGTCCGCGAGCTGCGTAACCACGCCCGCGACCCCCGCGAGACCCGCAAGCGCCTCGGTGTTGCGGTCGACCGCGGTCACTGCGCACGCGCGGGCGGCGAAATAGCGTGCGTGCCGTCCCGCGCCGCACGCCACATCGAGCACCTGCGCACCGGCGGCCACGAGCGGGGCCCAGCGCACCACCCACGCCGAGGGCGGCGTCAGTTCGTGGCTCATTCAGAAGGCCGATCCGGGCTGCCTCAGGAACTCCGCCTCCTCCGGCGTCGATGCGCGGCCGAGGATCGCGTTCCGGTGCGGGAAGCGCCCGAACCGCGCGATCACGTCGTGGTGCCGCTGCGCGTAGTCGAGTGTCAACGCGCTCCACGCATCGTGTCCGAGCCCGCGGAAGAGCTCGAGCGCACGACGCTGCATCGCGGGATCCTCCGCATGCTCGAAGGGCAGGTACGCGAAGCAGCGCTCGACCGGGACCATCGCCGCGTCGAACCCGCGCTCGACCAGCCCGCGCGCCGCCGCCAGCGCTTTCGCGTCCGTCGCAAACGCGCGCGGCGTGCCACGGTGCATGTTGCGCGGGAACTGATCGAGCACGATCACCCGCGCGAGGGCCGCATACGGCGTCCGCTCCCACGCATCCAGCAGGCCCGCCTCGGCGGCCGCATGCGTCGCCAGAAAACGGCTGCGGATCGTCGCATCGAACGCGTCGGACTTCTCGAACCAGGCCTTGCGCGGCCGCCCGCGTTCGGCGGAGCCGGTCGTCCCGAACCAGAACTCGAGCACCTCGCGCCAGTGCGCAGGTGCGGAAGCGTCACCCACGCCGCGCCTCCCCCGCCGACCGATCGGTGGCGGATCGCTCCTCGCCGCCCGCCCGCCGCCAGACGAGCAGCCGATTGTTGGCCGGCATCGCGTTGTCTTCCATCAGCACGAACCCTTCCCGCCGCGCCAGCGCATCGGTCGCCTCGAAGTCCCGGATCCCCATGCGCGGATCGCGCGAGCGCAGTGAAGCGTCGAAACGCGCATTGCTCTCGGAAGTGAAGCGACCCGCGTAGTTGAATGGCCCATAGAGGCAGAAGAGACTGCCCGGCCGCAGCGCCGCCGCCGTGCGCGCCACCATCCGCTCGACCTCGGGCCAGCTCATGATGTGGGCGGTGTTGGCGGAGAACACCGCGTCGTACCGCGCTTCGGGCCATTTCCCGCCGTTCACGTCGAGCGCGAGCGGCGCTCGCAGATTCGCAAGGCCCGCCGCGTCGATCCACAGCCGGATTCCGGGCAGGTTTTCGGGCAGATCGCTCGGCTGCCAGGCGAGGTGCGGCAGCCGCGCGGCGAAGTGCACCGCGTGCTGGCCGGTGCCGCTGCCGATCTCGAGCACCTCGCGGCAATCGCCCAGCCATCGCTCGAGCACCGCGAGGATCGGCGCACGGTTGCGCTCGGAAGCTTCGGAGTACGGTTTCTCCTTGCCCATGGCGCTCGCGGCGATCGCGCCCGGTGCGAAATCAGCGTTCATGCGTCGCGCGCCACGGCCACGTCCCGGCCTTGCCGCGCACCGTGCCGACCATCTCGCCCTCGCGCACCTCGCCGTCGAATGCGAGCGGGCCGTCGCCCGCGTCCAGAGTGAAGCGGATCTCGGGGCCGCGCAGCGTCGGCGTGGCGAGCGCCACGGGCCGGCGACCCAGGGTGGCCTGCCCTTCGATCGCCTGGAAATTCTGGCTGATCCGCAGGTCCGCCTCGCCGGGGGCTGGAAGCGCCGGGCTCCGCAATGCCCACGTGCCGCGCGCCTCGGCCGGCACGATCCAGAGCATCACCCGGCTCGTACCACCCCCGCCCCGGTTCTTCTCCGGCGCGTAGAAGGTCTCGACCCGGTCGGGACGCCAGCTCTCCAGATCGAAATCGTGTGCGACGACGCGCGTCCCCGGCCGGAGCTCAGCGAGCAGCTTGTCGCGGAGCTTCAGGTTCACGTCCGGGAGAAGATAGACGGTCACGACCGAAGCGGGCGACAGATCGACCTTGAAGAGATCTCCCTCGATGAACCTGACCCGATCGGCGACGCCTGCCTCGCGCGCGTTCAACCGGCTCACCTCGACCAGCTTCGGGTCGTACTCGACCCCGATCGCTCGCGCGCCGTAGCGCTTCGCCGCGGCGATCACGATGCGGCCGTCGCCGGAGCCGAGATCCATCACCGTGTCGCCCGGCGTCACCCCACCGAGCGCGAGCATCCGCTCGACCGTGGAGTCCGGCGTCGGGACGTAGGGCGAGCTGAAGTCCGATTGCGTTCCCGTCGTCACCGAACACGAAGCGAGCGCCAGCGCAGCGGCAAGCGCGGTGCAGGCCGCCATGCCGCGAACGAACGTAAGCTGGGGATGATCTCGGGCAGCAGACACGCGAGTGGACGATCGAGAGGCAGTCAAGATGTTACCCGAGGCGCAGCGCCGCCGGCTTGGGGTCGCCTGCAAGATTGGTTGCGGCACGAAGGTCGCTTAGAATTCGCCACTCCGGTGCGCGCGTGCGGCCTTCCGGCACGCTCGCCCACGGCCCCGGTAGCTCAGTGGATAGAGCAGCCCCCTCCTAAGGGGCAGGTCGGACGTTCGATTCGTCTCCGGGGCGCCACAAAATCAAATCGGTAAGGCGCGATCCGGAACCTCCACCCGCCCCAGAGCGCCATCCGCCCGTGGATCCAGCAAGTCGTCGAATGACCTCGAGCTGGATTCCCACGAACCCTGCCCGCGAGCAGTGTTATCGGGGGGGGGGGGGCGGGAATGACGAGGCGCTCCAGGGCTTCCCGGACGCTTACGCTCGAGCGCGCTCACCCGCTCCGTGTGCCTTCAGGATGACTTTGATCGCATCATCGATGCGCTCTCTCGCATAACGCAGCGCGGTCGGGAGTTCTGCTAGCGGAAAGGTGTGCGTGTGGATCTTGGTCGCGTCGAAGCGCTTTGCTGCCATGAGCGCATGCGCTCGGTGGGTCGCGCTGCGGCCCTCGCCGCGAATGCCGAACACGTAGATGTTGTTGCGCACCAGATGCGCGACATCGACCATGGCCGGTTCGTGCGGGAAAGCGGCCAGGCATAGGCGGCCGCCCCGATTCAGCATCCGCCCTGCGACGTCGACCGCATCGTGAGCGCCCGAGCACTCGAGGACGTAATCGACGCCCGCCCCGCCGGTCAAGCGGCGCACGGCCTCGACAGGGTCCTCCTGGCGCACGTTGACGACATGATCGGCGCCAAGCTCCAGACCGATTTTCAAACGGTTGTCGCGCGTCCCCGTGAGGATGACCGGGTCCGCGCCCAACGCCTTCGCGACCGCGGCGCCGAGCAAACCAATCGGGCCGGGGCCCATCACGACGACGCTTTCGCCGGCGATGAGCCCTCCGAGTTCGGTGAAGCCGTACATGGAGGTTCCGGCCGTGACGACGAGCGCCGCCTCCTCGTCCGTCATCGCATCGGGAATACGGACGAGGGTATTGATGTTGTTGACTGCATACTCGGCAAAACCGCCGTCGGTCGTGAAGCCATTCGCCCGATGCCCTTTGTCGAACGCGCCGTAGTTGAGGCCGTAGTTCAGGCAGGAGGTGTACATCCCCATCCGGCACCGCTTGCACTGCCCACACCCGGCGTGAATTTCGACCGTGATGCGATCGCCGGGTCGGAATTCGTCGACGCCTGGTCCCAAGGCAGCCACCGTCCCCATGTACTCGTGCCCCGGGGTGAAATCCTTGTTGAACGGCAACCCGCCCTGGATCATCGCCGGCGCGCCGTTTGCGATCACGTCGAGGTCCGTCCCACAGATGGCGACCGCATCGATGCGGACCAGCACCTCGGCTCTCTTCGGCACCGGGACCGGCTTCTCGACCAGGGAGAGTTGCCCCGGATCGCCCAAAACCCAGGCTCGCATGGTCGCAGGGACATCCAACCCAGGCCCACGGTCCGGTAAGCGACTCGCCATCATGAATGCTCCTCCGGACGCGGACGCAGAGCGCCTGCCAACGGTGCTTCGACGCGCAAGCTGAACACCATGCTCGCGCGGCCCTTGAATTCCACGGCCGCATGACGACGGCCCGCTGCCCCGCCGCGCTCGAGGTTACGCGATCGGCGCTTCATGCTTCGCCGACAAGAGATCGGCGTGCGCGGCTTGAAATATTACATGCATCGTATAATATTTCAAGCGCTCGCGCAGTATCGACACCGCAAGCAACCTCCGATCCGTCCGAATCATCGCCCATGCCACGTGTCGCGCCTCGGAAACTCCTTCGCGATGACATTTACGCCCGGATCAAGGAGGAAGTGCTCTCCTGCAAGATCCCGCCCGGCACCGAAATGCGCGGGCAAGCGCTCGCCGATCGCTTCGGCGTGAGCGTGTCGCCGACCCGGGATGCGCTCCATCGTCTGCAGACCGAAGGTCTGATCGAGGTGCTGCCCAACAAGGGCTATTACGTCAGGGAGATTTCGCTCGAGGACGCGCTCGAGCTCTACGAGATGCGCATCATCCTCGAGAGCGCCTGCGTGGAAAGAGCAGCACGGGCCGCGTTGGGCGCGCATCTCGTGACGCTCGCATCATACGATCGCGGACCGACGGCCGGATCTCGACGCGAGTGGATCAAGCACAATAGGAACTTTCACGTCTTTGTCGCCTCGCTCTGCGGCAACAACCGCCTGCTGTCGACTACCCGGGAGGTGATTCTGGCGTTCGATCGGCTGACATTCGCCAGCATCTCGCAGCTCCACGGGGTGAGAAGCATCGGTTTGACGGCATTACAGGGCATGGATCGCGAGCACGGCGAAATCATCGCAGCGATGAAAGTGCGCGACGCCGATCTCGCCGCGAGGCTCATGCGAGCTCACATCGAACGATCGCGCACGAGGTTTCTGGAGAGCTATAACTCCCCGCCAAGAGCAAAGCGGGCTACGTGAAAGAGCGGCGCCTTTCGGTCGAAAGAACCCGAGCGCCGGCAGCCTCGAAAAACGCGGGACATGCTCGGCCGCACTGCCCGATCGCAGGCCGATGAAGACGGACGAACAAACTCATGAACGAGCCGGCAGCTCACATCCCCAAGGAGGTCTATCTCGATTTCCTTGGCCGGACGATCGAGATCCACTGGACCTATCACGCCGTGCTGATGGTATTCGCATGGCTCTTCCTGGTGCCGCTCTTCATTCTCATCATCCGTTTCGGCAAACCCAAGCCGACCTTCTCCGGGCTCAAGCGCAAGGTCGCCATCTACCACAAGGAATGGTGGTGGTTCAGCGCGCACAAATGGGGGCTGTACTTCGCCATGCTGCTGTCGGTGGGCGGCGGTCTCGTCGCGATCGTCGTCAGCAAGGGTTTCAGCGGCTCGGTGCATTCCGTGTTCGGCATCCTGGCGGTCGCGCTCGGCGTGGTGCAGGTCGTCGCCGGCTGGCTGCGCGGCACGCACGGCGGCAAATACTACTACACCGCCGATCCGCAGAATCCCGCGACATGGTTCGGCGATCATTACAACATGACGCTGCGGCGCCGGATCTTCGAGGCCTACCACAGGAATGCGGGCTACTTCGCAACCTTCTGCGCGCTGGCTGCGGCCGCCTCCGGGCTCACGCAGTATCCCCTGCCCTGGCTCCTCGCCGTCGTGGTCGTCCTGTTCCTGCTGGTGCTGGCGAGCACCGCGGTGCTCGATTTCAAGGGATTGAAGTACGACGGCTACAGGGCCGCCCACGGCACCGATCCCGAGCATCCATTCAACAAGGCGCGGAAGGATCTCTAGTCGAGCGCCGATTCCGAGCCGTCCAGCGCTCGCTCCATCCATGATGCGGCAGCGCGATCTGCGATAGCAACCTGCGAGAGCCGAATATCATGGCGGACGTCGTCATTCCCGAGTTCATGGATCAAGAGGCCGCCGGCCTGCTCCAAGCAGAGTACGACGTGCATTGGGACCGGGATCTCTGGCGCCGGCGGCCCGAGCTTTTCGAGCATGTCGCCGATGCCCGGGCGATCGTGGTCCGCAACCAGACCCGCGTCGACGCCGAGTTGCTGGCTGCCGCCCCGAGGCTGCGGGTAGTCGCGCGCATGGGCGTCGGCCTCGACAATTTCGATCTCGCCGCCTGCAAGGCGCGCGGCGTCGACGTCCGTCCGTCCATCGGTGCGAACGCGTTGTCGGTGGCCGAATACGTCATCGCGACAGCGATGATCCTGTTGCGCCGCCAGGCTCTGTGCAGCACGGCGGCGCTCGTCGCCGGCAACTGGCCGCGCGAGCGGCTGGCGAACGGCGTCGAGCTCGCCGGCCGCACGATGGGCATCGTCGGGTTCGGCTCCATCGGTCAGGTTGCCGGCGCCAAGGCGAGGGCCATGGGAATGGACCTGATCGCCTACGACTCCATGCTGCCCGCCGACGCGCCGGCGTGGAGCAATGCCCGGCGCGTCAGCTTCGATGCGCTGATCGCGGAGGCCGACGTCATCTCCCTGCATTGCCCCTTGCTGCCCGAAACGCGCAACTTGATCGGTGCGCCACAGTTCGCCCGCATGAAGCCCGGCGCCGTCCTGATCAATTCGGCGCGCGGCGGGATCGTCAACGAGGCCGATTGCGCTGCCGCCCTGCGCGAGGGGCGGATCGCGGGCGCCGCCCTCGATAGTTTCAGTTCGGAGCCGATTACGAAGGAGATCGGAGCCCTGTTCCAGGGGCTCGACAACGTCATCCTGACTCCGCACGTGGCCGGCGTCACCGTCGAGGCCAACCAGCGCATCGGCATGGCGGCGGTGGACACGATCCGCCGGGTGCTCGGCGTTGGCCGGGGCTCACCCCGCGCCGTCTAGCTGCAAGCGGAGCTTCACTCGTCGGAACGAGGTCCGCGCGACCAGAGGAGAAGTGCACATGGCCAGCCAAGATCTGCCCAAACCCGAATACGCCCGGAACATGAAGCTGATCGGCTATTCCGATCTGGCAGGACGGCCCGACGGCGTGCAGTTGATGATCAACAAGGGCCACGCATTCGTCGGGCACATGTTCTCGAAGGGATTCAGCGTCGCCGACGTGAGCGATCCGCGCTCGCCGAAGCCGGTGGCCTACGTGCCTGCCCCGCCCAACACCTGGAATATCCACCTGCAGACGCACGGTGACCTGCTGCTCGTCATTCACGCCAAGGACATGTTCGCTGCGACCGAATTCCAGGATGAGCGCGAGTACTACAGCGGAGCGCTCGGCAAGAAGGTCGGCACGTCCAACGCGACCGCTGGCAGAGCGCGTGACTGGTCCGCCGGCCTGTGCGTCTACGACATCGCCCACCCGGCCGCACCGCGCCAGATCGGGTTCATGCCGGTCGCCGGCGGCGGCATCCATCGCATCTGGTACACGGGCGGTCGCTGGGCTTACGTCTCGGCCCTCATCGACGGGTTCACCGATTACATCTTCATGGTCGTCGACATGGCGGACCCGACGCAGCCGAAGGAGGCGGGGCGCTTCTGGCTGCCGGGCATGAACACAGCCGCCGGGGAGGTCCCGAGCTGGGCGCCGACGCGGCGAAACGGCCTGCACCATGCGATCGTCCACGGCGACACCGCTTATGCCGCCTGGCGCGACGCGGGCCTCGTCATTCTCGACATCGCCGACCGCTCGACGCCGAAGCTCGTCACTCACCGCAACTGGTCTCCGCCCTATGGCGGCGGCACGCACAACTGCCTGCCGCTGCCTGACCGCGACCTCCTGGTGGTGGCGGATGAAGCGGTGCTCGACGATTGCGCGGACGGCGTCAAGTACATCTGGATGTTCGACATCCGCGTGCCTGCGAACCCGGTCAGCATCGCGACGTTTCCGACGCCTCGCGAGGCCGCTTACTGCAAGAAGGGCGGCCACTTCGGCCCGCACAACATCTACGAGAACCGTCCGGATGGGATGGTGAGCTCCGAGAGGATCTTCGCCACCTACCAGAACGCCGGAATCCGCGTCTTCGACATCCGCGACGAGCACCGGCCCGAAGAAATCGCGGCTTTCGTTCCGCCGCCGCCTCGCCGTCTCGTCGATCACCGTCCGAACCGGCCGCTCGTCATCCAGTCCTGCGACGTCTGGGTGTCCGCCGACGGGCTGATCTACAGCACCGACTACAACGGCGGCCTCTATATCCTCGAATATCGGGCCTGAGCCGCTCGAAGACGAAGAATCGACGACGGCGCCACTCGGCAACACGAGGTCAGGTGGCGCAGCGCTTGCGCGAAGGCCGTATTGGCCGAACGCCTGAGACTGCCCGGCGGTCCGGCCGTTCGTGTACCGATGCTGGCTGATTCCCGGGCATTTGACCAAGCGCAAGACCAGCGCCGGCCCGCGCGCGAGAATCAGGCATCGCCAGCAAAGGAGGGCCGATCATGTACAAGCGCATCCTGGTGCCGATCGACGGCAGCAGCACGGCGAACCTCGGGTTGAAGGAAGCGCTGCGGCTCGCGAAGCAGCAAGGCGCCGCCGTCTGCCTCTTTCACACGGTCGACGAATCCTTCATCACTGCCGCGGGAGAAGGCATGGTGTTCACCGATGAGATGTTCAAGGCGCTGCGCGACGCCGGCCGGAAGATCCTGGCGCGCGCGGAGGCCCTCGCGCGGAAGCACGGGGTGCAGGCGCGATCGGTGCTCACCGAAACGCTCGCGGGCTCGGCGGCCGATGCGATCATTCGCGAGGCGAAGCGCTGCAAGGCGGACCTGATCGTGATGGGCACGCACGGACGCCGCGGCGTCAGGCGCCTGGTCATGGGAAGCGATGCCGAGCAGGTGCTGCGCAAGACGCCCGTTCCCGTGCTCCTGGTACGCGGCGCGCGGCGCTGAGCGGGCGGCAGTCGGGCGGGTCCCGGCGGCCGACCTGCGGTCGCCGAGGTCAGCTCACGACCAGCCTCGCTGCCGCGCCGGCCGCCGCGATGCTCCCCACGGCCGCCGCACCGTCGAACCCGTGCCGCTGGAACACCGCCAGCACCGCGTCGACCGAACCCGCCTCGCATGCGACGAGCAACCCTCCGCTGGTCTGCGGATCGGTCAGCAGCGCCTGGTCCTCGGCGGCGAATGCGCGCGGCAGCACGACCTCGCTGCCATAGCCGGCCCAGTTGCGGCCCGACGCGCCGGTGACGAATCCGCGGCCGGCGAGCGCGCGCGCCCCGGGCAGCAGCGGCACCCGCCGCCACTCGATTCGCACCTCGCAGCGTGCGCCGCGCGCCATCCCGAGCGCGTGGCCGGCGAGGCCGAAGCCGGTGACGTCGGTCAGCGCGTGCACTCCCGGCAGCGCCGCCAGCTCGGGGCCGGGGGTGTTGAGCCGGGTCGTGGTTGCGATCATCCGTTCGTAGCCGGCAGCGTCGAGCTCGTCTTTCTTGAGCGCCGCCGACAGCACGCCGATGCCGAGCGGCTTGCCGAGCACCAGCACGTCGCCAGGCCGCGCGTCGGCGTTGCGCTTGACGTGATCGGGGTGCATGAGGCCGAGCGCGACCAGGCCGTAGATCGCCTCGACCGAGTCGATCGTGTGGCCGCCGGCGATCGGGATACCGGCCGTGCGGCACACCGAGGCGCCGCCTTCGAGGATGCGGCGGATGGTCTGTGTCGACAGCACGTTGACGGGCATGCCCACGAGCGCGAGCGCGAGGATCGGCTTGCCGCCCATCGCGTAGACGTCGCTCAGCGCATTGGTCGCGGCGATACGGCCGAAGTCGAACGGATCGTCCACGATCGGCATGAAGAAGTCCGTGGTCGCGACGATCGCCTGCTCGTCGTTCAGCCGGTAGACCGCGGCGTCGTCGGCGGTCTCGATCCCGACCAGCAGGTCCTCGGGCACCGGGATCGCCGCCGTGCCCTTCAGGATCTCCGAGAGCGTGCCGGGGGCGATCTTGCAGCCGCAGCCGCCGCCGTGCGAGAGCGTCGTCAGCCGGGGTTCAGGCGGGAGTTCGGGGGTGTTCATCGCTTGCATCCTTGTCGGTCACCTGCGAGCAGGCCGGCCACCAGGCGCCGCAGCGCCGAGCGCTCGGCCTCGGGCGCGAAGAGCGGCGCACGCGGCGCCAGCCGCTGCTGCAAACTCGTAAGCATAGCCGGCTCGGCGCGGGCGCGTTCGAGCAGGCTCGCGAGCGCCGCGTCGTCGCCGACCTCGAAGACGCCCGGGTAGTCACTGCCGAGCAGCCCGAGGTTGCCTTCGATCCGTGACGCGAGCACCGGCGTGCCGCTGCGGATCGCTTCGATCACCACGTGCGCGCCACCTTCCATCCGGCTCGGGTGGACGAGCAGATGCGCGGCCTGGATCCGGCGCCGG
The DNA here is from genome assembly GCA_020848075.1 of Burkholderiales bacterium. Taxonomy (GTDB): domain Bacteria; phylum Pseudomonadota; class Gammaproteobacteria; order Burkholderiales; family SG8-39; genus JAABRB01. The sequence goes on from JADLAV010000031.1 coordinate 110,598, forward strand.
GTCGCCGCGTGCGGGAGCGCGCCGAGCCAGCGATAGTTCGCCTGGGCGGCGGCGAGCGCGGCAGCCTCGGCGCCGAGCGCCGGGTCGAGCGCCGCGCCGATGTGGTCGAGGGCGATGCCGGTGCGGCCAGCCAGGCGCCGCGCAGCGCGAAAGTAGGTGCGCGGATCCTTCTCCTCGCGCAGGTGCCCGACCATCAGGGCACGCAGGTGCCGCTTCGTCTTCGTGTGCGGCCGCCGCGCCGTGCACGACTGCAGGATCACGCGGCACTTTCCGCGCATCGGCTCGGGCAATCGCCGTGCGCCCAGCTCATTCAGCACGACCAAGGCATCGGCGGCGGCCAGCGAATGCTGCGCGCTCGCGTCGGTGTCGATGTCGCGGTAGAGATCGGTCCCGGTCAGCGCCAGCAACAGCGGCCGATCCGGATGCGTGGCGCGCCATGCGGCGACCGACGCCGCCGAGCGGCGTGCGTGCAGCGCGATCATCAGCGCCTCGTCGCCGCGGCTCCAGTGCGCCGCAAGGCGAACGTCGTAGGCGCCGTGTAGCATCCGTGCCCAGCGGCGCGCGGTCTGCCAGTTCCCGTTGTTCGCGTCGGCGAGCGCCGGCGTCACGATGACGAGGATTTTGCGGTGCACGGTCCAAATCTAACATCGCATAGAGAGCGAGACCTTGGGTCCTTATCGTCGATTCGCTTTACAGTTTCCAGTCCGTTCTGGACCCGCACTTCTAGCAACTCTTTGAATCGCTTTGTCTAACCTGACAAGGCGCGTTTCTTGCATACCCTGGATCGAATGCGTGTTCCGCTCCACCCATAAGGGGAGGTCTACATGGTCCGACTCGTGGCTCTTGCCGTTGCCTTCGGCGTAGCGGCTGCCGCCATGCCCGCGGCGGCGGTGCCGTACTACTACGTCGATTGGACTGCCGCAAACCCATCGGCCGGTACCGCCTCCGGGACCATTACGCTTCCCGATTCGTCGGTCGTGAACGTGGGCTTCTCCGTAACGAAGCCGACGGGCGGACCGGGGACGTTCTTCTTCGGTCAGACCGGCACCGGAACCAACTACTGGAACCCAACGGCGCCATATATCAGCCCGCAGGTGGACAACGCGCCGCCCGCAGCAGAGATGCTGGCCCTGGTCGGCGGCACCGGCGGTGACGTCTACACGATCACTCTGTCGGAACCGATCAAGGATCCGATCATGGCGATCGTCAGCCTCGGCAATTCGGGCACGGCTATCACCTACGACTTCGACCGGCCGTTCACGATCGTGAGCCAGGGTACGGGATACTGGGGTGGCACTTCCGCAGCCACTTGCGCCGCGACCCCGTCGACCTGTTCCCTGAAGGAACTTGCCGGCGATGTACTGCAAGGCCAGGAAGGCCACGGAACGATCCAGTTCATCGGCACGTTCTCGACCTTCTCCTGGACCGCGCCGACCTACGAGAACTGGCACGGCTTCAACTTCGGGATCCGCACGACCGAGGCGCTCGAGCCCGGACCGAGCGTGCCGGAACCGGGCACGCTCGCCCTCCTCGGCCTCGCTCTCGCCGGCCTCGGTTTCTCTTGCCGCAAGCTGCGCTGAGCGGGGAACAGCTCAACGGGACCCCGCCCGCGCAGCGGGTTCCCGCGGACCCTGCCTCCGAGCGTTGTTCTTGAGGGGCGGGAATTGCGGACGTATGCAGAGCTCCCCTATGCCGCGTCCGGTTGCCTGGCCGGCTGCGCCGCGTCGAAGGCAGGGAGCAGCATGCACGCGTCGAAGATGCGCATCGCCGCCGGATACGGCACGAGGTCGCAGTCGTAGCGCTTCGCGTTGAAGACCTGCGGCACGAGGCAACAGTCAGCAAGCGTGACCTGGTCGCCGAGACAGTAGCGGCCGTGCCGGCGCTCGCTGCCGAGGAAACCCTCGATCACCTCGAAGCCCGCGGCGATCCAGTGGCGGTACCACGCGTTCACCCCCGACTCGTCCAACCCGTACGCCTTGCGGATGTGCTTCAGGGTGCGCAGGTTGTTGAGCGGATGGATCTCGCAGGCGACGACGCCGCACAGGGCCCGGACGTACGCACGGTCCAGCGGATCGGAGGGCAGCAGCGGGGGCTCCGGATAGCGCTCCTCAAGGTACTCGAGGATCGCGAGCGACTGGACGATCCGATGGTCGCGGTCGACGAGCGTCGGCACGAGCCCCTGCGGGTTCACCGCGCGGTACGCATCCGCCCGGTGCTCGCCCTTGGGAAGATCGATCGACACGGGCTCGTAGCCGAGCCCCTTGTAGTTGAGCGCGATCCGCACGCGAAACGAGGCGGACGAGCGAAAGTACGTGTAGAGCTGCATGAGCGCCTCCTGCCCGGCAGTCTAGCCGATCCGGCCTTCGCGTTTCACCTCGGTCTTGCGCGGGCGCCCTCGTCTCGGCGCCCTGCGGGATGCACTGTCACACCGCGGCGTCATGTCAGGCGGCGGGTGCCAGAACCAGAGCGAGGCGCAGATCGCCGAGTCCGACGGCGAGATCCTCGTCAAGCGCGGCGGCTGACCGTGGCGGCGGCGTCGCCGCGCTCGGCGCGCATCACGCGCCGGCGGATGTGCCGCACACCGAGCGCTGCGAGCACCGCCACGACCGGGATCGAGATTCCCATCACGAGGTCCGCGTCGAGCGCGACACCCGCCGACTTCAAGGCCTTTGCCGCGTACCCGGCCAGGCCGACGACGTAGTAGGTGATCGCAGCGACCGACAGACCCTCGACGGTCTCTTGCAGCCGCAGCTGCAGCCGCGCGCGGCGATTCATCGAGCTCAGCAGATCCTGGTTCTGCCCTTCGCGCACGATGTCGACGCGCGTGGAGAGCAGGCGGCTCGCCCGGGCCACCCGCTCGGAGAGCTCGCGCTGGCGCCGGGCGATCGATTCGCAGGTCGCCATCGCCGGCGCCAGGCGCCGCGCCATGAACTCCTCGATCGTCTGCGTGCCCGGCAGGCGGCGCTCGCGCAGCTCCGCGATCCGGCCGTTGACGAGCTCGTGGTACGCGCGCGCGGCGCCGAACCGGTACTGCGCCGAGACCACCGCACGCTCCACCTCGGCGGCGAGCGGGATCAGCCGCTCGAGCAAGGCCGTGTCGCCCGGCCGGCGCACGCCGGGCTTGCTCTCGGCCATCGCCGCGGTGATCTCGACGAGCGACTGCTCCATCGCGGCGAGCCGCGGCGCGGCCGCCTGCGCCACCGGCAGCGCGAGCAGCGCCATCATCCGGTAGGTCTCGATCTCGAAGAGCCGCTGCACCATCCTGCCCGCCTGGCGCCGCGACATCTCGCCATCGAACACGAGGAACCGGTTGTGGCCGTCCGCGTGCACGCGGAAGTCGGTGAAGATCGCGCCGACGCCGTCGCCGATCTCCGCGCCGATGACGTAGTTGCCGCCGAAGATCCGCGCGATCTCGCGCGCCTCGGGCAGCGCCGCGCCCCGCGGGAGGAGCTCGGCGTGCGCCGCGACCATCGTCTCGCCCGGGATCGACGCGACCCAGTCCGCCGGCGCCGCCGCGATCGCAGTCTCGGCGAAATGCGCCGGCGAGCGCCCCCGCAGGAAGAACGTGTACCCGGAGTACTCGGTGTGCTGCTCGTACTTGACCCGGTACGCGCCGAAGTCGGCGACGAAGTGGCTCGCCGCCGGCGGCGGCGGGTGCACGCCGCCGCGCTCGCACAGGCGCACGAGGTGCGCATGCTCGGCGGTGCGCGCCGCGGACAACAGCACGGCGACGAACGAAACCCGCTCGGGGGTCTCGAGCACGTCGTACGGCCGTGCGTGGACCTCGTTCGCGAGGACGTAGCGCTGCGGGTGATCGGGCGGCAGGGACATCAATTCTGTCCGCCGCGCGCGACGCGCTTGCGCTCTTCCTCCCGCAGCCGCAGCGCCCGCCGCTGCACCTTCCCGAGGGTGTGGCACAAGGGGGCACGCCCCCTTGTCGATCCCCCAAGTGCGAAGGTCCAGCGGCTAGCCATGCTTCGCCCCACGCTTGCGCTCTTCCTCCCGCAGCCGCAGCGCCCGCCGCTGCACCTTCCCGGTGGTGGTCATCGGCAGCGCGTCGATGAACTCGATCTCCTTCGGATACTCGTACGGCGCGAGCTGGCCGCGCACGTGATCCTGCAGCACCTGCGCGAGCTCCGGCGAAGGCGCGTGGCCCGGCTGCAGCACGATGAACGCCTTCACGATGTTCGTGCGCTCCGGGTCCGGGCTCCCGACGACCGCGGCGTTCGCGACCGCCGGATGCTTCACCAGGCAGTTCTCGATCTCCGAGGGACCGATGCGGTAGCCGGCGCTCTTGAAGACGTCGTCGGTCCGGCCCTGGTACCAGAGATACCCGTCCGCGTCGCGCTTGGCGAGATCGCCGGTGCGCCACCAGTCGCCCGTGAACTTCCTGCGCGTCGCCTCCTCGTTCCGCCAGTAGCCGAGAAAGAAGACGGCATCCGGATCGCCGTGCGCGTCGGTCCGGCGCACCGCGACCTCGCCGACCTCCCCATCCGGAACCTCGCCGCCGACGTCGTCGATCAGCCCGACGCGATGGCCGGGATACGGCCGCCCGATCGATCCGGGCTTCGCCGGCCATAGGGTGTGCGAGTTGCCGACGATGTAGTTGACCTCGGTCTGCCCGAACATCTCGTTGATCGTCACCCCGAGGCTCGCGCGCGACCACTCGAACACGGCGTCGCCCACCGATTCCCCGGCGCTCATGACCGAGCGCAGCGGCAGATCGAACCGCGTGCGCGGCTCAGGCACGGCCTTCATCATCATCTTGAGCGCGGTCGGGAAGAGGAAGCTGTTGCGGATGCCGTACTTCTCGATGAGATGGAACGCCTTCTCGGGATCGAACCGCCCGCGATAGCCGAGAATCGGATAGCCGTAGTACATCGTCGGCAGGAGCGCGTCCATCAGCCCGCCGGTCCACGCCCAGTCCGCCGGCGACCAGAACATGTCGCCGGTGCGGGGGAACTCGTCATGCGAGTACGAGAATCCCGGCAGGTTTCCGAGCAGGACGCGATGCGGCTTCAGCGCACCTTTCGGCGGTCCGGTCGTGCCGCTGGTGTAAACGAGCAGCGCCGGGTCCTCGGCACCGGTGTCGGCCGGCGTGAACCGGCGCGAGGCCTTCTCGAGCAGCCGCTCCCACGGGGCCGCACCCGCGTCGCGCGCCCCCGCCACGCCGATAACGTGCTTGAGCTCCGGCAGCGACGCGCGCACCGCCGCGAGATTGGGCGCGGATGCGGGATCGACGAACGCAACGGACGCAGCGCTGTCCTGGAGGCGATACTCGAGCGCGTCGGGGCCGAACAGGATCGACAGCGGCATCGCCACCGCGCCGAGTTGATAGCACGCGATGTGCGCGACGACCGTCTCGGGGCGCTGCGGGAGGATGATGCCGATGCGGTCGCCGCGCCCGACGCCCAGGCCGGCGAGCGCGTTCGCGAGGCGGTTCGCCGCCTGCTGGATGTCCCAATAGGTGTACGCGCCGGTGGCGCCGGTCTCGTCCTCCCAGTAGAGGCAGAAGCGACGGCGGTCCACCGCATGGCGCGCGCAGCAGGCCTGCGCTAGGTTGAAGCGCGCCGGGACCGACCACCGAAACGCGCGGTAGATTTCGTCGTAGCGGTTCTGCATACCCTCCTCCTCCGGCAACGCACTTTTCAAATTAGCACGGAGCCGGCGGGAGGAGAAGACCGCGACGGGAGCGGCGCAGTGCCCGGCCCGCACCTCGCAGCAGGCGAGCGGGCCCGGCCGAAGTGGCCGGCGGGGCCGCAGCGACACGCGGCCGCCACCCGCACGGCGGGCCTTGCTTCCGGGGCCCGGCTGAGGCAGAGTCTGCGTCGCCGGTTCGTCCGTCACCTGCCGGCTGCGTCGGTCGAGCTCGAGGCGACGCGAGTCGCGCGCTCGCCGAGGCACTACGGAGCGTCCCATCATGAGCGCCCAGATCAAGGCCCTGGTTTTCGACGCCTACGGCACCTTGTTCGACGTGCACTCGGTGATCAGGCTTTGCGACGAGCTCTGGCCGGGAAAGGGCAGCGCGCTGTCGCAGCTGTGGCGCGCAAAGCAGCTCGAGTACAGCTGGCAGCGCAGCCTGATGCAGCGCTACGAGGATTTCACACGCGTCACCGATGCCGGCCTGCGCTATGCCTGTAAAGCGCTCGGGCTCCCGCTCGACGACGCCCGGCGCGCGCGTCTCATGGATGCGTACCTGCATCTCGAGCCCTATCCCGAAGTGCGGGACGCGCTCGAGCGCCTCGCCGGGCGCAAGCTCGCGATCCTGTCGAACGGCTCGCCGGCGATGCTCGAGCCGGTCGTCGCGAACGCGGGCCTCGCGCGGACGCTGGACGCCGTGATCAGCGTGGATGGCTTGAGAATCTACAAGCCCGATCCGAGGGTCTACGCGCTCGCCGTGGAGAAGCTCGGCGTGCCGACCGGCGCCATTGGCTTCGTGTCGTCGAATTGCTGGGACGCGCTCGGCGCGAAGTCGTTCGGATTCCGCGTCTTCTGGTGCAACCGCGCCGCCATGCCGGTGGACGAGCTCGGCGTCGCGCCGGACCACGAGCTGCGTTCGCTCGCCGAGCTGCCGGCGCTCATCGACGCGGCGTAGCGGCGCAAGGAGGCATCGCAAGATGACGGCCCTCGCGGGGAAGGTGGCGATCATCACCGGCGCGACCGGTAATCTCGGTCAGGCGACCGCGCGCGCGTTTCACGCAGCCGGCGCGAAGACCGTGCTGGTGGGCCGTTCAGCCGAGGCCCTCCAGCGGCTGTACGGTGGCTCCGGTCCGGATGCGGACCGGATGATCGCGAGCGGCGTCGATCTCGACGACGAGGGCAGCGCGCGCGCGCTGGCCGCCTCGGCGCGCGCGCGTTTCGGCCGTATCGACGTGCTGGTGAACACGGTGGGCGGGTTCCGCGGCGGGAAGCACGTGCACGAGGAGGACCTCGCGACCTGGGACCTGATGATGAGCATGAACCTGCGCACCACCCTCCTCGCGTGCCGGGCGGTGCTGCCGGTGATGCTCGAGCGGGGGAGCGGGGCCATCGTCAACGTCGGCGCGGGCGCGGCACTTGCGGCCCCCGCCGGCCTCGCCGCATACAGCGCGTCCAAGTCAGCAGTTCTGCGGTTGACGGAGAGCCTGTCCGCCGAAGTGAAGGCGAAGGGTCTCCGCGTCAATGCCGTCCTGCCGAGCACGATCGACACGCCGCAGAACCGCGCAGCGATGCCGCGCGCCGACCCGTCGAAGTGGGTCGCGCCCGACGCGATTGCGGACGTGATCGTGTTTCTCGCGTCGGACGCCGCGCGCGCGGTGACCGGCGTCGCGCTGCCGGTGTTCGGGCGCGGCTAATTGAGCTGAACGCGCTCGCCCCAGGGCACTGGGGCATTGCCCTTGACCAGCCAGAGCACCGGGAATTCCGGCGTCCGCTCGGGGAACTCGCCGAGCGCATCGGTGAAGTAGAGCAGCGCATCCGGGCGTACGGGTTCGCTCCGGAGCCACTCGAACACCGGCGTGAACCGGGTGCCTCCGCCCCCGGCAAGGCCTGCCGGCACCTCCAGGCGCTCCCAGGGCTCGAATCGCCACGGCGCGCCCGGCGCGAGCGCGGTGTCGCAGGCGAGGAGCGTCACGCGCGCCCGGATCTGGCCCTTCAATGCGTCGATCTCGCCGACGAACGCAGCGAGATCCTGCACGCCGATCGATCCGCTGGTGTCGAGCGCGAGCGCGAGGTTCGTCTCGCCGCTCGCGAGCCCCGGCAGGATGGCGGGACCCTCGCGGCGGCTCGGCCGCTGGAAGCTGTAGTCGTCGCGCGCGATCGTCGTCAGGAACCGCGCGAGCAGCGCGCGCCACGGCAGCCGCGGTTGTACGAGCGCATCGAGCACCCGGTGGAAGACGCTGCCCAGGCGACCGGCGGCCTCGGCCTCGAGACCCGCGGCCGCGAGGCGCTCACGCCACTCGCTCGCCAACGTGCCGGCCGGCGCGAGCACGGGCACGCCGAGCGGAGACCGCGTGAGCACTTCGTCGAAGCCGTCCCGGTGCGCTTCGAGATGCCCGGGCGCGACCGCCATTTCGCTCGCACCGCCGCTGACGCGCACCGGCAATGGGCTCGCGATCGACACGCCGAACCAGTGCTCGTCGAAGGGCCGTTCGTCGGCTGCGTCCTCGAGCAGCGGGTAGATCTCCTCGGCAGCGAGTCCGCGATACTTCGGGTCGAGCAGCACACCGCCGGGCGCGCGCATGCCGTCGTCCACGAGCAGCTGATTCACCGCGTAGTCGCACGCGCGGTCCCAACGGCGGCGGATCCGGCCGCGCGCACGGTCGAAGTGCAGGAGCGCGCAGTGCAGCGCTTCGTGCGCGAGGACGAATTGGGTTTCGGCAAGACCGAGCGAATCGATGAACCCGGGGGTGAAGTGGAACCCGCGGCCGTCGGTCGCCACCGTGCGGCACCGCGTCGAGGGCACGAGCGCGAGATGCAGGACCAGCGCGCCGAGGAAGGGCCGCTCGAGCACGAGCCGGGTGCGCGCGGCGCCGAGCTTGGCGAGCGCAGCCGTCGCGGAATCGGTCGGTGTCACGCCCGCTCGAAGGAGACGAGGTCGCTCACTTCCTGCGCCCAGGCGGCGAACGCCTCCAAGCCGTACAGCGGCCGTCCCAGCACCCGCTGGAGATCGGTCACCAGCATCACGCCGAGCTCGCGCTGCGGGAACCGCCGCGCGTACTCGAGCGCGTGATTGGTGGCCTCCGGCTGCGCCGCGGCGGGCAGCCGCCCGATGTGGCGCACGAGCGCTGCGGCGACCGCATACTGCACCTCGAGCCCGCGCGGCATGTCCTTCGTCGCGCCGGCTGCGATCGCCGCGACGTCCGGCATGGCATCCAGGTGCTCCAGGTAAGCGCGGCACGCCAGGCCGGCCGCCGCGCCCACGCAGGCGTTGAGCGCCTCGCCCAGGAGCTCGGGCACGCGCTCGAACTTCGCCAGGGCGCGGTGCGCGTACTCCCACGAGCGCGGCGTCGGGAACGCCGCGGCGTACCGCGCCGGGTCGAACAGGAAGAGGAGGTCCGGGCGGAAGCGCAGAAAAGCGATCAGGCGCGCATCGATGCCGCTCGCGTGGGCCCACACGATCCAGTCGTCGAGGTCCGCCTCGACCTCGTAGTGCGCGAAGCGATTGGCCAGCGGTGCGGCCATCTGGTAGGTCACCCCCCGGTCGCCGTGCCGGTTGCCGGCCGCGAAGATCGCCCACCCCTGCGGCACGCGATACTCGCCGAGCCGGCGATCGAGGATGAGCTGGTACGCGGCCGCCGTCACGGTGGGCACCGCCGAGGTGATCTCATCGAGGAACAGGACGCCGCGCGGGCCGTGGCGCGCTCCATCCGGCAGCATTGCAGGCACCGACCAGATCACGTTCGCGCCGTGGCGAAACGGAATTCCGCGCAGATCGGTCGGCTCCATCTGGGCGAGCCGCACGTCGATCAGCGGTACGCCCGCCCGGTCGGCGATCTGCGCGACGATCTGGGATTTGCCGACGCCCGGCGGGCCCCAGAGCATCACCGGCGTGTGCGTGCCCGCCGGCACGGCGGCGAACTCACCCGCGAGCACGGCAGCGATCTGCGAGGGGCGCATGCGGAAAAAACGTTGTGCAAACGGGGGGTTGGGCTATCATAGCACGCGTATTCCACGCTTCTTGCGCGTCACCGCCGCCACGATGAAGTTCTGCCCCAACTGCGGCGCACCGGTCACCGTCAAGGTCCCGACCGGCGACCACCTGCCGCGCCATGTCTGCGATGCCTGCGGTACGGTCCACTACTCGAACCCGAAGATGGTGATCGGCTGCATTCCCGAGTGGGAAGGCCGCGTGCTCTTGTGCAGGCGCGCGATCGAGCCCCGCTCCGGGCTGTGGACGCTGCCCGCGGGGTTCATGGAGAACGGCGAGACCGTCGCACAGGCCGCCCTGCGCGAGACCTTCGAAGAGGCGAACGCGCGCGTCGAGCTCGCCGAGATGTTCACCGTCCTCTCGGTTCCCTACGTGAACCAGGTGCACATCTTCTACCGCGCGCGCCTGCTCGATCTCGACTTCGGCCCGGGAACCGAGAGCCTCGAGGTCGCGCTCTTTCGCGAGGAGGAGGTCCCCTGGCGCGAGATCGCGTTCCGGACCGTGTCGCTCACCCTCGAGCACTTCTATGCCGATCGCGAGCAGGGTGCGTTCCAGATTCACGCGGGCGACATCCATCCGAAGCGCTGACGGCAGCACCTCTTTGGCTGCGGTGCCGATCGAATGATTCCCTGGCTGGACCGCGCGACGCCGTTCCCGCCGCTCGAGCGCGCATCGAAGGAGCCGAACGGGCTCCTCGCGGTGGGTGGCGATCTCTCCCCGGGCCGCCTGCTCGCCGCATACCGGCGCGGGATCTTCCCCTGGTTCACCGCCGGCGATCCGATTCTCTGGTGGAGCCCCGACCCGCGCATGGTGCTCTTTCCCGGGGAGCTCAAGGTTTCGCGGTCGCTCGCGAAGACCTTGCGCAATCGCCGGTACGAGATCCGCTTCGACCACGACTTCGACGCCGTGATCCGGAACTGCGCGGCCCCGCGCGACGGGCAGCCCGAGACCTGGATCACGGCCGAGATGCGCGCCGCGTACGGCCGCCTGCACGTCCTCGGCTATGCCCACTCGGTCGAGACCTGGGTGGAAGGCGAGCTGGCGGGCGGCCTCTACGGCGTCGCGGTCGGCGCCGCGTTCTTCGGGGAGTCGATGTTCACCCGGATGCGCGACGCGTCCAAGATCGCCCTGGTGCATCTCGTCGAGCGGCTGCGCACGGCGGGCTGCGGCTTGATCGACTGCCAGATGCGGACCGCGCACCTCGCCTCGCTCGGCGCGCGCGAGATCCCGCGCAAGGAATTCGCCAGGCGTCTGAAGGAGTTGGTAGACTACGGGCAGGCGCCCGGTCTTTGGCGCACCTCGATCGAAAGCAGTCATGTCGCAGCTGAATGACCTGCCGCATGCCGTACTGCAGTTCTACGTCACGGCGCCCTACCCGTGCAGCTACCTGCCGGGCCGCCTGGCGCGCTCGCAGGTCGCGACACCCTCGCACCTCATCGGCAACGACCTGTACGGCGATCTGGTGCGCCTCGGTTTTCGCCGCAGCGGCATCTTCACCTACCGGCCCTACTGCGACGCCTGCCGGGCGTGCGTGCCGGTGCGCATCCCGATCGCCGAATTCTCCGCCTCGCGCTACCAGCGCCGCGCCGAGCGCCGCCACGCCGATCTGCACGGGCAGGCGCTCGGCCTGCGCTTCCGCGTCGAGCATTACGCGCTCTACCTGCGCTACCAGGCGGCGCGCCACGCGGGCGGCGGAATGGATCAGGACAGCCGCGACCAGTATTCGCACTTCCTGCTGCAGAGCCGCGTGAACACGCGGCTCATCGAGTTTCGGGAAGCCGGGCGGCTCGCGATGGTGAGCATCGTCGACCATCTGTCCGACGGCCTGTCCTCCGTCTACACGTTCTTCGATCCCGAGGCGCAAGGCGCGAGCCTCGGCACGTACAACATTCTCTGGCAGATCGCGCAGTGCAAGGCGCTCGGCCTGCCGTACCTCTACCTCGGCTACTGGATCCGCGACAGCCGCAAGATGGCGTACAAGGCGCGCTTCCGGCCGATCGAAGGCTTCGTCGACGGCAGCTGGCGGCGCCTGCGCGCCGAGGAGCTCGACGGCTGACCGGGCGCGCAGCCGGAGCGCGGGCGCGCCTTTGCTAAACTCCGGCCATGCTGTTCGACTTGGCGCGGCCGCTCCTCTTCCTGCTGGATGCCGAGGTCGCCCATGAGCTGGTGCTGCCCTCGGCCCGGCTGGCGCACCGTTTCGGGCTGTCCGGCCTGCCGGGCGGGCCGCTTCCCGGCCGCCAGGTGAATGCCATGGGGCTCGCGTTTCCCAACCCGGTCGGGCTCGCTGCCGGATTCGACAAGAATGCAGCGTTCCTCCGGCTCTTCGCCGCGTTCGGATTCGGGTTTCTCGAGATCGGCACCGTGACGCCGCGCCCGCAACCGGGCAACCCGAAGCCGCGGCTCTTCCGCATTGCGGCCGCGCGTGCGCTCATCAACCGCATGGGATTCAACAACTGCGGCATCGCGCGGTTCGTAGAGAACGTGCGCCGTGCGCGCTATGACGGCATTCTCGGCATCAACATCGGGAAGAACGCCGCCACCCCGATCGAGCGCGCGGCGGACGACTACGTCGCCTGCATGCAGGCGGTCTACCCGCTGGCGAGCTACATCGCCGTGAACATTTCTTCACCGAACACCAAGGATCTGCGCGAATTGCAGCGCGGGACCGCGCTCGAGGGATTGCTCGATGCGCTGGGCCGCGAGCGGCGCAGCCTCGCCCGCAAGCACAATCGCCGCGTGCCGATCGCCGTCAAGATCGCCCCGGACCTCGAGGACGATGCCATCCCCGCCATCGCCGAGCGGTTCCTGGCGCACGAAGTGGACGCGATCATCGCCACTAACGCGACGGTGAGTCGCGCCGGCCTCGCCGGGCTGCCGCACGCCGACGAGGCGGGCGGACTCACCGGCGCGCCGCTCCGCGCGCGTGCGACCGAGGTGGTCCGGCGTCTGGCGGCCGCGCTGCAGGGCGCGATCCCGATCATCGGCGTCGGCGGCATCCTGTCCGGCGCGGATGCGCTGGAGAGGATCGATGCCGGCGCGTCGCTGGTGCAGCTCTACACCGGGCTCGTCTATCGCGGGCCCGCCCTGGTACGCGAGGCCGTTGCGGCGATCGAGCCGCAGGCCGCGCGCATGGCGGCCTGATCGCCGGACCCATGGCCGGAGCACGCACGCCGCTCGCTGCGGCAGGACGCGCCGATCCGGCGCTCGCCGACCGCATCGATGCGCTCCTGCCCCAGACGCAATGCGCGAAGTGCGGCTATCCGTCCTGCCGCGGCTACGCCGAAGCGCTCGCCGCGGGCACGGCGGCCGTGAACCAATGCCCGCCCGGCGGCGACACCGGCATCCGGCAGCTCGCCGCCGCGGTCGGTCTTCCGCCCCTGCCCCTCGATCCCGGGTACGGCATCGAGCGACCGCGGCAGGTCGCGTCGATCGACGAGCCGCGTTGCATCGGCTGCACGCTTTGCATCCAGGCGTGCCCGGTCGACGCCATCGTGGGCGCCCCCAAGCAGATGCACACCGTGGTGACCGCGCTCTGCACGGGCTGCGAGCTCTGCCTGCCGCCCTGTCCGGTCGACTGCATCGCGATGCGCCCGGCCACCGGCGCAGACGCGACATGGGACCGCCCTCGCATGGATGCGGCACGCAACCGCTTCCAGCGACGCGCCTTGCGCCTTGCGCGCGAGCGCGCGGAGCGCGCCAAGCGCCTGACCGAGCATTCGCAGGGCGCGGCCCGGGACGCGTCTCCCTTGCAACCGGGCGACCCGGCCGACAAGCAAGCGGTCATCCGCGCGGCGCTCGCGCGGGTCCGCGCGAGACGTGCGGCCGCACTCGGGCGCACCGGCGCGCCGCAGGCATCCGAGCCGCCAGCGCCGGGTCCGCGGCGCCGCCAGCCGTGAATCTCGCCAAGCGCGAGGCCATCTTCGCCCGCCTGCAAGCGGCGAATCCGGCGCCCGCCACCGAGCTCGAGTACGGCTCGCCGTTTCAGCTGCTGGTGGCCGTGATCCTGTCGGCGCAGGCGACCGACCGCAGCGTGAACGCCGCCACCCGCGACCTCTTCCGCACGGCCGCGACGCCCGCGGCGATCGTCGCGCTCGGCGAAGCCGGACTCGCCGAGCGCATCAAGTCGATCGGGCTCTTCCGCAACAAGGCGAAGAACATCGTCGCCGCGAGCCGCATGCTGCTCGAGCAGCATGGCGGCGCCGTGCCGCAGACGCGCGAGGCGCTCGAGGCACTGCCGGGGGTCGGGCGCAAGACCGCGAATGTCGTCCTGAACACGGCCTTCGGTCAGCCGACGATCGCGGTCGACACGCACATCTTCCGGGTTGCGAACCGCACCGGCCTCGCGCCCGGCCGGAACGTGGCCGAGGTGGAGCGCAAGCTCACGAAGCTCGTCCCGGAGCGATTCCGCAAGGACGCGCACCACTGGCTGATCCTGCACGGCCGGTACGTCTGCAAGGCGCGCAAGCCGGACTGCCCGCGCTGCGTGATCCGCGATCTGTGCGAGTACCGCCGGAAGACCGAGGATGTATAACCCCTCGCGCGAGCAGGCGCGGCGATTCTTCTTCGACGCCTGGCGCAAGCACCGCGAGCGCAGGCCGCTCGTCGGGCTGGAGGCGGTTGCGGTGGACGTCATGCTGATCCATTCGGAGCACCACCACATCCTCGACGACCCCGCGCGCCACCTCGACCGCGACTACGCGCCGGAGGACGGCGCGGCGAACCCGTTCCTGCACATGAGCCTGCACGTCGCGATCGAGGAGCAGCTGGCGATCGATCAGCCGCCCGGCATCGGCGCCGAGTTCCAGCGCATCCTTGCGCGCCATGGCGATCGCCACGACGCGCTGCACGTCGTGCTCGAGTGCCTGGGCGAGGCGGTCTGGGCGGGTCAGCGCGCAGGCGGCACGCCGGACGCGGCCGCGTACCTGGATTGCCTGCGGAGGAAGTAGGCGCGGCGGCTAGCGCTTGTCGGCGAGCGTCGTCGGGCGGCTCGCGTAGTAGGCGGCGAGATCCTCGATCTCCCGCTCGGTCAACGCCTGCGCCTGCCCGCCCATGATCGGATTCTTGCGCGCACCCGACCGGTAGTCCCTGAGGGCCTTCACGATGTAGTCGGCGTACTGGCCACCGAGCTTCGGATACTCCGGTGCGATCGGCTTGTTCCCGTCCGGACCGTGGCATGCGGTGCACACGGCGCTCGCCTTCTTCTCCCCTGCCGCGACGTCGCCGGCAAACGCGGGCGCCGCCAGCGCGAGCGCCGCGGCAGCGACGAGCAGGCTCCCGATCCCGGCGCGCTTCATTGCGCGGCTCCTCCGTAGTACGCGGCGAGATCGGCCATGTCCTGCGCCGACAGGCTCCTGGCAACCGCCAGCATCGACGGGTGAGACCGCTCTCCCGCCTTGTACTCCTCGAGCGCCTTCATGATGTACCCGGGCGACTGCCCGCCGATCTTCGGCACGTGGTAGACCTTCGGGAACGCAGTGCGGTAGCCCGGGATGCCGTGGCAGCCGATGCACATCGAGTTCTTGCTCTTTGCCCGTTCGGCATCGCCCTTCGGGGCATCCTGCGCGAGCGCAATGCCGGTGGCAAGACCGAGCACGAGCGTCGCGAGGATTCTGATCGTCGAAGATTTCGCTGTGCGCATCTCTCTCGGTTCCGGGAATCGTCCGGTGGCAGGCAGTCGCGCGATTCTACCGAAGCGCAACCGGCGGGTCAAAAGTGGCGCCGGGACGAGCGACGCCGCGGGGCCGGGCGCGAGGCCGACGTGGGGGCCCGGGTATAATCCGTCATTGCTCCGCCGGGGGGCCCGGCGTCCCCGGAATCCCGCATTCGAAACCCACATTGGACTCCAGCATGCGCTTCAATGGCTCGGCCACCTACGTCGCGACGGAAGACCTCAACCTCGCGGTGAACGCGGCGATCACGCTCCAGCGGCCGCTGCTCGTCAAGGGCGAGCCCGGCACCGGCAAGACCAAGCTCGCCGAGGAGGTCGCCGCCGCGCTCGGCCTGCCGCTGCTCGAGTGGCACATCAAGTCGACGACCAAGGCGCAGCAGGGCCTGTACGAGTACGACGCGGTGTCGCGCCTGCGCGATTCGCAGCTCGGCGACCCGCGCGTCCACGACATCGCGAACTACATCGTCCGCGGCATGCTCTGGCAGGCGTTCACCAGCGAGACGCCGGTCGTGCTGCTGATCGACGAGATCGACAAGGCGGACATCGAGTTCCCGAACGACCTCCTGCGCGAGCTCGACCGCATGGAGTTCTTCGTCTACGAGACGCGCGAGCTGGTGCGCGCGCGGCACCGCCCGATCGTCTTCATCACCTCCAACAACGAGAAGGAGCTGCCGGACGCGTTCCTGCGCCGGTGCTTCTTCCACTACATCCGCTTTCCCGACAAGGAGACGATGGAGCGGATCGTCGATGTCCACTTCCCGGGAATCAAGAAGATGCTCCTCCGCGAGGCCCTGGAGGTGTTCTTCGAGGTGCGCGAGGTGCCGGGCCTGAAGAAGAAGCCCTCCACCTCGGAGCTCCTGGACTGGCTGAAGCTGCTGCTCGCCGAGGACATCCCGCCGGAGGCGCTCCGCTCCAAGGACCGGAAGACGATCGTGCCGCCGCTGCACGGCGCGCTCCTGAAGAACGAGCAGGACGTGCACCTGTTCGAGCGGCTGGTGTTCATGGCGCGGCAGAACCGGTGACCCCTGGAACGTGACGCACGCGCTCGATCCCGCGCCCTGGCCGCCGCTCGCACCGGTCACGCTCGAGCGGCACCCGGTGCGCCTGCGCCCGTTGCAGGAGGCCGACGCGCCGGCGCTGGTCGAGGCGGCGCGCGACGGCGAGCTCTGGAAGCTCGGCTACACGATGATCGGCTCCCCGCAGACGATGGCGGCCTGGGTCGCGCAGGCGCTCGCGGCACAGAGCCAGCATCGCGTCCTGCCCTTCGTCGTGGAGCACCTCCCGACCGGTCGCCTGATCGGCTCGACGCGCTTCCTCAACATCGAGCTCGCGCACCGCCGCCTCGAGATCGGCAACACCTGGTATGCCGGGTCGTGGCAGCGCTCGGCGGTGAACACGACGTGCAAGCTGCTGCTCCTCGGGCACGCGTTCGACACGCTGGGAGCCATCGCGGTGGAGTTCCGGACCGACGAGCGCAATGCGCGCTCGCGGCAGGCGATCCTCGCCCTCGGCGCACGGCACGACGGCGTGCTCCGCCGCCACCTGATCATGCCGGACGGCTGGATGCGGAACACGTACGTCTTCTCGATCCTGCGCGGAGAGTGGCCGGCGGTGCGGGAGCGGCTCGACGAACGGCTGGCGCGTCATGCCGCGGCGGCCGCAGCGCCGGGCCCGGTGGAGACGTGAGATGCTGATCGGATTCTTCCTCCGCCTCAAGGCCGCGAAGCTGCCCGTCTCGATCAAGGAATACCTGACGCTCGTCGAGGCGATGGCGAAGCACGTCATCGGCCCCTCGATCGACGAGTTCTACTATCTCGCGCGCACGACGCTGGTCAAGGACGAGTCGAACTTCGACAAGTTCGACCGCGCGTTCGGGGAATACTTCAAGGGCGTCGAAGCGCTCGTCGGCGCGGAGGCCGACATCCCGCTCGAGTGGCTGCTCAAGCAGGCGGAGCTGAACCTGTCGCCCGAAGAAAAGGCGCTCGTCGAGTCGCTCGGCGGCTGGGAGAAGCTCATGGAGACGCTCCGCAAGCGCCTCGAGGAGCAGAAGGGGCGCCACCAGGGCGGCTCGAAGTGGATCGGCACCGCGGGCAAGTCGCCCTTCGGCGCTTACGGCTACAACCCCGAGGGCGTCCGGATCGGCCAGGACCGGACCCGCAACCGCTCGGCGGTCAAGGTCTGGGATGCCCGCGAGTACCGCAACTACGATGCGGACGTCGAGCTCGGCGTGCGCAACATCAAGGTCGCGCTGCGCCGGCTGCGACGCTTCGCGCGCGAGGGCTCGCCCGAAGAGCTCGATCTTCCGGTCACCATCGACTCGACCGCCCGCAACGCCGGCTACCTCGATCTGCACATGCGGCCCGAGCGGCACAACGCCGTGAAAGTGCTCATGTTCCTCGACGTCGGCGGCTCCATGGACGATCACATCAAGCTCGCGCAGGAGCTCTTCAGCGCCTCCAAGACCGAGTTCAAGCACCTCGAGTACTTCTACTTCCACAACTGCCTGTACGACTTCGTGTGGAAGGACAACCGCCGGCGGCACGCCGAGCGCACCCGCACCGCCGACGTCATGCACAAGTACGGGCACGACTACAAGCTCGTCTTCGTCGGTGACGCGACGATGAGCCCGTACGAGATCCTGCAGCCGGGCGGCTCCATCGAGTATCACAACGAGGAGGCCGGCGCCGTGTGGATCCGGCGGATGCTCGACGTCTATCCGAAGGCGGTCTGGCTGAACCCGGAGCCAGAGCAGCTCTGGCCCTACCGACAGTCGATCGGCATCCTGCGCGAGCTCATGGGCGGCCGGATGTACCCCACCACCATCGAGGGCCTCGAGCGGGCGATGCGCTACCTGTCGAAGTAACGGCCTCGTCCCTCAACCCCGGCGCGGAAAGGCGAAGATGCTCGCCGTGCGCAGCATCGTGCGCTCGAATTCGCTCGCCGGCACCGGCGGGAGCAGCAGGTTGCCCAGGTACTCGCCGCACCCCATGTCGCGCAGGAGGTGCAGCTCGGCCTCCCGCTCGACGCCTTCGGCGATCGTCTCGAGCTGCAGGCTGCGCGCCATGTCGATGATCGCGCGCACCACGATGCGGTCGTCCTGGCTGGTCCCCATCAGGCGGATGAACGAGCGGTCGATCTTGATCGCATGCACGCCCAGCCGGCGCAGCTCGCTCATCGACGAGTAGCCGGTGCCGAAGTCGTCGACCACGATGCGCACGCCCAGCTCGCGCAGCTTGCCCGTGATGCTGCGGCTCTCCTCGACGTTGCGCGTCAGCGCGCGCTCGGTCACCTCGATTTCGAGGAGCTCGGGCTCCAGACCGCTCGACTGCAGCGCCTCGGTCACCCTGCCGAGGAGCGCCTGGTTGAACTGCTTGGCCGAGAAGTTCACCGCCACCGCGAACGGCGGGCCGTGCAGCGCGTTCCACGCCTTGGTCTGGTTGCACGCGGTCTGCAGCACCCACTCCCCGAATACGTGGATCATGCCGGTCTCTTCGACCACGCGCATGAACCGGGCGGGGCCGACGAGCCCGTGCTCCGGGTGGGCCCAGCGGAGCAGCGCCTCCGCGCCGGTGAGCCTGCCGGACACGATGTCGACGCGCGGCTGATAGAACACGCGCAGCTCGCCCCGCTCGAGGGCGCCGCGCAACGCCTCTTCCAGCTTCAACCGCTCGGTCGCCCGGACGTTCATGTCCGAGGAGAAGAACTGATAGTTCTTGCGCCCGCCGGACTTCGCCGCGTACATGGCCGTGTCCGCGTGGCGCATCAGCGTCGCCGCATCTGCCCCGTCCGTCGGATAGATCGCGATGCCGACGCTCCCCGCCGTGTTCACCGTGTGCCCGTCGAGCACGCAAGGCGCGGCGAGCGCGTTCAGGATCTTCTGCGCCACCTGCCCGGCGTCGTCGGGCGACTTGAGGCCCTCCAGCACGATCACGAACTCGTCGCCGCCGAGCCGCGAGAGCGTGTCGCCCTTGCGCACGACGCCGCCCAGGCGCCGGGCGACCTCCTTCAGCAGCAGGTCGCCGACCTGGTGACCGAACGTATCGTTGATGTTCTTGAAATGATCGAGGTCGATGAACAGCACCGCGAGCAGTTCTCCCTCGCGCTGTGCGCTCAGCAATCCCTGCGCGAGGCGGTCTCCCAGGAGCAGCCGGTTCGGCAACCCGGTCAGCGGGTCCCGCGTGGCGAGCTCCTCGATCCGGTGCTCGGCGCGCTTGCGTTCGGTGATGTCGAGCGCAGTGCCGCGGTAGCCCCGCGCCCGCCCGGTCTCATCCAGAATCGGGACGCCGCTCACGAGTTGCCACACCAGGCTGCCCGAGCGGGCGAACACGCCGAACTCGATGTTCCGGAACGGCTGGCTCTGGGCCGCGAGCTCGGCAACCAGGCCGCCGACGCGCTCCGCCTCGCCGGGCGGCATCAGATCGGTCGCCTTGCGCCCGTAGAGCTCCTCCGGCGGGTAGCCGAGCACCTGCTCGGCCCGGCGCGAGAGATAGCTGAAGCGACCCTTGACGTCGGTCTCCCAGACGTACTCCCCGGCGGCCTCGGCGAAATCGCGAAAGCGGCGCTCGCTCATCTTGAGCTGCCGCTCGGCGCGCTTGAGCGCCGTGATGTCCATGGCGGAGGTGAGCAGGCGCCGCTCGCCGGCGAGATCGATCGCGTCGGAGGAAACGAGCACGTCGGCGATCTCGCCCGATCGCTTGCGCATGCGGTACTCGAGGTTGTGTGCCGTGCCGCCCGCAGCGAGCCGCGCCGTGAAATCCGCGCGATCTTCCGGCGTGAGCCAGATGCCGATCTCGACCGGAGTCCGGCCCAGGACCTCCTCCCGCGCATAGCCGAAGAAACCGACCCAGGCCTGGTTCACCTCGATGTAGCGGCCGTCCGCGGGCTCGCTGATCACCACGGGCACCGGGCTCGCGTGGAAGATCTTAGAGAACCGCTGCTCCGATTCGGTGAGCAGCCGCTCGGCGCGCTTGCGCTCGGTGACGTCCATGCCAGTCGAGAGCACCACCGTCTCGCCGCCGAACTCGACGCGCTGGCCGAAGAAGAGGACATCGACCGACTCCCCGTTCGCCTTGCGCCAGGTGCACTCGAAATCGCGGACCAGGCCTGTCGCCTGCATCGCGTCGTCCACGCGCTTCCGCGAATCCGGATCGCTCCACAGCCCGATCTCGGCGAAGCTCCGTCCGCGAACGTCCTCTCGCGCGAAGCCGAAGGTGCGCACCCACGCGTCGTTCACCGCCAGGATGCGCCCCTCCTCCCAGGTGGAGATCGCGAGCGGCTGCGGGCTCCCCCGGAACATCGCCTCGAGCCGCCTGCGCGATTCGCGCAGCTCGCGCTCCGTGCGATTGCGCTCGCTCACGTCGATCAGCGATCCGACGACGCACTTCACGCCGCGGAGCTCGACCACGGCGCCCGAGTAGAGCACGTCTGCCGCGCCGCCGCCGGGCCGCCGGACCCGGAGTTGCACGTCCCGCACCGCGCCGTCCGACTCGAGACCGCGCCGGATCGTCTCGCGCGCTTCCGGGTTCTCGAGGAGGTCGAGCTCCGCCACGGTGCGGCCGAGCGCCTGGTCGCGCGACAGGCCGGAGAGCTCGCACCACGCCGCGTTCACCTCGATCAGCACGAGGCCGGACAGCCGGCTGAGCACCATCGCCTGCGGGCTCGAATGGAAGAGATGCGCGAAGAGCTGCTCGGAGTCGCGCAGCGCCTGCTCGGCGCGCTGCTCTGCGGTCACGTCCCGGCCCACGCCGCGGTAGCCGCGGAATTCGCCCGCGTGGTCGAGCACGGGTTCCCCGCTCACCAGGACGTGCCGGGCGCTGCCATCGAGCAGGACGCGCTTCAGCTGCAGATCGCGAAACGGACGGCGCGCCGCGAGGTCGGCCTGATGCGCCTCCCACCCGCCGCTCACGGGCGCGAGCCCCTGCACTTCCCAGGGTCGCCTGCCGACCGCCGGGTCGGGCATGACGCCCGAGGGCTGCTCGACTTTCTCGGTCATGGACGTGAAGCGGAGATGCTCGTCCATCTCCCAGTACCAGTCGGCCGCGAGCCGGGTCAGGCTGCGGAATCGCGCCTCGCTCTCCTCGATTCGCAACCGATCGTCCCGGGCCGCCGCCCCGAGCGCGCACAACGTGAGCGTCAGCACGCCGAGCGCAGCGAGCACCGCGTAGAGCGCCGCGGCGGCGTACGGGTCCGGTCCGAAAGCCATGGACGGTCCGCCGAGCATTGCCGCCCCCAGCATGCAGGTCGCCGCGACCGCGAGATTGAAAGTCGCCACCTCGCGGAGCTCGAAGCGGATCGCCGGCAGCACGGCGATCGGCGCGAGCGCGAAGGCGACGACGGGGAACCCGACGTGGAAGCCGAACGCGCTCGCGAGCACGCGCGGCCCGTACAGCAGGACGAGTGCGATCAGCGCCCCGTATGCGAGGGCGCCCGCGGCAGCGCGATCCGGGCGTGGCCGTGCTACCCAGCCGAACACCGCGGGTGCGGCGATCAGCATCCCGAACGCATCTTCGCCCCACCACGCGAGCCAGACGCCGAGCGCCGCGCCGGCTTCCCCTGCGCCGGCGAGAAGCAGGCTCGCGGTCCCGGCGGTGGCACCGATGCTGGACGCGCCGATGGCCGCGACGAAGACGAGCAGGGACACGTCACGCGCGCGTCGTAGCGCGCACGTGAATCCCTCGATGCTCGCGAGCAGCTTGGCGCCCACGAGCGCCTCGATCGTCGCGCCCGCACCGAGCGCGGCGGCCACGCCGAGGGGCTGCCCCGACCAAACGGCCGCGGCCAGCGCACCGACGAACACGCCGAGGGCGAGGCGTGCCCCGAACAGTACCAGCGCCGCGAGCGACAGACCGGATGCGAGCCAGATCGCCGGTACCGCGTCGTGCAGCCCGGGGAAGGCCGCGCCGATGCGCGCCGCGAGCACGTAGGCAAGCGCGAGGGCCGCCGTCGCCAGGCCCTGCGTGCCGAGTTGCCGCAGACGCGGCATCGCCCCTCCGGGCTGCCTAGCGGCGGGCCGGGGCGAAGTCATGACCTGAGCACCGGGAGCAGCGCACGCTGAATGCCCTCTGGTGCGCTTTCGCTCAATGGTCGGGCTGGTGCGGCGGGGCGGCTTGGAGCACTTCCTCGAAGGTCGTGAGCCCGGCGGCGACCTTCATCGCGCCACTGATGCGCAGACTCTTCATGCCCTCCTTGTAGGCCTGCTCGCGGATCTGCCCGAGGTCGGCCTGACCGCTGATCAGCTTCTTGATGGCGGGCGACAGGAGCATGACCTCGTAGATGCCACTGCGGCCGCGAAACCCGGTCATCCGGCAATCGAGGCAGCCGACCGCCCGGTAGATATGGTGCGGACGGCGCGCCTTCCACGGCGCGACCAGCTCCTCCCACGACACGTCGGCCGCGCGCTCCGCCCCGTACGGGACCTTCTGCTTGCAATGCGGGCACAGCGTGCGGACCAGCCGCTGCGCCATGACGCCGAGGATCGTCGCGTTCAACAGGTAGGCCGGAACGCCGAGATCGAGCAGCCGCGTCACCGCCGAGGACGCGTCGTTGGTGTGCAGCGTCGAGAGCACCAGGTGGCCGGTGAGCGCCGCCTGGATCGCCATCTCCGCGGTCTCCAGGTCGCGGATTTCGCCGACCATGATGATGTCCGGATCCTGCCGCATCAGCGCGCGGACGCCCTCGGCGAAGGAGAGATCGATCGCGGTCTGCACCTGCATCTGGTTGAACGCCGGCTCGATCATCTCGATCGGGTCCTCGATCGTGCAGACGTTCACCTCGGGCGTCGCGAGCGACTTCAGCGTCGAGTAGAGCGTCGTCGTCTTGCCCGAGCCGGTCGGCCCGGTCACGAGGATGATCCCGTTCGGCTTCGCGGTCATGTCGTTCCAGCGCGCCTGGTCCTCCTCCGAGAACCCGAGCTCGCTGAAGTCCTTGACCAGCACCTCCGGATCGAAGATGCGCATCACCAGCTTCTCGCCGAACGCGGTCGGCAGGGTGGACAACCGCAGCTCCACCTCCTGCCCGTCCACGGTGCGGGTCTTGATGCGCCCGTCCTGCGGCCGGCGCTTGTCGACGACATCCATGCGGCCGAGGATCTTGATCCGGCTCGTCATCGCGGCGACGACCGGCATCGGCAGGGTGTAGACGTTGTGCAGGACGCCGTCGATCCGGAACCGCACGTTGCCGAGCTCGCGCCGCGGCTCGATGTGGATGTCGCTCGCGCGCTGGTCGAACGCGTACTGCCACAGCCAGTCGACGATGTGGACGATGTGCTGGTCGTTCGCGTCGAGCTGGCGGTTCGACTTGCCGAGCTCGACCAGCTGCTCGAAGTTGGAGAGCTCGGAGCGGCTCTCCCCGGTCTTCGCGGCGCGCTTGACCGACTTCGCGAGGTTGTAGAACTCGACGATGTAGCGGTTGATGTCGAGCGGATTCGCGAAGACCCGCTTGATCTCGAGCTTGAGGATGCGCGCGAGCTCCTGCTGCCACTCCTTGAGGTGCGGCTCGGCCGTCGCGATCACGGCCTCCTTGCTGTTTAAGTCGACCGGCAGGATCTTGAAGCGCTCGGCATAGGCGCTCGACATGATGTCGGTCACCGCCGCGAAGTTGATCTTGAGCGGGTCGACGTGGAAATAGGGCAGACCGACCTTGCCCGCGTACCACTCGGTGAGGAACTCGAGCGTGAGCGGCCGGTTGGGCGGCAGGGCCGACTTCCACTTCTGGTCGGCGAGGACGACGAGCGGGTGGACGCCGCCGCGGTGCATGCGCCGCTCGCCGGCCAGCCGCTCGCATTCCTCGCGCGGAACGTGCCCGTCGGCGACGAGATCGTTCACGACCTCGGCGAGGGTGAGGCGGCGTTCCTGCTGGGCGACGGCGACGACGGCCATGGTGCGGGAGGCAAGCGTGAACGAACGGCCGACTATAGCCGCAAAGCCCTTGTCTCTCAACGGCTTTCCGGCCGCGCTGCGTGACGGTTTTTGACTTTGCGGTGAACTTCCGCCATCCTCGCCGGCAGCGTCAAGCCGCCATCCACCCGCTTTGTCGATCGCACCGAGAGAGGACCCCATGACCATCCAAGTCGGCAATCGCCTCCCCGACGGCGAACTCGAGGAGCACAACGAGACCGACCAGCCGGGCTGCCCGATCGGCCCCACCAAGCACTCGGTCGCGGCGCTCGCGAAAGGGAAGAAGATCGTGATCATCGGGCTGCCCGGCGCGTTCACGCCGACGTGCTCGGCGAAGCACGTGCCGAGCTACGTCCAGAACTTCGACGCCCTGCGCGCAAAGGGCGTCGACGAGGTCTGGTGCATCTCGGTGAACGACGTGTGGGTCATGGGCGCCTGGGGGCGCGATCAGAAGGCAGTCGGCAAGGTGCGCATGCTGGCCGACGGTCAGGCCGATTACACGAAGAAGCTCGGTCTCGAGCTCGACCTGACCGGTCGCGGCTGGGGCATCCGGGCGAAGCGTTACTCGATGCTGGTCGAGGACGGCGTCGTGAGGCGGATCAACGTCGAGGCGCCCGGCAAGTACGAGGTGTCCGGCGCCGAGGCGATGCTCGCCCAGCTCTGACGCGCCGGAGCGCGCCCGCGGACATCGCGCGGTCTGCCGGCGTGTGACCGGCGACACCCCGACGGCACGGGAGGGCGCTCGCCCGGCCCCGCTTCTCGCCGATAATTCTCGCCGATAATTCTCGCCGATAATTCTCGCCGATAATTCTCGCCGATAATCGGGCCGGACTCCGCCATCCGTGGCCGCCCACCGGCATGAAGATCCTGATCGTCGACGACTCGCGCACCATCCGCGCCGCCCTGGAGGCAATGGTCACCCGTCTCGGCCATGCGACGATGACGGCGAAGAGCGGCGGCGAGGCGCTCCAGCGTTTCGTGCACGAGCGTCCCGACCTCGTGCTGCTCGACGTGACGATGCCCGACCTCGACGGCTACGCCGTCGCCCGCAAGCTGCGCGACCTCTCCGGGAGCGACTGGCTGCCGATCATCTTCCTCTCGGCGAGCGACGAGGACCAGGACCTCGACCGCGCGATCAGCGCCGGCGGCGACGACTACCTCGTCAAGCCGGTGAGCCAGGTCGTCCTCGGGGCGAAGATCCGCGCGATGCAGCGCATCGACGCGATGCACCGCAATCTGGCGCGCCTCTCGGCCGACCTCGAGACCGCGAACCGGGAGCTCGCACGTATCTCGCGGGAAGACGGCCTCACGAAGCTCGCGAATCGCAGGCGGTTCGACGAGCACCTGCGCGTCGAGCTCCAGCGCGCGACGCGCACGGGCCAGCCGCTGTCGCTCGCGCTGTGCGACGTCGACCACTTCAAGGGCTACAACGATCGGTACGGCCACGCGCAGGGCGACGAATGCCTGAAGCAGGTGGCGCAGGTGCTGCGGCGCGAGTGCCGCCGGCCCACCGACCTCGCCGCGCGCTACGGGGGTGAGGAGTTCGCGCTCGTCCTGCCCGACACGCCGCTCTGGGGCGCGGCCGAGGTCGCCGAGCGCGTGCGCCGCGCCCTGGAGGCACAGGCGATCCCGCACGCCGCCTCGAAGGCGGCCGACATCGTCACGCTGAGCGTGGGTGTGGCGTGCGCCGAGCCTCGCGCCCAGACGGCGGCGGAGCGCCTGATCGAGTGGGCGGACAGGGCGCTCTACCGGGCGAAGGAGATCGGCCGCAACCGGGTGGTCGCGGCCTCGAGCGGTTAGGCCTCGCCGGGCGCGACGACGAACTCGACCATGAGGTCGTTCATCCGCCGCACGAAGCCTGCCGGATCCTCGAGCGTGCCCCCTTCCGCGAGGAGTGCCTGCTCGAAGAGGAGAAGCGCCCAATCGTCGAAACGCCGCTCCTCCCACTTCAGCCGTCGCAGCATCAGGTGATCGGGATTCACCTCGAGGATCGGCTTCCATTGCGGCGCCGCCTGCCCGACCGCCTTCAGAATCCGCTGCAGGTTCCCGCCGACGTCGAGCTCGTCGGCCACCAGGCACGCCGGCGAGGCGGTGAGCCGGCGGCTGAGGCGCACGTCCTTCACGCGCTCGCCGAGCGCCTGCTTCAACCGCGCGAGCACGTCCTTGTACTCGTCTGCCTGCTCCGCCTGCTCCGCCTTCGCCGCGTCGCCGGCAAGCTTGCCGAGATCGAGGTCGCCGCGCGCCACCGAGACGAGCGGCTTGCCCTCGAATTCAGGCAGATGCGCGACCACCCACTCGTCGACGCGATCGTGCAGGAGCAGCACCTCCACGCCCTTCTCGCGGAACACCTCCAGGTGGGGGCTGTTGCGTGCCGCCAGGAACGACTCCGCGGTCACGTAGTAGATCGACGCCTGCCCCTCCTTCATGCGCCCGACGTAGTCGGCGAGCGACACCGTCTGGGCATCGGTGTCGGCGTGCGTGGAGGCAAAGCGCAGGAGCTTCGCGATGCGCTCCCGGTTCGCAGCGTCTTCCCCCACCCCTTCCTTGAATACCCGGCCGAACTCCGCCCAGAACTTCGCGTACTTCTCCGGCTCGCTCGTTGCGAGCTCGTCGAGCATCCCGAGCACCCGCCGTGCGCAGCCCGAGCGGATCGCCTCGACGTCCTTCGATTCCTGCAGGATCTCGCGCGAGATATTGAGCGGCAGGTCGTTCGAGTCCACCACGCCGCGCACGAAGCGCAGGTAGGCCGGCAGCAGCTCGCCGGCGTCCTCCATGATGAAGACGCGCCGGACGTAGAGCTTGATCCCCTTGCGCTGGTGCCGGTCCCACAGGTCGAACGGCGCGTGCGACGGGACGTAGAGGAGCTGCGTGTACTCCTGCCGGCCCTCGACCTTGTTGTGGGTCCAGGCGAGGGCGGGCTCGAAATCGTGGGCGACGTGCTTGTAGAACTCCTGGTACTGCTCCTCGCTGATTTCGGCGCGCGGGCGCGCCCACAGCGCGCTCGCCTGGTTGACCGTCTCCTCCTCCTCGCCCGTCCGGTAGGCCTTCTTCGCGTCGTCCCAGACCCGCTTCTTCATCAGGATCGGGATGCCGATGTGGTCGGAGTAGCGCCGGATGATCGCCTGGAGCCTCCCGTCGTCCAGCAGCTCGTCCTCGCCCTCGCGCAGGTGCAGGATGACGTCGGTGCCACGGCCCGGCTTTTCCGCGGCTTCGAGCGTGTACTCGCCCTCGCCGGCCGACTCCCAGCGCACCGCCGCCTCGGGCGGCAGTCCGGCGCGCCGGGTGACGACGGTCACGCGGTCGGCGACGATGAACGACGAGTAGAACCCGACGCCGAACTGGCCGATCAGGCGCGCGTCCTTCGCCTGGTCGCCCGTGAGCGAGGCGAGGAACTCCCGCGTCCCGGACTTGGCGATCGTGCCGATGTTCGCGATCACCTCGTCGCGGGACATGCCGACCCCGTTGTCCGATACCGTGATCGTCCGGGCGTCGCCGTCCGCGCTGACGCGGATGCGCAGCTCACCGTCCTCCGCCATCAGGCCGGCGTTCGAGAGCGTCTCGAAGCGAAGCTTGTCGGCCGCGTCCGACGCGTTCGACACGAGCTCGCGGAGGAAGATCTCCTTGTTGCTGTACAACGCATGGACCATGAGGTGGAGGAGCTGCTTCACCTCGGTTTGGAATGCAAGAGTCTGTTTTTCTACGGCAGTCATGGGCGCCTTCCGGTCCGTCGAACCGGGAAGAAATGCGGGCGCCGCGCGAGGGTTTCAACCCCGGGCCGGACGCACCGGGGGGGCCGATCCCCGTTCCACCGCGCATCCGCATGCTCCGCGGGGGTTGGGGCCCCGGCGTCGGTGATCACCCGCAGCATGCCGGCGACGACCGTCACGGAACTCCTCGTCCTGCACGCCGTCAGAGCGCTGGCGACCGGCCAACCTTCGGTAGAATGACCCTCGTCTTCGACCCTTCGGGAAGCAGGACTTCCGTATGAGATACGTCCGTAGGAGCGCCCTCGCGCTCTTTCTTTTGCTGCCGTTCATCGCGGCCGGCGCCGCACCGGCGCTGCCCGAAGGCATCACCCAGGGCCCGTCGCTCGCCGGCATCAGCGAATTCCGCCTGGCGAACGGCCTGCAGGTCGTGCTGATTCCAGACGCCTCGCAGGACACCATCACCGTGAACGTCACCTATCTGGTCGGATCGCGTCACGAAGGCTACGGGGAGCGCGGCATGGCCCACCTTCTGGAGCACATGCTGTTCAAGGGCACGCCGCGCCACGCGAACATCAAGGGCGAATTCCAGAGCCGCGGCGTGCGCTTCAACGGCACGACCTCGTTCGATCGCACCAACTACTTCGGTACCTTCGCCGCAAGCGAAGACAACCTCGCGGCGATGCTCGAACTCGAGGCCGACCGCATGGTCAACTCGCGTGTCTCGAAGGCGGATCTCGAGAGCGAGATGACGGTCGTGCGCAACGAGTTCGAAGCCGGCGAGAACAGCCCGGCCGGGCTGTTGTTCAATCGCATGATCGCGGCCGCGTACCGCTGGCACAACTACGGCCATCCGGTCATCGGTACGCGCTCGGATCTCGAGCACGTGCCGATCGAGCGGCTGCAGGCCTTCTACCGGCGCTACTACCAGCCCGACAACGCCGCGCTGGTGATCGCCGGGCGCTTCGAGACCGACCAGGCGCTGCGGCTCGTCGCCGAGACGTTCGGACGCATCCCGCGGCCGACCCGGGCGCTCGGCGGAACGTACACGGTCGAGCCCCCGCAGGACGGCGAACGCGAAGTGGTGATGCGCCGCGTGGGCGAGGTGCCGCTGGTGAGCGCCATGTATCACGTGCCGTCAGGCATGCACGACGACTTCCCCGCGATCGATCTCGTGACGCTCGTCCTCACGCAACAGCCTTCGGGCCGGCTCCACCGGGCCCTCGTCGAATCCGGCAAGGCCACCGCGATCTTCGGCGACGACCGCCAGCTGCGGGAGCCCGGATCGGTGCACTTTGGCGCAGCGCTCGGCAAGGGGCAGTCGCTGGATCCGGCGCGCGATACGCTGCTCGCAGTCGTGGAGGGTTTCGCCGATCGCCCCGTGACCGACGAGGAGGTGAGCCGCGCACGCCTCAAGGTGCAGAACGATCTCGAGGATCTGCTCTCCAATTCACGCGCGCTCGCCATCACCCTTTCCGACTTCATCGCGATGGGCGACTGGCGCCTGCTCTTCTGGTATCGCGACCGGATCGGGACGGTCACGCGCGAAGACGTGCAGCGCGTCGCGACGGCATACCTGCGTCCCGCCAACCGCACGCTCGGCATTTTCGTTCCGCGCGACAAGGCCGAGCGCGTCGCGATCCCGGCGGCCCCGGACATCGCGGCCGTGCTGAAAGACGTTCGCGGCGACGACGCGATCGCGGCGGGCGAAGCCTTCGACCCGACCCCGGCGCATCTCGAGGCCCGCGTGATCCGGCGCGAGCTCGCCGGAGGGATGAAGCTCGCGCTGCTGCCGAAACGCACCCGCGGCGCCAAGGTGAACGCCACGCTCGTCCTGCACTGGGGCGACGAGGCGAGCACCGTCGGCCGCAGCGCCGCCTGCGCGGTCGCGAGCGCAATGCTCTCCCGCGGCACCCGCAGCCACACGCGCGCGGAACTGCGCGACGCGCTCGACCGGTTGCGCGCCAACGTCGTGGTCGGCCTCGGCGGCGCCACCATCGACACGGTGCGCGACAACCTGGGCGATGCGCTCAAGCTGACCGTCGAGATGCTGCGCGAGCCCGCGTTTCCGGAGAGCGAGTTCGAGCAGGTGAAGCAGTCGCTGCTCACGTCGATCGACAGCCAGCGGACCGATCCCCAGGCGCTCTCCAGCCTGACGCTGAACCGCCACCTCGCGCCCTACCCGCCGGGACACTGGAACTACACGCCGACGCTCGCCGAGCGCGCCGAGCAGATCCGCGCGGTCAGCCTCGAGGATGCGCGGCGCTGTCACGATGATTTCCTGGGAGCTTCCCATAGCGAGCTCGCGGTCGTCGGTGACTTCGATGCCGACGCGGTCGCGTCGCTCGCGGCCCAGCTCTTCGACACGTGGCGGTCACCCGCGCCGTACGCGCGCATCGAGGCCCGGTACTTCGATGTTTCCCCGATGGATCGCGTCATCGAGACCCCGGACAAGGCGAACGCGGTGTACCGCGCCGGCCTGAACCTCCGGCTCCGCGACGACGATCCGGAGTTCGCCGCGCTGGTGCTGGGGAATTATCTGCTCGGCGGGTCGACGGACTCCCGTCTCTGGCGCCGCGTCCGCGAACGCGACGGCCTCTCGTACAGCGTGTGGTCGTCGCTCACCGCGGGGTCGCGGGACGAGGTCGGCGAGTTCGGCATCGCGGCGATCTACGCCCCGCAGAATCGCGCGAAGCTCGAGCAGGCGGTCCACGACGAGCTCCGCCGTGCCCTCGAGCAGGGGTTCACCGAGGAAGAGGTCGCAAACGCGAAGAAGGGATTGCTGAAGCAACGCCAGCTCGCCCGCAATTCCGACGCGTCGCTCGCCGCGCGCTTTGCCAACTATCTCGACCTCGGGCGCACCTTCCAGTGGGACACCGAATTCGAGGCCCGCATCGCGGCCCTGACGCCGGACGAGATCCGCGAAGCGCTCCGCCGGCGCCTGGACATGCAAGCCATGTCGGAGGTCAAGGCGGGCGATTTCACGCACCTCGCGGCCACCCCGAGCGGCGAGCGGTCGAACTGACCGGTCTCGCGGTCTCCCCGTTCGCCGGCCTGTCGGCTGCGCGCCGGCAGGCGGCGGATGGACCCGGGCACGTCTTGCGGCGTGCCGGCGCTCAGTCGACGGGGAGATAGCTGATCTCGAGGACGTCGAGATCCTCGGCGCCGGCCGGCGTGTGCAGCGTCACCACGTCGCCCGCGCGCGCCCGCAGCAGCGCCCTCGCGATCGGCGAGACCCACGAGACTCGCCCGCGCGCCGGATCGGCCTCGTCGACGCCGACGATCGTCACGCACCGCGCCTCGCCTGCGCCCGAGCGCACGCGCACGGTCGCGCCGAAGAACACGCGATCGCGCTCCTCGCGCTGCAGCGGATCCACCACCTCGGCGAGCTCCAGCCGCTTGGACAGGAACCGGATGCGCCGGTCGATCTCGCGAAGGCGGCGCTTGCCGTAGATGTAGTCGGCGTTCTCCGAGCGATCGCCGTTCGACGCCGCCCAGGCGATGGTCTTCACGAGCTCCGGCCGCTCGACTTCCCAGAGCCGCTTGAACTCCTCGCGCAAGCGCGCGTAGCCTGCCGGGGTGATGTAGTTCTTCGCGCCGCCGGACGCCCCGACCTCGAGCGCCTCGAGGTCGCGCTCGTCATCTTCCTCACCGTCTTCGGGGTCCCTGACGAATGCCTTGCTCATCGCGTTCGCATGTTCCGTGCCGTATCCGGGCCGGATCTTGCCCGTCCGCCGCTCCGCAGAATGGTAGCAGCGGCGGCGCGGCGGCGCGCGTCAGCGCGCCCCGCGCACACGCGCCGGGCGTCGCGCGGCTGCCCTGCTAGAATGCATCGACTCCTCGAGGAGGCGCGATGGCAGCCCCGAAGGACCTCCACCTCGACACGCTCAGCCTGCACGCGGGCCAGCAGCCGGACCCGACCACCGGAGCGCGCGCGGTCCCGATCTTCCAGACCACTTCGTTCGTGTTCCGCGACACGGACCACGCTGCCGCGCTCTTCAACATGGAGCGCGCGGGCCACGTCTACTCGCGCATCTCCAATCCGACGAACGCCGTGCTGGAGGAGCGTATCGCCGCGCTCGAGGGCGGCGTCGGGTCGATCGCGGTCGCGAGCGGGCAGGCGGCCCTGCATCTTGCGATCGCGACGCTGATGGGCGCCGGCGCGCACGTGGTCGCCAGCCGCGCGCTGTACGGCGGCTCGCACAACCTCCTCGCATACACCCTGCCCCGCTTCGGCATCGAGACCACCTTCGTCGATCCGCGCGAGCTCGCCGCGTGGCGCAGCGCGATCCGGCCGAACACGCGGTGCCTCTTCGCCGAGACCCTCGGCAATCCCGGGCTCGACGTGCTCGACGTGCCGGCGGTGGCCGACATCGCGCACGTGCACAGGCTGCCGCTGCTCGTCGATTCCACGTTCACGACGCCGTACCTGATGCGGCCGTTCGATCTCGGCGCCGACCTCGTCTTCCATTCCGCGACGAAGTTCCTCTGCGGGCACGGCACGGCGGTGGCCGGCGTGCTCGTCGACGGCGGCACGTTCGACTGGGAGGCGTCGGGACGGTTTCCCGAGCTGACCGAGCCATACGCCGGTTTTCACGGCATGGACTTCCAGGAGGAGTCCACCGTGGCCGCGTTTCTCCTGCGCGCGCGGCGCGAGGGGCTGCGCGACTTCGGCGCCTGCATGAGCCCGACGACCGCCTGGATCGTCCTGCAAGGCGTCGAGACGCTGCCGCTGCGCATGCAGCGGCACGTCGACAACACGCGCAAGGTGGTCGAGTTCCTGGCGCGGCATCCGGCGGTCGCCGCCGTGCGCTATCCCGAGCTGCCCGAGCATCCGGACCACGCCCTCGCGAAGCGGCTGCTCCCGCGCGGCTGCGGCGCCGTCTTCAGCTTCGAGATCAAGGGCGGACGTGCCGCCGGCCGGCGGTTCATCGAGACGCTGCGCGTCTTCTCCCACCTGGCGAACGTGGGGGACGCAAGATCGCTGGTCATCCATCCGGCGACGACGACGCACTTCCGGATGGACGACGCGGCGCTGGCGGCGGCCGGCATCGGGCCGGGCACGGTCCGCCTCTCGATCGGCCTGGAGGCGCCCGACGATCTCATCGACGATCTCGCGGGCGCGCTGCGGGCGTCGCAGAAGGCCTGAGGCCGCGATGGAGCTCACCGTCGACGGCAAGCGCGTCTACGCCTACACCGGCGGGAGGCCGTTCGATGCGAGCCAGCCGTGCGTCGTGTTCGTTCACGGCGCCGAGCACGATCATTGCGTCTGGGTGCTGCAGAGCCGCTATCTCGCGCATCAGGGTTTCTGCGTGCTGGCGATCGACCTCCCCGGCCACGGACGCTCGGACGGGCCGCCGCTCGCGTCGATCGAGGCGATCGCGGACTGGATCCCGCGCGTACTGGATGCCGCAGGCGCGCGCAAGGCGCAGCTCGTCGGCCACAGCATGGGCTCGCTCGCGGCGCTCGAGTGCGCGGCGCGCCATCCCGATCGCGTGGCCGGCATCGCACTGCTCGCGACCGCGTTTCCGATGCGCGTTGCGCCGGAGCTGCTCGAAGCGACACGCACCGACGAGCGCGCGGCCCAGCACATGATCAACGTCTGGTCGCACAGCGCCTACGCCCATTATCCCGGCAATCCCGGGCCCGGCTTCTGGGTGATCGGCGAGAACCTCCGCCTGATGCAGCGGCAGCATCCGGGCGTGCTCCACGTCGACTTCGCCGCTTGCAACGGCTACGAGGGCGGGCTCACCGCGGCGGCGCAAGTGCGGTGCCCGACACTTGTCATCCTCGCCCGCCGCGACGCGATGACCCCGCGCCGCGCGGCGCAGGATCTCGTCCACGCGATCCGCGGCGCGCGCGTCGTCGAGCTCGACGGCAGCGGTCACGCGATGATGGCGGAGCAGCCGGACGAGGTGCTGGACGCGCTGCGGGCGTTTCTCGCGCAAGCGCGGGAGGCGGCGTAGCCGCGCGGAACGCCGCCCCTGTCACCCGGACGGAAGGGCGCCCGTCGAAAGCGATCGCATGGCATTCAACTGGCTCGTGGCGTTCAAGGTCATCCCGTGGGGCGAGGTCATCGCCGCCGCGCCCAAGGTCGCAAAGACCGCGCAGGAGCTCTGGCGCGGCCTGAAGAAGCCGAAGGCGGGCGGCGCCGCGGAGACCCAAACCGCGGATGCCGCATCGTTGGCGTCGGCGTTGCCGGTGGCAGAGCAGCTGCGCAGACTGCGCGCGGAGCTCGCCGAGACCCAGGCGCAGCTCGTGTCCTCCTCGGAGGTCCTGCGGACGCTCGCCGAGCAGGACGAGAAGCTCATCGCCGCGATCGAGGCGCTGCGCGTGCGCACGCGCGTGCTCCTCTTCGCGTGCGCCGCGCTGATCGTGGCCTGCGGCTGGCTCGCGTTCCGATAGTTCAGACTCGCGGGCGCCGGTTGCGTGAAGCGCGGTCAGCCGTCGGCGAGCTGCAGCAGGACCGGCTGGTGATCGGACGCCTGCGTCTTGTCGATGACGGTCACCGCCTCGACGCGCGCGCCGAGATCCTCGGTCACGAAGACGAAGTCGCACGTGAAGGGATCGCCGGGCCACTGCGCCTTGTCGTACAGCCCGAGCGTGGGTGCGTGCGCGACGCCGGGGTGCGCGACGGCCCACGCGTCACGGAACGCCGGCGCGCCGCCGGCGAGCGGCGCCTGCATGCGCGCGTGGAGCGGATCGTCGGGCCGGAAATTAAAGTCGCCGACCAGCACGGCGGAGCGCGGCCTGGGCGTCCATGCCATCGGCCCGCGCCGGGCGCTGTCGTCCGAATCCTCGGCCCGGCCTTCCCGCGCGGATGCCTCGGCATGCAGCTCGCGCAGCCGCTCGACCTGGGCGACACGGTGGAGGCCCGAGTAGTACTCGAGATGCGTCGTCACGATGCGCAGCGGCCCCTTCGGCGCCTGCACGACGATCTCGACGGCCACGCGCTGCATGCCGGTGGCCGCGGGATCGAACGGCCACGGCAGGAAGTGGCGGTACGCACGCAGCACCGGATAGCGCGAGAGGATGACGTTGCCGAAGTACCGCCGCCGCCCGTCGCTGCCGCGTACGTCCACGCCTGCCCCATAGACCGGGCTGTACGCCGGCAGGAAACCGGCGATCGCCGTGACCTGGTCCTCGCCCGCCGAGCCGGGGAGATCGGGGAAGTTCACCGCGACCTCCTGGAGGCACAGCAGGTCGAATTCCGCGATCTCGCGGGAGACCCGCACGATCCTCGCCGGATCGACGCGGCCGTCGCATCCGCGGCACCACTGGACGTTCCACGTGATGAGCTTCATCGGTTCCCCGGTCCCGGCGCGATGGTAGCAGGCCTCGGCGGATCCCGGCATGCACCAACGGCCGGACACGGATCCCCGCCGCGCGAACGGGAATCCGAACCCGAGCGCCGCCGGCAATCTAGGCGGATCCCCCGGAACCGGGCGATGCGGAAGGGCGAAGCAGCCGTTCGCTCCAGAAGAGGCCGATCATCGTCTTGGAGTCGGTGATCCGGCCGTCGCCGACCCAGTTGAGCGCCTCCGTGAGCGGCAGCGTGAAGGTCTCGAGGAACTCGCCGTCGTCGAGCGCCGCCGCCTGCGCCTCGACGAGGCCGCGGGCGAGATAGAGCTCGATGCGCTCGTTCGAATAGGCAACCAGCGGGTGGATCGTCCCGAGATGCCGCCACTCGCGCGCGGAGTAGCCGGTCTCCTCGAGCAGCTCGCGCTGCGCGGTCCGGAGCGGGTCTTCGCCCGGGTCGATCTTGCCGGCCGGGATCTCGATCATCACCCGCCCGATGGGATAGCGGAACTGCCGCTCGAGCAGGATCTCGCCGCCGTCCACGACCGGGACGATCGCGACCGCGCCGGGGTGATCGATGTACTCGCGCGTGGCGACCTTCCCGTTTGGCAGGCGCACCGTATCGCGATGCACGTGGAGGAGCACCCCCTCGTACACCTTCTCCCCGGTGACCGGGTGCTCGGTGAGATCGAGATCGCCGTGTTTCTTCATCGTCCGGATTCGCCCGGGTTGCCCGCAGGGCGCCTGGACCTTGCGTCGGGCGTGCTCAACGCAGTCCGTAGGACTGCCGGATCGCGGCGAGGCACAGGCCCATCAGCGGCTGCGGCACGATGCCGAGCAGCAGGATCGCGAGCCCGTTCGCCGACAGCAGCACGCGCATGTCCGCGCGCGCCTCGATCGGCGCGGTGTCCTCCGCCTCGTCGAAGTACATCAGCTTGACGACGCGCAGATAGTAGAACGCGCCGATCAGCGAGAAGAGCACCGCGACCACGGCCAGCCACACACGCCCGGCGGCGATGACCGATTGCAGCACGGCGAGCTTGGCATAGAAGCCGACCGTCGGCGGAATGCCCGCGAGCGAGAACATCACGATCAGCATCAGGAATGCGTACCACGGGGCACGCCGGTTGAGCCCCTTGAAGTCGGCGAGCGCGTCGGCCTCGAATCCCGCGCGCGATAGCAGCAGGACAATGCCGAAAGCGCCGAGCGCCATCAGGGCGTACGTCACCACGTAGAACATCGCCGCGCCGTAGGCCGCGTCCGCGGAGAGCAGGTTGCCGCCGATCACCCCGGAGAGGAGGCCGAGCATCACGAATCCCATGTGCGCGATCGTCGAGTAGGCGAGCATCCGCTTGATGTTCGACTGCGCGACCGCCGCCAGGTTGCCGAGCCCGAGCGACAGGACCGCGAGCACGATCAGCATCTGCTGCCAGTCCACCGCGAGGGGCAGGAGGCCGTCCACCAGCAGGCGCATCGCCATCGCGAACGCCGTCACCTTGGGTGCCGAGGCGACCAGGATCGTGATCGCGTTCGGCGCGCCGTGATAGACGTCGGGAATCCACATGTGGAACGGCACGGCGCCGAGCTTGAACGCCACGCCCGAAACGATGAACACCAGGCCGAGCACGAGCACCAGCTCGGGCACGGGCCCGGTGCCGATGCGCGCCGCGATCCGCGGGAGCTCGAGGGTTCCGGTCGCGCCATACACCATCGACATGCCGTAGAGGAGAAGCCCGGACGCCATCGCTCCGAGCACGAAGTACTTCATGGCCGCCTCGGTCGAGGCCGCCGAGTCGCGGTTGAGCGCGATGAGCGAATACATGGAGAGCGAGAGCAGCTCGAGCCCGAGATAGACGAGCAGAAAATGGTTCGCGGAAATCAGCACCATCATGCCGAGTAGGGCGAAGAGCATCAGGGCGAGGTACTCGCCCCGGAAGAGCCCCCGCGCCTCGAGGTAGCGGCGCGAATACACCAGGCAGGCCGCGACCGCGACGTAGCACGCGAGCTTCAGCGCGCTGCCCATCGCGTCCCCGACGAACATGTCGCCGAACGTGAATGCCGTCGCGCCGCCCACCCCTGCGGAGACCGCCAGCGTAATCAGCGCGCACCCGGCGAGGCTCGCGAGCGTGAGCGCGTAGCTCACCCAGCGCATGCGCTCCGGGACGAAGAGGTCGACCAGGAGGACGAGGAGCGCCATCGCGAGCAGGAAGATCTCGGCGTAGGCCGGAAACATGAAGGGGAGCGTCGTCTCGGTCATGGCTCAGAGCTTGCTGGTCGCGACGTGCTTCACGAGCGCGTCCACGGACGTGTGCATGACGTCGGTGAACGGCTTCGGATAGACCCCCATGCCGAGCACCGCGACCGCGAGCAGCCCGAGCACCACGAGCTCCCGCGCGTTGATGTCGGTGAGCTCGGCGACGTGCGGGTTGCCGATGTCGCCGAAGATCACCCGCTTGTACATCCAGAGCGTATACGCCGCGCCGATCACGAGCGTCGTCGCGGCGACGAAGCCGACCCAGAAGGCATGGCTCACCGCGCCCATGATCACCATGAACTCGCCGACGAAGCCGCTCAGCCCCGGGAGCCCGGAGTTCGCCATCGCGAACAGCATCATCAGGGCGGCGAACTTCGGCATGGTGTTCGCGAGCCCGCCATAGTCGGCGATCATGCGCGAGTG
Organism: Burkholderiales bacterium; assembly: GCA_020848075.1. Lineage (GTDB taxonomy): Bacteria > Pseudomonadota > Gammaproteobacteria > Burkholderiales > SG8-39 > JAABRB01. Next base: position 148,468 of record JADLAV010000031.1, read on the forward strand.
CATGCGATCGTACATCACCCCGACACAGAGGAACATGGCGGCCGAGACGAACCCGTGCGAGATCATCTGCACGAGCCCGCCCTCGACCGCGATCGGGATCAGGCGGCCGCCGTTGAACATGAAGAACCCGAGCGTCACGAACCCCATGTGGGCGACCGACGAATAGGCGATCAGCTTCTTCATGTCCGCCTGCACCAGCGCGACGAGGCCGATGTAGACGACCGCGACGAGCGACAGCGTGATCATGAAGCCCGAGAGCGCGACGCTCGCGTCCGGCAGGATCGGCAGCGAGAACCGGATGAATGCGTACGCGCCGAGCTTGAGCATGATGGCGGCAAGCACCACCGACCCGCCGGTGGGCGCCTCGACGTGCGCGTCCGGCAGCCAGGTGTGGACCGGCCACATCGGCACCTTCACGGAGAACGCGGCGAAGAACGCGAAGAAGAGGAGCACCTGCGCGGTCATCGTCAGCGGCAGGCGCCAGAAGTCGACGATTGCGAAGCTGCCTCCCGCCTTGTTGTAGAGGTAGATGAGCGAGACCAGGAACAGGAGCGATCCGAGCAGCGTGTAGAGGAAGAACTTGAGCGCGGCGTAGACCCGGTTCGGGCCGCCCCACACGCCGATCACGAGGTACATCGGAATCAGGTTCGCCTCGAAGAACACGTAGAACAGCATGGCGTCGAGCGCCGCGAACACTCCGTTCATCAGGCCGGACATGATGAGGAACGCCGCCAGGTACTGGCTCACCCGGGTCTGGATCACCTCCCAGCCTGCGAGCACGACGAGCACCGTGACGAAGCTGTTCAACAGGATGAAGATGAGCGAGATGCCGTCGACGCCGAGGTGGTAATTGATGTTGACACTCTCGATCCACGGCGAGAACTCGGTGAACTGCATCGCGCTCGTGCCGGCGTCGAATCCGGTATAGAGCGGAATCGTCACCGCGAAGCCGAGCACGGCGCCAAGGAGCGCCAGCGGGCGTGCGACGTGTGCATTGCGGTCGCCGCCGGTCGCCATGACGGCGAGCCCCGCGAGCACCGGGACCCAGATCGCGAGCGACAGCCAGTAGGTTTGCGCCTGCATGTGTCGTTACGGTCAGCCGAGCGGCGCGTCCCGCCACAGCCACAGCCAGACGGTCAGCAGCGCCAGCAGGCCGATGAACATGGTGAACGCGTAGTTGTAGAGGAAGCCCGTCTGGAACCGGCGCACGACGCGCGCGATCAGCCCGACCAGGCGCGCCGAGCCGTTGACCAGCGCGCCGTCGATCACCGCGACGTCGCCGCCCTTCCACAGCCCCTTCCCGACCGCGCGCGCGCCGCCGGCGAAGAACCAGTCGTTGAATTCGTCGCAGCCGTACTTGCGCTCCAGGATCCGCGTCACGATTCCGAACCGCTCGCGGACCACTCCCGCGAGCTCCGGCCGCGCGATGTACAGATACCATGCGGTCGCGAGTCCGGCCACCGTCAGCCAGAAGGCAGCCGTGGTGAGCGAGTGGAGCATCATCGCCCAGACGCCGTGGAACTGCGCGGCGAGCTCGGCGGGCCACGGATGCCCGGGAGCGACGACGATCGCGCCGTCGAAGAAGCTGCCGTACAGCACCGTGCCGATGGTCCAGCCCGCGCCGATCGACGGTATCGCGAGCAGCACGAGCGGCAGCGTGATCACCCACGGCGACTCGTGCGGCGCACCCTGGTGCCCGTGGCCGTCGTGACCATGGGCAGCCGCGGAGGTGTCGAACCGCTCCTTGCCGTGAAACGCGAAGAACACCAGGCGGAACGAGTACAGCGCGCCGACGAACACGCCCGCGAGCGCGAGCGCGAACGCGAAGTCCGCACCCGGACGCTCGGCGGCGTGCAGCGCCTCGATGATCGACTCCTTGGAGAAGAAGCCCGCGAACGGCGGGAACCCCGCGTTCGCCAGCGCGCCGATCAGCACGGCTGCGTAGGTGATCGGCATGTACTTGCGCAGGCCGCCCATCCGGCGCATGTCCTGCTCGTGGTGCAGCGCCACGATGACCGAGCCGGCGCCGAGGAACAGCACCGCCTTGAAGAAGGCGTGCGTCATCAGGTGGAACATCGCCGCCGAGTAGGCCGAGGCGCCGAGCGCCATGGTCATGTAGCCGAGATGGGAGAGCGTCGAGTAGGCGATCACCCGCTTGATGTCGTACTGCACCAGCGCGACGAGCGCCATGAAGAACGAAGTGATCGCGCCGATCACCAGCACGAACGAGAGCGCAGCGTCGGAGAGCTCGAAGAGCGGCGACATGCGCGCCAGCATGAAGATCCCGGCCGTCACCATGGTGGCGGCATGGATGAGCGCGGAGATCGGGGTCGGGCCTTCCATCGAATCCGGCAGCCACACGTGGAGCGGGAACTGCGCGCTCTTCGCCATCGCCCCGACGAACAGGCAGATGCAGATCACCGTCAGCACCGCCGATTGCGTCCCGGGCAGGATCTCCATGGTGGCGGCGGACATGCGTGGTGCGGCGGCGAATACGGTCGCGTAGTCCAGGCTCCCGAAATGGGCGAGCACGAGGCCGATGCCGAGGATGAACCCGAAGTCGCCGACGCGGTTCACCAGGAACGCCTTCAGGTTGGCGTAGATGGCGGTCGGGCGCCGGTACCAGAAGCCGATCAGCAGGTAGGACACGAGGCCCACCGCCTCCCAGCCGAAATAGAGCTGCAGGAAGTTGTTCGCCATCACCAGCATGAGCATGCAGAAGGTGAAGAGCGCGATATAGGCGAAGAACCGCTGGTAGCCCGGATCGTCGGCCATGTACCCGATGGTGTAGACGTGCACCATCAGCGAGACGAACGTGACGACTACCATCATGAGGGCGGTCAGCCGGTCGATCAGGAATCCGATCTCGAACCTCACGCCCCCCGAGACGAGCCACGTGTAGACGGTCCCGTCGATCGTCGCGCCGTCGAGCGTCTGGTAGAAGATGACGCAGGAGACGGCGAACGCGAGCGCGACCCCGGCGATGGCCACCCGATGCGACCAGGTCCGCCCGATCGCGCCGCCGAAGAGGCCGGCGACGATCGCGCCGGCGAGCGGCGCGAGCGGCACGAGGAGCGCCAGTTGCATCGCCCCGGTCATGCGGCCGCCCCCGGCGCACGGCGATCGCCGGTCGCCGCCAGGACCGTCGGACCCGCGGCACGGCTCGTCACCAGACCTTCGCGCATCGCCTCCCTCCCCTTCCCCTTGGTCACCGTCATCCTTTCAGGGTGTCGAGATCCTCGACGTGAATGCTGCGCAGGTTGCGGAACAGCACCATGAGGATCGCGAGCCCGATCGCGGATTCGGCAGCCGCCACCGTCAGGATGAAGAACACGAAGACCTGCCCCGCGATGTCGTGCAGGTAGTACGAGAACGCGATGAAATTGAGGTTCACCGCGAGCAGCATGAGCTCGATCGCCATCAGAAGGATGATCACGTTCTTCCGGTTGAGGAAGATGCCGACGATGCTGATCGCGAAGAGCGCGGCTCCGAGGATCAGGAAATGCGACAGCGACAGCACCGTAATCTCCCCTTCCCGGTTCAGCGATGCGTCAGGAGCGACGGGCAAGGCGCCGCGCGCCATTCCGGCGCGACCACGGCCGGACGACGAATGCCACGGCCTCCCTCACCCCTCGCTACCCCGCGCCTCACTTTTCCTTCTCCGCCGGCATCGACACGAGCCGGACGCGGTCCGCCCGCCGCACCGCGACCTGCCGCGCCGGGTCCTGGTACTTGGTGTCCTTGCGCTTGCGCAGCGTCAGCGCGATCGCCGCGACGATCGCGACCAGCAGCAGCACCGCCGCCAGCTCGAACGGGTATACGTACTCCGTGTAGACGATGCGGCCGAGCGCCTTCGTGTTGCTGTAGCCCGCCCCGGGGTCGCCCGGCGGCGGCAGCGCGCCGGCCCCGAAGTAGCCGCGGCCGAGGACGAGCACGGTCTCGACCAGCATGATCGCGGCGACCGCGAGGGCGAGCGGAAGGTGGTGCCAGAAACCCTCGCGCAGCCGGTCGAGGTTGATGTCGAGCATCATCACCACGAACAGGAACAGCACCATCACCGCGCCGACGTACACGAGCACCAGCGCGATGGCGAGGAACTCCGCGCGGAGGAGCAGCCAGATCGCCGCCGCGGTGAAGAAGGCGAGGACCAGGAAGAGCGCGGCGTGCACCGGGTTGCGCGCGGTGATCACGCGCAGCCCGGCGAAGATGAGGATCGCCCCGAAGATCCAGAAGACGTAGTACTCGAACATTTAGCGGTACGCCGCGTCGGTTGCGCGATCCTTCGCGATCTGCTCCTCGAACCGGTCGCCGACCGCGAGGAGCATCTCCTTCGTGTAGTACAGGTCACCGCGCTTCTCGCCGTGGTACTCGAGGAGCCGCGTCTCGACGATCGAGTCGACCGGGCAGGACTCCTCGCAGAAGCCGCAGAAAATGCACTTCGTCAGGTCGATGTCGTACCGGGTGGTCCGGCGCGTCCCGTCGGCACGCTCGGCCGACTCGATCGTGATCGCGAGCGCCGGGCACACCGCCTCGCAGAGCTTGCACGCGATGCAGCGCTCCTCCCCGTTCGGGTAGCGGCGCAGGGCGTGCAGACCGCGAAAGCGCGGCGACTGGGGCGTCTTCTCCTCGGGGTATTGCACGGTGATCTTGCGCGCGAACAGGTACCGGCCGGTGACCGCCATCCCCTTCGCCAGCTCGAGCAGGAGAAAGGTCCTGAAGAAGTCGCGGATGCGATCGATCATCGCGCATCTCCTCGACGTGCCAGATGGCGCGCGCGCGTCACGGCGACGTCCAGATGTTGTAGGGCGTCTGCATCCACGCCGCGATCACCACCAGCCAGACGATGGTGAGCGGGATGAACACCTTCCAGCCGAGCCGCATGATCTGGTCGTACCGGTAGCGCGGGAAGGTCGCCCGGAACCACAGGAAGAGGAAGAGGAGCGCCCCCACCTTGAGCGCGAGCCAGATGATCGGCGGCACCGCGCCCAGCACCGCGGAATCGATCGGCGCGAGCCACCCGCCGAGGAACATGATGCTGGCGAGCGTCGACACCAGGATCATGTTCGCGTACTCGCCGAGAAAGAAGAGCGCGAACGCCATGCCCGAGTATTCGACGTGGAAGCCGGCGACGATCTCCGACTCGCCCTCCGCCACGTCGAAGGGCAGCCGGTTCGTCTCGGCGACCGCGGCGATGAAGTAGACCAGGAACATCGGGAGGAGCGGCAGCCAGTTCCAGGAGAGGAAATTGAGCCCGGCGTCGGCGAATCGCCCGCGTGCCTGGCTGTTCACGATGTCCGAGAGGTTGAGGCTCTGCGACACCAGCAGCACGCACACGAGCGCGAACCCCATGGCGATCTCGTACGAAATGATCTGCGCCGCCGACCGCATCGCGCCGAGGACCGCGTATTTCGAGTTGGCGGCCCAGCCGGCGATGATCACGCCGTAGACCCCCATCGAGGTGATCGCGATCACGTAGAGCAGCCCCGCGTCGATGTCGGAGAGCACCAGCTCGGGCGCGAACGGCACCACGGCCCAGGCCGCGAGCGCGGGCATGAGCGAGAGCATCGGCGCGATGACGAAGAGCAGCTTGTTCGCGCCGCTCGGGACGACGACCTCCTTGAAGAGGAGCTTGAGAACGTCGGCGAACGGCTGCAGGAGCCCGGCCGGTCCGACCCGGTTCGGGCCGATCCGCACCTGCATGTAGCCGATCACCTTGCGCTCGGCCAGCGTGAGATAGGCCACGCAGAGGATGACCGGCAGCGCGATGCAGACGATCAGCACGAGGTACTTGACGGTGAGGAAGAGCGCCGGGCCCCACTCCGCGCCGAAGAGCGACGCGGAGTAGCCTTCGAGCGCTTGCGCGAGCTCGGTCATCGCGGCGCCCTCCCGCCGCGCGCCGGCGCTTCGACCCCGAGTGGGCGCCCCGCGGTCATGCCGGCTCCACGCGGATCTCGCCGAACATCGCGCCCAGCGCAGCGGTTGCCGGATGCGCCGCGGCGATGCGCACGCAGCCATCGGCGAGCCCGTCGTCGCGCGCGAGCTCGAGGACCGCCGTGCCGCTCTCCTGTCGCACGCGCACCGGCGCCCCCGCCGCCAGGCCGAGCCGTGCGATCGTCGCCGCGTTCATGAAGGCACTCGGCGGCGCGGCATCGTGCGTCTGCTGGAGCGAGCTGGCGCGGCGCACCAGCGGGTCGGCCGAGTAGATCGGCACCTCCGCCACCCGCTCGAGCGCCGGCGCCGGCGCCCTTCGCTCGAGGGCGATGCCCGAAACGCGGTTGTCGAGCCGGCCCGCGACGTCCGACGCGCGGCACGCCGCATCGCGCACCGCTTCGCTCGTATCGAAATCGAAGCCCTCCACGCCGAGCATGTTGCCGAGCACGCGCAGCACCTTCCACGCCGGGCGCGCGTCGCCGAGCGGCGGGACGACGCCATTGAAACTCTGCGCGCGTCCCTCGGTGTTCACGAAGGTGCCCGAGGTCTCGGTGAACGGTCCGATCGGAAGGATCACGTCGGCGTAGTCGAGCGCGCCGCCGCCGAAGGCCGACAGCGCGATGACCATGTCGGCGGCATGCATCGCGGCGAGCGCCTGCGCCGCGTTGTGGCAATCGAGCGCGGGCTCGACATTCAGCAGCACGTAGGCCTTGCGCGGATCGGCGAGCATCGCGCCGGCATTCATTCCGCCGGGGCCCGGCACGCAGCCGGCCAGATAGCCGCCGACGCTGTTCGCCGCCTCGCCGAGAAAGCCGAACCGCGCGTCGAGCGCACCGGCGAGCTCCTGTGCGATCGCGTGCAGCTCGGCCGCCCGGGGATGCTGCTCGGCCGCGTTGCCGAGAAAGATGCCCACGCGCGCGCCCGAGGCGAGACTCGCCGCAATGGCGCGGGCCGTCTCGGTCACTGCCGGCGCCGCCTCGAGCTGCGCGAGCGCCGGCGGGAGAGCGCCGCCCTTCGCCTCGATCACCGCGCGCGCGATCCGCGCGAGCGCCACGGGCAGCGCGCTCGGCGCCACGGTCAGGCGGTTCGCGAGCCTGACGAGCGGATCGTCGCCGGCAACGTGCAGCAGGTTGATCTGCTGGCCGCGCTTGGCCGCCTGCCGCAGGCGCTGCGCGATGAGCGCGTGATCCTTGCGCAGGAACGAGCCGACCACCAGCACGCGGTCGAGCGCGCCGATCTCGGCCACCGGCATCCCGAGCCACGGCACGCCCGCGCGCTTCCCGTCCGCGGAAAAGTCGCACCGGCGCAGGCGGAAGTCGACGCTCTCCGAGCCCAGGCCGCGCGCGAGCTTCTGGAGCAGGTGCAGCTCCTCGAGGGTCGCGTGCGGCGAGCCGAGCGCTCCGATCGCGCCGGCCCCGTGCTTCGCGCGCGTCTCGCGCAGCGCGTGCGCCGTGTGCTCGAGGGCGACCTGCCAGTCCACCTCGCGCCACTCGCCGCCCTGCTTCAGCATCGGGCGGCGCACCCGCTCCTCGGAATTGAGACCCTCGTACGAGAAGCGGTCCTTGTCCGACAGCCAGCACTCGTTCAGCGCCTCGTTCTCCCGCGGCACCACGCGCATCACGCGGTTGTGGATCGCCTGCACGATGAGGTTCGCGCCCAGCCCGCAGTGCGGGGACACCGACTTGCGGCGGGCGAGCTCCCACGTGCGCGCGGTGTACCGGAACGGCTTCGAGGTGAGCGCGCCGACCGGGCAGATGTCGATCATGTTGCCGGAGAGCTCGGAATCGACGGTCCTGCCGACGAACGCCACGATCTCCGCGTGCTCCCCGCGGCCGATCATGCCGAGCTCCATCACGCCGCCGATTTCCTGGCCGAAGCGTATGCACCGCGTGCAGTGGATGCAGCGCGTCATCTCCTGCGCCGAGACCAGTGGGCCGATCTCTTTCTCGCTGACGACCCGCTTCGGCTCGCGGTAGCGCGACGCGCTGCCGCCGTATCCGACCGAGAGATCCTGCAGCCGGCACTCGCCGCCCTGATCGCAGATCGGGCAGTCGAGCGGATGGTTGATGAGCAGGAATTCCATCACGCCCCGCTGCGCCTGCCGCGCGAGCTCGGACTGCGTCCACACCTTCATCCCGTCGGTAACGGGCGTGGCGCAGGCGGGCAGCGGCTTGGGCGCCTTCTCGACCTGCACCAGGCACATGCGGCAGTTCGCGGCGATCGAGAGCTTCTTGTGATAGCAGAAGTACGGGATGAAGACGCCGACCCGGGTGGCCGCGTCCATCACGGTCGCGCCGGGCGGAACTTCCGTCTGCCGGCCGTCGATCTCGATCTTCAGCATCGTTCCCACACCGCTCTCCGCCTCGTCCTTCAGGCCGCCTCGCGCTTCACGCCGCCTCGCCGAGGGGGACGCCCGGCACGGTCGCGTAGCCGCCCGGAATGCTCACCAGGCAGCGCTTGTGTTCGATGTGGTAGGCGAACTCCTCCCTGAAATGGGCGATGAAGCTCTTCACCGGCAGCGCAGCCGCATCGCCGAGCGCGCAGATCGTGCGGCCCAGGATGTTGTCGGCGACGTTCACCAGGACGTCGAGATCCTCGGGCCGGCCGTGCCCGGTCTCGATCCGGTGCACCATCCGGTAGAGCCACCCCGTGCCCTCGCGGCACGGCGTGCACTGCCCGCAGGACTCCTCGAAGTAGAAGTAGGACAGCCGCTCGAGCGCCTTCACCATGCAGGTCGAGTCGTCCATGACGATCACCGCGCCGGAGCCGAGCATCGATCCGGCCTTGGCGATCGAGTCGTAGTCCATGTCCGTGCGCATCATGGCCTCGCCCGGCAGCACGGGCATCGACGAGCCGCCCGGGATCACCGCCTTCAGCGTCCGCCCGGCGCGCACGCCCCCGGCCATCGCGAGGAGCTTCGCGAAGGGCGTGCCGAGCCGCACCTCGTAGTTTCCCGGACGCTCGACGTGTCCCGACACCGAGAAGATCTTGGTGCCGCCGTTGTTCGGACGCCCGAGCTCGAGGTAGCGTTCGGCGCCGTTCGCGACGATCCACGGGACCGCGGCGAACGTCTCGGTGTTGTTGATCGTGGTCGGCTTGCCGTACAGGCCGTAGCTCGCCGGGAACGGCGGCTTGAAGCGCGGCAGCCCCTTCTTGCCCTCGAGCGACTCGAGGAGCGCGGTTTCCTCGCCGCAGATGTATGCGCCCCAGCCGTGGTGCGCGTGCAGCTCGAAGGCAACGCCGCTCCCGAGGATGTTGCTGCCCAGGTAGCCGGCCGCACGCGCCTCTTCGATCGCCTCCTCGAAGCGCTGGTAGACGTCCCAGATCTCGCCGTGGATGTAGTTGTACCCGACGGTAGTCCCCGTCGCGTAGCCGGCGAGGACCATGCCCTCGATGACGCTGTGCGGGTTGTAGCGCAGAATGTCGCGGTCCTTGAACGTCCCGGGCTCGCCCTCGTCGGAGTTGCACACGATGTACTTCTGCCCCGGGAATTCGCGCGGCATGAAGCTCCACTTGAGCCCGGTCGGGAATCCGGCGCCGCCGCGCCCGCGCAGCGCCGACTTCTTCACCTCGGCGATCAGCGCATCGGGCGTCATCTTCTCGGCGATGACCTTGCGCAGCGCCCGGTAGCCGCCGCGCGCCTCGTAATCCTTCAACCGCCAGTTGAGCCCGTCGACGCCTTTCATGATCAGCGCGTCGGGTCCGTACGCGTCGGCGGGGAGCGGGGGGTGCGCAGTGGTCACTTCGAGAGTTCCGCGAGCAGCTGGTCGATCCGGTCCGGCGTCATGAACGAAAGCATCCGCTTGTTGTTGTGGAGCATGACCGGCGCATCGCCGCAGGCGCCGAAGCACTCGCCCTCGCGCAGGGTGAACTTCCCGTCCGGCGTGGTCTCGTTCAGCTCCACGCCGAGGCGCTGCTTGAGGTGCTCGAGCGCGGCCACCGAACCGCGCAGCGCGCACGGAAGGTTGGTGCACACGCAGAGCTTGTTCGCGCCGGCGGGCGTGCAGTCGAACATCGTGTAGAAGGTCGCGACCTCGTAGACCGCGACCGGAGGCATGCCGAGGTAGTGCGCCACGAAGTCCATCACCTCGGTCGAGAGGTGCCCCTTCTCCTCCTGGGCGATCACGAGGGCGGCCAGCACCGCCGACTGCTTCTGGTCGGGCGGGTACTTGGTCAGCGCGCGGTCGACCTTGTCTAGCGCTTCTCGGGACAGCATCGCTTCCGCTACCTGTCGATTTCTCCGAACACGATGTCCAGCGTTCCGATGATCGCCACGACATCGGCCAGCATGTGCCCCCGGGTGATCTCGTCCATGGCGCTCAGGTGCGCGAAGCCCGGCGGACGGATCTTCATCCGGTAGGGCTTGTTGGCGCCGTCCGAGACGAAGTAGATCCCGAACTCGCCCTTCGGATGCTCGACCGCGGCATAGGCTTCCCCGGGAGGCACGTGGATCCCCTCGGTGAACAGCTTGAAGTGGTGGATCAGCTCTTCCATGTTGCTCTTCATGGCCACGCGCGAAGGCGGCGCGACCTTGTGGTCGTCCACGATCACCGGGCCCGGATTGGCGCGCAGCCAGTCGATGCACTGCCGGACGATGCGCGCCGACTGCCGCATCTCCTCCATCCGCACGAGATAGCGGTCGTAGCAGTCGCCGTTCACGCCCACCGGCACGTCGAAGTCGACCTTGTCGTACGCCGCATAGGGCTGCTTCTTGCGCAGGTCCCAGGCCACGCCCGAGCCGCGCAGCATCGGACCGGTGAACCCCCGCGCCACCGCCCGCTCGGGTGACACGACGCCGATGCCGACCGTGCGCTGCTTCCAGATGCGGTTCTCGGTGAGCAGGGTCTCGTACTCGTCCACGCGCTGCGGGAAGCGCTCGACGAAGCGCTCGATGAAGTCGAGCAGCGATCCGGACCGCGCCTCGTTCAGCCGCGCGACCTCCCGTGCGCTGCGATAGGGCGAGGCCTGGTACTGCGGCATCGTGTCCGGCAGGTCGCGGTACACGCCGCCGGGCCGGTAGTAGGCCGCATGCATGCGCGCGCCCGAAACCGCCTCGTAGCAGTCGAGCAGGTCCTCGCGCTCGCGGAAGCAGTACAGGAACATCGTCATGGCGCCGATGTCCAGGCCGTGCGTCCCGAGCCACAGCAGGTGATTCAGGATCCGGGTGATCTCGTCGAACATCACGCGGATGTGCTGCGCGCGCACCGGGATCCCGATGCCGAGCAGCTTCTCCACCGCCATGCAGTACGCGTGCTCGTTGCACATCATGGACACGTAGTCGAGGCGGTCCATGTACGGCAGCGACTGGACGTACGTCTTGTGCTCGGCGAGCTTCTCGGTCGCGCGATGCAGGAGCCCGATGTGCGGATCGGCGCGCATGATCACCTCGCCGTCCATCTCGAGGACGAGGCGCAGCACGCCGTGGGCCGCCGGATGCTGCGGGCCGAAGTTCAAGGTGTAGTTGCGGATCTCCGCCATGCGCTCAGCCGCCGGACTCCCCGTACTGCTCCTCGCGGATCACCCGCGGCGTGACCTCGCGCGGCTCGATCGTCACGGGCTGGTAGACGACGCGCTTGCGTTCGGGGTCGTAGCGCATCTCGACCTGGCCCGAGAGCGGGAAGTCCTTGCGGAACGGATGGCCGATGAAGCCGTAGTCGGTCAGGATGCGCCGCAAGTCCGGATGGCCGGCGAACACGATCCCGAAGAAGTCGAACGCTTCGCGCTCGAACCAGTCGGCCGACGGCCAGACGTCGATCAGCGAGGCGACGAGCGGGAAGGCATCGTCGGGCGCAAAGGTGCGCAGCCGCAGCCGCCAGTTGTGCCGCAACGAGAGCAGGTGCGCCACGACCGCGAAACGCGGCCCGGTCCAGGCGCCGTCGCCGTAGGCGGAGTAGTCCACGCCGCACAGATCGACGAGCTGCTCGAACGCGAGGTCCTCGCGGTCCCGCAGCATGCGCGCTGAGGCGGCATAGTCCGCGGCCTTCACCACGAGCGTGAGCTCGCCGCGCGCGGCCGTCAGGCTCGCCGCACGCTCGCCGAGCGCGGCGCCCACCTTCGCGGCGAGCTGCTCGAGCTTAGTGGACATCGGGACAGCGGACGGTGGTGACACGCATCAGCGGGCGATGGTGTTCGTCCTGCGGATCTTGTTCTGCAGCTGCAGCAGCCCGTACAGGAGGGCTTCGGCGGTGGGCGGGCAGCCCGGAACGTACACGTCCACCGGCACGACCCGGTCGCAGCCGCGCACGACCGAGTACGAGTAGTGGTAGTAGCCGCCGCCGTTCGCGCACGAGCCCATCGAAACCACCCAGCGGGGTTCGGCCATCTGGTCGTAGACCTTGCGCAGCGCCGGCGCCATCTTGTTGCAGAGCGTGCCCGCCACGATCATCACGTCGGACTGCCGCGGGCTCGGCCGGAACACGATCCCGAACCGGTCGAGGTCGTAGCGCGCCGCGCCGGCGTGCATCATCTCGATCGCGCAGCATGCGAGCCCGAACGTCATCGGCCACATCGACCCGGTGCGCGTCCAGTTGATCACCTTGTCGATCGAGGTCGTGACAAAACCTTGCCGCATCAGGCCTTCGTCAGCACCCATGCTCCACCTCCACGGGCGCGCCGCGCAGCGGCGAGGCGGTGCCGGCGGTGTCCGCGAGCACGCCCAGCCTCGGAGCGGCCGCGCTTGCGGCCATCGGACCTACTCCCACTCGAGCGCCCCCTTCTTCCATTCGTAGACGAAGCCCACCACGAGGATCGCGAGGAAGATCATCATCGAGACGAAACCGAAGGCGCCGATCTCGTTCAAGGTGATCGCCCACGGAAACAGGAAGGCGATCTCGAGATCGAAGAGGATGAAGAGGATCGCAACGAGGTAGTAGCGCACGTCGAACTTCATGCGCGCGTCCTCGAACGCCTCGAATCCGCATTCGTAGGGCGAGAGCTTCTCGCTGTCCGGGCGATTGACGCCGAGCAGCGTGCTCGCCGTCCAGCCGAGGCCGATCAACAGGGCGCCGAAAGCGAGGGCGACGACGATGAAGAGCAGGATCGGGAAGTATTCGGCGAGCATCGCTATACGGCCGAGTGCGAGGGAGCCGGTGCCGGCGGGATCACAACGGGGGCCGCAAAGCAGCCGCATCCGGTCCGATCGATCAGCTCCTCGAGTCGCACGCTCTTCCCAGGAATTTGGAAACCGGACGGGGCGCTCCCGCTCCAGTCCCCCGTATCGTGGTGCCGACGGTGAGATTCGAACTCACACGGCAAAGCCACCGCCCCCTCAAGACGGCGTGTCTACCAATTTCACCACGTCGGCGTCGGATTGCGCCATGCTTACCGGCACGGCGCGCAGACTAGAATTCTACATTACTTCGGCACCTCGTTGGCCCGCGAACCTTCGGTTTGGGCCGGAGGTCTCGGCGTCTCCTGCTCCTTCTGCGCCGGCGCGGCCGCGGGTGGCTGCTGCACCGATTCCATCACCGTGCCGCCGGAGGTGCTCGGCTTGCTCGTCGCGAGGTAGGCGAGCCCCAGGCTCGTGAGGAAGAACACCGTCGCCAGCACGGCCGTCGAGCGCGACAGGAAGTTCGCCGACCCGCTCGCACCGAACAGGCTGCCGGACGACCCGCTGCCGAACGCGGCGCCCACGTCCGCGCCTTTGCCGTGCTGAAGCAGCACGAGCACCACGATGCCCGCCGCAGTGAGCACGTGCACGGTCAGAACCACGATGGTCACGATATTCATGCAACTCCTCTTCCGGGCGGGCGCCGCCCCCCTTGCTCAAGTCACGTTCGATCGATCCGTCAGCGCCGGGCCGCGGCCGCCTTGCAGATCGCGATGAAATCCTCGGCCACCAGCGAGGCGCCGCCGATCAGGCCGCCGTCGATGTCCGCCATCCCGAAGAGCTCGCCGGCATTCGCGGGTTTCACGCTGCCGCCATAGAGCATCGTCACGCGGGCGGCGATCTCCGTGTCCCGCTCCGCCACGGTCCGGCGCAGGAACTCGTGGACGCTCTGCGCCTGCGCCGGAGTTGCCGTGCGCCCGGTGCCGATCGCCCAGACGGGCTCGTACGCCACCACCGCGTCCGCAAGCGCCCGCACGCCGGCCGTGTCGAGGATCGCGCGAAGCTGGCGTCCGACGACCGCTTCGGTCTCCGCCTTGTCCCGCTCGGCGAGGGTTTCGCCAACGCACAGGATGGGGATCAGCCCGGCGCGCTGCGCCGCTTGGAACTTCGCGGCCACTTGGCCGTCGCGTTCGCCAAAGAGCGTCCGCCGCTCGGAATGGCCGACGATCGCGTAGCGGCAGCCGAAATCGCGCAGCATCGGGCCCGAGACCTCGCCGGTGTACGCGCCGCTGTCGTGTTCCGAGACGTTCTGGGCGCCGAGCGCGACCGCGGAGCCCGCGAGCGCGTTCTGCGCCTGCTCGAGATACGGGAAGGGCACGCACACTGCGCACTGGGCGCCGCCGAATTCTGCGGCGGCCGACTTGACGGCCTCCAGCAACCGCTGGTTCGCAGCGCGGCTGCCGTGCATCTTCCAGTTTCCCGCAACGAGCTTGGCCCGCATCTGGTCGCGCATTCGCCCTCGTCTGCCGCGTTGTCTGCCGGTATGGCGCTTGCCGCACGCGGATGGCCGCCCGGTGCGAATCCGCCGGCGCGCGCTCTGCACGCCATGGAAGCGCGCCAGCGCGATAAAGCTTTTGATTTTACCGGCCTGCAGCGCTGCCGGTCAACGCTCCACGCCGTCGCATCGCCGCGGGCGCAGCCGTGCGACCTCCCCACGCACACGCCCGCGCTCGCCGCCACCCGCCACGCTCACGTAGGCAACGCTACGCGCGGCGCGGCGGGTCATTCTTCATCGGCATCCGGCGCGAACCGGATCGGGCTCTGCTGGTCCGGATGCTTGCCCACCTTTCCGGCGTAGAAGGCGCTCATCCGCTCCAGGTCGCGCTTCTCGTCCCCGGAGAGGGCGATCCATTCGCCCACGCCGACCACTCGCCGGCCATAGTCGATGAAGGCGAGGCCGACCGGCGCCCGTGCCGCGCGGGCCACGCGGTAGAAGCCCGACTTCCAGTGCTCGGTGCGGGCGCGCGTGCCCTCCGGCGTGAACACGAGATGAAACTCGTCGCTCCGCTCGAAATGCCGCACCACCTGATCCACGAACCCGATCGGCGCCCGCCGGTCGACCGGAATGCCGCCCACCCGGCGCAGCCATGCGCCGAACACGCCCCGGAACAGCGATTCCTTCGCGACAAAATGGCAGCGCAAGCCGACCGCCGCCCGGGCGAGGAACCCGATCACGAAGTCCCAGTTCGACGTGTGAGGGTAGACAACGATCACGGTCTTCGGCGCCGGCGGAGGCACGAACACGGTCCGCCAGCCCATGAGCGCGAGGAGCCCGCGCCCGAGGCGCGCGCCGAAACCCAGACGGAGCGCACCAGGCCTCACCTTCACGAGAGGCCCCTCGCGAGCATCGCGCTCACCCGGCGCGCTCCGGATCGACGCGCAGCCAGAACGTCACCGGCCCGTCGTTCACCAGGCTCACCTGCATGTGCGCGCCGAAGCGGCCGGTGGCGACCGGCGCGTGCGCCGCAGACACCGCGCGTACGAGTTCGTCGAAGAGGCGCTGCCCGGCTTCCGGGTCCGCCGCCGGCGTGAAGCTCGGCCGGTTGCCGCTGCGCGTGTCGGCGACCAGCGTGAACTGCGACACCAGGAGCACGCCCCCGCCGACCTCGCGCACCGAGCGGTTCATTCTGCCGTCCTGGTCCGCAAACATCCGCAAGTTGACGATCCGCTCCGCAAGGCGTGCGGCCTGCCGCGGCGTATCGCCCCGCTCCGCGCATGCGAGCACGAGCACCCCCGGACCGATCTCTCCGACCGTCTCCCCCGCGCAGGACACGCGCGCGCTCGCGACCCGCTGCAGAAGCGCGATCAAGGCACGAAGGATCCGGACGCCCGCGCGAGGCAGGGACGTCCGCGGGCGCGCTGCGTTCTCGACATGCTGCCGACCCCGATTCGAACAGGCGATGAGAAGTGGAAGTTTAGCCCGGGCGCCGATCGGGCCGCCGGCGCGCGACGTTCCGGACAAGGTGCCGCGCCGCGGATCCTGGCACCGCCCTGCCGCGAGGGCGGGCGGCGGCTCAGCCGAATCGGCCGGTAATGTAGTCCTCCGTCTCCTTCTTCTTCGGCTTGATGAAGATCGTGTCGGTGACGTCGAACTCGACGAGCTCGCCGAGGTACATGTAGGCCGTATAGTCGGAGACGCGCGCGGCCTGCTGCATGTTGTGGGTGACGATGACGATCGTGTAGTCGGCCTTCAGCTCGCTGATCAGCTCCTCGATCCGCGCGGTCGAGATCGGATCGAGCGCCGAGCAGGGCTCGTCCAACAGCAGCACCTCCGGCTTCACCGCAATGCCGCGCGCGATGCAGAGCCGTTGCTGCTGCCCTCCGGAGAGGCTCATGCCGCTCTGCTGCAGCTTGTCCTTGACCTCGTCCCACAGCGCCGCCTTGCGCAGTGCCCATTCGACGCGCTCCTGCATCACGCGGCTCGGCAGCCGCTCGTACAGCCGCACCCCGAAGGCGATGTTGTCGTAGATCGACATCGGGAACGGCGTCGGCTTCTGGAACACCATGCCGACCTTCGCGCGCAGCTGGTTCAGGTCCTGCTTCGGCGACAGGATGTTCTGGGCATCGACCAGGATCTCGCCCCGCGCCTCCTGGTTGGGATACAGCGCATACATCCGGTTGAAAGTCCGCAGCAGGGTAGACTTGCCGCACCCCGAAGGCCCGATGAACGCGGTGACCTTGCGCTCGGGCACCACGAGATTGATGCCCTTCAACGCGTGGAACTTCCCATAGAAGAAGTTCAGGTTCCGCACCTCGATCTTGACCTTCTCGCGGGACAGCGCGGGTGCGGCGGCGGGCGCGGGATTTGCGGTGGCGGGCGCGGGCATTGCGGTTCGGGGGCTCGATGATGTCAATAAGCGCTCGTCTTCGACCGGAAGAGCACGCGCGCCACGATGTTCAGCGCGAGCACGCTGAACGTGATCAGGAGCGCGCCAGCCCAGGCGAGCTTCTGCCAGTCGTCATAGGGACTCATCGCGAACTGGAAGATCACCACCGGCAGGTTGGCCATGGGTGCGCCGAGGTCGAGGCTCCAGAACTGGTTGTTGAGCGCGGTGAACAGGAGCGGGGCGGTCTCGCCCGAGATCCGGGCGATCGCGAGGAGGACGCCGGTCACGACGCCGGCGCGCGCAGCGCGCAGCGTCACCAGGGTGATCACTTTCCATTGCGGGGCCCCGAGCGCGGCCGAGGCCTCGCGCAGACTGTCGGGCACGAGCCGCAGCATGTTCTCGGTCGTGCGGATGACGACCGGTATGACGATCAAGGCGAGGGCGAAGATTCCCGCCAGCGCCGAGAAATGCTTGGCGTGGAAGACGTAGGCCTCGTAGACGAAGAGCCCGATGATGATCGATGGCGCGCTCAGCAGGACGTCGTTGACGAATCGCGTCGTCGGAGCGAGCCACCCTTCGCGGCCGAATTCAGCGAGATAGACCCCGGCCAGGATCCCGATCGGCGTGCCGAGAAGAGTGGCGCCCCCGGCCATGATGAGCGAGCCGACGATGGCGTTCAGGAGCCCGCCCGCGCTGCCGGGTGGCGGGGTCATCTGCGTCACCACCGCGGGCGTGAGCGCTGCCAGGCCGGCGTCGAACAAGGTCCACAGGATCCACGCCAGCCAGAACAGGCCGAAAGCGGTCGCCAGCAGCGACACGAACAGGTTGAATCTGTTCAACCAGAGCCGGCGCGCGTAGAGGCTCATGGCCAATCGCCCCCGTCACGCCTGGAGGCCTTCCTGCCGGGCGAGCCGGAGCAGGAGCAGCTTCGAGAGCGAAAGGACGATGAACGTGATGACGAAGAGGATCAGCCCGAGCGCGATGAGCGCGGAGAAGTGCAGCTCGCCGACCGCCTCGGTGAACTCGTTGGCGAGCGCCGACGCAATCGTGTTTCCGGGTGCGAGGAGCGAGCTGCTGAGACGGTACGCGTTGCCGATCACGAAGGTGACCGCCATCGTTTCCCCGAGCGCGCGCCCGAGGCCGAGCATGATGCCGCCGATGACACCCGCCCTGGTGTACGGCAGCACGACGTTCCAGACAACCTCCCAGGTCGTGCCGCCGACCGCGTAGGCCGATTCCTTCAGCACCGCGGGCACGATCTCGAAGACGTCCCGCATCACGGCCGCGATGAACGGAATCACCATGACGGCGAGGATGATGCCGGCGGTGAGCACGCCGATGCCCATCGGTGGCCCGCGGAACAGCGCCCCCGCGTAGGGGACCGGACCGAGCACGGAGATCAACACCGGCTGGACGTGCTCGGCGAAAAACGGGGCAAAGACGAAGAGGCCCCACATGCCGTAGATGATGCTCGGGATCGCCGCGAGGAGCTCGATCGCGGTGCCGATCGGGCGCCGCAGCCATGGCGGCGAGAGCTCGGTGAGGAAGAGCGCGATGCCGAAGCTCACCGGCACGCCGATCAGGAGCGCGATCGCGGAGGTCGCGAGGGTGCCGGCGATCGGGACGAGCGCGCCGAAATCCTCGGTGACCGGGTTCCACGCGCTGCTGAACAGGAACCGGACTCCGAAGTGCGACAACGAAAGCCAGCTGCCGGAGGCGAGCGTGACGATGATTCCGCCGAGCAGAAGCAGCACCAGGAAGGCGAACCCCTGCGTGACCGCGCGGAATGCCGCATCCTGCCGGCGCAACCGCCCGCCCGCGCCCGTGAACGCTGCGCGCGGACCGGACTCGGCGCGCGCTGAGGCGGAGGCGACGCTCTCCAGGCCTGCCCTCACGGCAGACCCGGAGAGTCGTTGTACGGCGGCGCCGGCGTGCTGCTCATCTTGGTCCGCGATCACTTCCAGATCGGTGCGCCGGACGAATCCTTCAGTCTCGCCTGCCACTCGTCCTTGATCAGGGCGACGACGCTCTCGGGAATCGCGACGTAGCCCAACTCGGAGGCCATCTTATCGCCGTTCACAAACGCCCAGTCGAAGAACTTCAACACCTCGGCCGCGCGGGCGGCATCGGCCTGCGACCTCTGCAGCAGGATGAAGCTCGCGCCGGTGATCGGCCAGCTGTCCGGCCCCGGCTCGTCCGTGAGGATCTCATAGAAGCCCGGGGCCTTCTTCCAGTCGGCACCGGCCGCGGCCGCCTGGAACGTCTTCTCTCCCGGCTGCAAGAATTTGCCGGTGCGGTCCGGCATCTGCACGTGGACCATCCTGTTCTGCTTCGCGTAGGCATATTCGACGTAGCCGATCGCGCCCTTGAGCCGCTGCACCTGCGCCGCGACGCCCTCGTTGCCCTTGCCGCCCACACCCGCCGGCCAGGCGACCGAAGTGTGCTCGCCGACTTTCGACTTCCATTCCGGACTGACCTTCGACAGGTAGTCGGTGAAGATGAAGGTCGTACCCGAACCGTCCGAGCGATGGACGACGATGATGTCCGCGGCGGGAAGGTTCGCGCCGGGATTCAGCTTCGCAATCGAGGCGTCGTTCCATTTCGTGATCTTGCCGAGGTAGATATCGGCGAGCACCGCGCCGGTCATCTTGAGCTCGCCCGGCCGGATCCCGGCGACGTTCACGACCGGCACCACGCCGCCCATGATCGCCGGAAACTGGATCATCCCGTCTCGCTCGAGCTGTTCCGCCTTGAGCGGCATGTCGGACGCGCCGAAATCGACGGTCTTCGAACGGATCTGCTTGATCCCGCCGCCGGACCCGATCGACTGGTAGTTCAGCCCGATGCCGGTCGCCTTCTTGTACGCGTCCGCCCACTTCGCGTAGATCGGGTAGGGCAACGTCGCGCCGGCGCCGGTGATGTCGGCGGCGCTCGCGGCGCCGGCGACCGCGGCGGCGGAAAGCGCTACGCCAAGTGAGATCATCTTCGCGCGCATTGGCGGCTCCTTGATCAGGGCGTGTGCTCCGGTGTCGCGTTGGGCGGACGACAGTGTAACGGCCGCATGTGACAGCGAGGTTACAGGGCTGACACGCGGATCCGGGCAGCACGTTGCAGACGTGCCGGCCATGGCATGCCCCGAGTGCCGCGCGAACGAAGCCGACGCCCGATCCGCGCCGGGGCCTAGGAGGCGCGCAGGCTATGCGTTCGGACCGGCGACGCCGACGCGCCCGGCGGCCTGCTCCACCGATCGCGCGACCTCGGCCGCGATGGCATGCACCTCCGCGGCATCCTCACCTTCGACCATGACGCGCAGCACGGGCTCGGTTCCGGACGGGCGCAGCAGCAGCCGACCGCGCTCGCCGAGCCGCGTCTCGGCGTCGGCGCACGCGCGGGCGATGGCGGGACTCGAGCGCCAGTCGAACTCGCGAGCGACGCGGACGTTGATCAGCTTCTGGGGGTAGAGTGCGAGCGCGCCGGCGACCTCGTCCAGCCCGCGCCGCTGCTCGCGCATCGCGGTGAGCACCTGCAGCGCCGACACGATGCCGTCGCCGGTCGTGTGCTTGTCGAGGCAGATGATGTGTCCCGAGTTCTCGCCACCGATCGACCAGCCCCGCTCGTGCAGCAGCTCCAGCACGTACCGGTCGCCGACCTTCGCCCGCACGAACTCGACGCCGAGCGTCGCCAGCGCCCGCTCGAGCGCGAGATTGGACATCAGCGTGCCGACCACGCCGGGCACGCTCCCGCCCCTTGCCCGGTTGGCGACGATGGCGTAGAGCAGCTGGTCGCCGTCATACACCGCGCCGTTCGCGTCGGCCATCACGACGCGGTCGCCGTCGCCGTCGAGCGCGACGCCGAGATCCGCATGGCTCGCACGCACCAGATCGGCGAGCGATTTCGGATGCGTGGCGCCCACCCGCTCGTTGATGTTCAGTCCGTTCGGGCTCGTGCCGGTGGTCGTCACGTCGGCACCAAGCTCGTGGAACACGTGCGGCGCGACGTGATACGCCGCCCCGTTCGCGCAATCGACGGCGATCCGCATGCCGCGCAGGTCGAGCGCGGACGGGAAGGTGCTCTTGCAGAACTCGATGTAGCGGCCGGCCGCATCGTCGATGCGCCGCGCCCTGCCGAGCTCGCCGGAGGGCCGGCACGCGAGCGGGCGCTCGAGCGCGTCCTCGATCTCCTGCTCGATGGCATCCGGCAGCTTGCCGCCGTCCGCGGAGAAGAACTTGATGCCGTTGTCGGGGTACGGATTGTGCGACGCGCTGATCACGATGCCCGCCTGCAGCCGCAGCGCGCGCGTGAGATAGGCGACGGCGGGCGTCGGCATGGGGCCGCAGAGCATGACGTCCACACCGCCGGCGGAGAAGCCCGCCTCGAGCGCTGCCTCGAGCATGTAGCCCGAGACGCGCGTGTCCTTGCCGATCAGGACCGCCGGCCGATGCTCGCCCGCGGCACCGCGGCGCACGAGGACTTCCCCGGCGGCGAAGCCGAGGCGCAGGACGAAGTCGGGCGTGATCGGCGCCTCGCCGACCCGCCCCCGGATGCCGTCAGTCCCGAAGTATTTTCTGCCCATCCCCTGTCAGCCATAGCCACACGGCGAGCGCGTCGCGCGTCGCCGCAACGTCGTGGACGCGCAGGATTCTAGCGCCGCGCTCGGCGGCGAGCAGCGCGGCCGCGATGCTCGCCGGCATCCGCTCGCCCGCGGGCCGGCCCGTGATCCATCCCAAGGTCGACTTGCGCGAGAGCCCGGCGAGCACCGGGTAGCCGAGCTCCGCGATCGCGCCGAGCGCGCGTAGCAGCGCGCGATTGTGCTCCACCGTCTTGCCGAATCCGAAGCCGGGATCCACCACGATGCGCTCGCGGGCGATGCCTGCCGCGATCGCGGCCGCCGCACGCTCAGCGAGGAATCGCTTGACCTCGTCGACCACGTCGGTGTATCGGGGCGACGCCTGCATCGTGCGGGGTTCGCCCTGCATGTGCATCAGGCAGATCGCGGCGTCCGACGCCGCCACCGCCGCGAGCGCACCCGGCTCGCGCAGCGCGCTGATGTCGTTGATCATCGCCGCGCCGAGGCGGATCGCCTCGCGCATCACCTCCGGCTTCACGGTGTCGACCGACAGCGGCACCGCGCCGCCGTTCAGCGCTTCGAGCACGGGCGCGATCCGGGCGAGCTCGCGCTCGGCGGACACCGGTGCCGCGCCGGGACGGCTGGACTCGCCGCCGATGTCGATGAGATCGGCGCCCTCCTCGATCAGCCGCTCAGCGTGCGCGACCGCCGCGCCGGGCGCGAGCAACCGGCCGCCATCGGAGAACGAGTCGGGGGTGACGTTGACCACCCCCATCAGCAGCGGGCGGTCGAGGGAAAGGACGAAGCGCCCGCAGCGGAGCGCCCGCGCGGCGGAGTTCGGGCGAGGCAGCGCCGCTTCGAGCGGCCCGGCCGGGCCGCCCTCCTCACGCCTCACGCCTCACTCCTCGGCCCCGAGGCGCCGAACGCCTCAGGCCGCGTGCGGCGCGGCGGCGCCCGCCGCATCGCCTTTCGGCGGCTGCTGCGGCGGCGGTGCCGGCTGGGCAGGCTTCGGCGGCCGGGGCGGGAGACCGGCCATGATGTCGTTGATCTGCTCGGCGTCGATCGTCTCGTACTCGAGCAGGGCCCGCGCCATGGCCTCGACCTTGTCGCGGTTCTCCTCGAGGAGGCGGCGCGACAGCGCGTACTGCTCGTCGATGACGCGGCGGATCTCCTGGTCCACCTGCTGCATGGTGGCCTCGGACACGTTCTTGTGCGTCGTGATCGAGCGGCCGAGGAAGATCTCGCCTTCGTTCTCGCCGTAGACCATCGGGCCCAGATTGTCGGACATGCCCCACTGCGTGACCATCCGCCGCGCGATCTCCGTCGCCCGCTCGAAGTCGTTCGCCGCGCCGGTGGTCATCTGGTGCATGAACACCTCCTCGGCGATGCGCCCGCCGAAGAGCACCGCGATCGTGTTGAGCAGCCGCTCGCGGTCCTGGCTGTAGCGGTCCTGCTCGGGCAGCTGCATCGTCACGCCGAGCGCGCGGCCCCGCGGGATGATCGTCACCTTGTGCACCGGGTCGGTCTTCGGCAGGAGCTTCGCGACCACGGCGTGGCCGGACTCGTGGTACGCGGTGTTCCGGCGCTCCTCCTCCGGCATGACCATCGAGCGGCGCTCGGCGCCCATGATGATCTTGTCCTTGGCGCGCTCGAAGTCGTCCATGTCCACGAGGCGCTTGCTCTGGCGCGCGGCGAACAGCGCCGCCTCGTTCACGAGGTTGGCGAGATCCGCGCCGGAGAAGCCGGGCGTGCCGCGCGCGATGATGTCCGCCCTGACGTCCGGCGCCAGCGGGACCTTGCGCATGTGGACGAGCAGAATCTGCTCGCGGCCGCGGATGTCGGGGAGCGGCACCACCACCTGGCGATCGAAGCGGCCCGGGCGCAGGAGCGCCGGATCGAGCACGTCCGGCCGGTTCGTCGCCGCGATCACGATCACGCCGGTCGTGCCCTCGAAGCCGTCCATCTCGACGAGCAGCTGGTTCAGCGTCTGCTCGCGCTCGTCGTTGCCGCCGCCGAGGCCCGCCCCGCGCTGGCGGCCGACCGCGTCGATCTCGTCGATGAACACGATGCAGGGGGCGTGCTTCTTCGCCTGGTCGAACATGTCGCGCACGCGCGCCGCGCCGACGCCGACGAACATCTCGACGAAGTCGGAGCCCGAGATCGAGAAGAACGGCACCTTCGCCTCGCCCGCGATCGCGCGCGCGAGCAGCGTCTTGCCCGTGCCGGGGCTGCCGACCATCAGCACGCCTTTCGGGATGCGCCCGCCGAGCTTCTGGAACTTGGACGGATCCTTCAGGAAGTCGACGAGCTCGGCGACGTCCTCCTTCGCCTCGTCGCACCCCGCGACGTCGGCGAAGGTGACGTTGTTGTTCGACTCGTCCAGCATGCGCGCGCGCGACTTGCCGAACGAGAACGCGCCGCCGCGACCGCCGCCCTGCATCTGGCGCATGAAGAAGATCCAGACCCCGATCAGGAGCAGCATCGGGAACCAGGAGACGAAGATGTTCATGAGGAGCGAGGGCTCCTCGTCGGGCTTCGCCTCGACCTTGACGCCGTACTTGAGGAGATCGTTGATCAGCCAGATGTCGCCGGGCGAGTAGCTGTTGACGCGCTTCCCGTCGCTGGTCGTCGCGCGGAGCGAGCGCCCCTCGATCACGACGCTCTGGATGTGGCCCGCCTTCACCTCGTCGACGAACTGCGAGTACGGCATCGGCGCCTGCGTCGCGTGCCGGGTGTTGAACTGGTTGAAGACCGTCATCAGCACCAGGCCGATGACCAGCCAGATCACCAGGTTCTTGATCAGGTTGTTCAATTGCTCTCCTCGTCGGCGGATACTACTCGCCAGCTATTCTAAACCCAAAAAACCGCCCGACGCAGGTACAACTCCCCACGTCGCATCAACCACTTAGCCTGTGTTCGGGACCCTCGGCCGGCGCGCGACGAGATACAGTTCGCTCGATCGCCCGCGCGAGGCGCCCGGCTTGCGCGACGCGACCGATGCGAAGGCCTTCCGCAGGTGCGCAAGCAGTTCCGGGAACCCGGCGCCCTGAAACACTTTGACCACCAGCACCCCGTCCGGTTTCAGCTGGCGTTGCGCGAACGCCACCGCGAGCTCGGCAAGATGAATCCCGCGCACCTGATCGGTCGCAGACACGCCGCTTATATTGGGGGCCATGTCGGAGAGCACAAGATCGGCGCCGCCTGGGCCGACGGCGCGCTCGAGCGCCGCCAGTGTCTCCGCGGCGGTGAAATCGCCTCGCACGACCCGGACGTTCTCCAGCGGCGCGATCTCGAGCAGATCGACCGCGATCACGCGCCCGGACGGGCCGACCATGCGCGCGGCGACCTGCGACCAGCTGCCGGGCGCCGCGCCGAGATCGACTACGGTCTGACCTGCGGCGAGCAGCCGCTCCTTCGCCGCGAGCTCGAGCAGCTTGAACGCCGCGCGCGACCGGTACCCCAGCGCCTTCGCCCGCTGCACGTACGGATCGCTCACGTGCTCCCGCATCCACGCGCTGCTCGACTTCGAACGCCTCATCCGTGAAATGTATCTAGAATCCCTGGCATGGAGCCGTTCGCATGCAGAAGCCGCTCACTCCGGCGCAGCGGCAGGCCCTGAAGGGCCGCGCCCACCGCCTTGCCCCGGTCGTCCTGATCGGCGCCGGTGGCCTCACCGCCGCGGTGTCGGCCGAGATCGAGCGCGCACTCGCCGCGCATGAGCTCATCAAGATCCGCGTCGCCGGGGAAGGCCGCGCCGAGCGCGATGCGCTGCTTGCCGAAATCTGCGAGCGCTCCGGCAGCGCCCCGGTGCAGCACATCGGCAAGACGCTCGTCGTGTACCGGGAGCACATCGAGCCGCCCGTCCCGCCGGAGCGCCCCGCAGCGTCCGGCCAGCCCGCGCGACCGGCAAAGCGCCTCCGCCCTCGCCCGGCGGCACGCTCCGAGCCCCGCTCGCGGGTCCGCCGGCAGCCCGGCCGCGCGGCACTGCAGCCACCGGCGCGCGGGGCGCGCATCAAGCGGGCGCGTCGCGGAAAAGCCCGGCCGCGATAGTCGAGGTCGTTGCATCGAGACCCGGGGCTTCCCGAGACCATGGACCCGTGGGCAGCAATCGGCCCCGCTCGGCCGACCGCCGCGCTGCTCGCCGCTACTCGTACCTGACGTCGAGGATCTCGTAGCGCTTCACCCCGCCGGGCGCCCGCACCTCGGCCACGTCCCCCGCG
Source organism: Burkholderiales bacterium (assembly GCA_020848075.1). Taxonomy (GTDB): domain Bacteria; phylum Pseudomonadota; class Gammaproteobacteria; order Burkholderiales; family SG8-39; genus JAABRB01. The sequence continues at coordinate 174,121 of JADLAV010000031.1, forward strand.
TACTTGCCGATCAGCGCACGCGCGATCGGCGAGCTGATCGAGATCTTGCTCTCCTTGATGTCGGCCTCGTCGTCGCCGACGATCTGATAGGTGACGCGGTCGCCGCCGTCCTGGTCCTCGATCTCCACGGTGGCGCCGAACACGCAGCGTCCGTCCGCGTCGACGAGCTTCGGATCGATGATCTGGGCGCTCGCGAGCTTCGCCTCGACCTCGGCGATCCGGCCCTCGATGAAGCCCTGCCGCTCCTTCGCCGCGTCGTACTCGGCGTTCTCCGAAAGATCGCCGTGCGAGCGCGCGTCGGCGATCGCCGTGATCGCTTTCGGGCGCTCCACGGTCTTCAACCGGTGCAGCTCGGCGCGCAGCTTCTCGGCGCCGGCCACCGTGAGGGGGGTCTTCTGCATGAGGGATTCGCCGAAGGATTCGCCAAAAAAGTAAAACCCCGGCGCTGGGGCCGGGGAGAGAGAGGTCGCAAGCGCGTAGTTAAGCAGCCTTCAGCCGCTTGTGCAAGCCCTGCAGGTCGTAGGGGACGAGCGTCCCCATCGCGCGCATCCCGGCGCAGGCGGCGCGGGCACCGGCGATCGTCGTGAAGTAGGCCACCCGGCGCTGGACCGCGGTGGTCCGGATCGAGCGCGAGTCGGAGATCGCGGTGCGCCGCTCGTCGACCGTGTTCACGATCAGCTCGATCTCGTCGTTCTTGATCATGTCGACCACGTGCGGCCGTCCTTCGGCCACCTTGTTCACCGTGGCGACCGTGAGCCCGGCCGCGGCGATCGCCGCCGCCGTGCCGCGGGTCGCGACGAGCGCGAACCCGAGCGCGGCAAGCTCCCGCGCCACCTCGATCGCGGGGGGCTTGTCCGCGTCGCGCACGCTGATGAAAGCGTTGCCGCCGGAGGGCAGGCGCAGGCCGGCCGCAAGCTGCGCCTTGACGAAGGCCTCGCCGAAGCCATTGCCGACGCCCATCACCTCGCCGGTCGACTTCATCTCCGGACCGAGGATGGTGTCGACGCCGGGGAACTTGATGAACGGAAAGACCGCCTCCTTGACCGAGAAGTACGGCGGAATCACCTCCCCGGCCACGCGCTGCTCGTCGAGCGTCCGTCCGGCCATGCAGCGCGCGGCGATCTTGGCGAGCGCAAGGCCGGTGGCTTTGGAGACAAAGGGCACCGTGCGCGAGGCGCGCGGGTTCACCTCCAGCACGTAGACGTCGCCGCCCTGGATCGCATACTGGACGTTCATCAGGCCGACGACGCCGAGCGCCTTCGCCATGAGGGCGGTCTCGCGCCGCAGCTCGTCCTGGATCGCGCGCGGCAGCGAGAAGGGCGGCAGCGAGCACGCCGAGTCGCCGGAGTGGACGCCGGCCTGCTCGATGTGCTCCATGATGCCGCCGATCAGGATCCGCTCGCCGTCGCAGATCGCATCGACGTCCACCTCGGTGGCGTCGTTCAAGAACCGGTCGAGCAGCACCGGCGAGTCGTTCGAGACCTTCACCGCGTCGCGCATGTAGCGCTCCAGATCGGGCTCCGCATGCACGATCTCCATCGCGCGGCCGCCGAGCACGTAGCTCGGCCGCACGACGAGCGGGTAGCCGATCTCCCGGGCCGCAGCGAGCGCCTCCGCTTCGGCGCGCGCCGTGCGGTTCGCCGGCTGCCGCAGGCCGAGTGCGTGCAGCAGCCGCTGGAAGCGCTCGCGGTCCTCGGCGACGTCGATCGAATCGGGGCTCGTCCCGATGATCGGGACGCCGTTCCGCTCGAGGTCGCGCGCGAGCTTGAGCGGCGTCTGCCCGCCGTACTGCACCACCACGCCGGCTGGCTTCTCCCGCGCCACGATCTCGAGCACGTCCTCGAGGGTGAGCGGCTCGAAGTAGAGGCGGTCCGACGTGTCATAGTCGGTCGACACCGTCTCCGGATTGCAGTTGACCATGATGGTCTCGTACCCGTCCGCCCGGAGCGCGAGCGCGGCGTGCACGCAGCAGTAATCGAACTCGATGCCCTGGCCGATCCGGTTCGGCCCGCCGCCGAGCACCATGATCTTGCGGCGGTCGGTCGGGTCGGCCTCGCACTCTTCCTCGTAGGTCGAGTACAGGTACGCGGTCCGCGTCGCGAACTCGGCGGCGCAGGTGTCCACGCGCTTGAAGACCGGCCTCACGCCCAGAGTATGCCGGCGCTCTCGCACGGCGTCGGCGGTCGCGCCCGTCAGCTTCGCCAGCCGGCGGTCGGAGAATCCGGCGCGCTTCAGCCGCAGCAGCTCCTCGCGCGAGACCGAGCCGAGCGCCCGTCCGGCGAGCCGCGCCTCCTGCGCGACGATGTCGGCGATCTGCGCGAGAAACCAGGGATCGATGCGCGTATCGCGGTGGATGTCCGCGAGCGGCCGGCCGCAGCGGAACGCATCGGCGACGTAGTGGATGCGCTCGGGCCCCGGCAGCCCGAGCTCGCGCTCCAGGACCTCCGGGTCGGTGGTGCGCTCGTCCAGCCCGTCGATGCCCGTCTCGAGCCCCCGGAGCGCCTTCTGGAACGATTCCTGGAACGTGCGGCCCATCGCCATCACTTCGCCGACGGACTTCATCTGCGTGGTGAGGCGGTCGTTCGCGAGCGGGAACTTCTCGAACGCGAACCGCGGGATCTTGGTCACGACGTAGTCGATCGTCGGCTCGAACGAGGCCGGCGTTGCCCCGCCGGTGATGTCGTTCCGCAGCTCGTCCAGCGTGTAGCCGACCGCGAGCTTGGCGGCGACCTTGGCGATCGGGAATCCCGTCGCCTTGGACGCGAGCGCCGAGGAGCGGGAGACGCGCGGATTCATCTCGATCACCACCAGGCGCCCGCTCCCGGGATCGACGGCGAACTGGACGTTGGAGCCCCCCGTGTCGACCCCGATCTCGCGCAGCACGGCGATCGAGGCGTCGCGCATGAGCTGGTATTCCTTGTCGGTCAGCGTCTGCGCCGGCGCGACGGTGATCGAGTCGCCGGTGTGGACGCCCATCGGATCGAGGTTCTCGATCGAGCAGACGATGATGCAGTTGTCGCGCCGGTCGCGCACCACCTCCATCTCGAATTCCTTCCAGCCGATCACCGCCTCCTCGATGAGCAGCTCGCGGGTCGGGGACGCGTCCAGCCCGCGCTCGCAGATGCCGAGAAACTCCTCCCGGTTGTACGCGATGCCGCCGCCCGAGCCGCCGAGCGTGAACGAGGGCCGGATGACGACCGGGAAGCCGATCGCGGCCTGGATCTGCTGCGCCTCCTCGAGCGAGTGCGCGAGCGACGCCCGCGGGCACTCGAGGCCGATCCGCTGCATCGCCTCCTTGAATTTCTCGCGGTCCTCGGCCTTGTCGATCGCCTCGCGCCTGGCGCCGATCATCTCGACGCCGTACTTCTCGAGCACGCCGTGCTTCGCGAGGTCGAGTGCGCAGTTGAGCCCCGTCTGCCCGCCCATGGTGGGCAGCAGCGCGTCGGGACGCTCTTTCGCGATGATCGACTCGATCGTCTGCCACTGGATCGGCTCGATGTAGGTGACGTCGGCCATCTCCGGGTCGGTCATGATCGTCGCCGGGTTCGAGTTGACCAGGATGACCCGGTAGCCCTCCTCGCGCAGCGCCTTGCATGCCTGCGCACCGGAGTAGTCGAACTCGCATGCCTGGCCGATGACGATCGGCCCGGCGCCGATGATCAGGATCGAGCGGATGTCGGTGCGCTTAGGCACGGGCTGCCATCAGGTTCACGAACCGGTCGAACAGGTGGCCGATGTCGTGCGGCCCCGGGCTCGCTTCCGGATGGCCCTGAAAGCAGAATGCGGGCCGGTCGGTGCGCGCGAGGCCCTGCAGGCTGCCGTCGAAGAGCGACACGTGCGTCGGGCGCAGCGTCGGCGGCAGCGTGCCCGGATCCACCGCGAAGCCATGGTTCTGGCTGGTGATCGCCACCCGCCCGGTGTCGAGATCCTGCACCGGGTGATTCGCGCCGTGATGCCCGAACTTCAACTTCATCGTGCGCGCGCCCGATGCGAGCCCCATGAGCTGTTGGCCGAGGCAGATGCCGAACACCGGGATGTCGGTGCCGTCGAGGATCTCCCGGATCGCCCGGATCGCGTAGTCGCACGCTTCCGGGTCGCCCGGTCCGTTCGAGAGGAATACGCCGTCGGGGCGAGTGGCGAGGATTTCGCGGGCCGTCGTCTGGGCCGGGTAAACCGTCACCCGGCATCCGCGGTCGACCAGCATCCGCAGGATGTTGCGCTTCACGCCGTAGTCGTACGCGACCACCCGGAAGCGGGCGTCCGCACCCTCGGCGTGACCGGCGCCGAGCTTCCAGGCGCCGGCGCGCCACTCGTACGGTTCGCGAGTCGTCACCACCTTCGCCAGGTCGAGGCCCGCCATGCTCGGGCACGCCTTCGCTCTGGCCACGGCCGCCGCCGCGTCCTCTCCCACGAGGAGGCACCCGTTCTGCGTGCCCTTCTCCCGCAGCATGCGCGTGAGCCGGCGCGTGTCGATCCCGGCGATCGCAACGACCTGCTGCGCCCTGAGATAGTCGGAGAGTCCGCGTTCGGCTCGCCAGCTCGATGCACGGAGCGGCAGGTCGCGCACGACGAGGCCGGACCCGAACACGCGCCCCGATTCCTCGTCCTCGGCGTTGACCCCGGTATTGCCGATGTGCGGATAGGTGAGCGTGACGATCTGGCCGCAGTAGGAGGGGTCGGTCAGGATCTCCTGATAGCCGGTCATCGCGGTGTTGAACACCACCTCGCCGACCGCGAAGCCTGCGGCCCCGATCCCCTCGCCGCGAAACACGGTGCCGTCAGCGAGCGCGAGGATGGCTGGCGGAAACGGCGCGGTCACGGTGCAACTTCCAGGGGACGATGTGAAAACGGGACCGGCGCTCGGCCCGTCCCGTCTGATGCGGCAAAGTATACCTCAGCGAAGCCCCAGCACGTCCTGCACGTCGTACAGCCCCGGCCGCTTGTCCGCCAGGAACCGCGCCGCGCACCGGTCAACGAGCGCGCGGCGACGCCTCACCGAAGGCCCAGCACGTCCTGCATGTCGTACAGCCCCGGCCGCTTGTCCGCCAGGAACCGCGCCGCGCGTAGCGCCCCGAGAGCGTAGGTCATGCGGCTCCCGGAACGCACGACGAGCTCGATCCGCTCGCCGGTACCCGCGAACATCACCGTGTGCTCGCCGACGATGTCGCCGCCGCGCACCGCGTGGAAGCCGACGGCGCTCTTCGGGCGCTCGCCGGTCTCGCCGCTGCGCCCATGCACCGCGGTCCGCGCGAGGTCCCGGCCGAGCGCCGCGGCGGCGATCTCGCCCATGCGCAGCGCCGTGCCCGATGGAGCATCGATCTTGTGCCGGTGGTGCGCCTCGATGATCTCGACGTCATAGTCGTCGCCGAGCGCGCGCGCCGCCACGTCGATCAGCTTGAACAGCACGTTCACGCCGACGGCGAAGTTGGGCGCGAACGCGATCGGGATCCGCTTGGCTGCAGCGGCGACCTTGGCCCGCCCGTCGACGCTGAATCCGGTGGTCCCGATGACGGCCGGCTTGCCGTGCCGCAGGCAGGCGTCCAGGTGGGCGAGCGTTCCCTCGGGCCGGGTGAAGTCGATCAGGCAGTCGCTCGCCGCGATGCCGGCGTCGAAGTCCGCGCTCACCAGAATGCCGGTTCGGACCCCCGCGGCTTCGCCGGCATCGCGGCCGAGCGCGGGCGAAGCCGGGATCTCGAGCGCGGCGCCGAGCGTGCAATCCCCGGCCTGCAGGACGGCCTCGATCAGGCTTCGCCCCATCCGGCCACCGCTGCCCGCGACCGCTACGCGCATTAGCCCTCCTCCACCTCGCGCCTCGCTCAGCGGGTCGCGGTCGGACCCGGCTCGCCCCCGCTCTTGGCGGCAGCTGGCACCACGTCCCCTTCGACGCGGTCCAACAGGCCCTCCTTATCGAAGTAGAGGGTCAGCCGGCGCTGCTCGGCGATGGTGGTGGTGCGCGCCGGCCTTCGCGTGTAGACGTAATCCCACCGGTCGGCATGGAAGATGTCGTTGACGAGCGGCGTCCCGAGCACGAAGCGCACTTGATCCTTGGTCATGCCGCGCTTCAACTGGGAGACGGCCTCCTGGTCGACGAAATTGCCCTGCTGGACCTCGATCCGGTACACGATGGAGCCGCACCCGGCGAGGGCGAGCGCAAACGCGCTAAAGAGGAAACCAGCCAGTCGGCGAACCATGCAGCGGGCGATGAGGCGGCGAGAGAAGAGGTGGCGAGAGAAGCGGCAGGCCGGACGCGGGATCAGTAGTTGCGGGCGAGAATCGTTCTCGCCGGGCAGCAAAGCGGTTATCATACCGGAGATCCATCTCTTTCCCCGCGACCGGTTTTCCCGCGACCCGCCTTCCCGCGACCCGCCTCCGCGCGATCCGCTCCCCGACGCCTCCGCCGCCATGCCCAACGCCTCGGACCTCAAGAACATCGGCCTGAAGGCGACCGTCCCGCGCCTGAAGATCCTGGAGCTCTTCGAGAGGAGCGACGTGCGCCACCTCACGGCCGAGGACGTGTACCGGCTGCTGACCGGCGAAGGGCACGACATCGGGCTCGCAACCGTCTACCGCGTCCTCACCCAATTCGAGCAGGCCGGGCTGCTGACACGCCACCACTTCGAGTCCGGACGGGCCGTCTTCGAGCTGAACGACTCGCGGCACCACGATCACCTCGTCTGCCTCGAGTGCGGCCGCGTCGAGGAGTTCTACGACCCGGAAATCGAGAAGCGGCAGATGCGAATCGCCAAGGAGCGCGGCTTCACTATCCGCGACCACTCGCTCTACCTCTACGCGGAGTGCAACAATCCCGAGTGCCCGTACCGCCACTCCGACAGGCCGGCGCCGCCCGTCCGCAAGCCGAACGCCGAGAAGTAGCGCAACCTCAGCGGGAGCTGCCGCCGTCGGAGGGCGTGGACGAGAAGGCGGGATCGCGAACAAGCGCGATCGACTTCAGGCTGCCCGTGCGCGCGTCGAAGAGCGCTTCGGCGATCATCTCGAGCGTACCGTCCATCCAGCGGTAGGTCCACGCCTCGGTCGCGGTGCGCGGAAAGCTCATGCGCTCCATCGGCGGGCCGAACTGGTCGAGCACCGCGTCCCGGCTCGCGCCGGCGCTCATTGCCTGAAAGTTCGCTGCCGTCAGCACCTGCGCGTATTCGGTCACGGCGCCGGCGCTGTTGAACAGCACACGCCAAGTGTAGAAACCCGACGGTCCGGTCGCGTAATACCAGGCGGTCGTTCCGGTGGCCATCTTGCGCTCCATCGTGGGTACACCGAGCGTGGCCCGCACCTGGGCCTCGGTGTCGCCGATCCGGACGGATCCGGGTCCGGGCGCGAGCGCCGCACAGCCCGCGAACGCGAGCGCCCCGATCAGAATTGCGATTTGCCTCATCTTTGCCCTCCTGGCGGGCGGAGATAATATTCTAATTACGCTACCGCACGTGCGCGGCTTGCTCTTTCGCGCCGGCGCATGACAGCCACGCGTTGCCGGCAGGAGACGGGATGGAACTCATACTCTGGCGTCACGGCGAGGCCGAAGACGGCGTACCGGACTCGGCCCGGGCGCTCACCAAGCGGGGCCGCAAGCAGGCGAAGGCGATGGCCAAGTGGCTGGAGGGCCGGCTGCCCACGCGCTGCACGATCCTCGTCAGCCCGGCCATGCGCGCGCAACAGACTGCCGAGGCCCTCGGGCGGAGGTTCTCGACCGCGCCGGAGATCGATGCTGGCGCTTCCGCGGGCAGCGTGCTGCAGCGGGCGGGTTGGCCGAACGGAACCGGCACGGTGATCGTCGTTGGCCACCAGCCGGCGCTGGGACGGGTGGCTGCCCGGCTGCTCTCCGGTGCCGAGGCGGAGTGGTCGATCAGGAAGGGTGCCATCTGGTGGATCGAGCGCCGCGCCCGCAGCGGCGAGGTCGTGCTCCGGGCGGCGATCGATCCGGACCTCGGCTGATCGCCTCACGCGGTCCCGACGCAAACGGCGGCACCGGCCCGTTTATTCCGCCGCGGACGTGCAGCGCCTTGGGCGCCCGAACGAATGCTTGCGGGCGCTGTGTTCACCCGCTCGCCTGCGCCCCAGCGCCATCCAGCGGTTCCACCCCCAGTTTCAGCCCGACCGCCCGCCAGTCATCCCCCTCGGCTTCGAGCGCGGATGCGGTGAGCGGATGCGCGTCCAGCCAGGCCCCCGGAAGCGCCACCTGGAAGCCGCTGCCGGTGGCCCGGCAGCCGATGCGGGGCAGCGGGACGTCGGTCCGGCGCCGAAACAAGAGCGTTGCGAGCCGCAGGCAGCAGACGAGCTGCCAGTCGGGGCTGCGCGCTGCCAGCCCCTCGAGCTTTGCGAGCCTGCCCCGGTGCGCCAGCACGAGCCGCGCGAGGCGCGCCTGCTCGTCGCGGGAGAAGCCCGGCATGTCGGCGTTCGAGAGGATGTACGCCGAGTGCTTGTGATAGGCGGCGTGTGCAATCGTCACGCCGATCTCGTGCAGGGCCGCCGCCCACGAGAGCATCAGCCGGTCGTCCTCGCTCGCACGCGGCGCGAGCCCCGCGTGGAGCCCGAGCGCGAGCCCGCGTACCCGCTCGGCCTGGCCCGCGTCCACGCGGTAGCGGCGCATGAGCGCTCTCACGGTGAGCTCGCGCATGTCGTGATGCCGCACCCGTCCCATGAGGTCGTACAGCACGCCTTGCCTGAGCGCGCCGTCCGAAACGTGCAGGCGCTCGATGCCAAGCTCCCCCAGCACCGCACGCATGATGGCCACGCCTCCGGCGGTGATCGCCTTGCGGTCATCGCGCAGGCCGGGAAGCTCGAGTCGCTCGAGGTCGCCCGCTTTGATCAGCTTCTCGCGGAACCGGTCGAGCCCGCCCAATTCGATGCCCCGCTCGCTCCATCCGTTCGCGGCGAGCACCGCGGCGATCGATTTCGCCGCGCCGGAGGATGCGACCGCCTCCCGCCAGCCGGTCTTGCGGTACTCCTTCACGATGCGTTCGAGCTCGTTCGATGCCGCGAGCTCCGCCTTTTTCATGCCGGACTTGTCGATGCGGCCGTCCGGAAAGTACCTCAGCGTGTAGCTCACGCAACCCATCCGCAGGCTTTCCGTCAGCTCCGGCGCGTAGCCGGTGCCGATGATGAACTCGGTGGAGCCGCCGCCGATGTCGACGACGAGACGCCGATGCTCGGCAAGCGGCAGCGTGTGCGACACGCCGAGATAGATCAGGCGGGCCTCCTCGCGCCCGAACACCACCTCGATCGGGAAGCCGAGCGCCTCGCGCGCCTCGGCCAGGAACTGCGGCGCGTTCTTCGCCTCGCGCAGCGTGTTGGTGCCGACGGCACGGACCGCGCCGGCGGGGAAGCCGCGCAAACGCTCGCCGAAGCGCGCCAGCGCCTCGAGCGCCCGCAGTTGCGTCGCGCGATCGATCTTCCTGTCGCGCGTCAGGCCCGCGCCGAGGCGCACCGGCTCGCGCAACCCGTCGAGCAGGTAGATCTGGCCCTCGGCCACGCGGCCGATCTGGAGGTGGAAGCTGTTCGAGCCGAGGTCGACCGCGGCAAGCGTGTTGTTCTGCACGTGCGCAAATCACAGGACGTGGCGCGGTTCACGATAGCATCGCGCCGCCCGGCCCGCAACGGCGCGCCCGCCTCTTCACCGCGCCCTCGATCTCCTCGATGCCGACGCGGTGCACGTCATTGCCCTCGAGCATGCAGGTCACGTGTTCGACGATGGCGCCCGTCTCGAGCAGCTGGACGCGGGGGCGCTCGCTTTCGGTGTCGATTTCCCGAGCGTGTGCGCAAGGGGAGCGCAAGAGCGTGGAAGCGCTAGAATAGCGGGATCCTCGCGCTGGATCGTGGCGGTTTTGCCGCATTGCGCAGCGCGTGCGTCACGCCGGCTTTCGAACCTCGTCCTCCACGGTACGCTCGTGCGCATGGCACCCAGACTGGCGGTCGCGTCGCGGCACGTCCGCGCGCACTTCCTCAACCGCGAGCTTGGCATCCTGGAATTTCAGCGGCGCGTCCTCGCCCAGGCGGAGGACGAGGGCGTCCCGCTGCTCGAGCGCCTGCGCTTCCTCTGCATCGTCTCCTCCAACCTCGACGAGTTCTTCGAGATCCGCGTGTCCGGACTGAAGGAGCAGATCGAGATGGGTCTGCCGGGCTCGGGGCCGGACGGCATGACGCCGCGCGAGACATTCGCGCAGGTGAGCAAGGTCGCGCACGAGCTGGTCGAGCGCCAGTACCGGCTGCTGAACGAGGCGCTCCTGCCGGCGCTCGAGCGCGCGCGCATCCGCTTCCTGCGCCGGTCCGAGCTCACCGAGGCGCAGCGCGCCTGGGTGCGCGACTACTTCTTCCGCGAAATGCTGCCGGTGCTCACGCCGATCGGGCTCGATCCCGCCCACCCGTTTCCGCGGGTGTTCAACAAGAGCCTGAACTTCGCCGTGGAGCTCGAGGGCCGCGACGCGTTCGGCCGCGATGCGCGCGCGGCGATCGTGCAGGTGCCGCGCATCCTGCCGCGCGTGATCCGGGTGCCCGCGGAGCTCGTGGACGAGGGAGAGATCCACTTCGTCTTCCTCACGTCCATCCTGCACTCGCACGTGGACGAGCTCTTCGCCGGCATGAAGGCGCTCGGCTGCTACCAGTTCCGGGTGACGCGCAACAGCGAACTCTTCGTCGAGGAGGAGGACGTCAAGGACCTGCGGCTCGCGCTGCAGGGCGAGCTCCCGCAGCGCCATTTCGGCGACGCCGTGCGCCTCGAAGTCGCGGACGATTGCTCTGCCGACATGACCGAGTTCCTGCTGCGGCAGTTCGGGCTGGAGGCCGCGGACCTCTATCGCGTGAACGGTCCGGTCAACCTGGTGCGCCTGATGGCCGTGCCCGACTCCGTGCGCCGTGAAGATCTGCTGTACCGGCCATTCGGCCCGGGCTTTCCCGCTGAGTTCGCTGAGCGCCCCTCGGACATCTTCGCCGTCATCCGCGGGCGCGACGTCCTCATGCACCACCCGTTCCAATCGTTCGCGCCGATCGTGAACTTCGTCGAGCAGGCGGCCGCCGATCCGAACGTCGTGGCGATCAAGCAGACCGTCTACCGCACCGGGACCGACTCGGTGCTGATGGAAGGGCTCATCAAGGCGGCACGGAACGGGAAGGAAGTGACCGCGGTGGTGGAGCTCAAGGCCCGCTTCGACGAGGAGGCCAACATCAACTGGGCGGCGCGGCTCGAGGAGGCCGGCGCCCACGTGGTCTACGGCGTCGTCGGCCACAAGACACACGCGAAGATGCTCATGGTGGTGCGCCGCGAGGACGGCCGGCTGCGACGCTACGTCCACCTCGGCACCGGCAACTACCATCCGCGCACCGCGCGGCTCTATACCGATTTCAGCCTGCTCACCGCCGACGAGCACCTGTGCGCGGACACCAACGAGGTGTTCACGCAGCTCACCAGCCTCGGCCGCGGCGGCAAGCTCCGGCACATCTGGCAGTCGCCGTTCACCCTGCATGCGAACGTGCTCGCCGCGATCCGGAACGAGACGCGGCTCGCCCAGGAGGGCAAACCCGGGCGGATCATCGCGAAGATGAACGCCCTCCTCGAACCCGAGATCATCGAGGCCCTCTACGCGGCGTCCGGCGCCGGCGCGAAGATCGACCTCATCGTGCGCGGCGTGTGCGCACTGCGGCCCGGCGTCCCGGAACTTTCCGAGAACATCAAGGTGCGGTCGATCGTCGGGCGGTTTCTGGAGCACCATCGCGTCTTCTACTTCCGCAACGACGACCGGCACGACGTCTACCTCTCCAGCGCCGACTGGATGGACCGCAACTTCTTCCGGCGGATCGAGCTCTGTTTCCCCGTCCTGGACAAGGCGCTCAAACGGCGCGTCATCAAGGAAGGCCTCGATGCGTATCTCGCCGACAACGTGCGCGCGTGGGAGATGCGCCCGGACGGGAGCTATGCCCGCTGCCAGCCCGGGCGGCGGGCACCGCAGGATGCGCAGCAGCTCCTGCTCGTGCTCCTCGCCGGCAGCAAGGACGTGGCGTAAATATCCCGCGCGTGTCGCCGCCGTCGAGGCACCGGCAGCCTCGACGTACCCCGCTTCCGCGGACGCGAACGTCTCCCCTGCCCTACTTCCAGAATTTCCTGCGGCCGGCGAAATCCGCCCAGGCGTCGCCGAAGCGGGCAAGCTCGCGCTCGGCGCCGGCGGCGAGCCAGCCGCGCACGATACCGAGCAATTGCGCGTCGATCGGGGTCCGTCCGGCGCGGGAAGCCTCGTCGAGCAGCCGCTCGGTGGTGGCAGCATCGTTCACGACGCCGAGGATGTCCTGAATCTTCGCGAGCGCGGCGATGTAGCGCTTCGCGCGCTTTCCCGGGTAGAGCGGCGCGAAGAACTCCGCCGCGTAGCGCAACCGCTTTGCCGCGATCCGGACCGCGTGCCGCTCCTCTGGCGTGGCACGGACGACGCCCAGCGCGCGCTTCCGGAGCCTGCGGTCGCGTCGCTCGAGCACCGCGGCCGCGAACTCGCCGATCGGCGCGGCGAGCGCCGGGACGCCATCGGCGACCGGCGAGAGATCCTCGCGCGCAAGCGCGGCACCGAGCGCGAGGATGAGCGCGGTGTACCGCGGCGACGCCACTGCCTCGCGCCCCTGGGCGCCGTGCAGGCGCCGGAGCCGGCCGGCCCGACGCCGCAAGACCGGCAGCCCCTGGGCCCCGGCGAAACGCTTCGCGATGGGCGGCAGGCTCTCGGTCACGAAGACGTCCCATTCGCGCGCGGGATTCAGCGCCTGCCCGAGCCAGCGAAGCTCGACCATGCGATCGGCGAGCCGCTCCGGCGGCACGGACTTCACGATGAGCGACAAGCACGAGCGCAGCCGCCGCAGCCCCACGCGGAGCTGGTGCAGATGCTCGGGATCGCGCCTCCTGGAAACTCCGGGCGCCAGGAACCCCTCTTCGTTCGCCTGCATCTGCGCCAGGCATCCGCAGGCGATGCGCCGCAACGCGCTGGCGGCGGACAGGGGCGGATCGAGCGCGACCGGCTGCTGCTTCTGCGGCCGCGGCGGTGAGAATCCGGCGACCGCATAGCCCCGCTCCGCCTTGCTGCGATGCCCCGGACGCAGCGGGATGTCGGCATGCAGGGCTTGGGCGAGTTCGAAGAGATGCGCCGGATCGCCTGACCGCAGCTCCACCTCCACTTCGCTGATCGGATCGGCGCGGTCCGCAGCGCGCACCTCGCCGCGATCGATCGCGAGCTCGGCGCTCGTACCGTCTTGCCACGCGATCAGGAGCGTCGTCCGGTCGAATTCGGTCGTGAACACGGGCACGAGTCGATCGCGCACCGCCGCCCTGGCGAAGAGCACCGCCATCGGCGTCTCGGCGAGGAGCGCAGGATCCGGGCGATCGTCGACGAGCGCCCACTCGTGCTCGTCGCGCTGATGGAGGCCCGCCGCGCTTCCTCCGCCGCCCTTCACCGTCTGGATCCAGCGTTCGCCTGTCCGGCGCACGCGCAGCGCCACGCCGGCATGCGCAAGATCGGCGTCCGGCGTGTCGAAATAGACGCTGCGGAGCGCTTCGCGGCGCGCGGCACCGGTTTGCAACCGGACGACCGCCGGGTGCGCCGCAACCCGGTCCAGGTCCTCCGGCCGGACCAACAGCTTGAGCTCGCTCTCCATCTCGCGCCGGGCTTTGCGGCGCACCCGGCTAGCGCCGGCGCGCGACCGTCACGCCTTTCACCTCGCCCACCTGCGCCAGCGCCCGGGCGAGATGGCCGACGTCGCCCACCTCGACCGTGAACTGCATGGTTGCCGTCCCTTGCCGGCTCAGCGTGTTGACCGCGGTCACGTTGATGCCCTCCCGCGAGAACACCTCCGAGATGTCGCGCAGGAGACCCTGCCGGTCGTGCGCCTCGACCGACACATCGACCGGGAAGGCGCCGGCGCCGCGCTCGCCCCACGCAGTCTCGATCGCCCGCTCGGGATGGCGCGCCAGCAGCGCGCCGAGGCTCTTGCAGCCCGCCCGGTGGACGCTGACGCCGCGGCCGCGCGTGACGAAGCCCACGATCGGATCGGGCGGCGCCGGCTTGCAGCACCGCGCGAGCTGGGTCATCAGGCGGTCGACTCCCACGATGAGGACGCCTTCGGCCGCGCCGGCCGCCCGGCTCTTGCGTGCAACCACCGCCTCGGGCGGCGGCGCCGCCTGCGGGCCGCGCAGCGCGACGCGCAGCGCTTGCCCGCCGATTTCATCGCGCCCGACTGCAGCGAAGAAATCCTCGGTCTTCGCGTACCCGAATTCGCGCGCGAGCCCCTCCAGCTTGGCGCCCGTCACGCCCTCCCGGTGCAGCTCGCGCTCGACAATGGCCCGGCCCGAAGCGGCGAGTGTCGCCGTCTCGACCGCGTTGAACCACTGCCGCACCTTGTTGCGGGCGCGTGAGCTCGCGAGATACCCGAGCTCCGCGTTCAGCCAGTCGCGCGACGGGCCGCCGGTCTTCGCCGCGACGATCTCGACCCGCTGCCCGTTCTCGAGCCGGGTGTTGAGCGGCACCATCGCGCCGTCGACCTTGGCGCCACGACAGCGGTGCCCGAGATCGGTGTGCAGCGCATAGGCGAAGTCCACCGGTGTCGCGCCGGCCGGCAGGTCGATGATGCGACCCTGCGGCGTGAGCACGTAGACGGTCTGGTCCAGCGCGGCGCGCTTGGTCTCGGCGACCCAGTCCGCACCGTCCACGACCTCGTCCCGCCAGGCGAGCACCTGCCGCAACACCGCAATCTGCTCGTCGAACGGGTCGCTCTTTCCGCCCTCACCCGGGCGCCGCGCCTGACGCCCTTCCTTGTAGCGCCAGTGCGCGCCGAGGCCGAGCTCGGCGTGCCGGTGCATCTCGTGCGTGCGGATCTGCACCTCGAGCGGGCGCCCGTCCGGCCCGACCACCGCGGTGTGCAGCGACCGGTAGAAGTTCGCCTTGGGACGCGAGATGTAATCGTCGAACTCGCGCGGGATGGGCTGCCACAGGTTGTGCACGATCCCGAGCGCGGTGTAGCAGTCCTTGATCGAGTCCACGAGCACGCGCAGTCCGCGCACGTCGTAGAGCTCGGCGAAGTCGAGGTTCTTGCCGCGCATCTTGTGATAGATGCTGTAGATGTGCTTGGGCCGGCCGTTCACCGCCGCCTGCACGCCGGCGTCGGCGAGCTCGCGCTCGAGGGCGGCCTGCACTGATGCCACGAAGGCCTCGCGCTCGCCGCGCTTCTCCTCGAGCATCCCGGCGATCCGCTTGTAGAGGTCGGGCTCGAGGAAGCGGAACGCGTAGTCCTCGAGCTCCCACTTGAGCTGCCAGATCCCGAGCCGGTTCGCAAGCGGTGCATAGATGTCGAGCGTCTCGCGGGCGAGCGGGCGCCGGACGTCGTCGGCGGCCTTGGCGACCGCGCGCATCGTCTGCGTGCGGCTCGCGAGCCGGATGAGCACCACGCGCAGATCCTCGACCATCGCCAGGAGCATCTTGCGGAGAATCTCGGCCTGCGAGCCCTTCGCGGCGCCCGCATCCTGCGCCGCGAGCCCGCGCGTCACCACGCGCAAGCGGTTGAGCTTCCAAGTCCCGGCGACGAGCGCGGCGACAGGCTCGCCGAACGCCGCGGTGATCCGCTCGGCGGCGTCCGCCACGTACTCCGGCACGGCAAAGAGGAGTCCGGCGGCGCGCGCTTCGCCGTCGAGCCGCAGCGCGCCGAGGATCGCAGCGAGTCCGTGCGCATGGTCGATCGCCGCCTCGCCCGTCCCGAGCCGTCGGTCCACGTAGGCCTCCGCGGCGAAGCTTCGCGCGCGCGCGACGAGCTCGCGCTCGGCGGGCTCGAGCCCGACGAGCGCCGGCGTGAGCGCGGCGTTCGACGCTTCGTTGACGGCGGTGACCGAGACCATGGTTTGCGGGCAGAACGCGCTGGAACGCGCCAAGGCATGCCGCCCGGCACGCGCGGCACAGACACGCGGCACAGACACGCCGGACAGACACGCCGGACAGACACGCGGCACGAACACGCGGCGCGACTCGGCGCACGCGGGTTGCTGCCATTATGCCACCCCCAAGCGCCACCGCGGGCGCGATCGCGCGGTCAACGGAGTGCGCGGGCTCGGCGATAATCGCCGGGATCGGTGCCGCGCCACGAGCCGGCCAGCCCTCCGACATGAGCATGATCAAAGAATGGCGCCGCCGGCGCCTCTTGCGGCGCGTGCGCCTCGATCCGGCGCTCTGGGCGCAGGTCACCGCGGCGCTGCCCTTTCTCGGCTACCTGAACGAGGCCGAGCTCGCGCGGCTGCGCGACATGGCGGTGATCTTCCTGCACGAGAAGGAGATGCACGGCGTGCACGGGGTCGAGCTCGCGGACGACGTGCGCCTGTCGATCGCGCTGCAGGCGTGCCTCCCCGCCCTGAATCTCGGCCTCGCGCTCTACGACGGCTGGATCGGCATCGTGGTCTACCCGGGCGAGTTTCGCGTGCATCGCGAGGAGACCGACGAGGACGGCGTGGTGCACCAGTGGGAGGACGAGCTTGCCGGCGAGTCCTGGCCCGGGGGACCGGTCGTCCTGTCGTGGCAGGACGTGCGGCTCGGCGACGCCGGCTACAACGTGGTCATCCACGAGTTCGCGCACAAGATCGACATGCTGAACGGCGATGCGGACGGCTATCCGTTCGCACACGCCGGCATGGACGCGGCCGCGTGGCACCGGGCGCTGGAAGAGGGGTACGCGCGCTTCTGCGAGGCGGTTGACCGCGGAGAGCGGCGCCAGGGGCGCCGCGCCGATGCGTCCGCCGCGATCGACGAGCGCGGGCGCGAGCTGCCGTTCGATCCATATGCGGCGGAGCACCCCGCGGAGTTCTTCGCGGTGATGAGCGAGGAATTCTTCACCGATCCGCTCACCCTACGCGACGAGGTCCCTGCGCTCTACCGCCAGCTCGCGCTCTTCTACCGTCAGGATCCGGCGGCGCGGCTCGCAGCGGCGTGACCGTCATGCGGCGCGCAGAAAGCTCCGCACCATCGCGATCTGGTCCGGCTTCATCAGGGTCGGCGCGTGGCCGACCCCGGCCACTTCGGCCACGTGCGCGCGCGGGCCCCGTTCCTGCATCTCCGCGACGGTCTCGCGCGTGAGCAGATCGGACAGCTCGCCGCGGATCACGAGCGTCGGGCACGCGATCGTGTCCCACATTCCCCACAACTCGACGTCCTGATGCGGACGGGATGCATTGAACGGCTCGGCGAGCCGCGGATCATAGTGCAGGCAGTACGCGCCGTCTGGCTGCTGCCGCACCACATGCTCGGTGAGAAAGCGCCACTCCGCGTCGCTGTGGGGCCCGAACGGGGCGCTCACCGCGCGCACGTAGCGCTCGGCGTCCGCGAGCGAAGCGAAGCGCGGCGCGAGACCGACATAGGTCGAGATCCGCTCGAGCGATTCCGCCTTGACGAGCGGGCCGGCCTCGTTCAGCACCATGCGCCGAACCGGCGCGTCCGGTTGCGCCGCGAGCGCCATGCCGATCAGGCCACCCATCGACGTGCCGACCCAGTCGATCTCCTCCACGTCGAGCCGCGCGACGAGCGTGACGATGTCGTTCACGTAGGTGGGGATGGCGTACTCGGCAGGATTCTTCAGCCAGTCGGAGAACCCGCGGCCCGGCATGTCCGGGCAGATCACCCGGTAGTCCGGCGCGAGCGCCTGGGCCAGCGGGTCGAAGTCGCGCGCGCAGCGCGTCAGCCCGTGCACGCAGAGCACCGCGCGCGGATTGTCCCGCGCACCCCACTCGACGTAGGAGAGCCTGTGCAGCCCGCTCGGGCTGGCGCAGGTGACGGTGCGCCGGCGCAGGGCCTCCTCCACCTCAACGCTCCGCCGGCGAGAGCGAGCGCCGGGCGACGAGCGCCGCGCCCGTCATGGCCCCCCAGGGGATTCCCTCGTCCGCCATCGAACCACCTCCCGCGCAACTCGCCTTCGGCGCGCGGGCGAGCGCGCCCCGCGGAAGGCGCGCCGCAGTATAGCAAGCGCTTCGCGCGGTGCGCGCGGCGCCCGGAGGTCAGGCGGCGGCTGCGCCGGCCCCCCGGATGAGCTCACGCACCAGCCTGATGTGCTCGCGCAGCGTGTACACCTCGTGCGCGAACCCGAGCGGTACCCTGATCGCGCTCACTTCGCCCTCGATCTCGTCGAGGCGCTCGAACTCCGCCGGCGCGTCGCCGTGCGGCCCGCGGCGCCGCACGTTCTCCTCGATGAACTTCAGCTCGCCGTACCAGCGATAGACCTTGCGCCGCACGCGCCACGCGTAGAGGCTCGGGAGGATCCGGACGAGCGGAATCGCCACCGCGAACAGCGGCACGAGCAGCACGATCATGCGGTCCACGAGCGTCGCCGCCCAGAACGGCAGGTAGCGCTGCAGGAACGGCGGACCCGACTTGTAGAACCGCTCGGCTTCGCTCAAGAGCGGAAAATCGCTGTCCCCGGGATTCGGGAACGCACCGAGGCGGTGGAACGGTCCGGCGCCGCCGTGCACCTCCCTCGCCGCCTGCAGGATCAGGTACACGAGCGCCGGGTGCAGGCTCTCGTGCGCGACGAGATTCGCGGTCGGTGCGACGAGCACGACGTCCTCGGCAGGGATGTCCCGCGCGATGTCGATCGCTCCCCGCGGCAGCACCAGCTTGTGCAGGTACGGCAGGCGCATCGCATAGGCGTCCGCGCGCGAGAAGCTCATCAGCCCGACCGCGGGCGCGGCAAGGAGCCGGCGCACCGAGTCGGCCTCCGGTCCGGCCACTACGAACGCGGCATCCACGCTGCCGGCGAGGAGCGCGTCGGCGGCCGCATTCCCCCCCAAGTCGCTCAGCACGGCTGCGCCCCCGGTCATCCCCGTCGCCTCGAGGAGCGCGAGCGCGAGCTTGCGCGAGCCGCTGCCCGCCGGCCCGACCGCCAGGCGCTTCCCCTTGAGGCGGAGGAGCTGATCGATCGGCTCGCGCCCGCGGTGGAAGACCCACAGCGGCTCGTAATAGACGCTGCCGAGGGTCACGAGCTCGGGCGCGTCCTTCGCCGTGGCGAGGCCACCCTGAACGAACGCGAGGGAGACGTCGGACGCCGGATCGTTGAGCCGCGCCAGGTTCTCGACGGCTCCCGACGAGGGACGCAGTTCGAGCCGCACGCCGTCGCGCGCGAGGATCGCCTGGTAGCGCTGCCCGAACGCGTGATATGCCCCGCCCTCGACGCCGGTCGACATCACGACCGTGCGCGGCGGTGCCGGCTGGACGAACCTGTAGGCCACCCAGAACGCCGCCGCGACGACGAGCGCGACCGGGAGCGCGACGGCGGTGAGCTCGTGTGGCGTGTAATCGCGGATTCGCTTCATCGGATTCGGTGCGCCGGACATCGCGCCACGCCGATTATACGGGCGGGTTGGCCCGCCCCGGCCCGCCATCACCGCGCTGGGTCACCGCGCGTGCGCCAGTAGCGGCGGCCGCGATCCCGCTCGGCCGCCGCCTCGAAGCCCGCCGGGCTCAGGGTGAAGGTGACCGCGCCGTCGCCGTCGGTTCGCCATCGTCGCGCCCCCGCGTAGCGCGCCACGACGTCGTCCTTCGGATGCCCGAAGCGATTGCGATAGCCGACGGAGAACACCGCCTCCGCGGGCGCCACTGCGGCGACGAAGCCCGGCGTGGACGACGTGCGGCTCCCGTGGTGAGGCACAAGCAGCACGCGCGCACCGAGCACGGCGCCGCGCGCGACGAGCGCCGCCTCGTCGCGCGCTTCGATGTCGCCTGCGAGCAAGACCGCGCCCCGAGCGGTCTCGATGCGGAGCACGCAGCTGCGCGAGTTCGGCTTGAGCCGGCTGTCGCCGTAGCTCGCCGCGGTCGGGTGCAGGATGGAGAATGCGACGCCGTCCCACGTCCAGCGTTGTCCGGCCTGGCACGGCAGGCGATAGGGCGCCTGCGCCAGGCGGTCGGCCGCGAGCGGCGAGAACACCTGCCCGACCTCGACCGCACCGAGAACACTCGATGCGCCGCCCGCGTGATCGGCATCGTCGTGCGTGATGACCATGGCGTCGAGATACGCAACCCCTGCCGCCCGAAGATGCGGCACGACCACGCGCTCACCCGCATTCGCATTCGCGTCCGCGCCGTAGGCGGGCCCGGCGTCATACAGGAGCGTGTGCCCGCGGGTCCGCACCACCACCGCCAGCCCCTGTCCGACATCGAGGACCTCGACCTGCGCCGTGCCCTCCGGCAGCAGTGCCGGCGGCACGGCGAACATCGGCGCAAGGAGCAGGAGCCCGTGCAAGCGCGCCGGCGCACCGCGCGGCAGCAGCAGCCACGCGATGCCGGCCAGCGCGAGCGGCAGCGTCCATCCGGCCGGGGCGTGCTGCTGCCAGACCGCGGCAGGCGCCGCCGCGAGCGGGGCAAGCACCACCATCAGCCACTCGAACACCCAGTGCGCGAGGCGAGCGAGCGCATCGCCCGGCCACAGCGCGCCCGCGAGCGCGAGCGGCGTGACCACGAAGCTCACCACCGGGATCGCGATCGCGTTCGCGACCGGCGAGACGAGCGACACCTGCCCGAACAGGACGAGCAGCAGCGGTGCGAGCCCGATCGTCACCGCCCATTGCATGCGAGCCCACGCGACCAGCCAGTGGCCGCGCCGCGTCGCCCCCGCACCGGCGTAGAAGATGGCGGCGACCGCGCCGAAAGAGAGCCAGAACCCCGGGGCGTTGACTGCCCACGGATCGAGCAGGAGCACGATGCCGAGCGCCGCGCAGAGGACCTTTGACGCCGCGTCGCAGCGGTCCAGCCAGAGCGCCGCCGCCGCCACGCCGATCATGTAGAGGGTTCGCTGCGCGGGAATCTCGAAACCGGCCAGCAGGCAGTACGCAAGCGCGGCCGCGAATCCGGCCACGGCCGCCGCCTTGCGCGCGGGCAGGCGTAGCGTGAGCCGCACCGAGCGGCGCCATAGCCCGTAGGCGACGAGCGCCGCGAGCCCCGAGATCATCGTCACGTGCAGGCCCGAGATGCTCATCAGGTGATTCACGCCCGTGCGCGTGAACACCTGCCAGTCCGCCGGATCGATCGCACGCTGATCGCCGATCGCGAGCGCGATAACCACGCCGGCGTAGCGGTGCTCGGGCAGCGCCTCCAGGAACTTCGCGCGCAGCCGCTCGCGCAGGCGCTCCACGAAATAGGCCGGCCGCGCGACGTACGGGGCGAGCCGCACCGGCTCGCCGCGCGCCGACACGTAACCGGTGGCGCCGATCCCGCGCTCGAGGAGCCAGGCTTCGAAGTCGAAGCCGTGCGGATTCGCGAGACCGTGCGGGCGGCGTAGCCGCACGGGGAACGCCCAGCGCTCCCCGGCGTGCACCGGCGCGAATGCCTGGCCTGTCCCGGCGTCGAGGTCGTGGTACCAGGCGAGCAGGATGCGGCCGGGAACCCGGATCGTGCCGGGCTCGGCGCGCTCGACGTCGAGCGTGAACCGCACGCCGCGCTCGAAGGGCTGCGGGAGGCTCGCGATCACGCCGGTGATCACGATGTCACGCCCCTCCAGCGTGGGCTCGAGCCGATCGGCGAGGCGCACGTGAGCGAAGCCCGCCGCCCACGACCCACCCAGGACTGCCGCCGCGACGGCGCTGGCGATGCGTGGCACCACGGCGCGGCGCCCAAGGGCTCGCGCATCCGCCCAGACGCCGAGCGCGGCGACCGCGCTCGCCACGATCGGCCCCGGCGCCGGGAGCCCAGGCAGCTGCTGGACGAGCCAGATGCCGGCGGCGAACGCGAGAAGGTCGAAGCGCATGCGGCGCGGCCCGCCGGTCGGCAAGTGGGGATCAGCGGAGAACGCGCGAGCCGCGCCTGCGGTTGATCGCCGCTGCGCATATCCCGGGTAGAATCGCGCTGCAGACGGCGCGCGATCACTCGAGTGGCGCCGGCCGATGCATGCCCCGCAAGCTTCTCCGCAAATTCCTGCCCACGAGCGAGGAGATCCACCGGAACCGGTACGTCGGCCGGTTCGGCGGCCTGCTGCGCCATCCCAATCTCTGGCACCTGAACCGCCACTCGGTCTCGGGCGGCGTGGCGGTCGGCCTCTTCTCGGGGTTGGTGCCCGGGCCGTTCCAGATGCTGACCGCGCTCGCGCTCGCAATTCCGCTGCGGGTGAACCTGCCGGTTGCGCTCGCCACGACCCTCTACACCAACCCGTTCACGATCGTGCCGCTCTACATCGCGGCCTTTTACATCGGCAGCCTGCTCACCGGCGCCCCGCTGGGCGCGATGGTCGAGCCGCCCGCATTCGCGTGGTCCGATCTCGCGCAGTCGGTCGCGGCGCTCGCCCACTGGGCGATCTCGCTCGGCAAGCCGCTTGCGGTCGGGCTGGTGGCGCTTGCGCTGTCGCTCGCTGCGCTCGGCTGGATCGGCGTGCAGGTCGCATGGCGCGCGTGGGTGGTGGTGCAGTGGCGGCGCCGGCGTCTGCGCCGTGCGAAGCCCGGCTCCCGCGGCTTGTGAGGCGCGCGCTCGAGGCGCGAAGGCTCACGCGCGCTCCACGACCAGCACGCCGTCCTGCAACCGCAGCACCCGGTCGGCGCGCGCCGCAAGCGCGGGATCGTGAGTGACGATCACGTAGCTCGTGCCATACGTGCGATTCAGTGCGAGCATCAGCTCGTAGACCGACGTCGCGGTCAGCCGGTCCAGATTGCCGGTCGGCTCGTCGGCGAGCACGCACGCGGGCCGCGTCACGAGCGCCCGGGCCACCGCGGCGCGCTGCCGCTCGCCGCCGGAGAGCTGGCTGGGCGCGTGCTCGAGCCGCTCGCCGAGCCCCACCTCGCGCAGCACCTCGGCCGCCCGCGCCTGCGCTTCGGCACGCGGCATGCGGCGGATGAGCAGGGGCATCGCGACGTTCTCGAGCGCGCTGAACTCCATCAGGAGGTGGTGAAACTGGTAGACGAACCCGAGCGCGGCGTTGCGCAGCCGTCCGCGCTCGACGTCCGACATCGCGGTCATCGGGCGGCCGAGGATCTCGACTGCGCCCGCGGTCGACTCGTCGAGCCCGCCGAGCACGTGCAGGAGGGTGCTCTTGCCGGACCCGGAGGCGCCGACAATCGCGACGACTTCGCCGGCGGCGACCTCCATGTCGACGCCGCGGAGCACCGGCAGCGGCACGCGCCCCTCGAAGTATGTCTTCTCCAACCCGCGGCAGGCGAGGACCGGCGCCACCGCGGTCACGTCGCCCTCCCCGGGTGCGCGCCACGCATCATTCGTACCTGAGCGCCTCGGCCGGCCGCACGCGCGCCGCACGCCAGCTCGGGTAGAGCGTCGCGAGGAACCCCAGCGCCAGCGCGACCACCGCGATGGCGATCACGTCGCCGCGCTGCAGGTCCGAGGGCAGCTCGCTGATCATGTACACGTCTTTCGCGAGGAACCGGATGCTGAGCAGCCGCTCGAGCGCCGGCACCACCACGTCGATGTTCAGGGCGAGCGCGATCCCGCCGACCACGCCGAGCACCGTGCCGAGCACCCCGATCACCGCGCCCTGCACGACGAAGATCTGCATGATGCTGCCCGGGGTCGCGCCGAGCGTGCGCAGGATGGCGATGTCGGACTGCTTGTCGGTGACGGCGATCACGAGCGTGGAGACCATGTTGAACGCAGCGACCGCGATGATCAGCGTGAGGATGATGAACATCATGGTCTTCTCGATCTGCACCGCGCGGAAGAAGTTCGCGTGGCTGCGCGTCCAGTCGCTGACGTACACGTCGCCCCCGGCCGCCCGGGCCACGTCGCGCGCGACCGCGCGCGCCCGGAACAGATCGTCGAGCTTGAGGCGCACGCCGGAGATCTGGTCCCCCATCTGGTACAGCCGTTGCGCGTCCTCGAGATTCACCAGCGCGAGCCCGCCGTCGTACTCGAAGAAGCCGACGTCGAACACGCCGACGACCTTGAACTGCTTGAGCCGCGGGATGACCCCCGCCGGAGTGACGAGCCCCTGCGGCGCGATCAGCGTGACGTGATCGCCCGGATGGGCGCGGAGCGCGCGGGCGAGATCAATGCCGAGCACGATGCCGAATTCGCCGGGTACGAGCGCCGCGAGCCGCCCGGCGGCCATATGCGCGCCGATCTCCGCCACCTCGTCCTCGAGCTCGGGCACCACGCCCCTGACCAGCACGCCGCGCACGACGCCGTCGTGCGAGAGGAGGCCCTGCGCGTTGACATAGGGCGCGGCCGCGACGACGTGCGGCACCCGCCGCGCACGCTCGGCCACCGCGCGCCAGCCCCGGAGCACGTTGTCCGGCCCGGTGATCTCGACGTGCGAGGCCACCGAGAGGATGCGCGTACGCACTTCCCGCTGGAAGCCGTTCATGACGGAAAGCACCACGATGAGCGCGGCAACGCCGAGCGCGATGCCGAGCATCGAGACGAGCGAGATGAAGGAGACGAAGTGGTTGCGGCGCTTGGCGCGGGTGTAGCGCAGGCCGACGAGAAGCTCGTACCGCACGCGGATGGCGTCTTGGCGAGGACGCGCAAGTGTGCCACACGCCCATGGTTTGCGCGACCGCGTTCGCGCCGAGCGCGCGTGCTAGACTGGCGGCGACCGTGCCCGATGAGCGCGACACCGCGCGCACCGGGCGCGGGCGCTTGCGCAGCCACCCGCGGCTCGCCTCTGGCGCGATGAACCTCCACCTGATCGTTCCTGATCTCCTCTGGCCCCAAGACCGGGAGCCCGCCGACCGCGCTGCGCGGCACGATGCGATCGAGCTGCTGCTCGCGCGGGGCCGGCGCGCGGCACGCCCCGCGGCCGGTCTCGAGCAGTGGTTGCTCGAGCGCTTCGGCGCCGGCTGCGCTGGCGATTGCCCCGCGGCGCCGTATTCGCTCGCGGCGGACGACCACGATCCGGGCGAGGCCTGGTGGCTGCGCGCGGATCCGGTCCATCTCGAGGTGGATCGCGATACCCTGTGGATTGCCGACAGCGCCACGTTCGACGTCTCGCGCGACGAGGCCGATGCGCTCGTCGCGGGGTTGAACGCACGCTTCGCGCCCGACATCGCGTTCGCGGCGGTCCGGCCCGACCGCTGGTACGCCCGCGTGGCTCGCCCACCCGCGATCGCGACCTCGCCGATCGCGGACGTGCGCGGCCGCTCGGTGCAAGATTTCCTCCCGCGAGGCGCCGATGCGATGCACTGGCATGCGGTGCTGAACGAGGTGCAGATGCTGCTCCACGAGCACCCGGTGAACGAGGCGCGCGAGGCCCGCGGCGCCGCGTCGATCAACAGCATCTGGTTGTGGGGCGGTGGGCGGCGGACGGCGCTCGCCCGGAAGCCCTACGCATGCGTGTGGGCCGACGACCCGGTCGCGCGCGGGCTGGCGCGTGCCGCGGGGACGCGGCACGCTCATCTCCCGCGCGCGGCAGCGGCGCTCCTGGATGTGGCCGGCGATGCCGGCGTCGCCGCGGTGGTGCTGGATGCGCTGCGGGGAGCCGCCGCCTACGGCGACGAGCGCGCCTGGCACGACGCGCTCGGCGTGCTCGAGCGCGACTGGTTCGCGCCGCTCCTGCACGCGCTGCGCGCCGGCCGCATCGGGATGATCACGCTGCATGCGCTGGGGATGACGCGCACGCTGGAAGCGGAGACGACGCGCCAGGACCTGCGCTTCCTCTGGCGACGCGCGAAGCCGTTGGCGGCCTACGCATGACGACGGCGATCAGCGTCCGCAAGGTGCCGCAGCGCGAGTTCCACCTGCTGGTGCAGCAAGGGGTGCATCCGCTCCTGTCGCGGCTTCTCGTCGCGCGCGGCGTGCGAAGCCCGGCGGAGCTCGGCTACGAGCTCGGCTCGCTCCTGCCGCCCGGCGAGATGAAGAACGCCGAGGCGGCCGGCGAGCTCGTCGCCGATCACGTCCAGGCAGGCAAGCGGATCCTCATCGTCGCGGACTACGACTGCGATGGCGCGACTGCGTGTGCGGTCGGCATCCGCGCCCTCCGGGCGTTCGGGGGCCGCGTCGAGTATCTCGTGCCGAACCGGTTCGAGACTGGCTATGGCCTCTCGCCCGAAGTGGTCGAGGCCGCGGCAGCGCGCGCACCCGACCTGATCGTCACGGTCGACAACGGCATCGCGAGCGTCGAGGGCGTCGCCGCCGCCAACCGTCTCGGCATCGCGACGCTCGTCACCGACCATCATCTGCCTGGCGACACGCTGCCGGATGCGGCCTGCATCGTCGACCCGAGCCAGCCGGGCGACCGGTTTCCGAGCAAGTCGATCGCGGGCGTCGGCGTCATGTTCTACGTGATGCTCGCCGCGCGCGCCGCGCTCCGGCGCCGCGGCGCGTTCGCCGATCGGCCCGAACCCAACCTGGCGGACCTGCTCGACCTCGTCGCCCTCGGGACCGTGGCGGACGTCGTCCGGCTGGATCACAACAACCGCGTGCTCGTCAGCCAGGGCCTCACGCGGATCCGCGCTGGCCGCATGCAGCCGGGTGTCGCCGCGCTCTTCGCCGTCGCGGGCCGCAACCCGCGGCGCGCCGGGACGTTCGACCTGGGCTTCGCGATCGGACCGCGGCTGAACGCCGCCGGCCGGCTCGCCGACATGAGCCTCGGCGTCGAGTGTCTCGTCACCGACGACCCGGGCCGCGCGCTCAACATCGCGCGCGAGCTCGACGCGCTGAACCGCGAGCGCCGCGAGCTCGAGGCCGGCATGCAGCGCGACGCCGAGGCGCTGCTGGCGGACTTCGATCCCGGCGAGTCGACGAGCGCCTGCCTGTTCGACCCGCAATGGCACCAGGGCGTGGTCGGCCTGCTCGCCGCACGGCTGAAGGACCGCCTGCACCGTCCGGTGTTCGCGTTTGCGCCGGCGAGCGCGGGCGAGCTGCGCGGGTCGGGCCGGTCGATCCCCGGGTTGCACCTCCGCGACGCGCTCGACCTCGTCGCCAAGCGGGCGCCCGGGCTGCTCCTACGCTTCGGCGGACACGCGGCGGCTGCGGGTCTCACGCTGCGCGCTGAAGGGCTCGCGCAATTTCGCGCGCTGCTCGAGGCCGCAGTGCGCGAGATGGCCGATCCGGCGGCGCTCGCGCGCACCGTCGAGACCGACGGCTCGCTCGAGGTGGAGTTCGCGAGCCTGGACGTCGCGCGCATGCTCGAGCGCGAGACGTGGGGCCAGGGCTTCCCGCAGCCGGTGTTCCTGGACGAGTTCACGGTGCAGAGCCAGCGGATCGTCGGCGAGCGCCACCTGAAGCTGCGGCTGGCGCGTCGGGGTCGGAGCTTCGCCGCGATTCTGTTCCGGCACGAAACGCCGGTGCCCGAGCGCATCCGCGGCGCCTATCGCCTCGCGATCGACGACTTCAGCGGCGCGGAATCGGTGCAGCTCACGCTCGAACACTGGGAGGCGGCCTGACCGCACGCGCCGCCGGGACACACGCCAGGACTTCCCGAGGTCAGCCAACGCAGCGAGTCGAAGGAGCAGCCATGGAGCGAAAGCGCGTCAACTCGAGCCGGATCCGGACCGTCGGGTACGACCCGAAGACCCGCACCCTCGAGGTCGAGTTCAGCGACGGCCAAGTGATGGCCTACGGCGGCGTGTCGCCCGAAATCCACCGGCAGTTCATGGCGGCGCCGTCCCCGACGAGCTTCTTCGAGGACAAGATCGCCGAGGACTTCACGGGACGTCGGGTGTGAGCGCGAGCGTGCCGGCATCGCGTGTGCGGTGCGTCATG
The DNA here is from genome assembly GCA_020848075.1 of Burkholderiales bacterium. Classification (GTDB taxonomy): domain Bacteria; phylum Pseudomonadota; class Gammaproteobacteria; order Burkholderiales; family SG8-39; genus JAABRB01. Next base: position 201,750 of record JADLAV010000031.1, read on the forward strand.
CCCGAGCGAGCGGGTTTGGCTAAACTCCGGCGTCCCCGCGCTACCTTCGGACGCTCATCGCCATGACGCCCCTGCTGCGTAACGTCATCGCCCGCTTCGGATCGCGCACCTCGCTGCCCTTTCGCGTGCAGTTCGCCGATGGATCGACGTGGCAGAACCATCCGGGCACGCCGGCCGCCACGTTCACGTTCAAGACGCGGGCCGCGCAGCTCGCCACGATCGTCTTCGGCCACATCGGGCTGCTCGACGCCTACTTCGACCGGCAGATCGAGATCGACGGCGATTTCAATGCGATCTTCAAGATCGGCGGCGAGAGCGGCTTCGACCAGGGCGTGGACCGGCTCCCGATCCGGGTGCGCAACCAATGGCACGAGCTCCGGTTTTCGAACAAGACGATCGCGCAGGCCAAGACGAATGCGCGCTTCCACTACGGGCTCGGCGCGGATTTCTACCGGCAGTGGCTCGACGTGCCGCTGATGATGTACACCTGCGCGTACTGGAAGGAAGGAACGCGCAGCGTCGAGGAGGCGCAGGCGAACAAGATCGAGCACGTCTGCCGAAAGATCCGCCTCGCGGCGGGCGAATCGGTCATCGACATCGGGTGCGGCTTCGGCGGCTTCATGTTCCAGGCCGTCGAGCGCTACGGGGTGCACGGCACCGCGCTCAACACCACCACCGAGCAGGTCGAGTGGCTGCGCGAGGAGGTGGAGCGGCGCGCGCTCGCCGACCGGATCAACGTGCGGGAGGCCGACTTCCGCGAGGTCGACCGCCAGTTCGACAAGGTGGTGTCGATCGGCGTGCTGGAGCACGCGGGCCGCGACCAATTGCGCGCGGTGGTGAAGGCCCACGCCGACTTTCTGAAGCCCGGCGGGCTCGGCATGCTGCACTTCATCGGCCACGTGGGCGTGCGCGACACCGAGTTCTACATCCGCAGGCACGTCTTCCCCGGCGGCTGGATCCCGAGCCTCGCCGAGGCGATCACCGCCATGGAAGACTGCGGGCTCGAGGTGATCGACATCGAGAACCTGCGGCGCCACTACGCGCTCACGCTCGACGCGTGGGCGGAGCGCTTCGATCGCAACTGGACGGCGATCCAGGCGCTCGACCCGGGGAAGTTCGACGAGCGCTTCCGCCGCATCTGGCGGGTGTACCTGCGCGGCTGCGCCGAAATGTTCCGCGCGCCGCACGGCCGCACGCATCTTTTCCAGATCGTCTTCGGCAAGGGCAACATCGACCGCAAGCGCTACCCCATGAGCCGCGCGTTCCTCTACGACGACGCGGCACGGGCGCGCCGTGCGGAGGACGCGTCGCTCCCTCGCGCGGCCTAGACGAAAGTGATGGAAACGTACGCGGATCGCAAGAACCGGCTCGTCCGCGACCTCGCCGCGACCGCGGGCGCGCCGCCGCGTCTGTGCAAGGACACCTCCAACCTGTTCCGCGACCGCGCACCGGGACCGCGGCGGCGCCTGGACGTTCGCGCCTTCAATCACGTGCTTGCCGTCGACCGGGAGGCGGGCTGGGTGGATGCGGAGGGAATGACGCCGTATGCGGCGCTCACGGAAGCGACGCTCGCGCACGGCGTCATGGTCTGCGTCGTCCCGCAGTTGAAGTCGATCACCATCGGCGGCGCGGTCGCGGGCGTGGGCATCGAGTCGTCCTCCTTCCGGCACGGGCTGGTGCACGAGTCGATCGAGGAGTTCGAGGTGCTCCTGGGCGACGGTTCGGTGGTGCTCGCCCGGCCGGACAACGAGCACGCGGACCTCTTCTTCGGTTTCCCGAACACCTACGGGACGCTCGGCTACGCCCTGCGCGTGCGCGCGAAGACCGTGCCCGTGCGCCCGTTCGTGCGGCTGACCCACGTCCGGCACACCGATCCGCGCGCGTACTTCGCCGAGCTCGAGCGCGCCTGCGGCACCGATGCGGACTTCGTCGATGGCGTGGTCTTCGGTCCCGCCGAGCAGGTGCTCACCGTGGGCCGATTCGTCGACGAGGCCCCGTACGCCAGCGACTACACTTACGAGCGGATCTATTACCGCTCGCTCCGGACCCGTACGGAGGACTACCTCGGCGTGCACGACTACATCTGGCGCTGGGACACCGACTGGTTCTGGTGCTCCAAGAACCTCCATGCCCAGAACCCGATCGTCCGGCGCCTGCTCGGCCGCAAGCGCCTGAACTCGGTCTTCTATACGAAGGTGATGCGCTGGAACGCGCGCGTCGGCCTCACCCGCCGCATCGATCGCATGCTCGGCAAGCATCCGGAGTCGGTGATCCAGGACGTCGACATTCCGATCGAGCGCGCGCCCGAGTTCCTCGAGTTCTTCCTGCGCGAGATCGGGATCCTGCCGGTCTGGATCTGCCCGTTCCGGTCGCCGGATGCCGGGCGGCGCTGGCCGCTCTTTCCGGCCGATCCGCGCAAGCTCTACGTGAACTTCGGCTTCTGGGACGTGGTCCGCCCCGACGAGCCGCATCCGCCCGGGCACTTCAATCGCCTGGTCGAGCGCAAGGTGCACGAACTCGCCGGGATCAAGTCGCTCTACTCGGACGCCTACTTCACGCCCGACGAGTTCTGGGCGAGCTACGACCGCGCCGCCTACGAAGCGTTGAAGGCCCGGTACGACCCCAACCGCGTCTTCAAGGATCTGTACGAGAAAACGGTCTTGAAGCAGTGAATCGGGCGGCCGCGTGCGCCGGCCGCGGCGGCGTCAGAGCCCGCCAAGCACCCGCAGATGCTGCGCGACCGAGCGGCCGAGCGCGCTCAGGGCGTAGCCGCCCTCCAGCATCGAGACGATGCGGCCGCGGGCGAACCGCTCGGCGACGCGCTTCACCTGCTCCGTCACCCAGGCATAGTCGGCATCCACCAGCCGCAGCATCGCCATGTCGTCCTCGACGTGCGCGTCGAAGCCCGCCGAGACGAACACCATCTGCGGGGCGAATGCCGCGAGCGCCGGCATCCACGCCTCCGCCACCGCCTTGCGGAACCCTTCGCTGCCGGTACCGGCGGGCAGCGGCACGTTCACCATGTTCGGCGCGGGATCCTCGGTGCCGCTGTACGGATAGAAGGGATGCTGGAAGGTGTTCACCATCAGCACGCGCGGGTCGTCGGCGAAGATCGCCTCGGTGCCGTTGCCGTGGTGCACGTCGAAGTCGACGATCGCGACGCGCTCCAGCCCGTGATGCTCGATGGCGTGCTTCGCCGCGACCGCGATGTTGTTGAAGATGCAGAAGCCCATCGCGCGCGTGCGGGTCGCATGGTGCCCCGGCGGCCGGACGCTGCAGAACGCGTTCGCGTGCTTGCCGCCGAGGACGAGATCGGTCGCGAGCACGCCCGCGCCCGCCGCGCGCAGCGCCGCATCGAGCGTTCCCGGGCTCATCGCGGTGTCCGGATCGAGATGGACGATGCCGTGCGACGGCGCCGCCGACTGGATCGCCTCGACGTAGGGCCGCGGATGCACGCGGAGGAGCTGCTCATCGGATGCGCGCGGCGCATCGTAGGGCGCCAGGAAATCCGCGATCCGGCCGGCGATCAGCGCGTCGTCGATCGCGGCGAGGCGCTCGGGACACTCCGGATGCTGTGCCCCCATGTCGTGCCGGGAACAATCGGCGTGGGAGATGAACGCCGTCGCGGCCGTTGCCATATATTCCTCATTCGCTCCGCAATGCGCGCTGCAATGATAGCGCAAGAGCGCGTAAACTACCGTTTTTCGGCGCTTTTCCCGTGATTCTCCAGCCGGTCCCGCAGTTCGATTCCAAGTCGGTCCCGCCGTCCTCCCCCAGTGGTCATGCCGGCGCGACGCCGATCGCCTCCGCGGCACTCCGGCGCGTCGTCGAGCAGACCTCCAAGGTGATCCTCGGCAAGGAGCGCCAGATCCGCCTCGCGCTCGCCTGCCTGCTCTCGCGCGGGCATCTGCTGATCGAGGATCTGCCCGGCGTGGGCAAGACCACGCTCGCACACGTTCTCGCGCGCTCGCTCGGGCTCGGCTTTCACCGCATCCAGTTCACGAGCGACATGCTGCCCGCCGACATCATCGGAGTGTCGATCTACGACCGCGAGTCGGCGAGCTTCAAGTTCCATCCCGGCCCGATCTTCTCGCAGCTCGTCCTCGCCGACGAGGTGAACCGCGCCACGCCGAAGACGCAGAGCGCGCTGCTCGAGGCCATGGAGGAGCATCAGGTCACCGCGGAGGGCGAGTCGCGGCGGCTGCCCGAGCCGTTCTTCGTGATCGCCACCCAGAACCCGTCGCACCAAGTCGGGACGTTCCCGCTGCCCGAGTCGCAGCTCGACCGCTTCCAGATGCGCCTCGAGCTCGGCTATCCGGACCGCGCCGCCGAGCGCGCGCTTCTCCAGGGCGTCGATCGGCGCGACCTGATCGCCAGCCTGGAGCCCTGCGTCACGCCGGCGGAGCTGCTCGCCTTGCAGGGCGCAGTCCGCCAGGTGCACGTGTCACCCGCGCTCGTCGACTACGTGCAGGCGCTCGTGGAGTACACGCGCCGCTCGCCCGATTTCGTGAACGGCCTCTCGCCGCGCGCGGCGCTCGCGCTCGTCGCCTGTTCGCGCGCCTGGGCGACTGTGGAAGGCCGCGATCGCGTCATCCCGGAAGACGTGCAGGCCGTGCTGCCCGGCGTCGCGGGCCACCGCCTGCATCCCGTCGTGAACGGCGTGCGGCGCACGAGCTCGGACATCGCGGTGGGACTCGTCGAGGCGGTGCCGATTCCGTGAGGCGTGAGGCGTGAGGAGCGAGGAGGTCGTCCGCGGCCCCGCCGGCCGCCTCCACACGCCGCGGCGGCTCGCGACGCCGGCCTCCGCCCGCATGCGCGCGCTGCTCGCGCGCTCGCAGCTCTATCGGATCTTCTTCGGCGTGCGCGAGCCCGAGACGGGCACGATTTTCCTTTCGCAGCGCCGGGTGTACATCCTTCCCACCCGCCACGGCGTCGTGTTCGGCCTCGCGCTCGTGCTGATGCTGATCGGCTCGATCAACTACCAGCTCTCGCTCGGCTACGTGCTCACCTTTCTGCTGGCGGGCATGGGCCTCGTCTCCATGCTGCACACGTATCGCAACCTCGCGCATCTCTACGTGAGCGCCGCGCGCGCCGAGCCGGTGTTCGCGGGCGACCTGGCGCGGTTCCAGCTGTACCTCGAGAACCCCAACCGCTTCGACCGGACCGCGCTCTGGCTGCATGCCGGCGACGGCGCCGGATCGACGGATGTCGCGGGACGAAGCGGCGCGACGGTCCAGCTGCCGGTCCCAGCGACGCGTCGCGGCTACCTGCAGCTGCCGCGGGTGACGATCGAGACCCGTTACCCGCTCGCGCTCTTTCGCGCCTGGAGCTACGTCCACCCGGACGCGCGCGCGCTCGTCTATCCGCGGCCCGCCGATGCGCCGCTCCCGCCGGCGCGGAGCATCCCGGACACCGGCGCCGCCGTGAGCGCCGGCATCGGCGCCGACGACTTCGCCGGATTGCGCCCGTATCAGCCCACCGATTCGCCGCGGCACATCGCGTGGAAGTCGGTCGCGCACGGCAACGACATGCTCACCAAAGTCTTCGCGGGGCGCGGCGCCGAGGAGCTGTGGCTCGATCTGGCGATGCTCCCGGCAGCGCTCGATCTGGAGCAGAAGCTCTCGTGCCTCGCGGGCTGGGTGCTGCACGCCGAGCGCGAGGGCTATGCGTACGGCCTGCGGTTGCCGGGCACCGCGCGCGCGCCGGGGCACGGCCCGGCGCACCGCGACGAATGCCTGAAGGCGCTGGCGCTGCACGAACGCGCGCCGTGAACCCGGCTCCAACGCTCGCCAACCTCCTCGTCCTCGGCGTCGGCATCCTGCTTGCGGCCGCACCGCACGTCGCGCGCCTGCCCTGGTGGGTGAGCGCGCTCGCGCTGGGCGCTCTCGGCTGGCGCGCGTGGGCGGCCTGGCGCAACGAGCGCATGCCGCGGCGCTGGCTCCTCTACGCGCTCGTGGTCTTCGGCATCGGCGCCGTCTTCCTGAGCTACCGCACGCTCTTCGGGCGCGATGCCGGGATCACCATGCTGGTTCTCTTTCTCGCCCTCAAGCTGCTCGAAACCCGCACGCAGCGCGACGTCATCATCGTCACGTTCCTCTGCTACTTCCTGTCGCTCACGAACTTCTTCTACAGCCAGACCATTCCGACCGGCATTCTGATGGCGGCGACGGTGCTGGTGCTGACCGCGGCGCTGGTCGGCTTCAGCGGGCCGACGCGCCCGGTTGCGCGCAATTTCCGTACCGCGGGCATGCTCCTCGCGCAGGGCATCCCGGTGATGCTGATCCTGTTCCTGTTCTTCCCGCGCGTGCCCGGGCCGCTCTGGGGCATGCCGTCCGACGCGTACTCGGGGATGACCGGTCTCTCGGAGTCGATGAGCCCGGGCGACATCAGCGCGCTCTCGCAATCGGACGCGATCGCCTTTCGCGTGAAGTTCGATGGCGCGCCGCCGCCGAAGAAGGCGCTTTACTGGCGCGGGCCGGTCTTCTGGGAATTCGACGGTCGCAGCTGGCGCCCGGGCAGCGTGCCGAACCCGGGCGATCCGCAGTTCGACCCCTTGAGCCCGCCGGTCACTTATTCGGTCACGGTCGAGCCGCACAACCGGCCGTGGCTCTTCGCCCTCGATCTGCCCGGACGGGTTCCGCCTGGCGCGCAGCTCACCGCCGATTTCCAGCTGCACGCGCGGCGGCCGGTGCGCACGCGGCTGCGGTACGACATGAGCTCGTTCCTCGAGTATCGCACCGCCGGCGGCTCTGCCGAAGCGCTCGCCGCGGCCCGCGCGCTGCCGAGCGGATTCAACCCCAAGGCGCTCGCCCTCGCCGGGCAGTGGGCGCGCGGCGCGGGTAGCGACGAGGAGATCGTGCTGCGCGCGGTCGACTTCTTCCGGCGCGCCGGGTTCGGCTACACGCTCAGCCCGCCGCCGCTCGGCCACGATTCGGTCGACGACTTCATCTTCGGCACCAAGCGCGGCTTCTGCGAGCACTTTTCCTCCGCGTTCGCCTACTTGATGCGCGCCGCGGGGATCCCCGCGCGCGTGGTGACCGGCTATCAGGGTGGCGAGATCAATCCGGTCGATGGCTACATCACCGTGCGCCAGGCCGACGCGCATGCCTGGGTCGAGGTCTGGCTCGCAGGGCGCGGCTGGACGCGCGTCGATCCGACCGCGGCGGCCGTGCCGTTGCGGATCGAGTCCGGGCTCGCGGCGGCCGTGCCGCGCGGCGAGCCGCTGCCGTTCCTCACCCGCCCCGAGCTCACCTGGCTGCGGACGCTGCGCTTCAACTGGGAAGCCCTCGCCAACTACTGGAACCAGTGGGTGCTCGGATACAATCCGGAGCGCCAGCGCGGGCTTTTCAACCGCCTCGGCATGCCCGACACGACCTGGCAGACGATGGCGCAGATGCTGTTCTGGGCGGTGGGCGCGGTGACCGTGGCGTTTGCGCTGTGGCTCCTGCGCAAGGCGCGGCCGCGCGATGCGGCGCACGCAATCTGGCTGACCTTCTGCGCCAAGCTCGCGCGCCGCGGCACCGCCCGCGGCGCGGCCGAAGGCCCGCGGAACTTCGCCGACCGCGCGGCGCTCGCGCACCCGCGCGCCGCCGCCCGGATCCGGGCGATCGCGTCGCTGTACATCGATCTGCGCTACGGCCCCGAGCGCGACCACGGCGGCGTAGCGCGCCTGCGGGCGCTGGTGCGGGGGTTCCGCGCTTGAACCCGGGCGCACGCGCCGCGCTCGCCGGGATCCTGCTCGGTGTCGCGTGGGGCGCAGCAGCCTCGCCCCCGGCATTCAGCGACCGCGCCGAGGTCCAGGCCTTCATCATGGAGATGGTCAACCGGCACGGTTTCGCGCGGAAGGAGCTCGACGCGCTCTTCCGGCGCGCGCGCCTCGATCCCGACGTCATCCGCCTGATGACGCTCCCGCCGCCGAAGGTGCGCTCGTGGCAGGCGTACCGGACGATCTTCGTCGGCGAGCGCCGCGTCGCGGCCGGCGTCCGGTTCTGGGCGGAGAACGCGGCGGCGCTCGAGCGCGCCGAAGCGCGCTTCGGCGTTCCCGCCGAGATCATCGTCGGCATCATCGGCGTGGAGACCGAATTCGGTCGCAACACCGGAACGTTCCGCGTCGCCGACGCGCTCGCCACGCTCGCATTCGACTACCCGCGGCGCGCCGATTTCTTCCGCTCGCAACTCGAGGAGTTTCTGCTCTTCGCCCGCGAGGGCGGCGTCAACGTCCTCGGCGTCCAGGGCTCCTACGCCGGCGCGATGGGCATTCCCCAGTTTATGCCGGGGAGCTACCGGCGATACGCAGTGGACTTCGACGGCGACGGCCGCCGCGACATTCTCGGCAGCGCTGCCGATGCGATCGGCAGCGTCGGCAACTTCCTCGCGGAGCACGGCTGGGCGCGCGAGGCGCGGATCGCATTCCCGGCGAGCGTCGAGGGCGATGCGTTTCGCGCCTTCTCCCAGGACGGGCTCGAGCCGCGCCACCCTGCCGCCGCCTTGCGCCGCGCCGGCGTCGCGTTCGACGAATCGGTGCCGGACGACGCGCGCTGCGTCCTCGTGGAGCTGGCCTCGCCGGACGCGCCGCCCGAATACCGGATCGGCCTGCAGAACTTCTTCGTGCTGACCCGCTACAACCGCTCGAGCTTCTATGCATCGGCCGTGACCGATCTCGCCGATGCGGTGCGCGCGGCGCGCTAGAGCAGCTCGTCCTTCGACAGACCCCGCCGCCGCAGGATCTTGCGCAGCTGCGCGAGCGCCTCGAGCTGGATCTGCCGGACCCGCTCGCGCGTGACCCCGAGCGCGGCGGCGAGCTGCTCGAGCGTCACGACCTCCTGCCCGCTCAAGCCGAACCGGCGCTCGATCACCGAGCGCTGCTTGTCATTCAGCTGGCCGAGCCATTCGCAGACCAGATCCTCGATCTCGCTCGTCGCGAGGCGCGCTTCCGGCGCGACCGTCGCCTCGTCGGCGATGGACTCGCCGATCGACAGCATCGGGTCGATGTCGAGCGGCGCGTCGAGCGACGCGAGGTGCTCGTTGTGCCCGAGCACGCGGCGCACCTCGTCCGCCGACTTGCCGGTGAGATCCGCGATGTCCTCGACGCGCGGCTCGCGGTCGCCGTGCGCCTCGAGGTGCCGCCGCGCGCGCAGCACGACGTTGATCTCCTTGATGACGTGCACCGGCAGGCGGATCGTGCGCGACTGGTTCATGATCGCGCGCTCCACGTTCTGGCGGATCCACCAGGTCGCGTAGGTCGAGAAGCGGAAACCGCGCTCCGGGTCGAACTTCTCCAGCGCGTGCATGAGACCGAGATTGCCCTCCTCGACGAGGTCGAGCAGCGGCACGCCTCGATTCAGGTACTGCTTGGCGATGTTCACCACGAGCCTCAGGTTGTGCTCGATCATCTTCTGCCGCGCCGCGAAGTCGCCGCTCGCCGCGCGCCGGGCGAAGCCCTGCTCCTCCGCCGGCGTGAGCAGCGGCTTCAGGCCGATGTCGTGCAGGTAGATCTGGGTGACGTCGGAGAGGAAGTCGCCGGCGGCGCCGGCCGGTTCGGCCGCGCGGTCCGGTGCCGCCTCCTGGGGTGGTTCGCGCTCGTCCCCCGCCCCGCGGTCTTCGTCGTCGTCGATCGGACCGTCGGGCGGAACCGCAGGCGCGCTCATGGGCGGGCAGGCAAGAACTGCTGCGGATCCACCGGTTTCCCGAAACGGCGGATCTCGAAGTGCAACCCTGGCCGCTCGCCGGCCGCCCCGGTCGCCCCCACCTCGGCGATCTTCTGGCCTTTGGCGACCGTCTGGTTCTCTTTGACGAGGATCTTGCTGTTGTGGGCGTACACCGACAGGTACTTGTCGTTGTGCTTGAGGATGATGAGCTTGCCGTAGTTCAGGTAGTCGCCCTGATAGACCACCGAGCCGGCGGCCGACGCATAGACCGGGTCGCCGAGCTTCCCGCCAATCGACAGCCCCTTGCTGCCGTTCTCCTGGAAGGTGCCCGTGACCGCGCCTTTCGCCGGCCATCCCCAATCGACGGCGTCCTCGCCCGTGGCCGCTGCAGTCTTCGGCGCGGGCGCCGCGGCGGGCGCGGCCGGCGGTACGGCCGGTGCGGATGGGATCGCGGCGGGCGCGGCCGGCGCGGATGGCATCGCGGCGGGCGTCTCCTCGCCGCGTTGCAGGAGCGCCAGATTCTGATCGGAATACGGCAGCTTCACCATCTTGGGTGCGGTCTTGAGCCCGGAAACGACCGTGACCGGCTTGGGCGGCCCGCCCGCAGTCGTCGATCCCGGCGCTGGCGCAGCGGGTGGGGCCGCAGCCGGGGTCGTCGCGCCGGGCGCCGTTCCGGCGGCCGCGCCGAGCGGCCGCCCCTCGATCGGCGCGGCGCCGGTGACGGGGGTCACCGTCACGGTGCCGGTTTCGACCACCGGCGCAGGCGCCGCCGCGCGCAGCCGCAGCACCTGCCCGACCTGGATCTTGCTCGCATCCCCGATGTCGTTGAGCGCGGCGAGTTCCCGCGGATCCATGCTGTGGGCGACGGCGATGCTGTACAGCGTGTCGCCCTGCTTGACTACGTACACGCTCGCGCCTGCCTCCGCCGCCTTCGCGACGGCCGGACTCGTGGTTGCGGGGCGTGATGCCTGCCGGTCCGCCACCGGCGCCTGCGTGCGCGTTGCGCATCCCGACGCCGCGAGGGTCACGATTCCGATCGCGATCCAGAAACCCAAACGCATCGCTCAACCCTTCCCCATGCGCAGCGGCACGAAGCGCACCGCGGCGAGCCGCGTCTCGCGCAGGCCGCTCGCCGTACGCTCGATCAGCGTCAGCTCCTGGCTCGCCGTTCCCACCGGGATCACCAGCCGCCCGCCGTGCGCGAGCTGCTCCTGCAGGGCACGCGGTACCCGCGGGGCCGCCGCCGCGACGATGATCGCGTCGAACGGAGCAGCCTCCGAAAGCCCGCGGTTGCCATCGCCATGCGCGAGTCGCAGATTGCCGATGCGCAGCGCCCGCAGATTCGCGCGCGCGCGCTCCAGCAGCGGTGCGATGCGCTCGATCGAGTACACCTCCTTCGCGATGCGCGCGAGCACGGCCGCGCCATAGCCGCAACCAGTACCGACCTCCAGCACCCGTCCGAGTTCCCGCCCGTCGCGAGCGACCTCCACCATGCGGGCCACGGTGAGCGGTTGGGAGATCGTCTGCTCGAACCCGATCGGCAGCGCGGAGTCCTCGTACGCGCGGCTCGCGAGGGCCTCGTCGACGAACAGGTGGCGGGGCACGTCGCGCATCGCCTCGAGCACCAGCTCGTCGCTCACCCCGCACTCGCGCAGGCGCGCGACCATGCGGTCCCGCGTGCGTTGCGACGTCATGCCGATGCCGCGGTTCGGCGCGAGGCTCATCTCGTCCTCATTCCAGCCAGCGCCGCACGGCGCCGATCTGCTGCTGGTGCGTGAGATCGATCTGCAGCGGCGTGACCGAGACGCGGTTCGCGTCCACCGCGTGAAAGTCGGTGCCCGGGCCCGCGTCCTGCGCGCCGCCGGCCGCGCCGATCCAGAACACCGTCTGGTTGCGAGGCGTCACGGCCTTGATGACCGGCTCGGCCTTGTGCCGCTTGCCGAGCCGGGTGACTTCGATCCCCCGCACGGCATCGTACGGAACGTCCGGAACATTCACGTTGAGGAGCGCCGGCTGCTCGAGCGGGTGCCGCCCGAAGCGCTCCACGAGATCGCGCGCGATCCGGGCGGCGGTCGCGTAGTGCTCGCCTACCTTGCCGGTGAGCGACACCGCGATCGACGGGATCCCGAGCAGGAAGCCCTCGGTCGCTGCCGCGACCGTCCCCGAGTAGATCGTGTCGTCGCCCATGTTCGCGCCGAGGTTGATTCCCGACACGATGATGTCCGGAAGATGTTCGAGCAGTCCGGTCACCGCGAGATGGACACAGTCGGTTGGCGTCCCGTTCACGAAAAGGAATCCGTTCGCGGACCGCCGCACCGAAAGCGGCCGGTCGAGCGTGAGGGAGTTGGAAGCCCCGCTCCGGTCGCGCTCGGGCGCGACGACCGTGATCTCGCCCAACTCGGCAAGCGTGTCGGCGAGAATGGCAAGCCCCGGCGCGAAATAGCCGTCGTCGTTGCTGAGCAGGATCCGCATGCGCGTCACCGCCGGCACGCGAGCGCGCCGGCCCGTCGGGCATCAGCGGGCGCGTTCGTGGTCCGGCGCATCTTCGACCGATTATAAGCCACCCCCGCGCCCCGACCGCGGCCAGGCCGCGCACCTGCGCGTCAACGCGCATCCCGCATCGCCTTCGCGCACGCCCACTCGAGCTGCCACGCCGCGATGGTCCGCGGCGGCACCGGGTCCATCTGGATGCCCACGCTGCCGAGCAGCACGTGCTCGATCAGGCGCGCATCGGTCGAGAACGCCATCGCTTCCCGGAATCCCTGCGTGCGCGCCTTGCAGTCCATGACGCGCAGGACCTTCTTGACCTTGATCAGGCGGAGCGAGGCCTCGTCGCGGACCGTGGGGCTCTCGTACTCGACGCGCTCCCAGAACTCCACGCGGTCGCCGCGCCGCACGATGCTCCCGGCGTCGACCTCGAACCGGATGCCCGGCCTCGCGCCGGCGACGGACACCCAGTTCTCGGCGGCACGTGCGGCGCCGGCCGTGACGGCGAGCAGGACGAGCGCGTGAAGTAGGAGCCTCAAGTCGTCCAGGTTCGGCGGCAGTTGCAGTCATACCCCCGACTCGCCGCATGGCGAGTCGGGGGGCTGCGCGGAAGGTAATCGAGCCGCCCGTTCTTGACAAGACGGTCCGGTCAGCCGGCGACCGGCGGCGCTTCCTTCGCGCGCGCCAGCGCGTCGACCGCGCCGCGCACGTCCACGTCGACGAAGAACCGCTCCAGCGGCTCGTCGCCGGCGAGGCGCAGGAGATCCTGGTCGCGGACGTGCAGCATCACGCTCTTGCCTCCGGAGGCGATGCGGAACGCGTGCCACTCGCAGCCGGCGTGCGCGCCGCGGCCATCGTTCCAGATGATCGATTGCAGCGTGAGCGCCCGATCGCGAAGCAGCGCCGTGACGCGGGCAACGAGCGCTGCGGCTGCGATGCGCCGCATCTCGGCCGCCATGGATTCGCGGGGCAGTGCGCCCTCATCCGGATCGGGCTTCATTGGGACTCTGGCAGGGCGCGGACGATGACTCGAATGGTATGCCGCGCACGCCGGAATCCGGGTGACCGATCGCCGCAAAGTGAGCATTTTTTGCCGAATCGATTTCCGCGCCCGCGCGGCGCCACCAGGTGCGACAAAGCGCACGCCTGCGACTTCGCATCCGTCGCGGCGCCGACCGAACCCGATAGAATCGCGCCGGATGCGCCGCGGGCGCACGTGAGCGACCGCGCGCATCGTTCGAGGTGCGGCCTCGCCCATGAAAATTTCCTGATTGTTCACCGCCCTAGCCCGCACGCTGAGCCCGCTGGCAGCGCCTGCCGCCGTCCTCCTCGCCGCACGGCTGCTGCTTCCCCTCGCGGCGGCGCTGCCCGCCGGCATCGGGATCTGGGCGCCATGGGTCGTGCTCGCGGGCGGCGGGGCGCTCGCCGTCGCGTTCGGCCGCGGCCGCGTTTTCTTCGCACTCGCCACGCTCGCCCTCGCCTATCTCGGTGGCCGCAACTGGTTCGCGGTCGCGCCGGACACCTGGCCGGCGCACGCGGTGCTCATCTCGATCAGCCTGTTCGTCCCGTTCAACCTTGCGCTCTTCGCCCTCGTGCGCGAGCGGGGCATCTTCAACAGGCACGGCGGCAACAAGTCGCTGCTGATCGCCCTAGAGGTGATCGTCACCGCGTGGATCGGGCTGGAGCACCGGGCGGCACCGCTCGAGCTCGTCGCGCAGCCGTTCCTGCCGCGCTGGCTCGTCCCGGCCACGCCCATTCCAGACGCGGGCCTGGCGCTCCTCGCCGTCGGCTTCGCCGCGGTACTCGCCAAGGCCCTGATCCGGCACTCGCCGATCGACGCCGCCGTCGCCGGCGCCCTGTACGCCTTTGCGGTCGCCGCCGACGCGTCGGCGCGGCCTGACACCTTCGGCCTGTATCTCCTCGCCGGCGCGTTCATGCTCGCGCTCGGCACCTTGCAGGACTCCTACCGCATGGCGTTTCGCGACGAGCTCACCAGCCTGCCGAGCCGGCGTGCGCTGAACGAGCGGCTGCTCGGCCTCGGCCGGCGCTACGCGATCGCCATGCTCGACGTCGACCACTTCAAGAAATTCAATGACGCCCACGGCCACGAGGTCGGCGACCAGGTGTTGCGGATGGTCGCCGCCAAGCTGCGTGAGGTCGGCGGCGGCGGCCGCGCCTACCGGTACGGCGGCGAGGAGTTCACCGTCGTGTTCGCGCGGAGCGACATCGACGACGCGCTCCCGCACCTCGAAGCGCTGCGGCAGGCCGTGGAAGGCTACCGGATGGCATTGCGCGGCGCGGACCGGCCGCAGCGCAAGAAGGCTGGCAAGCGCCGGCGATCCCGGAACGGCAAGACGCGGTCGGTCTCGGTCACCGTCAGCGTCGGCGTCGCGCAGCGCACCGAGCGGCTGGACACGCCCGACAAGGTCCTGCGCGCGGCCGACAAGGCGCTCTACCGCGCAAAGCGCGCGGGGCGCAACCAGGTTGCGCGCTGGCCGTAGCTTGGTCACGCTACGCGTCACGCGGTTTGTGGCCTCGAGCAATAGCGGCGGTGCCCGCCCGGCGCCTGAGGCCGCAAATCTGTCCCCTCCTACTCAAGGAGGGGTGCCGAGCGCAGCGCGGCGGGGTGGTGTTTCATCCCCTCCTCGGAGAGGAGGGGAAAAGAGATCGCGTCGCGATGAGCTTGCCGCGCGTAGGCGCAGTCGCCCGCCTAGGCCGTGCGCAGGTAGCTCGAGAAGTCGGCGGCGCTCATCGGCCGCCCGAAGAAGTAGCCCTGCATCTCGCCGCAGCCCTTCTCGAGCAGGCTGCGATACTGCGCCTCGCTCTCGACGCCCTCGGCGGTCACGTCGAGGTGGAGCGCCTCGCCGAGCGAGATGATCGCCGCTGCGATGGCGCCGCTGCGGCGGTGCGAGAGCAGGTCGTGAACGAACGACTGATCGATCTTGATCCTGCTCACCGGCAGCTTCTTGATGCGGTCGAGGCTCGAGTAGCCGATGCCGAAGTCGTCGATGGCGATCTTCACGCCGCGCTCGCCCAGCCGGGCGAGGGTCTGCAGCACCGTGGGCGAATACTCGCTGAAATCGGTCTCGGTGATCTCGAGCTCCAGCAGCTCGGGCGCGAGATCACCGTCGGCGAGTCCGGCCTCGACGATGCGCACGAAGTTCGGATCTTCGAGCTGGCGGCTCGACACGTTCACGGCGATACGCAGCGGGGGCAGCCCCGACGCGCGCCAGGCCCGGCTCTGGCGGCACGCTTCGCGGACCACCCACTCGCCGATCGGAACGATCTTGCCGGTGCGCTCCGCGACCCGGATGAACTCCGCGGGTGCGACCGGTCCGAGGGCGGGATGGCGCCAGCGCAGAAGCGCCTCGGCGCCGGCGATCCGCCCGCTGGCGGCGTCCACCTGCGGCTGGTAGTGCAGCTCGAGCTCCTTCTTGTCGAGTGCGCGCGCGAGCGCCCCCTCGATCGCCGGCCAAACCACATTCTGCCGCAGCAGCTCCCGCGAGTATCCGCGCATGCACCCGCCACCGCTCCGCTTCGCCGCGGCGACGGCCTGCTCGGCGCACTGCTGGAGCTCGGACAGACCGGAGGCGTGGTCGGGAAACACCGCGATGCCGATGCTCGCCGAGACGCACTGCGCGCGCCCGTCGACAGCGAACGGCGGCAGCATGGCCTTCAGCAGCTTGCCGGCGACCGTGACCGCATCCTGATGATCCTTCATGCGCGGCACGAGGACCGTGAAGACGTCGGCGCCGAGGCGCGCGACGGTGTCCTGCTCGCGCACGACCGCCTTCACGCGGCCGGCGACTTGGTGCAGCAGCCTGTCGGCAGCCTCGTGGCCGAATTCCTCGTTCAGGTTCTTGAAGCGATCGAGGTCGAGATACAGCACGGCAACCCGCTCGTTGTCGCGCTTCGCGAGCACGAGCTGCTGAGTGACGCGGTCCTGGAAGAGCAGCCGATTCGGCAGCCCGGTGAGCGGATCATGATGCGCGAGGTGATTGAGCCGCGACTCGGCGTCCTTGAACACGGAGATGTCCTGCAGCACCGCGAGGTACCCGGCGCTGCCGCCCTCGCCGTCGGCGACGCGCGAGATGGCGAGCCACGACGGTCGCGTCTCGCCGTCCGCATGGCGGTTCCAGATCTCGCCCGACCATTCGCCCGCCTCGTGCAGCCGACGCCACATCCGCTCGTAGAATCCGCTGCCGTGCCGGCCCGAGCGCAGGATGCTCGCCGGCTTGCCGACCACCTCGGCGGCGGAATAGCCGGTGAGCCGTGCGAACGCGGGATTCACGGCGAGGATGCGGCCGCGCGCATCGGTGAACATCATCGCGTCGGCCGCCGCAGCGAACGCCAGCTCGGAGAACGAGCGGTGCGGCGTGGCGGCAGCCGGCTCGGCGAGTCGCAGCAGCCAGCTGAGCGTTCCCGCGCCGCCGGGCTGCGCGATCACGCTCGCACCGACGGGCACGTCGCCGGCGCGCAGGGTGCGCAGCAGCCCGCGCCAGGCGAATGTGTCGGCACGCGCGATGCCGCCGATCCGGTCGAACAGCGCGTCGAGATCTTCGCGGCATTCCGGAGCCACCAGGTCGCGCAGGCGCGCGTCCTTCAGCGCCGCGCGCTCGGAGACGAGCGCCGCGAGCTCGGGATCGGCCTCGAGGACGATTCCCGCAAAATCGGTCACCAGGTGCAGCTCCGGCCTCGCCGTCCGGGCCGTGCGAACAGCAGCGGGCTCGGCGGGCGAGGTAGCGATGGCGGATTCGCCGCGCGTCACCTCGCGGGCGCGCTCGTGCACCGAGCGCGACAGCTGCATGCGGGTGGCCGCGCGTTGCGCCTTCAACCGGCCGAGCTCGTGCAGTAACTGGTTCGAGTCGGTCATCGCGCCCTCCGAAAGGCGCCGCAGCCGTCGTTCCGGGCGTAGCCGTCCTCGCTCATTCTCGTCTTCTCCCTGCGTGCACTTGCCGGAGCGCTCCGTACGCGCTCTTCTATCCCGCCGCGAGCGCGCGCCACCCGGCGACCGCCGCGCGCACTTCGCGCTCGAGCATCCCGAATGGTACCGGCTTCGCGTGCAAGCCGACTGCGGCCGGGAGCCCACCGCGCGCCGCGATCACCGCCGACGCGAGCGCGCTGACCGCGACGATCTGCAGCCCCGCACTGTACGGATGGGCGGCGAGCCTGCGCACCATCTCCAGGCCATCGACGTCCGGCATCGCCAGTTCGGTGATCAGCATGTTGGGCTGCTCGCGGCCGGCGATCAGCAGCGTCTCGCAGCCGTCTCGCGCCGCGAAGAGCGCGATGTGCGGATCCCACTCCCGGACGCGCACCTGGTACAGGCGCAGCAGCGCGGCGTTGTCGTCCGCGACCAGCAGCTTGAACGGGGCACCGGGGGCGACCGTCCGGTCGGTGAGCGCCGCTCCCCCGGACATGAAGCGCTCGAGCGAGTGCAGGGCAATGCGCCGATGCCCGCCCTCGGTTTTCCAGACGTGCAGTACCCCGCGCTCGGCCCATTGCTGGACCGTGCGCACGGAGACGCCGAGGCGCTCGGCCGCCTCGCGCGTGGTGCAGTACGGCGCGGTGCGCAACTCCGCTTGGACTTTGCTGACCATCGGTCGATATCGACACGCGCGCGTCGGTGCGCACATCGCCCTTCACTCGGGCGCCGCCCCCGGCAGTGGGCAACGGCGCGGCACGTCCGATTCGGCGGAAGCAAGAGAGCGTACTTTGCTCGATCCTCTGCTTCACACTACCGAATCGTACCACTTTCACTACTTTTTCGATGTTTCTGGGAAGTCACGTCGCATCCTATGCAGCTTTTGCGTGTTTCGTCAAGTGCCGACCCTCTCTGCATGCGCCGACAAGGCGGCACGGGGCAACGCAGATTGGCTTCGGGCGCAAAGGCGCTCGCGTTGCCCATCGGGGCGGCGCGGCAAGCTGCTAGTAGATCACGTCGAGTTCGGCCTGGATGCGCCCGCGCATCCTGGCGTCGGGCATGCGGCCCAGCCCGGCCCCCATGTTGTCGGCCAGGTGTTTCGGGTTCGCGGTTCCGGGAATGACGCAGGTCACGGCCGCATGTCCCAGAATCCACTTGAGGAACACCTGTGCCCAGCTTGCGCATTCGATCTCGCCCGCCCAGCCGGGCAACGGCCTGCCGCGCACCCGGCGAAAGAGCGAACCCTCGACGAATGGTCGGTTCACGATCACGGCGGTGCCGGTGTCGCGGGCGGCCGGCAGGAGGCGTGCATCCGCCGCGCGCTCGCCGAGCGAGTAGTTGACCTGCACGAAATCGTAGTCCCCCGTGCGGACGAGCCGCTCGAGCTCCGCGTGCGCGCCTTCGTGATAGTGCGTGATCCCGATGTAGCGGATCCTGCGTGCCTGCTTCCACGCCTTGAGGGTTTCGGTTTGCGTTCGCCAGTCCGTGAGGTTGTGGATCTGCATCAGATCCATGCGCTCGACCCGCATGCGGCGAAACGATTCCTCCATCTGGCGCACACCTTCGGCGCGGCCGGTCCTCCACACCTTGGTGGCGTAGAAGAGCCCCTCCCCGATGCCGAGCGCGGCGGCGAGATCGCCCACCACCTGCTCCGATCGGCCGTACATCGGCGAGCTGTCGACGAGGCGCCCGCCGCGCGCCACGAGGGTGTGCAGGGTCTCCTTGAGCGGTGCGCGCTCCTGCGCCGAGCGGCCGACGTCGAACGTCTGCCACGTCCCGAGGCCGATGACGGGAAGCGCCTCGTCCGTGCGCGGAATCGCGCGCCGTGCAATCGGCTGCAGTCCGACCGCGCCAGAGGTGGCGCGTGCGGTCATCGACACCCAGGCGCCGAGCCCGGCGAGCCGCCCGAGCGCCTCGCGCCGGGAGACGAATGGATCACGCCCATTCACCGCATCTCCTCATACCGCGCCGCCTGCTCCGCGATCAGATCCGGTAGGACTCGAGCGCTTCGGGCGCGAAGAGGTCCTCGGGCGCGTACTGCCGCTTCGACAGGCCCTGGTCGTGATGGTAGCGAAGGAAGGTCTCGAGCACGTGCCGGTTCGGCGCGAGCCCATAGGCCCACCAGTCCTCGCCGAGCTCCCGCTTCGCGTCGGCGACGTGCGCGGGGAGCCACGGCAGCATCGTCTTCAGTGCAGCGGTCTCGTCCAGGTCGCGATAGGTCTTCTGCTGCGCGGCGACGAACGCCTTGTAGAGCGCCTGCGCGCACCAGCGGTTCGCTTCGTACACCTCGCGCCGGATCACCACCGCGTGCATGATCGGGAAGATGCGCGTGCGGCGATAGTAGTCGCGCTCGACCGCGACGTAATCCGCGAAGAGCCGCGCGACCGCATCCGGCCTGGTGCGCAGCGTGGACGGCGCGCGCGGCGCGTAGATCGCGTCGATCCCGCCCTTCGCGATCAGCTGCGAGAGCGTCTCGGTCGGACCGATGCGACCGACGCGGAACCGGGCGGGCAGATCCAGCTTCTGCTTCTCGATGCGCCCCGGCTCCTCCTCGCCGCCGGTGACGTACTCGACGCCGTCCGCCGGCACGCCGTGCTCGTCGGCGAGAATGCCCCGGATCCACACGTTCGCGGTCAGCTGGAACTCGGGATTGCCGACCCGCTTGCCGGCGAGGTCTGCCGGACGCGCGATGCCGCTCGCCTTCGAGACGAAGATGCTCGAGTGCCGAAACGAGCGCGACGGAAAGACCGGGATCGCGACGAACGGCCGGTCCGCGCGGTCGAGCGACGCGACATACGAGGAGAGCGACATCTCCGCGCAGTCGAACTCGCGATGCCGCATCATCCGGAAGAATGTCTCCTCCACCGGCAGTGGCAGGTAGACGAGCTCGATGCCGTCGGGGCGAACGCTGCCGTCGGCGAGCGCGCGCGTCCGGTCGTAATCCCAGCACGCGAGTGCCAGTCGCAGCATTGCCATGCGCAGCCTCCCATGTCCCGGGGCGCACCCCGCGCGAGCTGTCGAATCGATGCACCGCACGGCACCGCCCCGATGCGCGATTATACTGACGCCCTTTCCGCCGGCCGCAGGGCTCGGGCAGGTCGGCAAGGAACGGAGACGCGAACCGATGGCGAACGACTGGCCGCGCGGCCGGCACGAGCTCCTCGAGCGAAGGGGCATCCGCCGAGCGGGCGTGGCGTCCGATGCCGGTGGTGCGGCGCTCGTTCGCATGTGCGAGGGCGATGTCGACCCGTGCACGGCCGGGCTGACCGCCGACGGGGAAGGCGTCGCGGCCGCGTGCGGATTCCGCTGGGACGCGCCCGTGCGCGCGACGGCGGCGGTCGAGCGGTTGCGCGGCGCAATCCACGCCGGCACCGGCGCGCTCTGAGCCGCGGCGCCAATGGATGCGGCCCCGACAGTACTCGACGGCGCGCACGCCGCTTTCATTCAGGGCGGCGTCTCGGTCATCGTGGCCTCGCGCGACGCGCACAACACGCCGACGCTTGTACGCGCGCTCGCCTGCCGCGTGTCGCCGGATCGCCGGCGGGTCACGGTGTTTCTCTCGGCATCGCAGGCCGCGGCGCTCGTTGCCGCTCTCCGCGCCATCGGCGCGATCGCAGTGGTGTTCAGTCAGCCGAGCACCCACCGCACCATCCAGCTCAAGGGCCGGGACGCCGCGTTCACGCCGCTCGCGCCGGACGATCGCGAGCGGATGACCGAGCAGATCGCGCTCCTCGTCGCCGAGCTCACCGCTCTCGGTCATCCGGAGGGCATGGTGCGCGCGTTCCTCGACTTCGCGCCCGACGATGTGGTCGCGGTGGCGTTCACCCCGGCAGAGGCCTATGCACAGACGCCGGGGCCGGGCGCCGGCGAGCGGCTGCGGAGATAACGGCATGCCGATCGGCCTCGTCGCCATCCGCGACTGCCTGGACGGCACCCTCCCCGCCCAGCTCGCCACCTGCGCGCCCGACGGTACGCCGAATGTCGCTTACGTGTCCGAGGTGCAGTTTGTCGACGGCCAGCACGTCGCGCTCTCGTTCCAGTTCTTCAACAAGACGCGCGAGAACATCCTGGCGAATCCGCGCGCGACGGCGCTCGTCACCCACCCGGAGTCCGCGGCGCGCTACCGCATCCACCTGCAATACCTGCGCACGGACGTCGAGGGGCCGCTCTTCGAGAGCATGAAGGCGAAGCTCGCCGGCATCGCCTCGCACACCGGCATGAGCGGCGTTTTCCGCCTGCGCGGCTCCGATGTCTACCGGGTGCTCGACATCGAGCACATCCCGGGCCTCGAGCTGCCGGCGCGGCCGTCCGGCCGCAACCTGCTCGCGGCGATCCGCGTATGCGCGCAGCGCATGAGCGCGTGCCTCGATCTCGCATCGCTCCTCGACGCCGTGCTCGCGAGCCTGGAGTCGGTGTGCGACATCCACCACGCCATGGTGCTCATGCTCGAAGAGCGCGGCGAGCGCCTGTACACCGTCGCGAGCCGCGGCTACGAGCAGTCGGGCGTGGGCTCGGAGATCCCGCTCGGTGCCGGGGTGATCGGCGTGGCCGCGCGCGAGCGCACGCCGATCCGCATCACCTACATGACCTCGGAGTACTCTTACCGCCGCGCGATTCGCGAGCGACTGCGCGCCGACCCGCACGCGCCGAAGCTCGAGACCGAGATTCCGCTGCCCGGGCTACCGGAGCCGTGCAGCCAGCTCGCCGTGCCGATCCTGGCCGGAGCCCGGCTGCTCGGCGTGCTCTACGTCGAGAGCCCCGAGAACCGCCGGTTCGGCTACGACGACGAGGACGCGCTCGTCGCGGTGGCGGCGCAGATCGGCACGGCGATCACCGCGCTCGAGCAGGCCGCCGAGCACCATGCCGAACCGCCGGCGTCCGGCGTACGCCGGGCGCCGGTGAGCGGCGCCGTCGTCGCGATCCGGCGCTATGCCGAGAGCGACAGCCTGTTCATCGGCGACGACTACCTGATCAAGGGCGTGGCCGGCGCGATCCTCTGGAAGCTCCTGCGCGAATACCTCTACGAGCACCGCACGGAGTTCACGAACCGCGAGCTCCGCTTGGATCCGGCGATCCGACTGCCCGACGTGAGCGAGAACCTCGAGGCGCGCCTCATCCTCCTGCAGCGCCGGCTCGCCGAGCGCTGCGACTTCATCCGCATCGAGAAGACGGGGCGCGGCCGCTTCCGCCTGTGCGTCGGCCGGCCGGTCAAGCTGGTCGAGGTAGCCGGCTGATCGAGGTAGCCGGCGCGATGTCGCGCTAGCGTCGGGCGAGACGCGCCGCAGCGCCGCGGCGGCGCGCCCCGGCATCAGGGCTTGGGCAGGATGTGCGGCGAAGAGTGATGATGGGCGATACGCCACTGCCCGTCGCGGCGCGTGACGAGCATCGTGAAGCGGGACGGACCGGCCACCGGCTTTCCGTCGCGCATGCGGGTGAACGTGTAGAAGCCGGTCACCAGCACGGCATTCGGGTCGACGACCACGACATGCCGCTCGTCGATGGTGTTGCGGTTACCGCTGCCCTGCAGCTTGAGATCCGTGAAGTACTTGCGGATCGCGTCGCGACCGACCGAAATGACCGGGCTCGACGTGCCGAGCAGGATCGCGTCGGGCCAGTAGGCGTCGACCACCGCGTCAACGTCGTTGGCGGTGTACGCGGCGGAGAACCGGTCGATCGCCGCGTTCGCCTCCTCCGCCGCGCCGGCCCACGCGGGGCCGGCGATCAGCGTCGCGACGAGGAGGAGGGTAGCCAGTACCCAGCGTAGCGACGCCCGCACCACGAACGACTTTTCAGGATGGTCCATCGATCAGCTCCTTCCGAGAGTGAGACGGCACGGCGAGTGGTCGGCACGGCAGCACCGCGCCGGGCTAACGGAGTGGGCAGCCGCGGGACATCGGGGCGCGCGGTTCACGCCGCGAGCGCAAGCGAGAGCTTCGCCCAGTCGCGCCCGGCGAGATGCGGCTTCAGACTCGCCAGCATGCCCTCGAACACCGTCGCAGGCATGCTCTGGCGCAACCCGCCCAGAAGTCTCGCGCGCTCGATCGGGGCAAGCGAAGGCACCATCCAGCGCAGGAGCACCGCCGTGTCCGCAGGGGAGATATCGGTCATGATCGCGTGCTGCAGCGCCACGAGCTCGTCGTCGGTGTGCGTCTGCCAAAGGAGCGCGGCGTTGTCGATTTCCTCCGTGCGCATGTGGAGGAAGTTCTCGCCGGTGAATACCGCGAGCTGCCGATAGAGGTGCAGCGCCGCGGCGGCGCGCCGTTCGGGCGCGACCCGCTCGAGCGCCTGCGTGTCCGATTCGAGCGAGGCGAACGCGCGCTCGTGCTCGACGTGGTCGCCGGCGGTCTCGCTCGCCGACCCGGGAGAGCGCGCCTCCATCGCCGGGTGAACATGGCGGTTCTCGACCTCGAGATGCACGCGGCACAGCACGAGCAGCCCGCGGACCTGCGCGAGCACGCCGGCGACCTCGGCGGGGTCGTCGGCATCCATGCGGCCGACCGCGACGAGCGTCTCGCACATGAAGGTCCGCAATCCCTTGTGCACCGGGCCGTAGAGATCGGGGCGGGGCACGGCCTGCGCCTTGACTGCCGCCGCGTCGGCATTTGCAGGTGCGGCCGCGCGATGGTGGGCACGCAGCCGCGTCGAGGTCACCGATCCATCCATCCCTGCTGCTCCGGTCCGATCCTCGCCATCGAGGATCCCCCGCTCACCTCACCGCCTGCTTCTGCGGCGGCAGGTTCTGGGGAACGAACACGACGTACGGCGTCTTCACGGCAACGCCCGGCGCCGCGGCCGCCGGGGCGGGATCGCCTTTCACCCCCAGGCTGCGGATGTAGCTGTACAGCGCGCGGAGGTCGGTGTCGGTCGCGTCCCGCAGGTTGTACCAGGGCATCGGGGGACGCATCGGCGTGCGGACGTGCGCAAGCCACTGCGCTTCGGACATCGAATGCACCACGAGGCGCAGGTTGGCGGGATAGCTCGTGCCCCACGGCCCCTGAAAGCCGACCGGATTTCCGGTCAGCCAGTCGGCTTCCGGGATCTTGCCGTCGCGCTCGGGATAGCCCGGGGTGTGGCAGTCGTTGCATCCCCCGAGCTTAACGAGGTAGCGACCACGCTCGACGGCGCGCTTCTCTGCGGCGTTGTTCGTGGCCTGATCCGCGAGCGTCGCGCCGCTCGCCAGGATCGCTGCCGGAAGCAGCAGCGCCATCATCGCCTTGGTTGTCTTCATATGCGTCGTCTCCTGTGTTGATGGATTTTCGTTCCGGCTCGCACGCTGGCCTGCACCCTGGCCCGACGCGTCTCCGGCCCTGCCGGGGAAATCCGTTGCAGTGCCCTTAGCCTAGGAACCCAGCTTAAGGAAACGCACGCCCACGTGTTGCTAAATCCTCTCTAAGGAAACACTAAGAAATTCCTAACCTTGCCTACCGTGGGCGCCGGACTTCGTCGCATTTCCTCATCCTTGGAACGGCTCGCGACGGGTTGCCGACAATGTCGAGGTTTCGACGACGAATTTATGACGTCGCCGCCAAGCTGCGCGCCATGCTCCTCCGCATATCGCCTATCTGCCTGCGCGCATTGGCGTTTTTCCGCGAAGGCGCGACGCGCGCCGGCGGACCCGTCGTGACGAAACTCACGTGATTCGCGTGCGTCGGGATTGTTTCGTGGAATTTGCCACACTCTCTGGGTGCACTGGCACCTTGATTGCAGGGAATGCCGCGGGTTTTCGTTTGATAACTTCAATACGGAGAGGGACATGGACGAAACCGCTCACGTCGGACTCGAAGTGGAGGAATTGAGCCAGGAGGAGGCATCCGAGCTCGCAGGCCTCGATCTGGGTAAACGCTGGCAGGGCCAACTGCGCCGCGCCGGCTCGCCGCGCGAGCTGCCCCGGCCCCAAGGCTTCCACGACTATCCCGTGTGGTTGACCACGCCGACCAGGCGTCACGCCGAAGAGCTGGCCGAAGAGCTGGCCGTCGAGGAACTCGCCGCCTGATCCGGATCACCGCCCGACACGCGCTTCTCGTCTTCGGCCTCCGCCCGGCGCCCGGACCGTGCGTCGCCCGGGAGCTTTTCTCGCCGGGACGCCGGAAGGCCCGCTACCTGCCGTGAGCGCGCAAGAAGGAAGCAGCGCGCGGAGGGGAATCCGCGCGCTGCCGTCGGCGAATTCGTGTCCTTGCCGGACGTCTTGTTGTGCGCCGTGATCTGCAGCCGCGCCGGGTCCGTCCGGTGGCGGCTGAGCGTAGGGAAAATCCTCGGGGTGCCTTGGCGCGGGAAGCTTACGTCAGCCGGGCCACCGCGCGCGCACCGTTGACAAACTTTCACATTGCAGCGAGCCGGCGACCAACGGTGGCCATCGCCGCGCCTTACCCCTGGAAAGCGCGGCAGCCAATGAAATCTGAGCCGGTGGCCTGACCGGCGCCGAGCGCGCGCTCAACTCGGATCGAACACCGGAATCTTCTCGAGCTCCGCGGGCACCGCGGCGTCGACGTCGGGTGTGCCATAGCTGATGAAGCTCTCGGGCAGCGGCGTGCCCCAGTAGACGCCGGTGCCGCGCTCCTCCTCGTTCCAGATGACCGGCTCCCAATCCGGCGCGAAGACGAGATAGCTGCCGGAATAGACTTCGACGCGGTTGCCGCCCGGCTCGTAGGAGTAGAGGTAGAAGCCCTGCGAGTTGTTGTGCCGCGACGGGCCGGCCTCGATGAAGACGCCGTTCTCCGCGAAGATGTCGGCCGCGCGCAGCACGTCCTCGCGGTTGTCGACCCAGAGCGAGAGATGGTGCAGCCGCCCGCGCGCGCCCTTGATGTCGACGACGTAAGCCATCTGGTGATGCATCTGCGAGGGGCTCATCCAGGAGCCGATTTCCTTCGCGCCGTTCTCGAAGCGCACCTGCTCGTGCAGGCGGAAGCCGAGCGCGCGCTCGGCGAACATCCGGTTCGCCGCGACGTCCTTGCAGAGGAGCGCGAGGTGGTCGATGCGCCGCACGTTCACCCCGCGCGCCGTGTACTTCTGCGGCAGGTTCTTGAGCGTCGAGCGCAGGTGGTCGGGTGCCCGGTAGCGCGTCTCGGCGTAGTAGACCTCCATGAGGTGGCCGTCTGGATCGCGGAAGCGATAGGAGGGGCCGCGTCCGAAGTCCCCGTCGATCCACCCGATGCCGAGCCCGGTCGCCTCGATCGCCGCGACGCGCCGCGCGAGCGCCTCCGGGCCCACCGCGCGCCAAGAGATGCATCCCACGCCAGAGGTCTTGGCGCCGGTCAGCTTCAGCGTGCTCGTCGCATAGTCGCCGTACCCGCGCATGTAGACCGATGTCCCTTCGGTGTGCACGACCTCCATGCCGAGGACGTCCTTGAAGTAGAGCAGGCTTCGATCCGGCTTCGGCGTCAAGAGCTCGACGCCGCCGAGATGCGCGATGTCCTGGATCAGCTCGCCTGGCTTCGCCGCTGGTATCGTCGCCATGCCGTCCTCCTTCAAGGTGCTTGCGATCCCAACGGGAAACCTAGGCGACCGCGATCAGCGCGACTTTGATGCAAGTCAACCGCGCGCAACGGGACGCAGCCGGCGGCTGGGCGGCGGCGGCCGCCTGCCGACTCGCGCGGCCGGTCATACAATCAGCCCTCCATGAAATGGAAACCTGACACGCTGCGCAGGTCTTTCGACGAGGCCGTCTGGCAAAGTCACCCGGCGGCACTTCCGGCCGGCCGGGCGCGGCTGGTCCGTTTCGCGCGCTTCGTGCTGGTGCTCGCGCGCGACCTCGCGGGCGGACAGCTCACGCTGCGCGCGATGAGCCTCGTCTACACGACGCTCCTGTCGATCGTGCCGCTGCTCGCGCTCAGCTTCTCGGTGCTGAAGGCGTTCGGCGTCTACAACCAGATCCAGCCGATGCTGCTCACGTTCCTCGAGCCGCTGGGCGAGAAAGGCGCGGAGATCACCCACCGCATCATCCAGTTCATCGAGAACATGAACGTCGGCGTGCTCGGCTCGGCCGGCCTCGCGATGCTCCTGTACACGGCGGTGTCGCTGGTGCAGAAGATCGAAGAGTCGTTCAACTTCATCTGGCACGTCGACCGCCCCCGCGGCATCGGCGAGCGCTTCAGCCGCTATCTGAGCGCCCTGTTCGTCGGCCCGATCCTGATGTTCTCGGCGATCGGGATCACCGCGGGGGTCACCAGCATCGCGTTCGTGAGGGATCTCCTCACGCTCGGCCCGATCGAGTGGCTCGCGGTGCAAATCGGCAGGTACACGCCGTATGCCCTCGTGATCGCGGCCTTCACCTTCGTCTACATGTTCCTGCCGAACACGCGGGTGCGGTTCGTCCCGGCGCTGATCGGCGGGCTCGTCGGCGGCATTCTCTGGCAGTCGGCCGGATGGGGGTTCGCCCAATTCGCGGCCTCGTCCACCCGGTATGCGGCGATCTACTCGGGTCTCGCGATCCTCGTCCTCTTCATGCTGTGGCTGTACCTCTCCTGGCTCATCCTGCTCTTCGGTGCGGCGGTCGCCTTCTATGTGCAGCACCCCGAGTACTTGCTCGCCGAGGCGGGTGAGCCGCGGCTCAGCAACCGCATGCGCGAGCGGCTCGCGCTCGTCGCGATGAGCCTGGTCGCGCGCCATCACGTGGAAGGGCGCGCGCCATGGACCGCCCAGGCGCTCGCGCAGACGCTGCACATGCCGATGCGCGCGGTCGACGCGATGCTCGGCGCGCTGCAGGCGGGCGGCATCCTCGCGCGGACCAGCGACGATCCTCCGGCATATCTCCCGGTCCGCGATCTGCGCCAGGTCACGGTAAAGCAGCTGCTCGACGCAGTACGCGTCGCCGGCGAAGACCGGATTCTGACCCCGGCGATGCTGCCCGGCTCCGACCCGGTGGAGGACGTGCTCTCGCGCGTCGACGCGGCGGCCGATGGCGCGCTCCGCGATCTCACCGTTCAGGACCTCGCGGGCCCGCCCGCGAAGCAGGTGGAGTCGCCCGCCCGCTCGGCGCCTCGCGCGATCGGCGCCTGACTCGCGTCGCCCCGCTCCCCTCGAATCGCGCGCCGCAGGCCGTAAAGGCGCGGCCGGGGCGTTTTCCCCAACCCCGCAAACGTCTGGCAAACCCGACGCACGTACCTCCGGTTGCAATTGGAAACAGTTCGTTACATGAGGCCGGCCTATACTTTAAATGTGGACGCGAACACCAGCGGTCCGGGACGCCGTCTCCGGACAACGTAGAAGGCGGAGGTAATCTCATGAAATCGATCGGTGTCGGACTGCTCGTAGCGGCCGCGCTGCTCGCCGGGCTGGTCAGCCCGCCCGCGCTCGCCGACCGCGGGCACGTGTACGGGCACGGATACGGGTACCGGTACGGGTACGGGCATGGACACACCTCGGCGCACTTCGGCTTCTACCTCGGCGGGCCGGCGTGGTGGGGACCTGGGTACTACTATCCGGCGCCCTATTACTACCCGCCCTATTCGTACCCATACTACCCGTACTATCCCCCGGTCGTCACTGCGCCGGCTTCTCCGCCCGTCTACATCGAGCGGGGCGCCGTCCAGGCCGCGCCTAGCCAGGACACGACGAACTGGTGGTACTACTGCACGAACCCGCAGGGCTACTACCCGTACGTCAAGCAATGCCCCGGCGGGTGGCAGCGCGTCGCGCCGCAACCGCCGCCTGCGCAGTGAGGACGCGATGAAACGATTCCTGAAGCTCTCGCCGATGGTCCTGTTGCTCGGACTCGGCGCGTGCGTATCGGTGCCGACCGGACCGGGCGTGCTGGTGCTGCCGGGTTCGACGAAGACCTTCGATCAGTTCCGCGAGGACGAGGCAGTGTGCCGTCAGTACGCCTTCGAGCAGGTGGGCGGCACGACCGCGGATCAGGCCGTCGCGAACAGCGCGGTGGGCAGCGCGGCGGTGGGCACGGCCGTGGGCGCCGCAGCCGGCGCGCTCATCGGCGGGGGCCGCGGTGCCGCCATTGGCGCAGGCAGCGGGCTCCTGGTCGGAAGCGCGGTCGGCGCCAATGCGGCGGGCGTGTCCGGATATGCGAGCCAGCAACGCTACGACTACGCGTACCAGCAGTGCATGTATCTGAAGGGGAACAGGGTTCCGGTTGCGGGCGAGCTGCGCTCGCCGCGCCCGCAGGAGGCGTACGCCGCCTACCCGCCGCCGCCGCCGAATGCGCCCCCGCCCGGCAGCGGATCGTACTATCCGCCGCCGCGCTGAGCGGCACGACAGCGGCGGCGATCGCTCAGCCGCTTTGCAAGGGCGGCTCGTCGAGCGCGCCGATCTGCTCGCGCAGCTCGAGGATCCGTTCCTGCCAGTAGCGCTGGGTGTTGAACCAGGGAAACGCGGCAGGGAACGCCGGGTCCTCCCACCGCCGCGCAAGCCAGGCGCTGTAGTGGATCAGGCGCAGCGTGCGCAGCGCCTCGACGAGGTGAAGCTCGCGCGGATCGAAAGCGCAGAAGCGCTCGTAGCCCGCGAGGACGTGCGCGAGCTGGGCGGTCATCTCGGCACGGTCGCCCGAGAGGAGCATCCAGAGATCCTGCACCGCGGGCCCCGAGCGGCAGTCGTCGAAGTCGACGAAGTGCGGCCCACCCGTTCGTTCGGCGGACCCCGCTTCCTCCCGCAGCTCCGTCCAGAGCACGTTCCCGGCATGGCAGTCCCCGTGCAGCCGGATCACCGCCACGCTGCCCGCGCGCTCGTAGGCGCGCCGCACACCGGCGAGCGCGAGGTCGACGGCGCTCGCATAGGCCTCGGTCAGCTCGGACGGGATCCACTGCTTGCGCAGCAGGTACTCGCGCGGCTCCTCGCCGAAGCTCGCGATGTCGAGCACGGGCCGATGCACGAAGGGGCTGAGCGCGCCGACCGCGTGGATGCGCGCGATGAAGCGGCCCATCCACTCGAGGGTCCGCGGATCGCCGAACTCCGGCACGCGGCCGCCGCGGCGCGGATACACCGCGAAGCGGAAGCCCTCGAACGCGTGCAGCGTTCGACCCCCGAGCACGAGCGGCGCGACGACCGGGATCTCGCGCTCGGCGAGCTCCAGCGTGAATGCGTGCTCCTCGAGGATCGCCGCGTCGGACCAGCGCCCCGGGCGGTAGAACTTCGCCACGACTGCCGGCGCCGCAGTCCCCTCCTCCATGTAGATCTGGTAGACGCGGTTCTCGTAGCTGTTCAGCGCGAGCATGCGCCCATCGCCGCGCAGGCCGACCGATTCGAGCGCGTCGAGCACGCGGTCTGGCGTGAGCGTCGCGTACGGCGCGGTCGCTGCCGGATCCATGGCCGCCATCGTAGGGACCGCGCACCGTGCGCTCAGAACGTCTCCGTCCACGGACGCAGCTCGATCTCCCACGTCCAGGCGTTGCGCGGCTGACCGTGCACGTAGAGATAGGTCTCGGCGATCGCGTCCGGATCGAGAAACCCGTCCGGACCGCGGTCCGTACGGCTCTCCCCGGGCTGGCGAATGCCACCGTCGATCACGAAATGGCCGACGTGGATTCCCTTCGGCGCGAGCTCCCGCGCCATGCTCTGCGCGAGCCCGCGCAGCGCGAACTTCCCCATCGCAAACGGAGCCGACTGCGCGTAGCCTTTCACGCTCGCGGAGGCGCCGGTGAAGAGGATGCTGCCGCGGCCCTGCGCGAGCATGCGCTTCGCCGCTTCCTGGCCGACGAGGAATCCGCCGAGCGCAATCACGTCGAGCGCCCCGGCGACCTGCGCGGGATCGATCTCGACGAAGGGCCCGCGCGCGCGCGCAGCTGCGTTGTAGACGACGAGCGCCGGGGCGCCGAGATCGCCCTCCAGCGCGCGGAACAATTGCTGGACGGCAGGCGCGCTCGCGGCGTCGCAGGCGTATGTCCGTGCACCGGTTTCGGCCGCGAGCTGAGCGAGCTTCTCCGTGTTGCGCGCAGCGAGCGCGACCCGCATGCCGCGCTTCGCGCAGGCCCGCGCGAGCGACGCGCTCAGTCCCTTGCCCGCCCCTACGATCAATGCGATTTCGTTCTTCATTGCACGCCTCCTGGTCAGTCCAACGCCGCCGTCGGTTCACACTGTAGCGCGCCGCGAGCCCGCGCGCGCGCGCCGTGGCAAGCGCGTCCGACCGCCTTTCTTCGTCCGCCTGCTCTCCTCTGTCTGCTCTCGCCTGCCTGCTCGCCCGTCCCGTGAACGGCGGGAGCGGCTTATCCTTGTGCCTTGACCCTGGCTGCAACCCCGAGCCGAACCGCATGCCCGATCGCCTGACCAGCACGTTCGCACAGTTGCGCTCGAGCGCGCCTTTCTGGTCGTTGCGCTACGTCGAGGAGACGCGCGAGCATCTCGCCGTGCGGCAGGACACGGCGGAGCCACCGCACCTCGCGCACGACCGCGGCGCGATGCTCACCGCCGTGTCGGAAGGCGGCTGCGGTTACTGCGCCACGAGCGATCTCTCCCGCGCCGGGCTGCAGGCCGCGCTCGATCGCGCAACCGGGTGGGCCGAGGCCACGCGCGGGGTGAGCGTGCACCGGTTCGATCCCCACGCCATGCCCGCGCCCCGCGGCGAGCGGTCCGCCGTGGGCGAGACGGCGCGATCGCGCTCGCGCGCCGAGCTCTACGACGTCCTCGCCGCGGAGTGCCAGCACGCGAAGATCAGCGACGCGATCGTCGAGCGCTACGCCGCGCTCGACCTGTGGGAGGTCGAGCAGCTCTACCTGACCAACACGGGCGGCGAGGTCCGGCAGCGCTTCCGCTACGCCGTTCCGCACGCGCACGTCGCCGCGAACCGCGGCACCGACACGCAAACGCGCAGCTTCGCGGACGCCCGGCAGGGCGGGCTGGAGCGCATCGCGCGGAGTGGATTCATCGGCTCCGGCGCGCGTCTCGCCGACGAGGCGCTCCAGCTCCTCGCGGCGCCGGACTGCCCCACGGGCACGATGGATCTCCTGCTCATGCCCGACCAGATGATGCTGCAGATCCACGAATCGATCGGGCATCCGCTCGAGCTCGACCGCATCCTCGGCGACGAGCGCAACTACGCCGGCGCGAGCTTCGTCACGCCCGGGATGTTCGGCACCTACCGGTACGGGTCCACGCTGCTCGACGTCACCTACGACCCGACCCTGCCCGCGGAGGTGGCGAGCTTTGCCTTCGACGACGACGGCACGCCGGCGGAGAAGGTCTGGCTGATCCGCAAGGGCATCCTCGAGCGCCCGCTCGGCGGACGGCTCTCGCAGCTGCGCGCCGGCTTGCCGGGCGCCGCAGCGGCGCGCGCCTCGGGCTGGAACCGGCCGCCGATCGACCGGATGGCCAACCTGAACGTCGAGCCCGGCGCGAGCGCGCTCGCCGAGATGATCGGCGCGGTCGAGCGCGGCGTGCTGATGCGGACCAACGTCTCGTGGTCGATCGACGACTCGCGCGACAAGTTCCAGTTCGGCTGCGAGTGGGGCGAGCTGATCGAGAACGGCCGCATCGCGGGCGTGGTGAAGAACCCGAACTACCGCGGGCGCTCGGCGACGTTCTGGCGCAGCCTCCGCATGGTCGGCGATGCGAGCACGTTCGAGGTGCATGGCACCCTCTACTGCGGGAAGGGCGAGCCGAACCAGGGAATTCACACCGGGCACGCATCGCCGGCCTGCCTCTTCGGCGGCGTTGCGGTGTTCTGCGGAGAGCGAGGGTGAAGGACGCGTTCTTCGCGCTCGCCGACCGGCTGTGCGGCGAGGCTGCATCCGGCGAGACCCTGCTCCTCGGGCTCGCAGCCGAGCGTTCGGACTTCGTGCGCTTCAACCACGCGAAGGTGCGGCAGGCAGGCAGCGTGACGCAGCGGTTCCTGTCGGTGCGGCTGGTGCGGGCGCGGCGGCAGGCCGCCGCGACGATCGCGCTCGCCGGCGGCGAGGAGAATCTCGCGCAGGACCTCGCCGCCGCGCGCGCGGCGCTCGCGCAGGTTCGCGCCGCCCTCGCCGACCTGCCCGAAGATCCGTGGCTCCTCGTCGCCGAGCACCCGGAGTCGACCGCCGCCGAGCGCCGCGGCAAGCTCCCGCAGGCCGAAGAGGTGGTACGCGAGGTCGTCGCGGCCGCGCAGGGTCGGGACTTCGTCGGCGCCTATGCCGCAGGCACGATCCACCGTGGCTTCGCCAATTCGCTCGGGCAGCGCAACTGGCACGCGGTGGACTCCTTCAATCTCGACTGGAGCCTGTACCTGCGCGGCGGCAAAGCGGTGAAAAGCGGCTATGCCGGATTCGAATGGGACGCCCCCACGCTCGCAGCGAAGCTCGAAGGCGCCGCCGCCGAGCTCGCGCTCGTCGCGCTGCCCTCGCGCGCGATCGCGCCCGGCGAATACCGCGCCTATCTCGCGCCGCGCGCCCTCGAGGAGCTCGCCGCCCTGCTCTGCTGGGGCGGCTTCTCCGCCCGCGCGCACGCGACCCGGCAAAGTCCGCTCCTGCGGATGGCGCACGGCGAGACGCTCTCGACCAAGATCACGCTCGTCGAGAACACGGCCGACGGCGTCGGACCGCGGTTCCAGCACGACGGCTTCGTCAAGCCGCCCGCGGTGACGCTCCTCGCCGCGGGCCGCCTCGGCGACCCGCTCGTGTCGCCGCGATCGGCGCGCGAGTACGGCCTCGCGACCAACGCCGCGAACGCGGGCGAGAGCCCCGAAGCGCTCGACATGGCGCCGGGCGCGCTCGCGCCGGGCGAGGTCGTGCGCGCGCTCGACACCGGGCTGCACATCGGCAACCTCTGGTACCTGAACTACTCCGACCGCCCCGCGGGCCGCATCACCGGCATGACGCGGTTCGCGACGTTCTGGGTCGAGCGCGGGCGCATCGTCGCGCCGGTGGACCCGATGCGCTTCGACGATTCGATCTATCGAATGCTCGGCGCGAACCTGCTCGATCTCACCCGCAACCGGGAGCTGCTGCTCGACACCGGCACGTACGGCGAGCGCTCGACCGGCACCATGCGCCTGCCCGGCGCGCTGCTCGGCGCGCTACGACTCACGCTCTAGCCCCGCGCCGGGCCGACCCGCGTCAGGCCTCGTACTTGAACGAGATCTGGACGCGCGCGCGATACGCGACGACCTTCCCGTTCTCGACCTTCATGTCGAGCTGAGAGACTTCGGCGACGCGCAAGTCGCGCAGCGACCCGGCGGCGGTCTCGACCGCATGTTTCGCCGCATCCTCCCACGACGTGGTGCTGGTGCCGATCACGTCGATCACCCGGTAAACGCCGTCGCCCTTCTTCTTCGCCATGGCTGCCTCCTCGTGGTTGCCCGGTGGTCCGGTGCTGCGCGCCCACTATACACCCGCCCGTCCCGGACACGGCGGCCGTGATGCCGCACGAGCGCTCAGCGCATGTCGTTTCGGGATGAGGTGCGGGCTTGACGAAGTTCCTCCTCGCCGGCGACCGGGATCGGTTAACGTTCGCTCGTGCCCCTCGCAGCACGACGCCGAGACTGCAAGCGCCACCCTTCATCGCCGATGAACCAAGCCCGCCATACGCACGAAGCCCTCCGCCAGGTCCTCTCCGGCATCGCCGCCCAGGTCGGCACCGTGATGCGCGGCCAGGACGCGGTCACCCGCAAGCTCATCGCCGCCTGGATCGCGGGCGCGCACGTCCTGCTGGAGGATTTCCCCGGCACCGGCAAGACCACGCTCGCCAAGGCGCTCTCGCGGAGCGTCGCCGCGCGCTTCTCGCGCATCCAGTTCACCCCGGACCTGCTGCCGAGCGACATCGTCGGCGTGTCCATCTGGGATCAGAACGAGCGCGCGTTCCGCTTCCACGAGGGGCCCGTGTTCGCCGACGTGCTGCTCGCCGACGAGATCAACCGCGCCTCGCCGCGCACGCAGGCGGCGCTCCTCGAGGCCATGGCCGAGTCGCAGGTGACCGTCGACGGGCTGCGCCGGCCGCTCCCCGATCCGTACTTCGTCGTCGCGACGCAGAACCCGGTCGAGTCGCACGGCACCTATCCGCTGCCGGAGGCGCAGCTCGACCGCTTCGGCCTGCGCCTCTCGCTCGGGTACGTGTCGGCCGAGGAAGAGGCGCGCATGCTCGACTACTCCGCGGCCGAGCATCCGGTCGACCGCCTTGCGCCCTGCGCGTCGCTCGACGACCTGCGCGCTGCGCGTGCGGCCGCCGCGCGCATCGGGGTCGCCGACGCGGTGCGCCGATACATCGTCGCGCTCGTTGCCGGGACGCGCAGCCGCGCCGAGATCCGCATGGGCGCGAGCCCGCGCGCATCGATCACGCTCTTCCAGCTCGCCAGGGCGCTCGCCCTCGTCGACGGGCTCGACTACGTGACGCCCGATCACGTGCAGGCGATCGCCGCGGACGTGCTCGCGCACCGCCTCGCGCTCGATCCTCAGGCCCACTACGCCGGCGCGACCGCGCGCGAGCTCGTCCGCAGCATCGTTGCGGCGGTGCCGGTGCCCGTGTAGCGTCGACGCGAGCGGCCGCACCGTGCGCCTGGTGGGCTTGTTCAGAAGAGCGTTCCTGCTCTCGCGGTGGCTGGAGCGGCGTGTCACGCCTGCCGGCGCGGTGGTCGCCGCGACTGCGCTCGCGGCAGCGATGCTGGGGGTCGACACCCGGGCCTCGCTCGCGCATTTCGTGTTCGGAGCAGCGGTCGGGCTGGCGCTCGTCGGCTTCGTCGCCCGCGGCCGGTTCCGTCCCGCGCTCGAGATCGCGCGGCGCCTGCCGCCGTTCGTCACCGTCGGCACGCCCGTCCGCTACGCGGTGTCGGTGCGCAACCGATCGCGCTTCGCGCTCGCCGGGCTCAGCCTCGAGGAATGTCTCCGCCAACGCTATCCGACCGCCGCGGAATTCGCACGCCGGCGCACGCACGCCTCCAACTGGTTCGACCGCGCGGTCGGCTACCCGGACTGGATCGACTGGCTGCGGCGCCTGCGTGGGGTCGAGACCGCCTCGGCTCCGATTCCGCGGCTCGAGCCCGGCCAGTCGGCCGAGCTCGCGCTCGAGCTGCGTCCCGTGCACCGCGGCACGGCGGTGTTCGAGAGCTTCGGCATCTCGCGCGGCGAGCCGCTCGGGCTGTGGCGCGCGCTGCGCGACGTGCCTGCCGAGGAGGCGCTGGTCGTGCTGCCGCGCATCTTCCCGGTCGGCTGGCCGGCATTCGCCGGCAGCCGCCATCACCAGCCCGGCGGCATCTCGCTCGCCTCGCGCGTCGGCGACTCCGAGGAATTCCGCTCGCTTCGCGAGTACCGCCCCGGCGATCCGCTGCGCGCCATTCACTGGCGGAGCTGGGCGCGCACCGGCCACCCGGTGGTGAAGGAGCACCAGGAGGAGTACTTCGCGCGCCACGCGCTCGTCCTCGACACCGCAGCCATCGCCGCCGACGACGAGATCTTCGAGGGGGCCGTTTCGGTCGCCGCATCGTTCGCGGTCGCGCAACGCGGCACCGATTCGCTGCTCGATCTCCTCCTTGTCGGCACGGAAACGCATTGCGTCACCGCCGGCCGCGGCCTCGGTTCGACCGATTCGCTCCTGCGCGTGCTGGCGGGCGTGCGGCCGTCCCCGGCGGAGAGCTTCGGGCGCCTCGCGCAGACGGTCACCGCCCACGCCGGGGCGATCTCGAGCGCAATCCTCGTCCTGCAGCGCTGGGACGATGACCGGGCCCGGCTGGTTTCGCTGCTCGCCGGCATCGGTATCGGCGTGCGGATCTACGTGCTCACGGACCGGGTTCCGGAGACGCCCTCGCCCGCATTCCCGCCCGGCGCGCGATGGGTGCTCCCCGAAGCGATCCGCGAAACGCTCGCTCGGCCGTGAAACCGCCACGCCTGCTGCTCGGTCTCGCGCTCGCGCTGTGGGGCTCGTGCGCGGACGTTCTCTGGCTCGGTGCGGGGCTCGGGGTGGGCGTGGAGCTCGTGCAGGCGGCGAACCTGCGCCGCGCGTTCGACGACGCCGACTTCAATCGCGTCTCCGACCTCGCCACCGTGCTCTCTGCGGGCGCGATCGTCTATTTCATCGCGACGCTCGGCGTGCCCCGGGGCCTGCTCCAGGCGGTCGTCTGGCTGCCGGTCACCGTGCTGCCCGTGCTGCTCGCCCAATCGGTCTCGGCCGCCGGACACCTGCGCATGCGCAACGTCTTCTACTCCCTGCGGCGGAGCACCGCGCCCGAGGCGGACCGCCCGCTCGACGTCGCCATCGCGTACTTCGCCCTCGTGCTCCTCTCGGCCAGCATCGCCACGACCGTGCAGAGCACGTTCCTGCCCGCCGCCACCTCGCTCGCCGGCTACGCCCTCTTCGCGGCGCGGGCGCGGGGCCGCTCCCCTTGGGCCTGGGCTGCGCTTCTCGCACTCGCGCTCGCGCTCGGCTACGCGCTTGCGACCGGACTCGGCCGCATGCAGCTGATCCTCGAGGATCTCGCGCTCGAGTGGCTCTACACGCCCCAGCCCGACCCCTTCCGCGCCACCACGCGGATCGGCGACCTCGGCCGTGTCAAGCTCTCCGACGCCATCGTCTGGCGCATCGACGGCGCACGCCCGGCGAAGCAGCCGTTGCTCCTCTTCGAAGCTGCGTACAGCCACTTCGACGGCGCCGCATGGCGCGCGCGCAGCGACAGCTTCCGGTCCCTTCCCGCGCCCGCCGACGGCGAGACCTGGGTGATCGGCGACGCACACGGCGCGCTCGAGCAGATCCAGATCAGCGGCTACACTGACGGGGGACGCGCGCTCCTCGCACTGCCGGCGGGGACGTACTCGCTCGCGAACGTCGTGGCGAGCGCGGTGTCGGTGAACGCGCTCGGCTCGGTCAAGGTTGCCGAGCCCGCGCCGTTCCTCCGCTTTCGCGTCGCGTTCACGCCGGGCGCCCTGCAGCAGGCGCCGCCGAGCGACGCCGATCTTCGGGTGCCCGACCTGCTCGCACCGCTGTTCGCCGAGGTGGGCGCCACGGTGCCGGCGCGCTCCGCCCGCCCGGACGACGTCGTCGACGGCGTGCGGCGCTTTTTCGGCGGGCGGTTCCGGTACAGCCTGTGGCTCGGCGATCGGGCCGGCGGCAAGAGCCTGCGCGACTTCCTCACCGAATCGCGCGCCGGACACTGCGAATACTTCGCGACGGCGACCACGCTCCTCTTGCGCAGCCTCGGCGTGCCGGCACGCTACGCCACCGGCTATTCGGTGCAGGAGTTCAGCCAGCTCGACGGCCAGTACATCGTGCGGCACAACCACGCGCACGCCTGGGCGCAGGCGTACGTGAACGGCGCGTGGGTCGACGTGGACACTACGCCCGCCACCTGGGCGGAGGCGGAAGCCGAGCAGGCGAGCGTGCTGCGGCCGGTATACGACCGGCTGTCGTGGCTCTGGTACCGCTACAACGTTTGGCGCGCGTCCGGCGAGGAGGCGGTCGGCTACTGGCTGCTCGGCGGCGCGCTCATCGTGAGCGCGTGGCTCTACTGGCGCCTCTTCCGGCGCCCGCGCACGCGCACCGGCAAGGCCGCGTCGCGCGACGCGGGGGAAGCGGCGCACGAGTCGGCATATTTCGTCGTCGAGGCGGCCATCGCTGGCGCGGGCTACCCGCGCCAGCCCGGCGAGACGCCGCGCAGTTGGCTCGCGCGGCTCGCCGCAGACGGGTGTCCCGTCCTGGACGACACCGTGGCCTCGCTCGTCCAGACGCACTACGAGCTCGAGTACCGTCCGGGCGCCAATCGCCGCGCGCTCCTCACGCGGCTGCGCGCGCTCGCCGAGCGCTGGCGCATGACGCACCGCGCCCGTGGAGACGGCGCCTAGCCCTCGCGCCCGGACTCGTAGAGCGACGGCGTGACCCTGGCACGCGCGAGGTACTCGCGCAGATACTTGACCCCCTGCCGGTCGAGCACGTTGCTGCGGTGCGGGCGATGCAGGATGCCCTCGTGCCCGTTCAGCTTCACGCGATAGCGGGCGCCCGAGAGCGGCGCGAGCTGCGCGCCCAGGTGATTGAGCAGGGACTCGACGTCCCGCCAGTGGATGTTGCCGCTGATCGGATCGTGGAAGATCGCGCGGACCAGCTGCTCGTGCTTGTGGCTCATTGCTGCCGGCGCTTCGTCTGGCGCTCGCGTGGAGGGTACGCGCGAGAGGATACTCGGAAGCCGGGCGGACGGGGAGCGGAAGCGATTAAACTCGCGGCTCGCAAAACGACAACACGGCCGTGAGAGAGACCATCGTCCTGCTTGCCCTCGCCGCCGCGAACACCGGCATCGCGATGCGCATGGTCGAGCCGATGCTGCCGCGCCTCGCATCGGACTTCGGCACGACCGTGCCGCTCACCGCGTCGGTCATCACCGCATTCGCCTTTGCGCAGGCGGGCGCCCAGTACTTCCACGGCCCGCTCGGCGACCGCTACGGCAAGGTGCGGATGGTGACGATCCTGATGGCGCTGTCGGCCTTCGCGGCCTACGGCTGCGCGCTCGCGAGCGACCTGCACGCGCTCATCGCCTGGCGCTTCGCTACCGGGCTCTTCAGCTCGGCGACGATGGTCCTCGGCATGGCGTACGTTGCCGACGTGGTTCCGGCGGAGCGCCGCCAGCCGGTGCTCGCACGCTTCATCTCGGGCACCATCATCGGGCAGTCGCTCGGACCGCTGGTCGGCGGCGCGGTCACCGACCTCGCCGGCTGGCGCGCGAGCTTCGTGCTGCTCGGCACCGTGTTCGCGCTCGTGGGCGCGGTGCTGTTCGTGCGGACACGCACGCAATGGGAGCAAGGCAGGCGCGGGACCGGGCGGGTGCTCTCGCCCGCCCAGCATCTGGCAATCCTCAAGCTGCCGCGGGCGCGCGCCCTGCTCGTGGCCGTCTTCCTCGAGATGTTCTTCTTCTACGGTGCATTCTCGTTCCTCGGCGCGATGCTCAAAGCGAAGTTCGACATTCCGTTCACCATCGTCGGCATCCTGCTCGCCGGGTTCGGGTTGGGTGGCCTCATCTACATCGCGGCCGTGCACTGGGTACTCGCGCGATTCGGCCAGCGCGGCTGCGTGCTCGTGGGCGGGCTGCTCGGCGGCTTTTTCTATGTCGCCATGCACTTCATGCCCCACTGGCCGCTCGTCATGATCTGCACGGTAGGCATCGGTTTCTCCTTCTACATGGTCCATAACACGCTGCAGGTGAAGGCGGCCGAGATGGCCCCGCACGCGCGCGCGACCGGCTTCTCCCAGTTCTCGATGTTCTGGGCAGGGGGACAGGCGGTCGGCGTCGCAGTGATGGGGGCCGGGGTCGCAGCCCTCGGCTACGCCTGGATGATCGCGGGCTTCGGGCTCTGCTTCGCCGCGTTTGCCGTCACCCTGCGCTACCAGATGCACCGGCTCTGAGCCAGTCCGGCTACCATTCGCCGTCACGCGCACGCGCATGCCAGCGCACGCGAGACCGGGAGATCCGATGCGCGCCTTCTACGTCCTCGACCGGCCGGACGGCACCACGCTCGAAGCGCGTGAGGTCGCCACGCCCGAGCCCGGCCCCGGGCAACTCTTGATCCGCGTGCGTGCGAGCGCGCTCAACCGCGGCGAGCTCACCTCGCTCTACGCCGGGGCGGCGGGCACGGCCCGTCCCGGTGGCGCCGAGGCCGCGGGCGAAGTCGTCGCGCCCGGCAGCGAAGCCAGGCGTTTTGCGCCCGGCACCCGCGTCATGGGACGTCTCAAGGGCGGCTTCGCGGAGTACGCGCTCCTCGACGCCGGCGAAGCCATGATCGTCCCGGAGCGGCTCGGGTGGGAGGAAGCCGCGACCGTGCCGATCGTCTTCCTGGTCGCCTACGACATGCTGGTCACCTACGGGCGTCTCGCGCGCGGCGAGTGGGTACTGATCGCGGCCGTGTCGTCCGGCGTCGGCGTCGCGAGCCTGCAGCTCGCGAAAGCGATGTGCGCGAAGGTCATCGGCACCTCGGGGTCGGGCGCGAAGCTCGCGAAGCTCCGCTCGCTCGACCTCGACGCCGGCATCGCGACACGCGGCGACTTCGTCGACGAGGTGATGCGCATCACCGGCAAGCACGGCGCCGATCTCGCCATCAACAACGTCGGCGGCACCGTGTTTCCGGCGCTCGTGCGCGCGGCCGCCTATCGCGGGCGCATCGCCACCGTGGGTTACGTCGACGGCACGCTGCACGCCGACCTCGATCTCGGCGCGCTGCATGCGAAGCGTCTCGAGCTCTTCGGCGTGAGCAACCGGCTGCGCACGGCAGAGGAGCGCGCGCTCACAGTCGCCGGCTTCACGCGCGACAGCCTGCCCTTCCTCGCCGACGGGACGATCCGGCCGCTCATCGACCGCACCTTCGACTTCGACGCCCTACCCCAGGCGAAAGCCTACTTCGACACCAACACGCACGTCGGCAAGATCGCCATCCGGCTCTGACTTCTTCATTTGACGCTGGCGCGCGGTGAGCCGGCGACGCCCGAATCCGCGATCACCTCGGGCAGCGCCGCGTGAAAGCGCGGGGCCATGACGTGCGCGCCGGCGATGCCCGGGATCGTGGCGAGCTCCTGCAAGAGCTCCACGCAGATCCGCTTGCCTTCCCGCTTCGGGTCGGCCGCGCGCTCCAGCCGCTCGACGATCGCCTCCGGGATCGTGGTGCCGAAGAGCTGCTCCCGCATCCAGCGCGCCGAGCGTGCCGAAGGGATCGGGGCGATGCCGATCAGGATCGGCACGCGCTGCGCGATGCCGAGGTCGAGGAGCCGCGCGGCGTAGCGCCGCACCACCGCGACGTCCATGCAGAACTGCGTCTGGATGAAGTCCGCGCCGGCTTCGGCCTTCGCGAGAAGCCCCGCAGGCCGCCAATCCGCCGGCGGATCCACCGGCGTCTCCGCCGCGCCGAGCAGGAGCGGCACGACGCCCTCGATCGGTGTGCCGGAAGGGAGCACGTGCTCCGTGCGCATGCGATGCGCCATCGCGAGCGCGTCGATGGTCAAGAGGTCGAACACCCCCTTCGCTTCCGGCTGATCGCCCCTCGACGGGTCGTCGCCGCGCAGCACGAGGACGTTGCGGATGCCGAGCGCGATTGCACCCAGCAGATCGGCTTGCAGCGCGAGCCGGTTGCGGTCGCGGCAGGTCATCTGCAGGATCGGCTCGATCCCGTGCCGCACGAGGAAGTGCGCCGCGGCGAGGCTCGACATGTGCGTCTTGGCGCTGGCGCCGTCGGTGACGTTCACCGCGGTCGCGAGGCCCTTCAGCGGCAGCGCGTGGTCGACGAAGGCGGCCGCATCGGTCGCGACCGGCGGCGACACCTCGGCGGTGACGGCGAAGAGTCCGCTTCTCAGGAAGCGCTCCAGCTCGCTGATTGCAGCCGTCAATCCCGGCACGTGCGCG
The DNA here is from genome assembly GCA_020848075.1 of Burkholderiales bacterium. Taxonomy (GTDB): domain Bacteria; phylum Pseudomonadota; class Gammaproteobacteria; order Burkholderiales; family SG8-39; genus JAABRB01. The sequence goes on from JADLAV010000031.1 coordinate 244,015, forward strand.
GGCAATTCCCTCATGCATGGCCTCCGTCGGCGGCTGCGATATTAGCAAGGCGCGCACCCGGTCACCACCGTGCGCATCGTCGGGCACGCGGACAGCACCGGCACCGGTGCGATCAACCATCCGCTCGCGGTGAACCGCGCCGCAATCCTCCCCCGGGCCGCGGTAGAGGGCCACGCAGCGGGCCCGCGCCGTCACCTCCTTTTCCGGAGAGGACGGATTGCGCCCTGCTCCTGTATAATCCGTGCAGCCGTTCGGTGCCCGTAATCCGGTCGGGCACCCCGGCGATCGTTGCGGTCCTTCCCCCGAAGACCTCCCGATTCCCTTCAACGTAGTCGCGACTGCCTGAACCGGTTCTGCGGCCTTACCTGCCGCTGCAGGCCGAGCAGAAGCGACGGCCTTTGCCGTGGTTTCTTGATTTGCCGGCGTGCACCCGCGCGCCGCAGCAGAGGAGTATTGCTTGAATCAATCGTTTGCTGAACTCGGCCTCGTCGCCGAGCTCGTCCGCGCCGTCGCCGAAGAGGGCTACACGGTCCCCACCCCGGTCCAGGCGCAGGCCATTCCCGTCATCCTCGCCGGCCGCGACGTCCTCGCAGGCGCGCAGACTGGCACCGGCAAGACCGCCGGCTTCACGCTGCCGATGCTGCAGCGCCTCGCCCGGCACACGCATCACGGCGGCCGCCATGCAGTGCGCGCGCTCGTGCTCACGCCCACCCGCGAGCTCGCCGCCCAGGTCGAGGAGAGCATCCGCACCTATGGCAGGCACATGTCGCTCCGCTCGACGCTCGTCTATGGCGGGGTCGGGATCCAGCCCCAGATCGAGGCGCTCCGGCACGGCGTGGACATCCTGGTCGCGACCCCCGGGCGCCTGCTCGACCACGTCGGTCAGAAGACGGTGAATCTCTCGCACGTGGAGATCCTCGTGCTCGACGAGGCCGACCGGATGCTCGACATGGGTTTCATCCACGACATCCGCAAGGTGCTCGCGCTCCTGCCGCAGAATCGCCAGAACCTGCTCTTCTCCGCCACCTTCTCGGACGAGATCCGCACGCTCGCGAGCGGCCTCCTGCGCGATCCGGCCTACGTCCAGGTCGCCCCGCGCAACGCCGAGTCGGCGCTGGTCGCGCAGCGCATCCACCCGGTCGACCAGGGACGCAAGCGTGCACTGCTCGCCCACCTCGTGCGCGCCGGCGACTGGCGCCAGGTGCTCGTCTTCACCCGCACCAAGCACGGCGCGAACCGCCTTGCCGAGCAGCTCGCCAAGGACGGCATCGAGGCGGCGGCCATCCACGGCAACAAGAGCCAGGGCGCCCGCACCCGCGCCCTCGCGAGCTTCAAGTCGGGCGAGCTGCGCGTGCTGGTCGCGACCGACCTCGCCGCGCGCGGCCTCGACATCGAGCAGCTGCCGCACGTCGTCAACTACGAGCTGCCGAACGTGCCCGAGCATTACGTGCACCGCATCGGGCGCACCGGCCGGGCCGGCATGACCGGCGAGGCGCTCTCGCTCGTCTCGCCGGACGAGTACGCGTATCTCGCCGACATCGAGAAGCTGCTCAAGCGCAAGCTCGAGCGCGAGATCGTTCCGGGCTTCGAGCCGGGCACCGCCGCGCCGCCCGCGAGCGAGGCGCACCGGCGCGCGCCGCAGCAGCGGCACGCGCAGCAACCCCGGCGGCAGGAGGAGCGCGGGCAGCGGCAGCGGCCCGGGGCATCCGCCACCGCGCGTACGCAGCCGCCGCAGCAGCCGCGCGACGATCGGCCGAGCAGATCACGCGGAGCCGAGCAACTCCCGCGCACCGCACGGGACCACCGCGCGCACGGCGCGGGCGAGGAGCGCCAGCCGGCCTCGAACGCAACCGCCCTCTTCCCCTCGTCCGGCGCCGTGTACGGACACGGCGGCGGGAGCGCGGGTGAGCGCGGCGCGCGCGGGGGAGCGCGCGATCGCGGGCGCGAGGTGGCTGCGCTTCTCGGCGGCTCGCACCGTCGCGGCCGCTGATACAACGACTACGCATCGAGGAGGCACACATGGAAATCTTCGTCGGCAATCTCGCACCCCAGACGACCGAGCAGGAACTCGTCGATCTCTTCCAGCCGTTCGGCGAGGTGAAGTGGGTCGAGGTGAAGCGCGAGATGTTCACCGGCGCCTGCAAGGGCTTCGGCTTCGTCGAGATGCCGGGCCGGCAGCATTCGCTCAACGCCATCGCCGGCCTGAACGGCAAGGAGCTGCACGGCCAGCCGCTCCGCGTGAACGAGGCGCAGTCGCGCCCGGCCCGCGGCGGCCAGCGCCGGCGCTAACGAGCGGCGCAACCCGCATGGCAAAGGAAGAGCTCGTCGAGATGGAAGGCGTCGTCAGCGAAGTGCTGCCGAACACCTCCTTCCGCGTCACGCTCCAGAACGGCGCGACGGTCACCGCGTACGCCTCCGGCAGGATGCGCAAGCATCGCATCCGCATCCTCGCCGGCGACCGCGTGACGCTCGAGATGTCGCCGTACGACCTCACCAAGGGCCGGATCAACTTCCGGCACAAGGACGACGCCCCGCCGCCCAGCATGGGAGCCCACCGCCCGCCGATGAAGCGGCGGCGTTAGGCCAGATCAACGACAACGAGCGCCCGGGAGCCACCATGCCTGCTGCCACCACCACCGCATCCGGCCTGATCATCGAAGAGCTCACCGTGGGCGAAGGCGCCACGGCCGCAGCCGGCCAGCGTGTCACGGTGCACTACACCGGCTGGCTCACCGACGGCAGGAAGTTCGATTCGAGCAAGGACCGCGACGAGCCGTTCGTGTTCCCGCTTGGCGGGCGCCGCGTCATCGCGGGCTGGGACGAAGGCGTGCAGGGCATGCGGGTGGGCGGCGTGCGCAAGCTCACCATCCCGCCGGAGCTCGGCTATGGCGCGCGCGGCGCCGGCGGCGTCATTCCGCCGAACGCCACGCTGGTGTTCGAAGTCGAGCTGCTCGCCGCCGGCTGATCCCGCGGCGCCTCGGGCGCTGACCGGCTCAGCGATCGAGCTCCGGGTAGTGCCGGAAGATCCCGTACTGGTTGAACGGGATGCGGCGCTCGGAGGCGAGGTAGGCGCCGGTCCGCGGACGGGCGGTCACGCGGTCGCGTAGCGCCATCACCTTCGGATACCGGACGCGCCGGCGCGCCATCGCCCGCGGGAAAGCATAGCGCAGCCCCTCGACCATCTGGTAGAGCGACAGGTCGGCGTAGGCGAGCCGCCGCCCGAGCAGATAGCTTCCGCGCCCGCGCTCGATCACGCGCTCGAAGTAGCCGAGGAACTTCGGCAGGCGGTTGCGCAGAAAGTCGTCCGCCCGCTGCTTCGCCTCGCGCTTCTGCTCCTCGTAGTAGAGACCGCTCCCGATCGGGTGATGCGTGTCGTGCACCTCGGTTAGGAAGTCGGCGATGGTGAGCTGCAGCTGATGGGCCCACAGCCGATCGGCCTCCCCGCGCGGCACGAGTCCGAGCCGCGGCGCAAGATGCTGCAGGATGTTCGCCGTCTGCCCGATGACGAGCTTGCCCGCCTTGAGATACGGCGGCGCGAACGGCGGCCGCTCGACCGATTTCGCCTCGAGGAAGCGCATCAGCGCGGGCATCCCCATGCCGCGCCCGGTGCCGCGCGCCACGTCGACGTAGTCCGCGCCGCCCTCCTCGAGCGCGAGCCGGACGAATTCCCCGCGGCCCTGGATCGAGGGCCAGTAGTAGAGCTCGTATCGCATGCGCGTTCCTCCTGGTCGCTTGGCGGCTTTCAGCCGACGTAGCTGCGATAGCGCGGCTCGTACATCTGCGCGCGGATGTCCGCCAGCACGTCGGCGGGCTTCGGCTTCGACGCGAGGCCGCGCGCGTGTGCGACTTCGGCCACCGCCGCCGCGATGCGGGCCGACACTTCGCGCACCCGTGTGAGCGGCGGGTAGAGGCTGCCCTGCGCGAGATCGGCCTCGCTCACTTCCGCCGCGAGCGCGTGCGCTGCGGCGAGGAACATCTCGTCGGTGACGCGCGTCGCACCGCAGGCGATCGCGCCCAGTCCGACACCCGGGAAGATGTACGAGTTGTTGCACTGGCGCGGGACCAGCGTCTTGCCCGCGAGCGCTGCCGGCCCGAACGGACTGCCCGAGGCGAACAGCGCCCGCCCGTCGGTCGCCTGGTAGGCCTGCTCCGCGGTGCACTCGGAGTTCGCGGTCGGGTTCGAGAGCGCGAAGACGATCGGGCGCGCGTTGACCTCGGCCATCGCGCGCAGCACCGCTTCTGTGAAGGCGCCGCCTGCGGTCGAGACCCCGACGATCGCCGTGGGCCGCAACGCCTTCACCGCGGCGCTGAAGTTGCCGAGCGGCGGATGCTTGTGCGCGTACGCCTGCTTGTGCTCGGCAAGGTCGCTCCGACCCGCGATCACCAGCCCGCCGGTGTCGAACATCCAGAGGCGCCGGAGCGCCGAGGCGGCGTCGAGGCCGGCGATCGTCATCGCGGAGACGACCATGTTGCAGAGCCCGGTCGCCGCCCCGCCCGCCCCGAGGCAGAGGATCCGCTGGTCTTGCAGCCGGCCGCCCGTGACGCGCATCGCCGAGAGCAGGCCCGCGAGCAGCACCGCGCCGGTGCCCTGGATGTCGTCGTTGAACGCGCAGGCGCGCTCCCGCCATCGCTCGAGCAGGCGGAAGGCATTCCGGTTGGCGAAATCCTCGAACTGGATCAGCACCCCCGGGAACACCTTCCGCGCCGCGGCGATGAACTCGGCCACGAGCGCGTCGTATTCCGCCCCGTCCGCGCGCCGCCGCTTGAGACCACAGTAGAGCGGGTCCGCGAGGCAGCCCTCGTTGTTCGTGCCGACGTCGATCGTGACGGGCAGCGTGCGCGCGGGATCGACCCCTGCGCAGGCGGTGTAGAGCACGAGCTTGCCGATCGGGATGCCCATGCCGTTCGCACCGAGATCGCCGAGCCCCAGGATGCGGCTACCGTCGGTGACGACGATGATCGCCACGTCGCGATGCGGCCAGTTGCGCAGCACCTTCGCGACGCGTCCGCGATGGGCGGGCGTGATGAAGAGCCCGCGCGGGCGCTGGACGATGTGGCTGTACTGCTGGCACGCCGTCCCGACCGTCGGGGTGTACACGAGCGGCACCATCTCGTCCGGATGATCGATCAGCGTGCGGAAGAAGAGCGTCTCGTTGCGGTTGTGCAGCCCCTCGAGCGCGATGTACTTCTCGAGCGGTGCCGGCAGCCGCCGCACGTGCTCGAGCACGAGATCGACCTGCTCCTCGAGCGTGTAGACGCGCGGCGGCAGCAGCCCGTCGAGCCCGAGCGCGGCGCGCTCGGCTTCCGTGAACGCCGCACCCCGGTTCAGCTCGGGGTCGCGCAGGAGCGCAGTGCCGGTGGGGTGCGCGGCCTTCGGACGCTTTCGGATGGAACCCATGAAACGCGTGGCACCTTCGTTTGCCGATGCTTCATTCTGGGAACTCGCGCGGGGCGGCGCTTGATGCAGATCAATCGGTGCCGCGGTGCGACCGCCGCGCGCGGGCTCCGTCTCCCCGGCACGGCCTCAGGCCTTGACCACGACCGGGGCGTCATCGACCGAAGGCTCGGGCTGGGTCTCGGTGCGCAGCTCGTCGAGCGGCGGCTCCTCCGGCAGCTCGACCTCCGTCTCGGTCGCGACGAGGTCGGGCGCCAGGAATCCGCCCGACTGGTGCCGCCAGAGCTTCGCGTAGTGACCGTTCCGGCCGAGCAGCGCGTCGTGCGTGCCTTCCTCCACGATCCGGCCGGCGTCGAGTACGATCAGGCGGTCCATGCGCGCGATGGTGGACAAGCGGTGCGCGATCGCGATCACCGTCTTGCCTTCCATCAGGCCGAGCAGCTGCTCCTGGATCGCGAGCTCGACCTCGCTGTCGAGCGCCGAGGTCGCCTCGTCGAGCACCAGGATGGGCGCGTCCTTGAGGATCACGCGCGCGATCGCCACGCGCTGGCGCTGCCCGCCCGAGAGCTTGACGCCGCGCTCGCCGACGTGCGCCTCGTAGCCCTTGCGCCCCTTCCAATCCTGCAGCCCGACGATGAACTCGTGCGCGTGCGCCTTGCACGCCGCCGCCTCGACCTCGGCGTCGCTCGCACGCGGCCGGCTGTAGCGGATGTTGGCGGCGATCGAGCGGTGCAGGAGCGAGGTGTCCTGCGTCACCATGCCGATCGCCGCGCGCAGGCTCTCCTGCGTCACGTCGCGAATGTCCTGCCCGTCGATGCGGATCGCCCCATGCTCGAGCTCGTAGAAGCGCAGTAGCAGGTTGACGAGCGTCGACTTGCCGGCGCCCGAGCGCCCCACCAGGCCTACGCGCTCGCCGGGCCGGATCGTGAAGCTCAGGTGGTCGAGCACCGGCGCTCCGTCGCGCCGCCCGTAGCTGAAGGTCACGTCCTCGAAGCCGATCTCGCCGCGCGACACCTCGAGCGGCCGCGCTCCGGGGCGGTCGCCGCCGGTGTGCGGCACGGCGATCGTCTGCATGCCCTCCTGCACCACGCCGATGTTCTCGAAGATCCCGGTCACCTCCCAGCTCACCCAGCCGGCGACGTTGGAGATCTGCCACGCGAGCGGCAGCGCCGTGGCCACGACGCCCGCGCTCACCGTGCCGTTCGCCCAGAGCCAGATGCCGATCGCCGCGGTGCCGGTGAGCAGCGCCGCGTTCATCACCGCGAGCGCGAACATGAACTGCGAGATGAGCCGCATGTGCGCGGCCATCGCGCCCTGGTGCTCGTCGATCACCTCGCGCACGTACGCGTCCTCGTCGGCAAGCCGCGCGAAGAGCTTCACGGTGAGGATGTTGGTGTAGCTGTCGACCACCCGCGCCATCACGTGCGAGCGCATCTCCGAGCTCGCGCGCGCGAGATCGCGCATCCGCGGCACGAAATAGCGTAGGAAAACGACGTAGCCGGCGAACCACGCCGCCGTCGGCAGGCCGAGCCGCCAATCCGAGTGCGCCATGAGGAGGAGCGCGGTCACGCCGTACGCCGCGATGTACCAGACCGCGCGGATCGCCGCCATCACGCTCTCGCGCAGCGCGTTCGCGGTCTGCATCACGCGGTTGGCGATGCGCCCGGCGAAGTCGTTCTGGAAGTACGGCCAGCTGTGCCGCACCACGTGCCAGTGGCTCTGCCAGCGGATCAGGCTGGTCGCGCCCGGGATCAGCACGAGATGGCGGATCGCCACGTCGGCGAACATCGCGAGCGGGCGGCCGACGAGCACCAGCGCGACCATGCCGGCGAGCAACGGCCACTGCGCGCGGAGCGCCGCCGACCGGTCGATCGCCTCCATCAGCGACACCAGCTTGCCGATGAACACCGGAATTGTGGTGTCGATGAGGGCGACCGCCAGGCTGGTGACGAACATCAGCCCGTACCAGCCCTTGGTCTGCCGCGCGAAATGCCAGTAGAACGCGAGGAGCCCCGTGGGCGGCGCGCCCGGTCCGGTGCTGGCGGTGCCGCGGATGCGCGACTGGAGATAGCTGAACATGCTCGGCGACTGCGTCGACTTCACGGCTGCGACCGTCGAGTGTACCGCCACGAGCGATTGACCACTCGCGGAGAAAAGCGCTACCGTGCCGTCTTGGGAAGGCCGTCGTGCGGCATCCAGTCAGCAGGCACTACGACGCGCTCGTGGTCGGTGCCGGCCCCGCCGGCGCTCACCTCGCCCGCCTCCTCGCGCGCACCGGACGGCGCGTCGCGATCCTCGACAAGCAGCGCTTCCCGCGGGAGAAGGTGTGCGGCGGCGGGCTCTCGCGCAAGGCGATCGCTCTGCTCGACCTCGACATCGCCCCGGTGCCCGGCGCCGCGCTGGAGAGCTTCGGCGACCGCGCGCTCTTCGACTTCGGCGCGATGCCGCGAGGCTGCGGCTGGATCTTCCCGAAACACGACCATCTGAATGTCGGCGTCTACTCCCCGTTCGGCGGGACCGCGCTGCGCCGGCACCTGGACCGTTTCATGGATCGCCATCCAGCGCTCAGCGGCCGTCAGCGCATCGAGTACCGCGGGTTCGTGATCCCGTTGCGGAACGAGGCCGGCGCGTTCGAGCGCGGACCGGTCGCGCTGATCGGCGACGCGGCCGGTCTCGCCGAGCCGATCTTCGGCGAAGGCATCTACTTCGCGCTGATGAGCGCCGCCCTCGCAGCGCAGGCGGAGATCGAGCGCGACGCCGGCGCGGCGCCCATGCGCTACACGCAGCGCCTCGCGCGCGAGCTCCTGCCCGAGCTGCGCGCGGCCGCGTGGCTCGCGCGAGCGCTGTTCACTTTCCCCGAATTCACGTTCCGCCACCTCGTCTGCGACGGCCGCGCCAACGATCTCTTCGCAGGCCTGATCACCGGGGAGACCGGCTACCGCGAGTGCCTGCGCCGGACGCTCCTCGCCTCGCCGCGGTGGTTGTTCCGATCGGCCCCGCGCGCTCGTCAGACGTAGAGCGCGGGCAGCCCGTCGCGAACGAACGCGGGCAGATTCTTCTGCGTCTTGATGCTCGCGAGGAAGGTCGCGTCGTCGGCGACGGTTAGCGGATCGAGCGCGACCGGCGCGAGGATCTCCGAGAGCTTCTTGGTCGGCGCGACCGCGACGCGCATCGCGCCGGTCGGCCGGCGTCCCGTCGCGCTCAGCAGGTGGTGCCGCAGGTCCATCCCGGTGTCTGCCAGCTCGTCCAACGCGAGCGCCCAAACGACCGGCTCGGGTCCGGCGCGCAGTCGTGCGACCGGCTTCGGCTTCTCGAGCTCCGCGGCGAGCGCCGGCAACTTCGCGAGGGCGGCTTTCAGCTTCTTCGCGGCCTGGCCGAGGCCGATCGCGGCGACGGCAGGATCCTGCGTCTTCTGCACGAAGAACGCCATGCGCGACTCTCCGCCGACGGTGATTTTCTCGCCGCTCGCCGCGAAGGACTTCATCAGATTCACGCGCCCGAACCGCGCGACGCCGTTGATCATCACGAGCGCGATGTCGACCTCCCGCGCCCGGATCAACGCCTCGTAGGGCGTCGGCGAAGTGCCGCCGATCACCAGCAGGTCGGCGCGCTTTCCGGCCTCGAGCGTGCCGATCGCCTTGTCCCAGCCGAGGATCTGCGCCGCATCGCGCGTCGCCATCGCGACGATGTCCTTGTCGTCGATGCCGCCGACCTGCTGGCCGACGAGCGATGCGACTTTCAGCTCGCCGAGCAGATTCTTGCTGCCCGAGGGCGACCAGTCCGACCCGATGCCGATACGGACGTTCGAGGCGCGCGCCGCCTCGATGTCGGCCGTCGCCCCGTAGAGCAGAAGATTGCTGAGCGGCGACCAGATCATGGCTCCGCCCAGTTGACCGAGCACCGCGAAGTCGGCCGGTGCGAGCGCCGCGCAGTGGATCCCGGCAAGCGCGCGCGTGATCGCCCACTCGGTGGGCGCGACGTGCAGCGCGAGGAAATGCTCCCGCGCCGCGGCGTTCGTCCCCTCGCTCAGGTGCAGCAGGAAGCAGTTCACCCGCTTGAGCCGTGCGAGAAACGCCTCCGCATCCCGTGCATCGACGTCCGCGATCCGCGTGGCCGCTTCCGGCAGGTCCGCGTCGTCGGTCGCCTCGACGTTCCGCACGATGCCGCGGTAGTAGCGCCGCACGCCCGCGTTGCTGAAAAGCGCGATCCCCTGGCTCGTCGTCACGCCACCGAGGAGGCACTTCGCCTCCACGTATCGCACGAGCGCCGGCAGCAGTCCCGGTGTCTTGCCGAGGACGGTCATCGGTCCGCTCACGAGCTTGCGGTATTCGGGCGTCCCTGACCACTGGTCCCGGTTGGAATACTTCTTCGGCACCTGCCACAGCGGCAACACGTTGTAGGAGAGGTGATTGTGGAGCTCGATCAGCCCGGGGTAGATCGTGCCGCCCGTGTCCACCACCGGGACTGTCTCGAATCCGGCCGGCGCGGGCGCACCCGCCGCCTGGACCGCGACAATGCTTCCCTTCTCGATGAAGAGCCGGCCGCCGCGAACGACGTTGAACCCGTCATCCATGGTGACGAGGTCGCCGGCGAGCGCGAGCTTCGGACCATCGAGCGGATCGATGGGTGGGCGCTTGGTTGCCATTGCGTCTTCCTTCCGGATTGCGCGTCGGATAGGAATTTCAGGCGGGGATTTTAGGCAGGAATTTCAGGCAGGAATCTCCGAGGCGGGCGCGACGATCACGATGGTGCGCCGCTTCTCCTTCGCCGTCCTGCCCTTGCGATCGGCCCAGCCTTCGTCCCGGCGCATCCATTCGGGCAACCCCGCCGGCATGTCCTCGGGCGGGATGTCGGGCAGATCGGCGTCGGTGAACTTCTTGCCGTAGAGCGCGAGCGGCACCTGGACGTCGGGGTGGTGGATCGCGGGCGCGAGCTGGTTGAGCCCGCCGTTCCAGTTCGTGAGGAGCTTCTTGATGGCCGCGCCGTGCTGGGCCGCCGACTGCGAAGAGCTTTCCGGCCACGTGGGATGCATCAGGTGCACGTATGGCATCGCGGGCCGGCCCGCCGCCGCGGGCGAGGCGAGCCACGCCTTCCACGCCTTGTCGGCCAGCCCACCGAACCCAACGACCGCTTCGACCGGGTTCTCGTCCAGGATCGCCTTGATCCACTGGTTTCGATACGCGGTGATCCCTGCATCGCCGATGTGAGCGTTGCCGCCCGTCTGGCCGTACACGCTGTAGAGGTAGGTGTTGATCATCACGTAGCTGCGTGTGAGCCCCAGCCGCTTGACGAAACCCTGCGCGCGCTTCCCCGCGGTGCCGACGAGAATCCTCCTCGCCACGGCCTCGTGCTGGGCGGGATCCTGGCCGATGGCGAGCAGGCGGGCGGTGCCATCGAGACGCCCGCGATGGAAGAGCGGCCCCCATTCGATCCGAAAATCCTTCGGCGGGTAGAGCTCCGCCGCAGGATAGTTCTCGGCGAGGGACTTGAAGGGCTCCTGGTTGTAGCCCGGACAGAACGGAACGCTCATTTCGATCTCCTTCGGCATGCGCCGTCGAGGGTCGACGGCGCCCTGCTCGATTCCATGACCGCTCGCGTGCGCGGGTGGCGACGGCCGGCCATCTACGCTGCTTTCTTCTGGCGCCGCTTCGCGGTCGTGCTCGTCCGCGCCCCTTGGGACCGCGCCGAGTCTCCGCGACGGGCGCCCGGCCGCGCGAACTCCAGGAGCGATCGCCGCAGCTGTACCTTCGGGCCCGACAGCACGGGCTGCTGATCGTAGCCGAGCTCGCGCAGCCGTCTCGCCACCAGGGGCAGGAGCTGCTGCAGGCTCGTCTGCCTTCGCAACTGGCGAAAGATCGTGGTGAGCGAGTAAGTGAAGGCACCGTAGGAGGTGACGCCGTGGCGGTACTCGGATGCGAGCTCCGCCTCGCGGCAGGCCTGCAGCATGATCGGGGTGTATCCGCCCTTGTGATTGCCGTACGTCGCCCTGGCCCGCTGGAAGTGCCGCTGGTCGGTCCACAGGCCGACGCCACGGCCGAGGCGCTTGGTCGCGCCCTCGGCGCCGAGAAACGCGCGGCGGTCGGCCTCGGTGCGCACGATGTTCGCGTCCGCCAGCTTGAGCGAGCGCGGGATCCACATCTCGCGGCTCGCGTCCCAGCGAAGCGAGCGGTGGCGAATGTCGTCGGGGGGATTCAGGCCGCGCACCCGGGCGACGCCGTCGCGCGTCATCCCGCCCGAGTGGCAGCAATCGAGGATGCCGACGAACCGCATGCCGTAGGGCAGCTGGCTGTAGAGCTCGACGAAGTGATCGTCGGTGATGCAGTGCTCGGGCGTCCAGTCGAAGTCGTAGGTGACCAGGCACTCCGCCTTGTGGTCGATCTCGCCCTCGGCGCCGTAGTCCGGCAGCTGCGCGCCGTGGCCGCTGTAGAAGAACACCCGGACGTCCCCGTCGCGCGCGTCGTCCAGCAGCCACGCGGTGCGCTCGAGCACCCCCTTGGTCGTCGCCCGATCGTCGAGGACCACGCGGATGTCGGCGGGATCGAGCCCGAGCTCCTGCAGGACCTCGCTCATGCGATAGACGTCGTTGACGCACCCTTCGAGCCGGTTGGCGGGGTCGGGATACTCGTCGATGCCGACGAGCAGCGCGCGGTGCGGGCGGCGCACTCTGACCGCCGCGCTCTTCCACACCTCGACGGTCCGCGTCAGCCCGCGCGTGCGCGGTGCAGGCAGCGCGATCGGCTGCCACACGCGCACGGCGGTGTTCTCGTGGCGCAGATACTCTCCTGCGTCGTGGTCGAGTCCGCCCGGAATGTCGAAATATGCGTCGACCTGCTCGAAATTCCCGGCGGCGAGGCGAATCGGCGCGGTGAATGCGCCGTCTTCCCGGTTGAAGAGATGGAACCACTGTCTCGCGGAACCGATAGCGACGATGCGCCCGCCGAACGCCGACCGTACGAACGGATTGCCGATCTGCGAGCCGAGCGTGACGAGGACGCGGCCCCGGGCGAGCGCGGGCTCCGCGGCGAGCGCGCCGTAGCCGAGGAGCGAGCCGAGGCTGTGCGCGCAGATCACGTGAGGATCGAATCGACCGATCTCCGCGGCGACCGCCCGCTCCGCGCTCCGGCGGACTTCGTCGTCGGCCGCCCACTGCGCAACCATGCCCGCCGTCCAGCGCACCGTCTCGGAGAGCGGCGCCCGCCCGCGCGGACGCCCGAGCGCATCGCCGATCCCGTACGCGATGCCGCTCGTCGTGAGCTTGAGGAGGCTCTCGGCGACGACCGCGGGCGTGATGGCCGAGGCCGCGAAGAACTGGTCGTACTCGACGAAGCTGAATTCGGGATCGGCGCGCGGATTCCACCGCGCGAGCCCCGCTGTGATGTCTTCGCGCCAGCCATCCCGCCACGCGAGCGCGGCGTCCCGATGACCGACGCCGTGCACGCAGAGGATGCGGAGATTTCCGGTTGCCGGCATGGCGCCTTCCCGTTCGGCGACGAGGGCCCGGCGCTGATGGCCGGGCACGGCTCGCCCTCGAAGGCTACGTCGGCCTACTCCCAATGGATATCCGACGAACGGCCTATCGCAGCGTCGCGCGGTGCGCGGATCCGGTCCCGAGCTTGTCGCAGTCACCGGAGGGTGCCCGATGCCCCGTCAACCCGTGCACCGACGATCCTGGCATATATTACGGATCCGGAGACGCACTCGATCCAACCGACGAAACGGAGGGAAGTCCATGGAAAGAATACGGATTCTAGCGCGCGCCGCCTGCGTAACCCTGCTGGCGCTTGCAGCGGCCACCAACCTGTCGTTCGCGCAAGAGAAGAAGCCGATCGTGATCGGCGGGACGCTTGGACTCACGGGAAGCCTGTCCGAGGCGTCCAAGGATTACAAGGCCGTCTACGACCGCTGGCTCGAGCAGGTCAACAAGAAAGGCGGTTTGCTCGGCCGCCAGGTGAAGATGATCATCTACAACGACGAGAGCACGCCGACGGTCGCGCAGTCGCTCTATAACCGCCTCCTCGACCAGGACGGTGCGGACCTCGTGCTCGCGCCCTACACGACCTTCGTGGGGGGTGCGATCGTGCCGATCGTGCAGTCGCACAAGAAGATGCTGTTCAACGGCGGCTTCGTCGGCCTCAAGCTCTTCAAGAACGGCGACGGCTGGATCGTCGGCACCTACACCTACCAGGAGCCCGACTATACCCGCGGCGTGTTCGAGCTGATCAAGACCCTGCCGCAGGACCAGCGGCCGAAGCGCATCGCCATCTTCACGTTGCAGAACCCGTTCACGCTGGTGGTGCGCGACGGCTTCGAGGGCACGGGCGGGGCGCTCAATTTCGCCAAAGAGGTGGGTATCCCGGTGGTCGTGAGCGAGCAGTACCCGCCCAACACCACCGATTTCAACCCGCTCGTGCAGAAGGCGAAGGCGGCGAATGCCGATCTCGTGCTGCAGCTCGGGCTGGTGAATGACACGCTGCAGGTGGCGCGCACGATCCAGCAGCAGGGCTACAAACCCGCCATGTTCTGCACCTGCGGGTCCATGGTGACGACCGTCGCCGCCTGGCCCAAGCTCGGTACCGCGGCCGAAGGGGCTTTCGGAACGACGCCCTCCTGGCCAAGCCAGAAATTCGCCGGGCTCGACGATCTCGCCGCGTACTTCAAGGAGCAGGGTCAGAGCACCGTGCCGACCTACGCGATCGTCGCCCTGTCGATCCTGCAGGTGATCGAGCAGGCGGTCGAGGGCGCGAAGACCCTGGATCAGGCCAAGCTGAAGGAGTATATCCACTCGCACGAGTTCCACACCGCCGCCGGCAACATCAAGTACCAGGCCGACGGCACGCCCGTGTACAGCCAGATCATTCTCCAGTTCCAGAACGGCAAGAACGAAGTCGTCTGGCCGGAGAAGTACCGGACGGCAGCGCCGGTGATCCCGGCGGTGCGATGAATCGAACGAGACCGCCCGGACCGCTGCTCTCGATCAGCGCGCTCGCGAAGCGGTTCGGCGGAGTAGCGGCGTTGAGTGACGTCTCGTTCGAGCTCGCGCGAACTTCGATCACCGGCCTCATCGGTCCGAACGGTTCCGGCAAGACGACGTTGCTGAACGTGATCAACGGCGTGTACCCCCCTGAGCGCGGCACCGTCATGCTCGACGGTGTCGCGCTCGTCGGCAAGCCGCCGAGCGCGCTCGCGGCACTCGGCGTGAGCCGCACGTTCCAGAACGCGCGCGTGTTCAGCACGCTCACGGTGATGCAGAACCTCTTCATTCCGCTCCTGCATCGGGCCGAATCGCGGCGCACCGCGACCGCGGGCAAGGCGGGCGAGCTCCTCGGCTTCGTGGGGCTGGAGCAGTTCGCCGATCAGACGGCGAGCGAGCTCTCCGGCGGCCAGAAGCGCCTCCTCGAATTCGCGCGTGCGCTCGTGACCGGCCCCCGGCTGATCCTGATGGACGAGCCCTTCGCCGGCGTCCATCCCGCGATCAAGTCGACGCTGATCGGCTGCATCAAGGACACCGTGACGCGCTACGGCGCCTCGTTTCTCATCGTGAGCCACGAGGTTCCCGATCTCGTCGAGATGGCGGACGCCATGGTCTGCCTCGTGGAAGGCCGCGTGGCGGCGGCGGGCGAGCCAAACGCGGTCGTGCGCAACGAGCGAGTGATCGAGGGCTATCTCACTCGCGGCAACCAGTGACGGTTCCGGCCCCGCACCTGCGCGTAACCGACATGGTCGCCGGCTACACGGCGGGCCGGCCGGTGCTGCGCGGCGTGTCGCTTTCGGCAGCCTCCGGGCGCATCACGGTCGTCCTCGGTCCGAACGGCGCAGGCAAGTCCACCCTGCTTCGCGTCGTCGCCGGCTTCCTTGCGCCCACGTCCGGGACCGTGCACCTGGACGACGCGGACATCAGCGGCCTGCCGCCGCAGGCGCATCTCGCGCACGGCGTCGGTCTCCTGCCGCAGGGACGCTCCATCTTCCCGGAGCTGAGCGTGTCCGAGAACATCGAGCTCGGCGGCTGGACGCTGCGCGCGGACCGCAAGCGTCTGCGCGAAGCGGTCGATCGCATGTTCGTCCGCTACCCCGAGCTCCGGGCTCTGCGCGACCGCCCGGCCGGTAACCTGAGCGGCGGCCAGCAGCGCATCGTCGAGATCGCCCGGCTCATGGTCTCGAACCCGCGGGTGCTCCTCATCGACGAGCCCTCTGCCGGCCTCTCGCCGGCGGTCGCCACCCGGGTCTACGAGGAACTCGTCGGGCTGACGGCCGAGGGTCGCACGCTGCTCCTCGTCGACCAGGACGTGCGTGCGGCGGTGCGCATCGCCCATCACGTCTACGTGCTGAGCTCGGGCAAGAACGACGCCGATGGCGACCCCTCGGCGTTCGAAAGCGACCTCGGCAAGCTCGTGCGCGGATGGCTCGGCGTGTGACCGGGAGGGCGGACGACGGCGCGCCATGACGGCTCAGCTCCTGACCATCCTCGCCGACGGCATCCTGATCGGCCTCATCTACGCGGCCGTGGGCCTCGGGCTCAGCCTCGTCATGGGGATCATGGGCGTGGTGAACGTCGCCCACAGCGCCTTCATCCTGCTCGGCTCGTACTTCGCGTTCGAGCTCTTCCGCAGGCTCCACATCGACCCGATCCTCGCGCTCGCGCTCGCCCTGCCCGTCTTCTTCCTGCTCGGCGCCGTCGTCTATCGCGCCATCATCACGCGCGTCGAGCGCGCCGCGCAGACGCAGGGCCTGGTGGCCATGTTCGGCCTGATGGTGCTGATCGAGAACCTGAGCGTCATCGTCTGGACCACCGATGCGCGCGTCATCACGGCGAGCTACACGAACGCGTCGCTTGCGCTCGGCCCGCTCGTCCTCGCCCAGGTGAAGCTCATCACCGCAGGCATGGCCGTCGTGCTCATCGCGGTCGCCTGGTGGTTCCTGCATCGCACGCTCACCGGCCGCGCCATCCGCGCCATGGGCCAGGACCGCGATGCCGCGCTCACGCTCGGCATCGATGCGCCACGGCTCTCCGCCGTCGTGTTCGGCCTCGGCATCGCCTGCGCCGGCGCGGCCGGCGTGATGGTGGGCATGATTTTCCCGTTCAACCCGAGCACGCAGGTGCAGTGGCTCGCCTGGGCGTTCCTGGTCGTGATCCTGGGCGGCCTCGGCAGCGTCGCCCACACGCTCGTCGCGGGGGTCGTCGTCGGATTGATCCAGACCGCGGTGGCGGCATTTCTCCCGTTCGACTACGTGTACCTGCTCCTCTACGTGCTCCTCGCGGTGATGCTCATCGTGCGGCGCGAGGGGCTCAGCAACGCCATGCGGCGCGTCATCTAGTGTAGAGGGTGCCGGTGTTCTCCGTGTTCTTCCTGCCCTCGACGCGCAAAGGCGACCGGAAGGGCGATGCCATCGCCCGGCTGCTCTGGCTTGCGATCCTCGCCGGGCTCGTGCTCTACGGTGCCTTCGGCGCGAGGCTCGGCATCCTGAGCGTCCTCGGCACGGTCTTCCTCTACGCTGTCCTCACGCAAGCCTGGAACATCCTGGGCGGCTACGGCGGCTACCTCAACTTCGGGACGGTGACCTTCTTCGGCGCGGGCGCCTACACGAGCGCGATCCTCTTCCAGTACTACAAGTTGTCGCCGTTCGCCACCGCGCCGCTCGCCGGGCTCCTGGCGGCGCTCCTCGCGATCCTGATCGGCATCCCGACGCTGCGCCTGCGCGGCGCCTACTTCGCCGTCGTGACCATGATCATCACCTTCGCGGTGCAGATCCTCGTGCTCGATCTCCCGATCACGCAGGGCGCGCTCGGCATCTACCTCCAGCCGCTCTCGCTCAGCCCGCTCGCGGTCGAGCGCCTGTTCTACTTCCTGGTCCTCGGCCTCGCCGTGCTCGTCACCGCGCTCGTCTATGCCATCGAGCACTCGAACGTCGGCTGGGCGCTCGTGGCGATCCGCGAGGACGAGGACGCGGCGGAGGTCATCGGCGTGCGCACCACCATGGTCAAGTGGGCCGCCAACGCCGCCGCAGGGCTCATCATGGGCGTCGCAGGCGGCCTGTACGCGCAACGCATCCTGTACCTCGAGCCGACCGGAACGTTCGCATTCGACGTCTCGCTCAACGTGGTGCTGATGGCCGTGATCGGCGGCGCCGGCACCTGGCAAGGCCCGCTCGTCGGGGCGGCCCTCGTCGTGCTGGTGGCCGAAGCGCTGCGCGTCACCGTCACCTCCGAAGTGAACCGCGTGATCTTCAGCCTCCTCGTGATCCTGATCGCGCTCTACGTCCCGGGCGGCGTGATGAGCGTGGTCGGGCACCTGCGGCGGCGTTTCGCGCGGGCGCCCGTTGCCGAACCCGGTTCGGGCTGATCTGCGTTCCGCACCCGCGGATCGCCCGGCCCGGCGGCGGGTCGAGCGCCGCGGCACTTGCCCTCGAGCCGCGCGCCGCAGGGGGCGAACCTTTCGTGTGCTTCCTGGATGTCGATGGCGAAGGGGCAGCGGGCAGCGATCGTTTAGGATAGAAGCGGTCATGGCCAGCGCCCTCCTCCAACGTTTCTCCAACATCCGCCGCGAGGAGGCCGGCCCGGTACTGGTCGCGGCCCTGTTCTTCTTCTGCGTCCTGACCGCGCTCATGGTCGTGCGCCCGGCGCGCGAAGCGCTCGGCATGCAGCGCGGCATCGAGGCGCTCCGCTGGCTCTTCCTCGGCACGGTGCTCGTGACGCTGCTCGTCAACCCGCTCTTCGGCTGGCTGGTGAGCCGGTTCCGCCGCATCGCATTCGTCAGCGCGACCTATCTCTTCTTCGCCCTCGGCCTGCTCGCTTTCTACGCGCTGCTCGCGCTCGCCCCCGCCAGCATCGGCGCGCGCACTGGTCAGGTGTTCTACGTCTGGTTCAGCGTCTTCAACCTCTTCGCCACGATGCTCTTCTGGGCGCTGATGGCCGACCGCTTCTCGCTGGAGCAGGCGAAGCGCCTCTTCGGCGCGATCGCCGTGGGCGGCACGCTGGGCGCGATCTTCGGGCCGTGGCTCGCGGGGCAGCTCGCCAAGCCGCTCGGCACGCCGGCGCTGCTTCTCGTCGCCGCCGGGTTCCTCGTGCTGGCGCTCGGGGCGGCGTGGTGGCTCGGGCGCCTGCGCCCGGATCTGCGCGAGTCCGGCCCTCCCCGGGCCGAGCACGCGGTGATCGGTGGCAGCGCGTGGGAGGGACTACAGTCGGTGGCTCGCTCACCCTATCTCCTCGCCATCTGCGCCTACGTGCTGATCGTGGCGATAATGGCAACTTTTCTCTATTTCACGCGTCTGCAGATGGTGGCGGCGCTCGGCACCAACGTGGACATGCGCACGGCGATCTTCGCTCGCATCGACCTCATCACACAGGTGACGACCCTCGTTCTGCAGGCGGTGATCACCGGTCACCTCATGAAGCGGCTTGGAGTGTCGGTGACGCTCGCACTCCTGCCGCTCACCGCCGCAGTGGGTTTTCTGGGGCTCGCACTCGTGGCCTCGCTCGCGGCGCTGATCGCGTTCGAGGCGGCGTTCCGCGCGGTGCAGCGCGGCATCATGCGGCCCTCGCGCGAGACGCTCTTCACCGTGGTGCCCCGCGCCGATCGCTACAAGGCGAAGGCGTTCATCGACACGTTCGTCTACCGTACGGGGGACGTCGTCGGGGCGCAGACCGAGGGCGTGCTGAAGCAGCTGGGCATGGGATTGGCTGCGCTCGCGACCGTCGCCGTGCCGCTCGCGGCGGTCTGGATGGCGCTCGGCATCTGGCTCGGCTACGCGCAGCGCGCGCGCTCGCGCGCCACCGCACAAACCGAAGGAGTTCCTGCATGACGACACGACGTGAACTGCTTCGCGGCATGGCGAGTGCCGGCGGGTTGCTGGCGCTCGCCCCCCGCGCGGTACTGGCTGCCGAGCCGAAGCTCATCACCCGGACGGTTCCTTCGACGGGCGAGCGCCTGCCCATCGTCGGCCTGGGGAGCTCCGCCACCTTCGCACAGGTGGCGCGAAGCGAGGACGTCGCGGCGCTGCGCGCGGTGCTCGAACGGATGATCGAGCTCGGCGGCACGGTGTTCGATACCGCGCCGGGCTACGGCGCCTCCGAGGAGGTGGCCGGACGAATCGCGCAGGAGCTGGGGATCGCGAAGAAGCTCTTCTGGGCGACCAAGCTGAACGCCGCGGGATGGGGCGGCGGATCCGCGGATCCCGCTGCCGCGCGCAAGCAGCTCGAGCGGTCCTTCCAGCGGATCGGCAAGCCCGTGATCGACCTCGTCCAGGTGCACAACATGGGCGACGTCCGCACGCAGCTCCCCATCTTGGTGGAATACAAGGAGAAGGGCCGCATTCGCTACGTCGGCGTCACCACCACCTTCGCAGCTCAGTACGCGGAGCTGGTGCAGACCATGCGCAGCCAGCCCGTCGACTTCATCGGCACGGACTACGCCATCGACGAGCGCCACGCCGAGGAGACCATCCTGCCGCTCGCGCACGACCGGGGCATCGCCGTCCTCGCCTACGCGCCGTTCGGCCGTACGCGCCTGTGGCAGCGCGTGCGGGGGCGCGCGCTTCCCGACTGGGCGCGCGAGTTCGACGCGAGCTCCTGGGCGCAGTTCTTCCTCAAGTTCGTGGCGAGTCATCCAGCGGTGACTGCGGTCACGCCCGCCACCAGCCGGCCAGCCAAAATGGCGGACAACATGGGTGCTGCCGTGGGACGACTGCCTGACGCGGCCATGCGCAAGCGGATGGTCCAGTTCATCGACGAACTGCCGTGAGCGGAAGCCGTCGCGCGCTTCGCGCGACACGCGGCTTGCTTGCGGCGGGCCAGCGGAGCCGGCGATCGCACACCGAGGATCCTCACGCTGGCAGGGGTGCGCCCGGGCATGGGTCGACAACGATCAGCGCAGGGAGTTATCGCCGCTCATGAACACGAACACCTCGTCGAACAGCTCACCGCGAGCCCGGAAGAAGTTGCAGTTGTGCTTGTGCCAGCGTTCGCCGCTCGCGGCCGTGTTCACGACCCGGAACCGGCAGGCAAGGCGGTCGGGCGGCGCCACGACGTGATCGAAGTCGCCGTGCCAGATACCTGCGTAGCGGTCGAAGAGGCGCTCGAACATGCCGCGGATCTCCCCGTCCCGGCCGCGGTAGGCCGTGCCGTAGGTGGCGATCGTGAAGACGGCGTCGGGCACGAAGAACGCGAGGACCCGGCCGATGTCCTTGGCGTCCACCGCCGCGAAGTACCGTTCGGCGGTCTCGATCAGCTTTGCGCGGTCCATGGGAACCTCCGAACTCCTTTCTTGGGAAGACCAGATGATCCCTGAACCACGAGGAACCAGCGAGCGGGAACGGGGCAGGCATTCATGGCGAGCAATCGAGCCGATCGCCCGGCATGAGCGCGATATCGGAAGGACCGCGGCGTTCACCGAGTCGATCGCCGGGCAGCGTGGCGCTCGCCAGCGCGCGGAAGATCCGTTCGCGGCGTCACGCGGCGAGCGCCGTCTGCGCCCGCCAGGCGTCGAACTCCGGCGGCAGCAGATCGAGGATCGCCTGCCCGGACATGCCGTAGATGTCGTAGGTCACGTCGAGCTGCTGCAGCACGCGCACGAAGCGCCCGAGCGTGCCCCCACCTGCGCCGAGTGCTTGCGCACCGCGCTTGGGCATCCCCCGCGCGCGGTCGAGGTAGAGGGCGTTCAGCGCCTCGATCACGCCGCGGCTCGCAATGAGATCGGTGCGGCTCGCGATCTCGTGATAGATCTTCTGCTCGACATGCAGCGGCCCGGAGAGCACGAGGATCGCATAGCCGCGGTGGCGGCGATAGACGGCATACGGGCCATACAGCAGGTGCCGGTAGCGGTAGCGGAAGCTGAAGTCCGGCACGTGGCGGTAATCGAGCCCGGGCCGGCGCGCGCCGTCGCCGCGCGGCGGGCACACCTGGTCGAAGTAATAGAGCGAGAGCCACGCCCATAGGCCGCGGCTGCCCTCCACCTCCTCGGGCGGGAGCGGTGCGAGCCGCCGCCAAAGGTACTCGCCCACGCTCCAGCGCATCGTGAAGCGCTCGCGCTCGACCGTCGCCTCGGCCGATAGCGCGGTGCTCGCTTGCGGGTCCGCGAGCAGCGCGAGCGGGGGCGCCTCGCGCGCCCCGGCGCGCAGCCGCGCGAGATATGCACGAAACTCCTCGAGCCCCGCCGGCGTGAGTGCGTGCACGAGCTCGGCCATCAGAGCGCCCCTCGTCCGAGCGCGCGCTCGAAGCGCACGCGCGCGTCCCGCGCGCGGCAGAAAGCCGCCACCGCTTGGTCGATCCACTGGGCCTTTCGTACGGCGGCATCCTCGCCCACGCCCTGCGGCGGCGGCTCCACGCCCCGGAACGCGCAGGCGTAACGCAGCCACAGGCTCGTCCAGTCCGACGCGTCGAAGTCCGGATCGGTCTGGTCCTCGTCGAAGAGTACCGCATGCAGGATCTGGCGCACGACCTCCGGATAGACGAGCGCGAGGAACGAGTCGGCCGAGCGCGCCGCCTCGCCCACGTCGGCGATGCGGCGGTTGAGCTCGAGCACCGGCCAGTCGGTGACGTGAAGTCGCCAGACGCGTTCGCCGAGGTCGGTGAACTCGACCGGCAGGAGCGGCTGCTTGCGCGTCTCGTCCTCCTCGGGCTTGAGCGGCACGAGCTTGTCGGCTACCGCGAGGAGGAGCCCTTGGCGATCGTCCACCACCTTGAGCCGGAACTTCGGCAGCGGGCTCGGCGTGATCTCGGAGAGGCGCAGATCGGCCGGCGTCTCACGCTTCGCCACCGTGCCGAATGCGAAGCGCAAGTAGGAGGTCGCGTTGTAGGCCTCGACGTACACCCGCGAGGCCGGCGGGAAATCGTACTCGGCGAGGTCGTAGTCGGCGTCGAACGCCCACGCGCCGCCCGCCACCGGCACGAGGCGCACCGTCACCTTCGCGCGCGGGACGCGCCGGCGGCCGGTGTAGTTCAGACGGCGCATCATGCCGCCGCCTCCTCGTCGAGCGGCAGCGCCTTCACCCGCACGTCGCGGCGCGGATCGAAGCCGCGTACCGCGAGCGCGAAGCCCGGCGCATCGATGCGCAGCACGATCGTGTTGCCCGCGCGGCGCAGCACCTCGGCACCCGAAGCTTCGAGCGCGAAACCCGGACCGGCGAGATCGAAGTCGAGCGGCTGGTAGAGCGCGAACGGGTTGCCGCGGCGCACCTCGTAGGCCGCCTGCACCGCGGCGAAGCGGGGCACCGCGCCCGCCTCGCCCGCGCCGCACAGCCGGAAGCCGCCGGCGAGCTTCTGCAGCAGGAACTGGCGGTCCTTGCCGACCGTCTCCACCTCACGCGCCAGCCCGCTGCCGTCGAAGCCCGCGCGCTCGGCGCGGCGTGCGTCGCGCTCGATCATCGCCGCTTCGGTCGGCACGTCGAGCGCGAAGAGGTGGCGGAGCAGCGTGAGGTCGCGCCCGGCCGCCGGCCGCGTGAGGATGCGCACGATCTCGCGCGGCGCGCCCTTCACGTAGCGCAGCGTGAACGGCCCGTGGCGGTAGCGCTCCTTGAAGCGCGGCGAGCGCTCCTGCCATTCGGTGTGCGCCGGGTTTTCCGAGTCGCCGAGCAGCCCGGAGAGCGCGCGCTCGCGCACGTTCACGAGCGCCCGGACGCCGGCCTGCACGGGGCTGCGCACCCCCGCGACCGTGATGCCGTCACGCACGAAGTGCTCTTCGCCACCGGCGAGCGCGTCATCCCGCTCGAGATAAACGTCGAAGCCGGCAAGTACGGCTTCGCCCGAGGCGGGCTTCACCCATACGGGCACTTCGACCGCGACGCGCTCGCCTCGCGCGAACGACTCGCGCAGCGGCGCGAGCGCGGCGTCCAGCGCCGCATCGCCCGTCCAGCGCGGCGCGGTGGGCGCGGCCGGTTCGGGCAGGCGCACGCGTTGCGTCGTGCCGTGCGCGAGCCCCCATTGCGCGAGCTCGACCAGGCGCGCGAGCGCGAGCCCCTCGCTCCAGCCCGCTCGCAAGAGCACGCGCGGCAGCGTCTCCGCATCGAGGAGCTCGCGATGCCCGTCGTGCACCACCTCCACCTCGAGATCGCCGGCGAGGATCGGTACGAAGTAGTGCCGTACGACCGAAGGCGGGAACGCGGTCGGATCGAGCTCGGCGTCCGGATACGGCACCACCACCGAGAGCCCGGGTGCGCGCCCGCGCGCAAGGCCGAAGTCCGTGCAGAACGCTTCCACCAGCGCGTCGTCCTCGACCGGCAACGCGAGGTCGCCGTCGAAGCTCCCGAAGTAGCCATACGGGTAGTAGCGCGCGCCCTCGAGCTTGTGGATGCGCAGCACCGCCTGTCCCATGAGCAGGCGCCGCCCGTCATCCCGGCGCGAAGTCACCGCGAAGAACGCGTTCAGGCGCGAAGCCGCCGGGAAGACCGTCTTGCCGAGCCCCCAGCGCCCGAGGTCGGTCGCCCCCTTGCGCGAGCGCCCGACGTTCCTCCAGAAGTAGTAGAAGTCGTTGCGCGTAGCCTCTGCCCCGAGCGCCTCGTCCTCGCTCTGGCGCGGATCGCCCTGCAGCCCGCGCGTGCCGAAGTCCTCGATCGCGACGAAGTCGAGCGGCGCACCCTCCCCGGGCAGCTGCGCGAGACCGCTGCGGTCGGCGGCAAGATGCGGCCACAGCCCCGCGAGATAGCGCGCCACGCGCTCTGGCGCGATCCCCACCCCCGGCGCCGAGAAGGCGATCCGCACCCGCGCGCGCCCGCCCGGGGCGCGCGCATCGAGCGAGTTCTGGATCGCCTCGCGCACCAGCGCATCCACCAGGCTCCCGAGCGCCTCCGTCGAGAAGAACTCGCTCTCGATCGGATCGATGTTCATCTCGCCGGGGTGCATCCGGCGGAATTGCCAACGCGGCATACCAATCGATCCTTGTGCCTCGTGCTCAAGTCCTATTCCGGCGCCCTCTCACGGCGTCGCCATGTCGTCGTTGAGGGCAGCCACGACCGCGATGCCGCCCGCGTACAGGTAGGCTGAATCAAGCCTCGGGTCATTAAGACTTCAACCACGAAGTCTAGATAACCGAGCCCGCAGCGGGCAAGATTCCAGCGAGTAAACCATGGATGGACAGTCGGACCCCGTATCGTGCCCCTGCGGTTTGCCGAGCGCCATCCGCTTCCTCGGCGCCGGCGCTGCCCCATGCTGCACGTGCTGGACCCGCTTGCCGGTTGAACCACTGGGCCGCCCGGACCACGACCGATACTTCGGCCGTTGAAGTAGACTATTCTCATTATCCTTGCGGGAGTATCCGAATGGGTAGCACCCCCTGGCGACGCTGAAGTCCGTGGTCTAGAAGCTTCCGGACTCCGAATGCGCAGCCTTCACGCACCAGCGGGTGGAGCGCATGGATCTACCGGTCAGCGCCGGGCGCTCCAGGGGAAGCGCCGGAACGGGGCGCGTGTCGAAGCGATGCCGAGGGCGCCGCGGTGCGTGCGTCCGCTTCTGAAATCTCGGCGAGAACGCGCCAGAGGCGCAACAGACAGCGCCGGGCGGCGCCTCCGATTGATCAGCCAAGAGCGGATCGACAGACCGGCGGGGGGCAGCGTTGAAGGAGGATTCGACGCGAAGAACCTGGCGACTCGGGACCGAATCCAGCCAAGCGGGGGTACCGGTGTCGGATTGGACTCGCTCGGCTGACTGGCGCTCGGGCGATGGATGCCTATCAGGCTCGTCAGGAATTCAGGCTGCAGCGCCTCGCGCGATCTACCGCGCGTCGCTAGGGCTGAAGCAGACGTTCGCAGGCGCAGTTCGATGAGAACCGGACCGAAGGTCAGAGCGGGGCGCCGGAGCTGGGTCACGCGACCATACCGCATGCTACCCCTCGCGGATCGTCCCGGGTTCCTGATTCGCAGGCTCCACCAGATTCACGTCGCCATGTTCACCGAGGCCTGCGCGCCGTTCGGGATCACGCCCGTGCAGTACAGTGTGATGACCGCGCTCGAACGGGAAGGTGAGCTCGATCAGGCGTCCCTCGGTGCGGAGGTCGGCATCGATCGGGCCAACGCGACCGACGTGATCCGGCGGCTCGAACGCCGCGGCGTGCTCAGCCGGCGGGCGGGGAAGCCGGACAGCCGGATGAAAATGTGCTCGCTGACACCTGCCGGCCAGCGGCTCGCGGCGCGCATGCGCTCCGCGGTCGAGCGGGCGCACCGGCGCACCGTCGCGGCCCTTCCCCCCCGGGAACGGGCCGCGTTCCTCGCGAGTCTGGTGCGATTGGTGGAAGCCAACAACGAGCGCGGGCGAACGCGGCTGCGCATGGGACAGGTGGTGTAAGATTTGATTAGGGTACGAACGGGCGAGGCGGAGTGACCCAATCTGCAAGGAAGGGCGTCGGCGCGCGCCTCCGCCGCAAGGAGGACGAGCGCTTCCTTCGCGGCCGCGGCGACTATGTCGGCAACATCCGCATGGTCGGGATGCTGGACGTCGCGTTTGTGCGCTCGCCGGTCGCGCACGCGCGCATCCGCGCGGTGCGGAAGTCGCCCGGGCTCGAGAGCGTCGTCTTCACCATCGACGATCTCACCGGCGTGAAGCCGATTGTCGCCAATTCGGCGCTCAAGGGCTTCAAGTCGGCGCCGCAACACGTCCTCGCTCGGGACAAGGTGCGCCAGGTCGGCGAGTTGATCGCGATGTGCGTGGCGCCGAGCCGCGCGGAGGCCGAGGATATCGCGACGCAAGTCGAGCTCGACCTCGAGGAGCTGCCCGCGGTCGTCGACATGGTGGCGGCAATCGAGCCGGGCGGGCCACGCGTGCACGAGGAATGGTCGGACAACGTCGTGCTCGAGACGCTCGTCGACGACGATCTGAGCACCATCCGGGCGAACGCGGCGATCAAGGTGCAGCGGAGGATCCGTACCGCGCGGCAGTGCATGTCGCCGATGGAAGGCCGCGGCGTCGTGGCGCACTACGACCGGCGCCTCGATCAGCTCACCGTCCACTCCGCGGCGCAGATGCCGCACATCAACCGCGCCGGGCTCTCGGAGTGCCTTGGCATCGACCAGGGCCGCATCCGCGTCGTCGCGCCCGATGTGGGCGGCGGCTTTGGCTACAAAGGCATCCTTCTCCCCGAGGAGGTCTGCCTCGGCTGGCTCGCGATGATGCTCGGGCGGCCGGTGCGCTGGCTGGAAGACCGCTTCGAGCAGCTCGCCGCGAACGCCAACTGCCGCGAGCACTATTACGACATTACCGGGTACGCAACTGCCGACGGTCGGCTCCTCGCGATCGACTGCGAGGCGATCGTCGATTCGGGGGCGTACTCGTCGTACCCGTTCTCGGCGTGCCTCGAGGCAGCGCAGGTCAGCTCGATCCTGCCGGGACCGTACCGCATGGATGGATACCGCTGCCGCACCTGGTCGGCGGCAACCAACAAGCCGCCGATCCTCCCGTATCGCGGCGTCGCGCGCACCGGCGTTTGCTTCGCACTCGAGCTCGTGGTGGACGCGATCGCGCGCGCGGCTGGAAAAGAGCCGTACGAGGTGCGCCTCGCGTGCCTGGTACCGCCCGAGGCGATGCCGTTCGTCAACATAACGAAGAAGTTCTTCGACAGCGGCGACTATCCTGAGGCGCTCCGACGCGCCGTGAGGGTGCTCGACCTGCCGAAATGGCGCGAACGGCAGAAGCGCGGCGAGCCGGATGGCCGGCGCGTCGGCGTAGGACTCGCGATCTTCTGCGAGCAGGGTGCACACGGCACCAGCGTCTATCACGGCTGGGGCATCCCGATGGTGCCGGGGCACGAGCAGTGCACCGCGCGCCTATCGCCCGACGGCGTGCTGGAGCTGCGCATAGGCGCACACTCGCACGGCCAGGGGCTCGAGACCACCCTCGCGCAGGTCGCGCACGAGATCCTCGGCGTCGATCCCGACAACGTGCGCCTCATCCACGGCGACACGGCGCTCACACCGTACTCGACCGGCACCTGGGGCTCGCGCTGCATGGTGATGTCGGGCGGCGCGGTCGCGACCGCATGTAAGGAGATCGAAAAGCGCGTGCGCGCCATCGCCGGCAAGCTGATGGAGGTGGCAGGCGACGACCTGGTGCTCGAGGCCGGGCGCGTGCGCGTCGCCGGTACCGACCGGTCGATGTCGCTAGCCGAAGTCGCGCATGTCTGGTACCGCGCACCGCAGCTCCTGCCCGCCGACGTCGACCCGGCGGGGCTCGAGACCACGGCGGGCTACAAGGCAGTCCGCGACAGCGGGACGTTCAGCTACGCATGCCACGCGTGCGCGGTTGCCGTAGACACCGAGCTCGGGACGATCGAGATCCTCGACTACGTGGTCGTCGAGGACGGCGGCACGCTCGTGAATCCGATGATCGTCGACGGGCAGGTGTTCGGCGGCACGGCGCAGGGTATCGGCACCGCACTCTACGAGGAGATGCCCTTCGACGCCCAGGGGCAACCGCTCGCGTCGACGCTCGCGGACTACATGTTGCCCGGCGCGACCGAGGTGCCGACGATCCGCATCGAGCACATCGAGACCCCGTCGCCGCTCTCCTACTTCGGCCAGAAGGGCATTGGCGAGGGCGGCGCGATTGCCCCGCCCGCTGCGATCACGAACGCGGTGAACGACGCGCTCGCCGATCTCGGCGTCGAGATGCTCGAGAGCCCGATAACGCCGCGACGGCTGCTCACGGCACTCGCAGCGGCGCGTGCGAGGCGCGGCGCGGGATGAAAGCGCCGCGGTTCGCGTACGAAAAGCCGCAGTCGCTGGATGCGGCGATCCGGCTCCTCGCCGACGGCGGAGACGGCGCGAAGCTGATTGCCGGGGGCCAGTCGCTCGGGCCCATCCTCAATTTCCGGCTCGCGCAGCCAGAGCTATTGATCGACATCCGGACGTTGCCGGAACTTCGCACCGTCCGCGACGAGGGCGACGCAGTCTTTCTCGGGGCTGGCACGACGCACGCCGCGATCGAGGATGGCCGCGTCTGCGACCCGACCCGCGGACTTCTGTCCGCGGTGGCGCGCACGATCGCCTACCGGGCGGTGCGCAATCGCGGCACGCTAGGCGGCAGCCTCGCGCACGCCGACCCGGCCGCCGACTGGGTGAACTTGATGGCGCTGCTCGACGCCGAGATCGTCGCGCGGGGCCCCAGCGGCGAGCGGCGGCTTCACGCCGCGGCGTTTGTGCGCGGCCCGCTGACCACAGACTTGGCTGCCGACGAGATCATCACCGGCGTTAGCGTCCGAAAGCTGTCGGGCCGGGCCCGCTGGGGCCAGTACAAGTTCAACCGCAAGCCCGGCGAGTTCGCGGAGGCGATCGGCGGGTTCGTCCATGACCCGGAGCTCGGGATGGCGCGCGCGCTGGTCGGCGCGATCGGCGACGCACCGTACGT
The DNA here is from genome assembly GCA_020848075.1 of Burkholderiales bacterium. Classification (GTDB taxonomy): domain Bacteria; phylum Pseudomonadota; class Gammaproteobacteria; order Burkholderiales; family SG8-39; genus JAABRB01. The sequence goes on from JADLAV010000031.1 coordinate 272,730, forward strand.
CGTCGCCGACGCCATGCGCCTCGATGAGCCTGCGATGCACGATGCGGTCTCGCGCGCCGGGTTTGCGGATGGGACCTACGAGCATCAGATTCATTTCGCCGCGCTGAAGCGCGCGACCGCACAGGCGCGTGGCGCGTGACGATGACTCTCTCGCTGTCGGTCAACGGCACGCCGGTGGAGGCGCAAGTCGAGCCGCGCACGAGTCTCGCCGATGCCCTGCGCGAACACCTTATGCTCACCGGTACGAACGTGGGCTGCGAACACGGTGTCTGCGGCGCCTGCACCGTGCTGATCGACGGCGCGCCAGCGCGTTCCTGCATCACTCTCGCCGTCGCCTGCGACGGCGCCGACGTGCGCACGATCGAGGGCCTCGACGAGGATCCGGTCGCCACCGCCCTGCGCGAGGCGTTCGCGGCGGAGCACGCGCTCCAGTGCGGCTACTGCACGCCCGGCATGCTCGTGACCGCGCGCGACATCGTCCTGCGGCTCCCCGACGCAGGCGAGCCGCGCGTGCGCGAAGAACTCGCGGGCAATCTCTGCCGGTGCACGGGCTATGTCGGGATCGTGCGCGCGATCCTGCGCGTGCTCGCGGAGCGGAAGACCGCTGGGTGACGCCGCTCGCAAACGCGCGGATGTACTCGGTTACGGCGGCGGCAAAGGCCGCCTGGCGCGAAGTCATCGCTTGGGCGCTCGCGCGCGCTGGGGTCGCGGCCAATTTCGTCGACCATGACCCGCCGAAGCTCCTGTCGGAGCTGTGGGCACGCGACGACCTGGGCGCTGTGATCTAGGTCAAACCGGTCCCTCATAGAAGGAGGGGTGGCGGGCCTGACATTCAGCGCCGCCGCCCCGCGATCAGCTCGATATCGAGGTGCACCACGTCGCCGCGATACACAATCTCCCCGACGTAGATCGCGACACCGGCCCGGTCGGTGACGACGCAGTGCGCCTCGACTGTCGGCGCGTTCAGGGCGATTCGCAGGCAGCGCGCCGTTTCGACGTCGGCGGCGCCCACCGACAGGGTCTGGTGGGCGCGGGCGATCGCCCGGCCATTCAGGCGGGCCAGCACCGCCAGCGCAGGGTGCATCGCGAATTGCTTCGCCGCCTTGCGATGGAGCGACTGCGCCACATGCACGCTGGCGAGCGCGTAGGGCTCCTTGCCGCGCGTCTGCACCGAGCGCAGATAGACGTATGCGGGCGCCGGGACGCCGTCCTCGGGGCCGATGCGCGGCGGAGGCGGGCTGGATGCGCGTAGCAGATGCGGCACGTTGTCGCGGATCGGCTCGATCAGGCTCTCCCAGTCGGTGGCGAGCCGCAGCCAGCGGTCGTTCGCGACCGTCCCGATGACGAACGTCCCCTTGCCCTGGTGCGCGCGCAGCAGACCTTCGCGCGCGAGGAGCTCAATCGCCTGCCGCACTGTGACGCGCGCGACCCGGAACTCACGCTGCAGGGCCTGGATCGTCGTGATGCGGCCGCCCACCGGCCAGCGGCCTTCCCGAATGCGTCGCCGCAGCGTGGAGGCGACCTGGAGGTAGCGCGGCACACGCTGCTCGGCGGAGCGCGCGCTGCCTTTGCTGATGCGCCGTGTCGCGATCATGACGGGCGATTCTGCCGCCGACGATGGCGCAGCGCAACCCACGCGGTGGGTGAATTGCCTTTTGAGCATAGTTATGTGAGACTAGTCCTAGAAATAGGACCATTGGACGATAACACTGCACCGAGCCGGCAAGCGCTGGAGATGAATCCGTTCGATCCTCCGACGCAGATTGACGACGCAGGGGTGCGCCGCCGCGCGGTGGCCCTAGCGCGGGAGCGCGGCGTACGCCTGCCGACGTTCGCCGAGATCGCCGATCCCGCGCGCGCGCCGCAGTCGATCCGCACGACCCTCGGCGGGGTCGACCCAGATGCGCCGCACGCGGCGAATCTCTATCGCGTCAACTGGTTCAACGCCCTCGACCGGCGCGGCCTCGCGCCGGTGCCGGTGCACGTGGAGATCCCGAGCACGCTGTCGGGCGTTCCGGCGCGAATCGTGGTCGCGCTCGGCGCGCCGTTTCCGATGATCGGGGCACATAAGGTGCTGGCGGCCTACGCGTGTCTCGCGCCGCGCCTCGTGTCCGGCCGCTTCGACCCGACGCGCCAGCGCGCGGTGTGGCCGTCGACCGGGAACTACTGCCGCGGGGGCGTCGCGATCTCGCGCATCCTCGGTTGTCGTGGCGTGGCCGTGCTGCCGGCGGGCATGAGCGCCGAGCGCTTTGAGTGGCTGGCGCGCTGGGTGTCGAGCCCGGAGGACATCATCCGCACCCCGGGCACCGAGTCGAACGTGCGGGAGATCTACGACTGCTGCAAGGAACTCGCGCGCGATCCGGCGAACGAGATCGTCAACCAGTTCAGCGAGTTCGGCAATTACCTCGGGCATTGGCGCTGCACCGGGCCGGCGCTCGGCGCCCTGTTCGAGTCAGCGGCGGCCGGACAGCCTGCTGCGCGCCTCGCGGGCTTTGTCGCTGCGAGCGGCTCGGCCGGTACGCTCGGCGCGGGCGACTACCTCAAGGCAAAGTACGGTGCGCGAATCGCGGCGGTCGAGGCGGTCGAGTGCCCGACGCTCCTCAACAACGGCTACGGCGAGCACAACATCCAGGGCATCGGCGACAAGCACGTGCCGTTGATCCACAACGTCATGAACACCGACCTCGTGATCGGCGTCAGCGACCGCGCGACCGACGGGCTGTACGCGGTATTCAACACCGAGACCGGACGCGAGTATCTGGCGCGGCGCACCGGAGCATCCGTACGGCTCCTCGAGGCATTCCGCTGGTTCGGGCTGTCCAGCCTCTGCAACCTGATCGCGGCTATCAAGCTCGCGAAGCACGACGGCCTCGACTCCGACGACGTGGTGGTCACGCTGGCGACCGACGGCGCTGCCCTTTACGCAAGCGAACTGCGCCAGTACCTCGAGCGGCGCGGCGCGGACGGCAAGCTCACTGAGCCGCTCGCCGCCGAGCTCTACGGCCGGCACGTCGCGGGGGCGGACACCGAGCACGTGCTCGAGACCACCGCACGGGAGCGCGCCCGGATCTTCAACCTCTCGTACTTCACGTGGGTCGAGCAACAGGGCATCGCCCTTGCGGACTTCGAGAAGCGGAAGTCGCGGGAGTTCTGGCGCGGCCTGCACGAGCTCGTCCCGCAGTGGGATGAGTTGATAACCGCATTCAACCACGACACCGGATACGCCTAGCGGCGCCGGAGGAGACCTCAACATGGGCGGAGGAGCGGACGTCAGGAGCTACCACGAGCTGCGCAAGGCCACGGCCGCGCGCGACCGCGGCCTGCGCGAGAAGGTCATGTCCCTCGAGGAGGCTGCCTCTCTCGTCAACGACGGCGACCACGTCGCGATCGGCGGCTGTACCATGTCCCGCACGCCATTCGCCATGATCTGGGGGCTGATCCGCGCGCGGCGCCGGAAGCTCAAGGTGTCGCGCTCAATCGTCTCGACCGAGGGCGACCTGCTGTTCGCCTCCGGCGCCGCCGACCACATCATGACCAGCTGGTTCAGCCAGGGCATCGTGTGGGGCGTCTCGAAGGTGATGCGTCACTACACCGAGAAGAAGCTCGCGCACTTCGAGGAGTGGAGCCACATGTCGATGGGGCTGCGTTACCGCGCCGGCGCGATGGGGATCCCGTTCATGGCGACGCGCGCCATGGTCGGCTCGGACGTCGGCCGCGAGGTAGCCGACAAGGTGAAGCCAATGACCTGCCCCTTCACCGGCGAACCGTTGCTGCTGCTGCCCGCACTCAATCCGGATGTGGCGCTGATCCATGTACAACGCGCCGACCGCTACGGCAACGCGCAGATGGACGGGCTGCAGTTCATGGACATCGACATCGCGATGGCGGCAAACCGGGTGATCCTCACCACCGAGCGCCTGATCTCGAACGACCAAATCCGCCGCACGCCCGACCAAACGCGGATCCCGTTCTTCACCGTGGACGCGGTGGTCGAGGTGCCCTACGGAGCCGCGCCGCACGAATGCTACGGCCTGTACGAGCCGTTCTTCGATCACCTGGACTACTACGCCGGCCTGGTCGCCAAGGATGCGGCGGAGTCCGCGCGGAACTACCTCGACGAGTACTACCACGAGCCGGCGACCTGGGCCGACTACCTCGTCAAGATCGGCATGCATTCGGTTCTCGACGCGAGCCGGCGCGGCAGGAGCATCTTCAATGACTGAGCACGCGAGCTACACTGCCTCAGAGTTGCTCGCGGTCATGGCCGCGCGGCTCCTTAAGGACGGCCAGACGGTGTTCGCCGGCGTGGGTGTCCCACTGCTCGCGGCCACCCTCGCACAGCGGTTGCACGCCCCGACGCTGACGATCCTTTTCGAAGGGGGCGTGATCGGGCCGTTCATCGTACCCGGCGAGCTGCCGCCGTCGACCAACGAGCAGCGTTGCACGCGCCGCGCCAACATGGTCCTGCCGATTACCGACGTGCTCCTCCTGCTCCAGCGCGGCTACGTCGACGTCGGCTTCATGGGCGGGGCGCAGATCGACCGTTTCGGCAACCTGAACAGCTCGTTCATCGGCGATCCGCGGTCGCCGACGATCCGCCTGCCGGGGACCGGCGGGGGCAACGACATCGCCTCGCTCGCGCAGATGATCGTGGCGATGAAGCACGAGAAGCGCCGCTTCGTCCCGAAAGTGGACTTCATCACCAGCCCGGGCTTCATCGAGGGACACAAGACGCGTGCCGAGCGGGGTCTCATCTCCGGCGGCATGTGGCGCGTAGTCACTGACCTCGCACTGATGGGCTTCGACCAGACCACGCGCGAGATGACCGTGCTCGCACTGCATCCTGGCGTGAGCGCGGAGCAGGTGCAAGATGCGACCGGCTTCGATCTGCACATCGACCAGCGCGTCGAGCGGACTGCTCCGCCGCACGAGGACGAGCTCGCAGCGCTGCGCAAGCTCGATCCCGAGCGGGTTTACACGGCCTGAGAAGGTGCAATCATCGCGATGAAGCCGAGGGCTTCTCGGCTTTGAAGAGAATAATGGGGGCACGTGCCCTCGAATCGTGGAAAACTGAGAGGTCACGACCGATGGCAAAGACCGTGTACGGTGTCGCGATGCGAAACTTCACGCGCTACCCGGAGATGCCGAGTGCGCAGGCCCTGATGGACTACGGCGTGCGCGCGGAGCGCCTCGGGTACGAGTCGCTGTGGGCCTGGGACCACATCCTGCTCGGCATCGAGCCGAGCTTTCCGATCATGGAGTCGCTCTCGATCCTGACCGCGGCGGCAGCGCGCACGACTAAGATCCGACTCGGCACCGGCATCCTCGTCCTGCCGATGCGCAACCCGGTGATCCTCGCGAAAGAGCTGGCGACCATCGATCACATCTCGAACGGGCGCCTGGTCGTCGGTGCCGCCGTCGGCTGGTACAAGCGCGAGTTCATGGCGATGGGCGTCGATTTTCATCAGCGCGGCAAGATCATGGAGCAGTCGCTGGAGATCCTGACGCAGCTATGGACCGAGGACCGCCTTACGGTCGACTTCCCGCCGTATCTGATCAAGGACGCGGTCATGTTCCCGAAGCCCCTGCAGAAGCCGCGTCCGCCACTCCTCATCGGCGGCTACGTGGAGGCGGTGCTGCGCCGGGCGGCGACGAAGGGCGACGGCTGGCTCACTTACTACTACACGGCGGACAGCTTCGCGTCGAACTGGGCGAAGATCCGCGGCTTCGCCGAGGAAGCGGGGCGCAACCCTGACGAGCTGCAATCGACTAACCAGTTGCCGATCGTCGTCGGTCCGCGCGCGAAGGTGGAGGGTCCGATGCGCGAATGGCTGCAGACTGAGTGGGATTACGCGGCGTGGTCCGAGTCCACCGCCGAGAGCGCGATCATGGGTACGGCGGACGAGTGCGTGGAGCAGCTTCTCAAACACGTGAAGACCGGGGTCGACCGGCTCATCTTCGTGCCGTACCGCTATCAGAACGAGCAGCTCGAGATCATCGCGAAGGAGATCATCCCGAAGTTGCAGCAGGCCTAGCGCGATCGGCTGGCCAGCTTCTTCCGCAGTGCTGCAAGGCGCGCTTCGAGCTCGCGCCGCGCGGCCTCCGCTTCCTCCACGCCGACCGCATCGAACGCGATAGTCGTCCCGGGGCGTAACCGCCCGAGCGCAGGCACATCGGCGGAGGCGACGGTGGCGATCTTCGGGTAGCCGCCGGTCGTGGGGCGGTCGGCGAGCAGCACGATCGGCAGTCCGTTCCCCGGCACCTGGATCGAGCCGGGCGCCGTGCCGTCGGAGACGATGTTGAATCCCTTCGAGTGCTCCAGCGCCGGACCCTCCAGGCGCATCCCCATTCGATCCGACTGGCGCGACACGGTGTAAGTCGATTCGAGGAACGTCTGCAGCCCGCGCTCGGTGAAGTGATCGGCCTGCGGCCCGAGGATGACGCGCACGCGCGTCGGCGGCGCAAGGTCCCATGTCGGGGCGCTGCGCTCCGCGCGCACGGGCGCGGTGGGAAGCGCGAGCGGCAGTGCATCGCCCTTCCTGAGCGGCCGGCCCTCGAGCCCGCCGAGCCCGGCGCGCGGGAAAGTCGCGAGGCTGCCGAGATCGCCCGGCAGTGCGAAACCGCCTTCGACCGCGAGATACGCGACGAGCGACGTCTCGCATGGACCGATCGTCACCCGATCCCCGCGTGCAAGGCGCACGCTGCGGCCGGCAGCTACCACATGCTTGTTGCCGCCTGTGGCGATCTCGAGGGAGGCGCCGATCGCCGCGACCCGCACGCTCTCGGCCGCGACCTCGAGCGTCGGCCCGCGGTAGAACGTCTCCAGCGCGGCGGTGCCGTCTGCGTTGCCGACCAGCGCATTGGCGATGCGGAGGCTCACCCAGTCGAGCGCGCCGGACACCGGGACGCCGTAGCGCTGCTGCCCCGTCCGACCGAGGTCCTGGAGCATCGCGATGGCGGCCAGGGCGACCACGTGAAGCGTGTCGGTCACGCGCCCTCGGATTCGAGCTCGAGCCTGCCGGTTGCGGCCTGTGCGGCGAGGCGATCGAACTCTGCCATGCCGATGGGCGCGAAGCGCACCTTGTCGCCGGGCGCGAGCACAGCCGGCGGCCGACTCGTGCGGTTCCATAACGCTGCCGGCGTACGGCCGAGGATGTGCCAGCCGCCCGGACTCGCGAGCGTGTAGACTGCGGTCATCGCGGTCGCGATCGCCACCGACCCGGCCGGCACCTGCGTACGCGGGCTCTCGCGCCGCGGCAGCGCGAGCCGTGCGGGCAAGTCGCCCATGTAAGGGTAACCGGGCAGGAACCCGATCATGTAGACATGGTAGGTCGTGGCACTGTGATGTTCGATCACCTCTGCCGGCGCGAGACCGGTGCGGGTCGCCACCTCCTCCAAGTCGAGGGCGAACCGCGGGTCGTAGCAGACGGGGATGGTCCAGCGCCGTGCCACGGGCTTCACGCCTTCCAGCCCGGCGGCGAGCGGGACAATCGCGTCCGCGAGTGCCGCATGCGTGGTCCGCACCGGATCGTAGTGCACCATCAGCGAGCGGAAGGTGGGAAGCAGCTCGACGACGCCGGGAAGGCGCTCGCGCGCGACGCGATCATGGAGTGCGAGCACCCGCTCGCTGGTTGCGCGGTCGATGCGCTCGCCGAATTCCACTGCAAGCGCGGTGTCGCCGTTCGGTAGCAATCTCACCTGGGGACCGGACACTCGCTGCACTGGTGTGAATGGTTCTAAATATAGTACCATACGCAACAACTCGTCCGCCGCGGCGCGGGCGATGCCCCATCGAGCGGAGACCCGACTATGGCCCTGCAGATCAACCTCAATGCCGATATTGCAGAGAGCTGGGGCGCCTACTCGATGGGCAACGACGCCGCGCTGGTGAAGATCGTCCGCTCGGCGAACGTCGCGTGCGGCTTCCACGCCGGCGACCCGACCGTGATGCACCGCTTTGTCACCGCCGCCAAGGAAGCGGGCTGCAGCGTCGGCGCCCATCCCGCGTTCAACGATTTGTGGGGGTTCGGCAGGCGCCGGATCACGATGCGCCCCTCCGACCTCGAGTACATGATGGCCTACCAGATCGGCGCCCTGCAGGCGATGTGCGCCTACGCCGGTTTGAAAGTGACGCACCTCAAGCCGCACGGTGCGCTCAACAACATGGCGGCCGAGGACGCGGACTACGCGCTCGCGATCGGTCGCGCGATCAAGACAGTCGACAGGAACATCATCTACGTCGCGCTGCCCGGGACCGAGATGGAGACCGCGGCGCGCAAGCTCGAGCTTCCGCTGGCGCGCGAGGGCTTCGCCGACCGCCAGTACGACGACAACGGCAACCTCGCCTCGCGCTCCATCCCCGGCACCGTCCTGAAGGACGCAGCGAAGGCGGCGGAGCAGGTGCTGCGCATGGTGCGCGGGGGCGAGATCGTCGCGCGCAGCGGGAAAGTGCTCAAGGTTCAGGTCGAGACGATCTGCGTGCACGGCGACGAGCCAACCGCGGTCGAGGTGGCAACGGCGGTACGCAAGGGCCTCGAGGGCGCGGGCATCCAGGTCGTATCGCTCGATCAGATGAAGCTGCCGGGCTGACCTCTGCGATGGATGCGGTCAAGCCGAAGATCGCACTGATCGGCGGCACCGGTGATCTCGGCACCGGGCTCGCGATGCGCTGGGTCGCCGCCGGGTATCCGGTGATCGTAGGCTCGCGCGACGCGAGGCGGGCCGAGCAGGCGGCTGCCCGGCTCGACCCGTCCGTCGGCGCGCCGGCGCCGCGCGGGCTTGACAACGCCGCTGCTGCCGCCGCCGCCGAAATCGTCGTGCTTACCGTGCCGTTCGCCTCGCACGAAGCAGTCCTTGCTGAGATTCGCGACGCGGTGGCCGGCAAGATCGTGATCGACGCGACCGTTCCGCTCGTTCCGCCCAAGGTCGCGCGCGTGCAGCTGCCGCCGGACGATTCGGCGGCCGTCGCCGCGCAGAAGATACTCGGCCCGGGCGCGCGCGTCGTATCGGCGTTCCACAACGTCGGCGCGCTCAAGCTGCAGAAGGACGGGCCGATCGACTGCGACGTGCTCGTCTTCGGCGACAAGCCCGAGGACCGGGAGGTGGCGATCCGGCTCGCTGAGGCGGCCGGTCTGCGCGCGCTGCACGCTGGACCGCTCGCAAACTCCACCGCCGCCGAAGCGCTCACCTCGGTGCTGATCGGCATCAACAGCCGCTACAAGGTGGACGGCGCGGGTATCCGCATCAGCGGAATCCCGGTGACCTGACACGCCTTCCGCATGCTGCGCGAGCTCACCTCGGCGCTCAATCCCGATCTCGCGGCGCGCGCGGGTGACGTGCTCGCCACGCTCGACCACTCTACCCTGCCTGAACTCTGTGTTCGAGCGCGGGCGCTGCGCGAGGCAGGCCACGGCGTGCGTGTGAGCTACTCGCGTAAGGTCTTCATCCCGCTAACGCGTCTTTGCCGGAACACCTGCGGCTACTGCACGTTCGTCCGCGGCCCGAAGGCGGTCGCGTACCCGTACCTGCGGCCGCACGAGGTACTGGAGATCGCGCGGCTCGGCGCTGCGGCCGGCTGCAAGGAGGCGCTCTTCGCGCTCGGCGACCGGCCGGAGGCCGTGCATGCCGCTGCGCGCGGCGCGCTCGAGGAGCTCGGCTACGCCTCGACCGTCGAGTACCTCGCCGCGGCGTGTGCGCTCGTGCTCGCCGAGACGGGCCTGCTTCCGCACGTCAACGCCGGTGTGCTGTCCGAGGACGAGACTCGCCGGCTGCGGGAGGTAAGCGTCTCGCAGGGACTGATGCTCGAATCGGTGGCCGACCGGCTGTGCGACCCTGGCGGCCCGCATCACGGGTGCCCGGACAAGCGGCCCGCGGTGCGGCTCGAGGCGATCGAGGCGGCGGGGCGCGCCGGCGTACCGTTCACCTCCGGGATCCTGATCGGTATCGGCGAGACGCGCCTCGAGCGCGTCGCTGCGCTGCTCGCGTTGAAGGCAGCACACGCCCGTCACGGTCACCTACAGGAAGTGATCGTGCAGAGCTTCCGCGCCAAGCCAGGCACGCGCATGCGCGAGCGCGACGATGCGGCGTTCGACGATCTCGTCTGGACCGCCGCGGCGGCGCGGCTGATCCTCGGCGCGGAGGCGAACATCCAAGTGCCGCCGAACCTGAGCGACGCGCGTTTTCCCGAGCTGCTCGACGCCGGCATCAACGATTGGGGTGGCATCTCGCCCGTCACCGACGATTACGTCAACCCCGAGCACGCGTGGCCTTCGATCGAGACGCTCGGGGTGGCCACGCGCCGGGCAGGGCTCGTGCCGATTGAACGGCTCGCGATCTATCCCGCTTACGCGCGCGAGGGCACCAGCTGGCTCGGCGCGGCACTCGTGCCGCGCGTGCTCGCGGCGAGCGACGGTGAAGGCTACGCGCGGACGGAGGTGTGGAGCCCGGGCGTGGCTGGCACGGCGCTCCCGGCGCCCGTGTCGGGCGGCGCGGGCCGGTATCGCGCGTTCGATTCGGCGCTCGCGCGCGCGCTGCGCGGCGGGCGACCGGACGAGGGCGACATCGTCGAGATCTTCGGGGCGCGCGAGGGCGCGCTCGAAGCGCTCGCCGCGGCGGCGGACGACCTGAGAGCGGCGAGGGTTGGCGAGACCGTACGCTACGTCGTCAACCGCAATATCAACTACACCAACGTCTGCGCCTTCCACTGCCGCTTCTGCGCGTACTCGAAGGGCAAGACGGCAGTGAGGCTGCGCGGCCAGCCCTACGACCTCGCGCTCGAGGAGGTCGCCCGCCGCGTGCGAGAGGCGTGGGCGCGAGGCGCGACCGAGGTGTGCATGCAGGGCGGCATCCATCCCGCCTACACAGGCGACACCTATCTCGCGCTGCTTCGCGCAGTGAAGGACGCGGAGCCACGGATGCACGTGCACGCGTTCTCGCCCCTCGAAGTGACGCACGGCGCGCGCACGCTCGGCGTGAGCGTTCCGGCATTTCTCGCGCGCTTGCGCGACACTGGGCTCGGCTCGCTCCCCGGTACCGCCGCCGAGATCCTCGACGACGCCGTGCGTGCGCGTATCTGCCCCGACAAGCTATCCGCAAGACAATGGCTCGATGTCGTGGAGGCCGCGCACCGCACGGGCCTGCGCACGACCGCGACGATCCTGTTCGGCCACGTCGAGGCGCCGCGGGCCTGGGCGCGCCACCTGCTCGCGATCCGCGATCTGCAGGCGCGGACCGGCGGATTCACCGAGTTCGTGCCGCTGCCGTTCGTGCACATGGAAGCGCCGATGTACCTGAAGGAGGGTGCGCGGCGCGGGCCGACGTGGCGTGAGACGCTCGCCATGCACGCGGTGGCGCGGCTCGTTCTGCATTCGCTCGTCCCCAACATCCAGGTCTCGTGGGTGAAACTTGGCCTCGAGGGCGCCGCGGCGTGCCTCACCGCCGGCGCGAACGATCTCGGCGGCACGCTGATGAACGAGAGCATCTCGCGCGCGGCCGGGAACGAGCACGGCGAGGAGCTGCCTCCGGCAGCGATGGAAGCGCTCATCCGCGGAGCGGGCCGCCGGCCAGAGCAGCGCACGACGCTCTACCAGCGGGTCGACGCGGCGCGGCACCAGGCGAGCTTCGACGCGCCGCCGCTCGTACCCATCGTGCTCACGCCGGTGCCGCGGCGCGCGGACCCGGCCACGGCATGAACGGCCCGGATGCCTGGTGCCGCAAGCCTCACGCTCATCGCCCTGGAGGGCATCGGCCCGGTCGCGCCGGGTGATGATCTCGCCGCCCGTATCCTCGTCGCTGCCGAAGGTGCCGGGCTGGCGCTCGCCGACGGTGACGTCCTGGCGGTCACGCAGAAGATCGTCTCGAAGAGCGAGAACCGCTACGCGGTGCTCGACGAGGTCATGCCCTCGCCGCGCGCGCTCGAGCTGGCGCGCACCTGCCGCCAGGATGCACGCGTCGTCGAGCTGGTGCTCGCCGAGTCGCGCACGGTGCTCCGCGCGGTCCCCGAAGTGCTCGTCGTCGAGGACCGGCGGGGACTGGTGCTCGCCAACGCCGGAGTCGACCGCTCCAACGTCGAACCCGATGCGCGCGGACGCGAGCGCGCGCTCCTGCTGCCGCTCGACCCCGACGCGAGTGCTGCGCGCCTACGCGCACGCATCTTCGAGCTCTCCGGAGCCGACGTCGGCGTGCTGATAAACGACAGCATCGGTCGCGCTTGGCGGCTGGGGACGATCGGCACGGCGATCGGCGTGAGCGGCCTGCCGGGCCTGCTCGACCTGCGCGGTGCGCCGGACCTGCACGGGCGAGCGCTGCAGACCACCGAGGTCGGCCTTGCCGACGAGCTCGCGGCCGCGGCGTCTGCAGTCATGGGGCAGGCGGGCGAAGGCCGGCCGGTCGTGCTCATCCGCGGTGCGCGGCTTCCGCGGCGCGACGGCAGCGCGCGCGAGCTGCAGCGGTCGCGTGAGCGGGACCTCTTCCGGTGATCGTCGCGCTCGCCGGCGGCGTGGGCGGCGCGAAGCTCGCGGCCGGGCTAGCGCGCGTGCTGCCGCCCGAGGACCTCGTGATCGCGGTCAATACCGGCGACGACTTCGAGCATCTCGGGCTCCACGTTGCGCCCGACCTCGATACCGTGATGTACACCCTCGCCGGGATCGCAAACACGGAGACCGGCTGGGGGCGGGCAAACGAGACCTGGTCGTTCATGGAGGCGCTCGAGGAGTTCGGCGGGCCGACGTGGTTCCGGCTCGGCGACCGCGATCTGGCGACCAACGTCGAGCGGACCCGGCGGCTGCGCGCGGGCGACACCCTGTCCGACGTCACGCGCGACCTCTGCGCACGACTCCGCGTGCGTCACGCGGTGGTGCCGATGTCGGACGATCCGGTGCGCACAGTGGTGCACTCGGATCACGGCGCGATAGAGTTTCAGCACTACTTCGTGCGCGACCGCTGTGTGCCGCGCGTGCAGCGGCTCGAGTATCGCGGCGCCGAATCGGCGCGGCCGAGCCCGGCGTTACGCGCGGCGCTCGATCGTTGCAGCGGGGTGGTGTTCTGCCCGTCGAATCCGTACCTCAGCATCGCGCCGATCCTGGCCGTGCCGGGCGTTCGCGATGCGATCGACGCGCGCGCGCTCGCGGTCTCGCCGATCATCGCCGGGCGTGCGGTGAAGGGGCCGGCCGCGAAGATTATGCGTGAGCTCGGAGTCGAACCCTCGGCGCTCGCGGTGGCGCGGCACTACCGCGGCGTCGTCCGCGCACTGGTGATCGACCGGGCCGACGCGACGCTCGCACCTGCGATCGAGGCGTTCGGGATACGCGCGGTAGTGGAGGACACACTGATGACCGACGACGCGGCGCGCGAGCGGCTCGCGCGCGCATGTGTGGCTACGCTCGAGCGGACGTGAGCGAGGGCGTGTTCGCGCTCGTGCCAGTGAAGGACCCGGCGCTCGGTAAGTCGCGGCTCGCCGCGGTGCTCGGCGCGGAGGCACGCATCGAACTCAACCTGCAGCTCGCACGACAGACGTTCGACCATTGCGCGACAGCGTTCGGTCGCGAGCGGACGGTCGTCGTCACTGCGAGCGCGTCGGTTGCGGCGGAGGCGAGGGCGCGCGGAATCGCCGTGATTGGCGAGCCCGCGCCCGGCGACCTTAACGCAGCACTCGCTCTCGCCGCGCGGCGCGCGATCGATCGGGGTGCGCAGGCACTGCTCGTCGTTCCTGTGGATCTCGTGCTGCTGACCGCGGAGGCTCTGCGCGCCGCTGCGAGCGCCCTCGAGACGCCAGGTTGCGTACTGGTGCCCGACCGGCAATACGCCGGCACCAACCTGCTCGGGCTGCGACCGGCCCGCACCGATCTCTTTCGCTTCGGGGAGCGGAGTCTCGAAGCGCACCGCAAGGCCGCAGCGGAGGCCGGGCTCGCAGTGCACGTACATGCCGAGCCGACCCTTGCACTCGACCTGGATACTGCGGAGGATTACCGCGCTTGGGGATCCAATCACTGACCGTGAAGCAGCGACTTCCGCGCTTGAGCGCAAACCGTACACATAGCACAACTACCCCATTTCGCAACCTGGCCGCAAAGGCGCCGGCGAGGTCTGCAGCCGGCAGCCCGCACTGCTGGCCGCGCCCTAGAGCGCGAAACGTTGCCGCCCAATACGCCGCGGCAAGATGGTCGCGGGGCCTCACTCCATCCGCGCCGGCAACCAAGTCACGATATCTGGGAACAGGATCATCAAAGCCATGACGACGATGTTGAGGCAGATGAACGGAAGCGCTGCCCGGTAGATCTCGCCCATCGTCGTTCCGGCAGGCGCGAGACCCTTCATCACGAACAGAGCCAGGCCGAATGGCGGCGTGATGGTGGCCATCTCGAGGTTGAGCATCAGGATCGCGCCGACCCAGACTGGATCCCAGCCCATCGCCGTGACGATCGGCATGAAGATCGGGATCGTGACCAGCACGATCGCCGTCTGTTCGATGAAGCACCCCAGCACCATCACGATGAGCTGCATGAACACGAGGATGAAGATGGGGCGGATGTCGAGTCCGGTGGCGAGCGCAGTGAGGGCGGGCGTCACTCCCGAGAAGCTCAGGAGCTGGCTGAATGCGGCCGAGCCGGTCAGGATGAGCAGCACCATCACCGACAGTGACGTCGCGGAGCCGATCGACTTCTTGACCACCGACCAAGTGAGCTTACCGTAGGCCGCGGCGATGGCGAGACTCATGAGCGCACCGATCGCGGCCGCCTCGGTCGGGGTTGCGATGCCGGCGAAGATGGTGGCGATGATGAAGATGATCATCGACAGGCCCGGAACGACGTAGACGAGCGTGTCCCGCAGCCGTGAACCCATCGGTTTACGCTCGACCACGTAGGGCGGAGCGAGTGCGGGTTGCAGCGTGCAACGGATCACGATGTAACCGGCGTAGACGACCGCGAGCAGCAGACCAGGGACGACGATACCGACCAGCAGCTTACCAACGGAGAACTTGCCGAGGCTCGCCAGGATTACCGCGAGCGCGCTCGGTGGGATCATAATGGCCAGGCTACCGCTCGCGAGCACCGAACCGAGTGCGAGCGTACGTGCGTAGCCGCGTCGCTCCATGTCTGGCACGAGCGTCGAGCCCAGCATCGCCACGCTGCCCATCGCGACGCCGGTCAGTGTGGCGAAGACGGCGCCGGCGGCGACCGCGAGCACCGCAAGGCGCCCGGCGATATGCCCGAGCCATTGATCGAGCACGTCGATCATGCGGGCGGCGACGCCCGAGTGGAACATCACCGTACCCATGAGAATGAACATCGGCACCGGCACGAGGATGAAGGACGACACCGAGCTGTCGAGACTGAGGATGAGCTGGCCGAGTCCGCTCGCGCCGCCCCAGAACGCATAGGCGCCGACGATATTGACCAGCAGGAAGGCGATCGCAACGGGCAGGCCGATCAGCAGCAACAGCATGAGGCCGCCGAAGAACAGTACGAGATAGATGACCCAGTCCATCGCCTCAGACCGAGATCAACGGGGACGGCGGTGCGTCGTTGCGCCGGAGACGGACCGCGCGGCGCAGGAACTGGAGACCGAGCAGCAGAAAACCGAGCGGGATTACCACCAGGTTGACCGCGCGCGGCATCTCGATCTCGGCCGGGATGCGGATGCCCCGCTGCAGCGAGGTGATCACCTCCCATGTGCCGAATGCCGCGAGCACCAAGCAGACTGCCGCGCCGATCAGCGCGCTTGCCAGCAGCAGGTACCTCCTCGTGCGCGACCCGACTTGCCCGAGCAGCAGATCGATGATGACGTGTTCGTCGCGCCGCAGAACCCAGGCCGCGCCGAGGAACGCGACGTAGAGAAGCAGCGTGCCGCTGATCTGGTCCACCCCGATCAGGCTCTGATGCAATCCGTAGCGGAAGACGACCTTAACCGTCGTCGCGAGCATGATGACGACGAGCAGCAGCGCGGCGAGCGCCGCCCCGGCGTCGATGACGCGGTCGAACACGCGCGCGGCGAGCGCACCAGACGCCCGCCGCGCCGGTCCATCGGCGCCCGCGGCCATCGCGCGGGTCCCTTCAGGCCGCAAACGCCGGCCTGCGGCGCACGACCTCAGTCACTTCGACCCCAGAAGACGCCGTGCGGTCGCGTATTCCTCGGGACGCATGACGGTCTTGAAGTGGGCCCACAGCGCCTCCCGGGCCGTGTCCTCCCAGCGCTTGGCCTCCTGCGGGGTGAACTCGACGAGGGCCATGCCTGCCGCCTTGATCCGCTCGATCTGCTCGGATTGCTTCTCCGCCACGAAGCCTTGCGACCACTTCTGCGTGTCGGCGGCAGCGCGATACATGAGCTGCTTCGCGTCCTCGGGTAGTGCATTCCACTTCTGGAGGTTCATCACGATCGCGTCGCCGTCGCGGTAAAGAGGATGCGCAATCATGAATTTCGTGACGCGCTGCCAGCCGTAATCGCTGAACCCGTCAAACACCGGCCACGTTATACCTTCCACCGTGCCGCGCTCGAGCGCGAGGTAGATGTCGCCGGGCGGAAGCGTCACCGGCTCCGCCCCGAGGCTCGCGACGAAGAAGCGGGTAAGGGGTGCTACACGAATCTTCATGCCCTTCAGGTCCTCGATGCGCGCGACCCGCTTTTGCGTGTACATGAAATGGTTCCCCACACCGGGCGTGCCGGTCATGTGGCCGAGGTAGTGGACGCCGTGCGCCTCGAAGAGTTTGTTCATGAACTGGAACAGCTCGCTGCCCGGTCCGTTGTCTGGGATATCGAACGACGACATCTCGGTGACGTAGCCGCCGGGCACGATTCCGGCCCAGTAGTTGGGCGCGCCGAACCACACGTCGAACACGCCGCGCACCAGCGCCTCGGGCTGGTCAAATACCGGTACCACATCGGCAGCGCCGCGGAAATCGATCACGATCTTGCCGGCCGATAGTTGGTTCACCATGTCCTTGTACTTGATGCCTATGTCGGCGGCTGGAGAGACGCTCGGCTTCCACGCGCCGACCATCGAGAGCCGGATCGTTGACGCGGACTGCGCGCGGGCATCCCCGGCGATCGCGATGCTCCCCACCATCATCCCTACCATGAGTGCGTACGACAGCGTTTTCATGCCAGCCCCCAGTCGGTGAAAACCACGCGCGGATCGATATGCACTGCGCGCGTAACATAACGTGTATCATGGGGTTCGACAATAGTCAGATGCGATGTTGCGGTGCGGTTCGACGCCGCGCGCTGAAACCAGATGCGAGCGAGAACGTGACCTCGTTAGCGGTCGTCGGAAGGCATCGGTCGCGTGGGAGCGGCGCAAGATGATGCCGGACGCGCGCGTGGGCGAGCACCGGCCCGCGGCGGTGCTCGACGCGCTCAAGCGCCTCGGCTTCGGGCTCGCGGTCGCAGTGCCGGACGGTTGGCTCGGCGAGGTGCTCGTGCAGATCGAGCGGGAGTCCGCCATCAAGCTCGTGCGCGCAACGCACGAGGAGGAGGCGCTCGCAATCGCCTGCGGGGGACGGCTCGGCGGCATGCGCACCGCGATGCTGGTGCAGAACGTCGGTCTGCTCAGCATGGGCGCAGGGATGGTGTGCCTCGCGCAGCGCTACCAGTTTCCGCTGTTGCTCCTGGTGTCCTACCGCGGGACCGTGGAGGATCCCATCTACTACCACATCCCCAAGGGGCGCGTGACCGAGCCGGTGCTGCGCGGTCTCGGGCTCGCCCACACCTGCGTCGACCCCGCTCGACCCATTGGGCCGCAGGTCGAGGCGGCGGCGACCTATGCCGAGGAATCGTCGAGCCCCTTCGCCTTACTCCTGTCGCGCGGGGACATCCAATGGTGAAAGGCGGGCGTCCGTCCCGGGAAGACTACTACCGTGCCCTCGCGAGCGAGCTCCCGCAAGACGCTCTCGTCGTCACCGCGCTCGGCAACGCGTCGTACCTGTGGGCGACGCTGCACCACCGCCCGGAGAACTTCTACGTCGAGGACGCGATGGGGCTCGCGCTGCCGCTCGCGGTCGGCCTCGCCCTCGCGCAACCGGGGCGTCGCGTCGTCGTCGTCGAGGGCGACGGCGGATTGCTGATGCACCTGGGCGCACTCGTCACACTCGGCGCGGCAGCGCCGAAGAACCTCACGGTGCTCCTGATCGACAACGGCGTGCATGCCGCCTCCGGCGGCCAGGCGCTGACCAACCCGGCGCTCGATTTCACCGCGCTCGCGCGCGCTTCGGCGATCGACCAGTCGGTCCACGTGGCGACCCCGGCGGCATTTGCGGACGCATTGCGCGCCGCGCTCGCCCGCGGCGGCCCGCACTTCATCGTCCTCGCGGCCGAGCCCGATCTCGAGGTAGTGAGCCCGCCGATCGCCCTCGATCCGGTCGTGACCAAGCACCGCTTCATGGGCGCGATCGGCGCGCTGCGGTACGTGCCGAAACTCTTCGGCGGCGGCCGGCTCGCGAGCGACTAGACTCGACGCGGACCGCTGCGCGCGATCAGCCGCCGAGGTAGGCACGGCGGACGTGCGGGTCCTCGAGCAGGCTGCCTGCCTTGCCCTCGAGGACGATGCGGCCGGTCTCCATCACGTAGGCGCGGTCGGCTACGCGCAGCGCGAGGTTCGCGTTCTGCTCCACCATCAACACGGTCGTACCGCGCCCGCGGATGCCTTCAATAATCCTGAACATCGCCTCCACCATAAAGGGCGCGAGCCCGAGCGAGGGCTCGTCGAACAGAATCAGGCGCGGCCGCGACATCAGTGCGCGGCCGATCGCGAGCATCTGCTGCTCGCCGCCGCTGAGCGTTCCGGCCGCCTGCTTGGCGCGCTCCTTCAGGATCGGAAAATGGCCGAACGTGGCCTCCAGATCGACTGCTACGCCCTGCGCGCCCCGCCGCACGTAGGCGCCCATCTCGAGATTCTCCAGGACGGTCATGTGCGGGAAGACGCGCCGGCCCTCCGGGCAATGGGCGATGCCGAGGCGCAGGATCTGCTCGGGAGTCTTGGCCGTGATGTCGACCCCGTCGAACAGAATCCGCCCCGCCGCAGGATTGACGATACCCGAGACGGTCTTGAGGGTCGTCGACTTGCCCGCGCCGTTGGCCCCGATGAGGGTCACCAGCTCGCCCGCGCAGACCTCGAGGGTCACCGCGTGGAGCGCGACGACCTTCCCGTAGGTGCAGCGCACCTCCTCAAGCCGGAGCACGGTTCGCGCTCGACGTTGCCAGAGATTCCCCCTGGGTTCCCAGGTAAGCCTCGATCACGGCGCGGTTGCCTCGCACCTCGTCGGGAGAGCCTTCTGCGATGATCTGACCCTGGTTCAGGACGACAACGCGCTCGGAGATCCCCATCACGAGCCGCATGTCGTGTTCCACCAGGAACACGGTGATCCCCTTCTGCCTGATGCGCCCGATCAAACCCATCATCGATTCCTTTTCCGACGGGTTCATTCCCGAGGCCGGTTCGTCCAGCAAGAGCATGCGGGGATCCGCCGCGAGCCCGATCGCCACCTCCAAGAGCCGTTGCTCGCCATAGGGCAGCGAAGACGCGGACTCGTCGCGCCGGTGCGCGATACCCACAAAGGCCAGCACCTCCTCGGCGCGCTCCCGCAGGCGCGCCTCCTCGGCGCGCACGCTAACGCGGTTGAGCAGGATCGCGCCGAGACCCGCGCTGCCCTTGAGGTGCAGGCCAGTCAAGACATTCTCGCCCACGGTGAGCTCCGGGAAGATGTTCGTCTTCTGGAAAGTGCGCACCAGGCCGCGGCGTGCCACTTCGTGCGGCCGCAGACCGGCGATCGATTCGCCCGCGAACCGAACCGTTCCGGCGGTCGGCGCCAAGTAGCCGGTGATCACGTTGAATGCGGTCGTCTTTCCCGCCCCGTTGGGACCGATGAGGCTCACGATCGAGCCCTCGGCCACGCTGAAAGCGACGTCGGACAGCGCGCGGACGCCTCCGAAGTTGACGCTCAATCCGGTGATCTGCAAGTAAGCCATGACTCGGCATCCGACGCAGCTCTTCGTTCTTCCGGACCACTCCCTCGCTCGGGGCGAGCGGTCCGGGTCCTGCAGTACGCGCTCACACGATCACCGGCCGCCACCCGCAGGGGCGAAGGTGCGACGAGCGCGCAAAGTCGGAACGATTCCCCGCGGCATGAACAGCACGAGCAGGATCAGCACGACGCCGTAGATGGACATCTGGAACTGCTGCGCCTCGCGCAGCAGTTCCGGGATGGCCGTGAAAAGCAAAGCGCCCACCACCGGACCGAGCAGCGTGCCCTTCCCGCCCGCGATCACCATGATGACCATCGTGATCGTGTACGAGAACATGAAGACCTCGGGGCCCACGAACGACACGTAGTGGGCGTAGATGCTCCCAGCCATGCCCGCGATCACCGCGGCCACGACGGTCGCGAGGACCAGCATGCGAAACGCGTCGATCCCTACCGATTCCGCGAGCGTCTCGTTCTCGCGCAGCGCGACGAAAGCCCGTCCCAAGCGCGAGCGCACGATCCGGGAGGCGACGAGGTATGCCAGCGCTGCCATCACCAGCACGAGCCAGTAGTAGACTGCTTTCCCGTTGAACGAGATGTCGAGCAGCGACGCCACATGGATCCGCGGGGGCTTGATGCCCGGGAGGCCGAGAGGCCCCTGGGTGAGTTCCATCCAGTTCAGGCTGACCAGCCGGACCACCTCGGCGAAGCTGATGGTCACGAGAACGAAGTAGGCGCCGCGCAACTTGAAGGAGAGACGGCCGACGAGAAGCCCGGCGAGCCCCGCCGTCACGGCGGCGGCCGGAAGGCCCAGCCAGAACGAGACGCCGAGGTGCACGTCCAGAAGGGCCGAGGTATAGGCCCCGATCCCGAAGAACGCCGCGTGGCCCAGGGAGAGCTGCCCGGTGTATCCGAGCAGGAGGTTCAACGAGATCGCCAGCATCGTGAAGAGGCCGGCCATGATCAGGAGGTGAACGACGTACTGGTTGGTGAGCCACAACGGCAGCGTGACGAGGATGGCGCCGAGAACCCACCGGGCCACGGGATGTTGAAGGAGCCGGGCGAATGGTGCGGTCATCGATCACCTAGCCGACGCGCTGGGCTCGAGCGAAGAGCCCCGCCGGCCGGAAGAGAAGAACGATGATGATCATGATGAAGCCAATCCCGTCCTTGTACCCCGACGAGACGTAGCCCGCGCCCAGGCTCTCGACGACTCCCAGCATGAGGCCTCCGAAGGTCGCGCCGGCGAAGTTTCCCAACCCGCCCATGATCACCACCGAGAAGGCCTTGAGGGCCGCCTGGTCTCCCATCGACGGATACACAAGGAAAGCCGGTCCAAGCAAGGCGCCGGCCGCGGCGGCGAGACCCGAGCCGAAAGCGAAGGTCACCGTGTGAATGCGCCCGATGTTCACCCCCATCAGTGCCGCCGCCTCGCGGTCCTGGAAGGTCGCCCGCATCGCCTTGCCGAGTTTGGTCTTCTGGATCGCCAAGTGCGATCCGACGATCAGGATAAACGCGACTACAACGACAAAAAGCCGGAGCGAGGTCACGTGGATCGGCCCCAGGACCAGCGGGGTCGGTGAGAACGGGGTCGGGATGCTCTGGGGAATGCCGCCCCAGATCAGCAGCTCCGTGTTCTGCATGAAGATCCACACTCCGATCATCACGAGCATCACGGTGTCGATGTTCTCGCCCCGCAGGGGACGCAGCACGATGCGTTCGCAAAGCGCGCCGACCGCGACCCCGACGAGGATCGCGCCGGCCACGCCGGCGTAGAAATCGATTCCCAGATGATGGAGGAACAGGTACGCCATGAAAGCGCCGAGAGTGTAGAACTCGCCGTGGGCGAAGTTCACGACGTTCATAATGCCGAAGATGAGCGTCAGGCCGATCCCCAGCAGTGCATAGGTGCTGCCGAGGATGATCCCGTTGAGCAAGAGCTGGACGAGCGTATCCATGGAGCAGGAATGACGATAGGCGGGACCCCGCCGTGCGGCACCCCGAGCACGGGGTTCCGCCGGCGGCAGTCTGTCCGGCGCTCTTAGCGGCGCTGCATGAAGGACGGAAGGACGATCTTCCCGTCCCGGATCTGAATCATATAAATACTCGGCTGACTTTGGCCTTCCGCATCGAATTTGATGGGTCCGTTCAGTGCGGTCAGTTCGACCTTCCTCAGGGCGTCCCGAATCGCCGTTGGCTCAGCCTTGCCGGCTATTTCGATCGCCCGCGCCAGGGTCATCATCGCATCGACGCCCCGGAAACTCTCGGTCAGCCCTTCGAATGGCAGGCCCCGCTTGTTCCACTCGTCGACGAAGCGCTTGGCCAGAGCCGGATCCGGCATCGCCTCGGGGAACCACGGCAGGAAAATCACGACGTGATAGCTCCCTTCCGCCGCCGGGCCGGCGATCGTGATCAACTGGTTGGGCGCGCTGCTGCCGCCGGTGGTGAGGAGCTTCTTCTTGATTCCGAGCTCGGCGGCCTGCTTCATGATCAAGGCGATCTGACTGACGTCGGTCGTCACGAGGAGCCAGTCCGCCGGCGAGTTCTTGATCTTGGTGAGCTGGGCGTACATGTCGGTCGCTGTCTGGTCGAGGTAGTCGACCGAGTGCAGCTTGCCGCCGTACTTCTTCATGACGTCGCCGAATGCGGTGACGGCGCCGCGACCCCAGTCCGTATTCACCGCAAGGAAGTCGGCGTTCATCACCTTCAGATCGTCCCTGAGCACCTTCTCTAGCCCAATCGCCTCCATCTCGCTCGGCGGGCTGATGCGGAACACCCATGGGTTGCCCTGCTTGGTGATCTTGATCGAGCTCGATGTCTCCACCAGCAGCGGCACGCCGTGCTTCGCCACTACCGGCATGGCGGCGAGCGTCATGGAACTTCCCCACGCACCCATGATCGCAACGACCTTGTCGCGCACGATCAGCTTCTCAGCGACGGTGACCGTCTCCTTCGGATCGGACTTGTTGTCCTCGATGAAGAGCTGAAACTTCCGGCCCAGCACACCGCCCCGCTCGTTGATCCAGTCGGCCCCGATCCGCGCGCCGTTCGTAACAAAGTTTCCGGAGGCGGCCACCGGACCGGAGAGAGGCTGAATCACCCCGATCCGGATGGTGTCCTGGGCCCATCCCGGCGCAGGTGCGGTGCCGAGCCCCGCCAGCGCCATAACGACGACCGCTACCGCGGTATGATGCCGTTGCTTCATACGCCCTCCTCCTGGTGACATCCCGCTCGTCGCCATCCGGGACCCCTCCCGGAGGCTCGCCACGGGGTAATGGATCGTACGCTCCGATCGTTTCGCAGCACCTCTCGGCGCCCCGCTCCCGCGGCGGCGTCACTCGACCGCGTCGCTCACCTGCGAGCGGTCGATGACGAAATCGCGAATCTGGGCGCGCTCCGTCATCGGATCCAGCGTGAAGTCCCGGTGCGGCGCAAGCTCGGTACAGGCCAGGCGATTCTTCCCGTCGACCTTGACATGACAGGCCACGCACTTGCCGATCCGGCAGGGGCCGTAGAAAGCGATCGTCGGATCCAGCTCCTCGAAGATGTAGGTCAGAACGTTCAGGATACTCCAGCCCTCCTGAATCGGCACCTGGTAGGCGTCGTAGCGGGGCGCCTTGTCTCGCTCGGGATCGAAGCGCGCGCAGCGCACGGTATAGGTCTTGTCGGCCATGGCTATCAGACTCTCTCTTGGTCGGAATACCGGTAGGTGGTGCGCGGCGGCTGGAGCGTGGTGACCACCGCGGGCTCGGTCCGAAGCCGCATCGCGTCCCCGTCGCGCCGGATGATGATGTTCTTCAACCAGTTGACGCCGTCGGTGTCCGGGAAGTCGCGGCGGAACATCGCGCCGCGACTCTCGGTGCGCATCAGGCTACCCCGCGCGACCATCTCCATCATCGCGAGAAGGTTCTCTGTCTGCAGGGCCTCGACCCACTCCATGTTGTACTTCGTGAGGCTTCGGTCGCGAACGTGGACCGACTTCGCTTCGTCCTGCAGCGTCTTCAACTCCTGCAGCACATGCTCCAGCCAGCGCTGCTCGCGCACCGCGTTCAGATACCGGTGGGCCAGGTGCCGGACGCGGTTGCGCAGCTCGATCGGATTCGATCCGGTCGCGCGCTCCATGGGCGCCATGATCTTCGCCCGCAGAGCGGCCACCTGCGCCGGATCGACCTCACCCCGGCCGTCCTGCTTGCTGAATTTCGCCGCTGCAAGGCCGGCCCGCGGCCCCCACACCTGAGTCATGGTCAAGGCGTTTCCCGAGACGCGGTTGCCGCCGTGGAACCCGCCCGTCCCCTCGCCGGCCGCATAGAGCCCGGGGATGCACGTCTCACAGTGTTCGTTGACCCGGACGCCGCCGTTCCAGAAGTGCGACGCGGGCGCGCATTCGATTGCGTCCTCGTTCAGGTCCGGCAGGAACTTCTTCATGTCGAAGGCGCCATAGCGCCACCGGCCGATCATCTCGGGCAGGAAGGCCCGGGCGTTCGCTATGATGTTGCGCGGGAGGTGCTTCAACGAGATGTAGGTCCCATCGTTCGGCCCCCCGCGCCCCTCAAGCACCTCCACCATCGCGGCGATCGAGTTCACATCGCGCGTGGTCCAGGCGAGGCGCTCCTTGTCCCACTTGTTCATGTACTCCTGCCCCATCCGGTTCAGTGCCTTGGCATCCAGGTAGGCGCTGAGCAGGTAGGGGAAGTCGATGCTGTTCACCGCGTCGGGCTTGATCATGACGTAGGGCAGGAACATGGGGAACTCCATGTCCTGCAACTCCGCACCGGCCCGGTAGGCGGCCGCCATGCCGTCGCCGGTCAGCTCGTCGGGCGCCGTGGTGTACCGATACATGCGCATGGCGCCGCCGGTGCAGATAATCACCGCCCCAGCCTCGAAGGCCACGACCTTGCCGTTACGGTAGTCGAGGCCAATCGCGCCCACGCACCTGCCGCCGCGCAGAAGGAGGTCGGTGACCATCGTCGTTTCGAGGAGCGCAATCGCCGGGCGTGCCAGAATTTGCTTGGTAAGGGCCTTGGCAATCTCCGGCCCCTCGATCCAGATTCCCCGCGGGTAGCGGTGTCCTGGCGCGTGCGTGAGCTTGTCCACCCTGGCGCCCCAATCGACCAGTTCCTTCACCCGCGGGCCGGCTTCCTCACAGTGGATCTGGACGAGCCGCTGATTGCCGATCCAGTCGCCCTCCTTGACCATGTCCTCGAAGAACTTCTGCGGGCTGTCGTCGGGGTGGGCGCCAGATAGGGCAAAGAGCTTGGCGATTGTGCCGCTATCCACGTCGATGTCGGCATCGGCCGTCAGCGTCGCACCGCACTTCCCGACGAAGCCCTTGGTGGCTACCAGCACCTTGCAACCGCTGTCGGCTGCGGCGATCGCCGCACGCGCTCCCGTCCCTTCGCTACCGATGACCAGGACGTCGGTGCGACGCACCTCGTCCACGTGCTTGCCAATTGCGGACATTGCCCTCCCTCCGTTCGACCGTTGTCTCGTGCCCTAGAAAATTATGCCGCGATCTGGCGCAGCGCGCGCGGCGTGACGGTAAGGTGCTCACACCCGCCTGGCGTGACCACCACGTTTTCCTCGCAGATGTAAGCGCCGTGCTCCAATACCCATCCGGGCTCCACCGTCAGGATCATGCCCGGCTCCAATATCGTGGGGTCGTAAGCGGCCACATGCGGCGGTTCGGTGCTCATGAGGCCCATGCCGTGCCCCATACGCCCCGCGGCGAAGGTGAACTCGAGGCCGAGCCGACGCGCCTCGGCACTGCAGGCGTCCACCACGGCCTTCACGGGAACGCCCGGCCGGACCGTTTCCACGCCCTTGCGCGTCACCTGGACGACCTGGTCCCAATTCCGCTGTTGGACCTCGGAGGGCGGACCCACCACTGCCGCGCGGCAGTGATCGCTCCAATATCCGTTGAAGACGACACCGAGATCGACCCAGATCATGTCACCCCGCTGGAGCACCCGGTCCGTGGCCATGCCGGAGACGCGATCGTAGTTTCCCGGGCCAGAGGTGGCGATGATGAATCCCACCTCCCCGCCGGCCCGCAGGATCCCCTCCGCCAGCAGCCCGGCGAACGCCTTCTCCGTCATCCCCGCCCGGGCCGAAGCGAAGGCGTGGTCGAAGGCCTGCGCCGCGATGCGCCCAGCTTCCCGCAGCGCGTCGATTTCGGCCGGCGACTTGATGATGCGCAGGCGCCAGAGCAGGTCCGACGCGTCGGCGAACGCCGCGCGCGGGAGCGCCTTCTGCAAAGCGACGAAGTCCTGGTAAGGGAGTCCCAGACGCTGCTCGGCCCCGAGTTCGGCCCCCCACCGCCCGGCCTGAAGTCCCCGCGCCTCAATCACCTCCCGGATCAAGTCCACCGGCGTTCCGGTCAGCGGCATGTAGGGCCGCACATCGGTCAACCCGCTGTCCCGCCGCGCATCCGCCTCGAGGAATGCGTGGACGATCAGCGTCGGATCCCCGGATGCCGGCAGAAGGCAGAGCTCGGGCCGGGTGAACGTAGTCCACGGCGCGAAGTGCCGGTGGCCGGTAAAGTAATTCAGGTTAGCCTCTGCGGTCAGCATGAGCGCGTCGATCCCGCTGGCGCGCATCGCGGCCTGCGCCGCCCGGCAGCGTCGTTGATACTCCTCGCGCGGAAATTCCAGGCGCATTAGCGTGACTCCTCTTCGATGTGCGATCCGTTCAGTAGCTCGAGAGCGCTCTCGGCGAGCAGGGTGCTGCCGGTCGCGAGGGCGTCCTCGTCCACGTCGTACCGCGGGTCGTGCCAGTCATAGATGATGCCTCGCTCGGGATTCCCGGTGCCCAGCCACAGGTAGCAGCCGGGCACGCGAGCGAGGTAGAGGGCGAAGTCGTCGCCACCCATCGTGGGCTCGGCCGGACGCACCGCATCGTGACCCAGCAGGCGAGTGGCGGCGCGACTCACGGCCTCGGTGACCCGCGGATCGTTGACGACAGGCGGCAGCGTCCGCGCGTAGTCGATCTCCACGGTCGCCCCGTAACTGCGGCACGTAGATTCGATCGTTTCCCGGATGAGCGCTGGGAGACGATCACGCGTTTCGGCCCGCATCCACCGCACGGTCCCCCTGAGCTCTGCCGTAGCCGCGATGACGTTCGGCGCGACGCCGGCGTGGAACATCCCGACGGTCACAACTGCGGGCTCCTGCGGGTCCAACCGGCGGCTGACCACGTGCTGCAGGCTCACGACCGTCGCCGCGGCGGCCACTACGGCGTCCACCGCCCGGTGCGGCGCCGCTCCGTGGCCCGCCGCGCCCCGTACCATGATCCGCACCGAGTCGATCCCCGCCATCAGCGGTCCCGCTCTCACGCCGATCTGCCCGGCAGCGAGTCGGGGAAACGTGTGCAGGCCGCAGATGGCCGACGGCTCCGGATCCTCCAGGGCCCCGTCGGCCAGCATGGCCTGGGCGCCACGGTCGTCCTCCTCGGCCGGCTGAAAAAGGAACTTCACGGTTCCGGGGAGGCTGTCGCGGTGCTCAGCCAACAGGGTCGCCGCGCCCACGAGACAGGTGGTGTGAACATCGTGACCGCAGGCGTGCATGACGCCGGGGATGCGCGAGGCGTAGGGCGCCCCGGTCGCTTCCTGGATCGGAAGCGCGTCCATGTCAGCGCGGAGCGCCACGCACGGTCCGGCGCGCGCGCCGCGCAGCACGCCGACCACCCCTGTCCCGCCGACTTGGGCACGCACTTCGATGCCAAGCGCCGCGAGCCGCTCGGCGACGATGCGGCTCGTGCGCTCCTCCTGGCCCGAGAGTTCCGGGTACGCGTGCAGGTCGCGGCGCAGGGCCACCAACTCCGGCAGGCGGCCGCGGTCGGATTGGGTCAGATGAATCATCGGGGTCTACATTCGCCGCGGCGCCACAAGAGAGAGGCCAAACCGATCGACCGTCGTCCGGCCGCGACCCCGGACGAGGATCGGATGGTCATATGTATTTTTTATGCCTTCTAGTATTTGCTTATATCATGCGATCACACCGCTTCGCAACCGACCAAGTATCCTGCACTGCCATCCCGATCTCGATGAGGAGGACCGCACGATGACCAACGCCATGCCCAGCCACGAACAGATTTCCGGTCGTGTCGTTCGGACGACGCTTCTCGAACCCGGCGGGGGTGAGGGCTGGGAGGTTTCCAGGGGACAGGTGATGCGCATCGTCGACATCGAGGGACAGCAGGTCGGCGACCTGGTGTGCTTCAATCTGCGGCGTCTGGAGGAGAAGATCTCGCCCGAGAACACGATCTCGCTCAACCGGACGATCCGGCCGACGACCGGCCACGGGCTCTGGTCTGACGAGGCTAACTTACTCATGAGCTTCGTCGCCGACACGTGCGGCGTCCACGACCTGCTGGCGGGCGCCTGCTCGCGGTACACGAACAAGCGCCGCTACGACAAGGATGCGACGCCGAACTGCCGCGACAACCTGGCGGCGGCGGCGCGCCCCTGGGGGCTGCGCTGGAAAGACATTCCGTACAACCTGAACGTCTTCATGAACGTGCCGATCGGCGCCGACGGCTCGTTCCGGATCGACGCCCCGAAGAGCAAGGCGGGCGACTACATCGACTTGCGGGCCGAGATGGACGTGCTGGTCATCCTCTCCAACTGCCCGCAGCTGCACAACCCCTGCAACAACTTCCGCCTCAAACCCCTCAAAGTCGTGATTTACGAGCCCGGCGAGTAGCGGCTCACTTGATCGGACATCGCGCAGCTTTGATCAGGCGCGACGAGATCGAGGCCCGTCGCCGTACCCGCAACGCCGCCGGAACGCCCAGAGCAGAGTCCGCCCGCCGCCACCGAACGCGGCCCCCTGCGGTCAGTCCGTGACACGTGAAAAAAGCCCGAGGCGGCGCCGAACCGCGCTGTCCGCGAAGTTTAACAATCTCTGACAATCGCCCCGCGGCGAGGCTCATCCTTTGAGCTACCCGGAGCCTCAGCATGGCGCCCATAAAAGGATGTCGTGTCTGGAGGCATCCATGCAACTCGAGAACGGATTTGCACGCCGCGTCGGGGCTGGCGCCATAGCGCTCGCCTGCGCCCTGGTTAGCGCGAACGGCGCCGCCGCGGCACCCGACGCAACTTCCGCCGGACTTCCGGCAACCTCGGCCGAAGCGCGCGCCGTCTTCGCGCACGCGAAAGACGAGCTCCTGCAGATCCTTGTGATCCACAAGGCGACGCGGGCGCGCAGGGCCACCGGCACCGGCTTCATCGCCTCGCCGGACGGACTGCTGCTCACCAACTACCACGTCGTCTCGAAGATCGCGCTCGAGCCCGAGAGTTACGCGCTCGAGCTCAAGCGCACCGACGGCACGACCGCAACGCCGCGGCTCGTCGCGATCGACGTCGCGAACGACCTCGCCGTGCTCGCGACGGATCTTCGCGGCCAGCGCTATCTGCCGCTCGCGCCCAAGCGGCTCACCAAGGGCGAGCGCGGGTTCTCGATGGGGCATCCGCTCGATCTCGGCCTCACGATCGTCGAGGGCACCTACAACGGCTTCGTCGAGACCGAGTTCGCGCGGCGCATCCACTACACCGGCGCGATCAACTCGGGCATGAGCGGCGGCCCGGCCGTGACCTTCGACGGCAAGGTCTTCGGCGTCAACGTCGCGCGCCGGTGGCTCGACCAGCTCGTGAGCTACCTCGTGCCCTCGGAGCACGCCGCGGCGCTCCTCGTGCGCGCCGCCGCGCAACGCAGCATCCCCGCCGATTTTCGCGTCGAGGTCGCGGCCCAGGTCCGTGCGCAGCAGGAGCGGCTCTACGCGCGGCTCCTTGCCGCGCCGATGCCCACGACCACGATGGGCCGGTTCACCGTGCCGGATGCGAAGGTGGCGTTCGTGCGCTGCTGGGGCTTCCCCGACGAGAAGCCCGAGCGGCTCTACGACCGCGACACCCGGCTCTGCTTCTCGAACAGCACCCTCTTCGTCGACGACCGGCTGCTCACCGGCGAGCTCATATTGACGCATGAGCGCTTCGCGGCCCACGAGCTCGGCGCCGTGCGCTTCGCGGCCCGGATCGAGCGCGCCTACGGCGCCGACCCGACCATCTTCGAGGTGACGCCCAACAAGAAGGAGTTCACGGAGTTCCGCTGCCACGACGATTTCGTCCGCCGTCTGGCGGGGACGCTCCGCGTTGCGCTCTGCATGCGCGCCTACAAGCAGTTCGCGAGACTGTACGACCTGCGCCTGCGCGCCGTGACCGTGGACAGCTCGTCCTCGGCGCTCCTCAGCACCCTGAGCCTCAGCGGCGTCAGCTTCGAAACCGGGCGGCGCTTCGCCCAGCAATACCTGGAGGCGATCTCATGGACGAATTGATCCACATCGAAGTCCTCGGCCGCCACGGCGAGGTGGCTCACCGCCACGCCGTGCGCACCCTGCCCGTCCGCATCAGACGCGCCTACGACAACGACCTCATCCTCGAGGACCCCTACGCCGCCCCGCACCACGCCGTCGTGGAGCGCACGCCAGCCGGCGAGCTCGAGCTCGTCGACGCGGGCTCGCGAAACGGGCTCTTCCGCGCGTGCGTCAAACACCGCCTTGCCCGCGAACGCGTCGACCCGGCCGCGCGCTTTCGCGCCGGGCGGACCGAGTTCCGCATCCGCTCCGGAGCGCACCCGGTCGCCGAAGAGCGCATCGACTGCCCGGCAGGCGCCCTGCGCACACCGCTTGCGGGCGCGCTCGCCGTCCTCGTCGTCGTGGCCGTCCTCTTGTTCGATGCCTGGAGCGGGATGGACGAGCGGACCGAGCTCGCCAAGGTCGCCGTGGCGCCGGTTTTCATCATGCTCGCGCTCTTCATCTGGACAGGTGCGTGGGGTTTGGCGAGCCGCCTGCTCGCCGGTGAGCACCGCTTCGCCGCGCATCTGGTCACCGCGTCGCTTGCCCTGATCGGCATCTTCGCCGCAGACCGGCTGGACTACGTGGCGCACGCCTTCTCGGCGCCGGAGGCCACCTCTCTCGCGGCAATCGCCGCGGTGGGCGCCCTCCTCGCCTGGGGCCTGTGGCGCCACCTCGCGCTCGCGCTCCGCAAGCCCGGGCGCGGTGCGGCGGTCGCCGCGGTCGCCGTCGCGACCACCTGCCTCGGCGTGTTCGCGCTGTTCACCGACTTTCTGCGTGCCGAGCGCGCTGTCCACCTGACGTACCTGAAGGCCATCAAGCCGCCGGTCGTGTGTCTGGTGCAAGGGGGCGAGCCGGCGCAGTTCTTCGGGAACGCGGCAGAGCTCAAGAGCGAGCTCGCGCTGCTGACGCGCAAGTAGATCCTGGCGTGATCAGGGGCCGGGAAGAACCTCCGCACGGAGCTGGTGAAGAGCCTGGATCTGCCGGCTGACGCCGATGCCGCGGACGCCTGGGATAGCGAGATTGCCCGCAGACTGGCCGAGATCGACGCGGGGATGGCGGACCTTATCGACCGCGACGAGCTGCGCCGGCGGATGCAAGCGCGACTAGGCGCGGGGTGATACGCCGGATCTACATCCTCGACCAAGCTGCCGAGGAAGCAGTCGAAGCAGACGTGGTCGTGATCGAGCACAACGACGAGCGGATCGTGGTCGCGTTCGCGCACCACTCGCGGCAGCCCGGTTACTGGCCCGCTCGATTGCGCACCTAAAGCGCCGCCGCCTTCCGCACGAACGCGCAGAACTCGCAGCGCCGCGCCGGCGCGGGCGGGTGCTCGAGGTTGAGCACCCGGTGCAGCTCCACGAGCGTGCCTTCGACCCACCCGTCGCTCCCTTCGTAAGGGATCAGCGAGAGATCGAAGTGCAGCGTCTCGGCGAAGACGTCGCGGTCCTTCCTTGCGTTCGCGTAGACGAACCAGGCCCGGTCGGAGACCTCGAGACCGCGCCCGCGCAGCAGCCACTGGTAGAACTCGACCTGGCGCTTGTAGCTCTTCTGCCACTCGGCCTCGATGCCGACCGCGCCCGCCCTTGCGGTCGCCTTGTAGTCGGCGACGTAGTACGTCCCCGCGGCGTCGATCCACAGATCGTCGATCGCGCCGAACAGGATGAGGTTCGTCGGCTCGTGCAGGCGCCGCACGCCCTTGAACGCGTTGCGCCACGCATCGATCTCTGGGTGCTGCGCCGGCCGCAGGTCGAGCCCTTCGCGCGCGAGGAGCGGCGGCACCGACTGCGCCGCCCGGCATGCGTCGAACTCGCGCTTGAGCAGCGCATCCACCGCGGCGTTCAGCGTGAAGGGCGGCCCGCTCGGCGGCGCGACCTGCGCCCGCCGATCGAGCCAGAAGCAGCGCGGGCACCTGAGGAAGAGCTCGACCTTGCTGCGGCTGAGCTCGTAGGGCTCCGTCGATCCGGGCTCGTAGCGGCCGTTGCGGCCCTTCATGTCAATCGCGCTCCCCTACCGTGGCCGAAGTGATGCGCCGGTGTGAAAATGTAACTGCGAAGATCGCCAACGCCGTCATCCCGACCAGCGCAGATGCGAGATGCAGCACCTCCATCGAGATCACACCTTGAATGGGATTCACCGCCGAGAACGGGGCGAACGCGCGCACGTCCATATGCATGACGCTGTTCAGGAACGCGTGACTGTATACCCCGAGCGCCGCTCCTGACATGGCGGCACCCCAACCGATCCGCGGATCGACGGCGAGATAGCGGGCCTGAGCGTGGCTCAGCTTCGTGTTCCACCAGCGCAGCACCAGTTCGCACACCATGTGCCCCGGCCAGACGCTCACGAGCCCGACGAGCGTCGCGCCGAGCAGCGTGTGGGAAAACCGGTCAACGGTCATTCCCCTGCAGTGGCCTCACTTCCGGCGCTGGAGTATGTCTCCGCCGCGCCCAGGAGGTTCCCTATGTATGTTTCCTTGTCCTCGTCTTGGAACAGGATGTTCCGCTTCAACATTTCTGGCTTCTCAACACCCCCCTGCTTTCGCATCACGTGGGA
Organism: Burkholderiales bacterium; assembly: GCA_020848075.1. GTDB lineage: Bacteria > Pseudomonadota > Gammaproteobacteria > Burkholderiales > SG8-39 > JAABRB01. The sequence goes on from JADLAV010000031.1 coordinate 305,582, forward strand.
CGGTGTGTTCAGTATCCTATAGGCTACATACGTCAAGCGCTCTTTCCTTGTATGTGAAGTCGAGCACCCGCAACAGCAACGCTGTGGATCCCAAGTGAGCTACCGCCTGCGGTCATCCACCCGGTTCGGGCACTTACTGGATCCCCGCCTGCGCGGGGATGACGAGGCGGCGGCTTGCGCGGGGATGACGCGGTCGCGGATCGCTCTCCTCCGCCGCCGCCCTGCCCGCCCTGCCCTATCCGACCTCCGGCAGCCGCTCGCTTGGCTCGGCGTAGCGGAGCAGGCCGACGATCGCGGGGCGGGGGTCGTGGTGCGTCGTGAGCGCGAACGCGACTTCGCCGGTGGGGGCGCGCGTTCGCAGCGTGACGTCGGCACCGTAGGGCACGGGGCCCTTCAGCCAGGCGTCGAGGCGCTGCGGCTCGTCGGCGAGCGGTGCGTTGGGGTGCGTGATGCAGAGCCCGAGCGCGCGCTGCGTGTGGTGGAACGCGCCCGGGAAGCCGCGGCGCCGCGCGTGCCCGCTCCAGAAGTGGAGCGGGTTGTAGTCTCCGGTGAGCTCTCCGAAGCGCCAGCCGCCTCCCTCGGCCATGCGCCAGCGCGTCTCGCACTCGCTCTCGATCGTGGGCGACTCGGCGAGCGGCGATGCTTGCATGGGCGTGCCGAAGCTGCCGCGCGAGTAGAAGGTGTTCACGCTCTCCCACGGCACGTCGCCGGCGAGGCTGACGGTGCTGTGCACGTCGACTTCGAGACCCTTCTCGAGCACGCGGTGGGCGACGATGCGCGAAGCGAAGTGGAGATCGGCGCCGAGCGGGATCGGGCGATGCTGGACGAGGTGGTTGCGGATCTGCAGCATGCGCCAGATGGGCGCCGGGAAGCGCGGGTGGCAGAGGAGCGCGAGCTGCAGGCGAAAGCCGATCGCGTGCGGGAAGAGGAACGGAACCCATTCGCCCGGCCACACGCCGGCGAGCCGGCAGAAGTCGGCGACGTCCCGCTCGGTCGCGCGGTAGCCGCGCCAGCGGGCGCCGATCCGCGGGACGGCGACCGCTGCCTCCGTGGCGTGCTTGGGCCACAGCACGCCCGCCAGGTAGCGGGGCGCGAACGGGGCGCTGCGATAGTCGAGCTGGACGGATTCGGTCACGGCGATCGGTCGGGAGCCGGGGCGCGAGGATACCGGAAGGCGGCGCTTTGCCATCGCGGCAGGCGGTTCGGGGCGGGGTCTGCTCCGCCGGCCGAGCGCCGCGTACGCGGTCGCCATGGAGCAGACGCAATGAATCGACCGGTAGAACGCGTTCCGGCGGTGGTGGACCTGCGCCTCTTCGGCCGGCGCAACTTCGCGGTGGGCGTCGTCTCGATCCTGCTGGGCTCGATCGCGCTCTTCGGGACGCTCACTCGCCCTCATCTGGTGGGCGCGCCCGCCGTTCTCCGGGCACGCGAGCGGGCATTGAGACCACACATGACCGCCTGCGGATGTTTCCGGCCACGCCGCGTCTTCGGCGCACCGGGCAAGCCGCAGCGTGACGAGATCAGGCGACTTCGAATCGAAGCTGCTTGACGTTCGCGGACGGGAAGCGCTCCCGCAGCCGGAGCACTTCGATCGCCACCACCTGCTTCTGCGCGTTGAAATCCAGCACGATGCCGGGCTGGACCTCCTGCGACTCCTCGATCTCCGACTCGTCCAGGCGCAGATAGAGGGCGTCGGCTTTCTCGTCGTAGTGCAGCCTCATTGCTGGCTCCTCAGTGCGCGGTCGAAGTAAGCCGTCACGATACGCCGTGGCGTGCTCATGGCATTGTAGATCACGCGTAGATATCGGTCTCCGTGCTCGGTGACGCGCCCGATCGCGTGCAGGAGAGCTGGACCGACATCGGTCGGACTCGGTGCGCTCGGGCTCGGTCAGCACCCGCTCGAGCCACATGAGGTCAATGCCACGCTCCTCGATGACGGTCTTCGCGTGCGCGGTGAGTTCGTACGCCGGGCACTTGGACACGTAGATCTCCCATCACGGCTTTACCGTCGAGTATGGAAGGTCGGAAAGCTCAGGGCGTGAGCCGCCCGTCACACCCGGTTGAATCGGTCCCGGATCGAAGCCCTTACTGCGCCGCGTTCCGCACCTTCGAGAGGTCGAGGACGCCGAGCGCGCCCCAGCCGCGCGTACCGGCCGGCACCTCGGGGCGGAACACTTCGTAGAGCGCGTAGGCGCGATGGGCGAGCTCGTCCACCGGGAGCGAGCGCGCGAGCGCCCGCATCGCGGATTCGACCGGCGCGAGCACCTCGCCGAACTTCCCTTCGAGGTAGCGCTGCACGCTCTCGGGCGCGATCGGTTTGCCCTTCGAGAGCGCGCGCAGTCCTTCGGGGCTGCGCAACACCGGCACCGCGCGGTGCAGGAGGTCGACGCTCAGCTGCGCGCCCTTGGTGAGCCGCTCGCGCTCGCGCCGCACCTCCTCGGGCGCCGGCTTGAAGATCCCGAGCGACTTTCCTTTCGCGTAGGCGTTGAGCCCGGCCACGACGCGGCCCATCGTGAGCGCTTCGTCGCGATCGAACCCGAGCCGCTCGGCGACCACCGCGGCCCAGAGCGTGAGCACCGGGGCGCGGTTCACCTTCACGCGGATCGGAGCGCTGTCCTTGCGGTTCGCCATGCGGTCATTCTAGCCGCCGGTCGGCCCGTTGCCCTGGGGCAATCGTACGGCGTTGCCTTGTCGGTGGGGGGCGTGCGTACGACCCACGATTCCTGGACAGCCCGGGCCGGGGCTCACTGCCTGAGCCTGTGGCGGATGCAGGCTTCACACAGCGTACTCGATACGACCGAGGTCCAATGGCAATGACCTGGCCCGGACATTTGGCGCGCCTCGCGGCGCGGAAACGCTTGAGCCCACTGCGCCATTGACGTACCCTTGCCGTGCTCTTCGTCGAAACTTCTCGTTTCACATCGGAGCTGCCGCGCTACCCATCGGACGACGCGTACCGCGAATTTCAGAGCTTTCTGATGAGTCATCCGGATTCCGGCGACATCATTCGCGGATCGGGCGGCATCCGTAAAGTGCGTTGGGCGGCGAAAGGGAGAGGCAAGTCCGGCGGAGTTCGGGTGATCGATCACTGGGCGCAGGCATCGGAGCAGATCTACCTGCTGACCATATGCGGAAAGAGCGAGCGCGACGACATCGACAGGACGACGTTGCGGCGGATTGCGACGAAGCTGGAATTGCTATGACGCGAAAACGGGACATCGGGAAGGAGATCCTCGCAGGGCTGGACGAGATCGCGGCCTGGAAGCGCGGCAAGGTTGCGCTCAGGACGGCGAAGGTCGATCTGCCCACTGCCTCGGACGTACCGGTCATCCGGGAGCGGCTGGGTCTTTCGCAGGAGGCGTTCGCAAGCTTTCTTGGCGTGAGCGTCGGGACATTGCGGAACTGGGAGCAGGGCCGCCGCGAGCCGCACGGACCCGCGCGAGCGCTGTTGCTCATCGCCGACAAGAAGCCGCGCGCGTTCCGCGAGGCATTCGCGCTTGCCCGCAAGGAAAAGCGGGCGGCATAGCTCGCAGCGGGGACCGGCGTCTTCGAATGCGCCACAGCGTGACGGCGCCAATCACGCGCTGACACGGCGTGGTTGCCCCCGCGCACCCTCCCCGGCATCATCCGCGCGTGCGTATCAACCGGACCGAGCTCGGTTTCGCCGTCTTTGCGGCCGTCTCCGGCGCGCTTTGTTTTTGGCTCGGCGGTGCGGACGCGATCTGGCGGGCGCTCGGCAGCGCGGGTCGGACGGTGCTCATGATCGCGCCGATGTTCGCGGCGGGACTGCTGCTCGCGGGAATGGTGCACGTCCTGGTGCCGCGCGAGGGCGTGGCGCGGTGGCTGGGGGCGGCGTCGGGCGTGCGCGGGCTGCTGATCGCGATGGGGGTCGGCGCCTTCACACCGGGCGGCCCGTTCACCTCGTTTCCGCTGGTGGTCGCGCTCGCCGAGGCGGGCGCGGACGTCGGCGTGCTCGTCGCCTATCTCACGTCCTGGGCGACCCTCGGCTTCAACCGGATCCTCGTCTGGGAGCTACCGCTCCTCGGCGCGGATTTCGTCGTGCTGCGAGTGGTGGCCTCGCTCCCCTTGCCGCTGCTCGCCGGCCTGATCGCGCGCGCGATCGCCGCGCGGCTCCTCGCGCCGCGCCGCAGCGCCTGAGGCATGCTCCCGGAGATCGTGCTGTGGAGCCTCGCGATCGCGGCGTGCGCGAGCGCGTATCGACGCTCGCCGGCCGCGCTCGCCGGCGGCGGGCGGCGCACGCTCGAATTCGCGCGCGCGCTGTCGCTGCGGCTGCCGCTCGCAATCCTCGCGGCGTCGTTTCTCTCGCAGATCCTGCCGCGCGCCGTCGTCGGCGCGGCGATCGGACCGGAATCCGGCGCGCTCGGCGTGCTCGCCGCATCGCTCGCAGGCAGCATCATGCCGGGCGGCCCGTTCATCGCCTTCCCGCTCGCGGTGTCGTTCTACGACGCCGGCGCGGGGCTGCCGCAGATCGTGGCGCTCATCACCTCGTGGTCGGTCCTCGGGTTCGTCCGGATCGTGAGCTACGAGTGGCCGATGCTCGGGCCGCGCTTCGTCGCGCTGCGCATCGCGAGCGCGATCACGCTGCCGCCGCTTGCGGGCGCGATCGCCGCGGGGATCCTCTGGATGGCGGGGCGGTAGGGCTCACCGGCCGGGCCGGTGGCGCACGCAGCAACCGCTTATTGGACCGCCGCGTCCGCGGGCATGACTCGATCAGACGGGCTTAGCGGTAGGACCCGTGGAACCCGGTGCGCTCGAGGTCGCGCAAGCGGCGCTCGAGGTCGGCGTTGTCGGTCGCCTCCGCGAGGTAGCGCTCCACTTCACGCTGCTCCGCGCGCCAGAGCGAGCGCTTCACCGCACGGATGAGGCGCGTGAAGACATTGCCCACCGCTTCGGCTCGCAGCGCGCGTGCGCGCTCCTCGATCGGGCGGGCGTCTTCGCCGGCCGCGTCGCGTGCGACGGAGGCCCCGGCGGCCGCGACGGGTGCGGCGGAGGCTTCGGCGGCCGCGACGCGCGGCAGTTCGGCGGGTGCGCGTTTCGCGGTGCGGACCCGGGGCGGCGCTTCACGAAGCAGGCCGTCGCCCTCGTAGATCGGAACTCTTGCATTCATCCCAAAAACGGCAGTTAGCCGCTCGCAAACGTTATCGCCAGCACCTTTTTCGGTGGTGTGATCGCGGCAAGAACCTGCTTGAGATGCTCGCAACAACGGTGCCAGACCGATTTACCGTTCA
>JADLAV010000032.1 GCA_020848075.1 Burkholderiales bacterium
CACCGTACTTCTTCGACAAAATGTGCGTCATCGCCGCCGTCAGCGTCGTCTTCCCGTGATCCACGTGACCAATCGTCCCCACATTCACGTGCGGCTTCGTGCGCTCAAATTTCGCTTTTGCCATGGCGTGTCGATCCCTGTTTTGCTCAAGCCCTCAAAGTAGCGTCCTCGATGCCGCAGTTTCTTGGTGCCGATGGAGCGGATTGAACGCTCGACCTCTCCCTTACCAAGGGAGTGCTCTACCACTGAGCTACATCGGCGGATGATCCGTCCGGTATGGAGCGGGTGAAGGGAATCGAACCCTCGTCATAAGCTTGGAAGGCTTCTGCTCTACCATTGAGCTACACCCGCGCGATGTCGCCGCCCTTCCTCGCCAGCCTGCTGCCTGCCTGCTGATCTACGGGCCACCCCGCCCGCCGCCTGCCTTCGGCCTCCACCCTCCTGCGCCACCTGCTTCCGGCTCCACCGCCGAGATGCAGTGGTGGAGGGGGAAGGATTCGAACCTTCGAAGGCAGAGCCGGCAGATTTACAGTCTGCTCCCTTTGACCGCTCGGGAACCCCTCCCCAGCGAAACGCGAAATTGTGCTTCCTTTTCAGGCTAGTGTCAAACTGCCGTCAGGCCGCACGCTGGTGTAGTTTAGTGTGCTGCGCCGCAGCATCGCTGAGCGTCCTGACCGTCATCGTCCTCCCCGCGCCAAGTGTCCGTCAGTCTTGGTCTATCTGCATTTCCAGTGCAACCGCCGCGAGCGGCGGCTCTGAGCCGAGACGGCGGGCGCGCAAGAGCGGCCGGGTAGAATGACGGCACTGGAGCAACGACAGCCGCCCGCGCGGGACACGATCCCGCCGAGGGCGCGCGGTTCCGCCGCACCCGTCCGACGCGGGGGACGATCGGGGCCACAGAATCGAGGAGACAGCATGTCGGCTGTTATCGACCCCAACCGCACGCGCCCGCGACTCGCGGACGTGACGCTCGATGACAAGTACCAGCTCGACCGCGGGCGGGTCTACCTGACGGGCATCCAGGCGCTCGTCCGCCTCGCCATCCTCCAGCGCGAGCGCGATGCACGCGCCGGGCTGAACACCGCGGGCTTCGTGTCGGGCTACCGCGGCTCGCCCCTTGGCGGGCTCGACCAAGCGCTCGCGGCGGCACGCAAGCACCTCGAGCGGCACCACGTCGTGTTCCGGCCCGGCGTGAACGAGGACCTCGCCGCCACCGCGCTCTGGGGCACGCAGCAGGTCAACCTCTTCGACGGCGCCAAGTACGACGGCGTCTTCGGCATGTGGTACGGCAAGGGGCCCGGGGTGGATCGCTGCGGCGACGTGTTCCGCCACGCGAATGCCGCCGGCACCTCGCCGCACGGCGGGGTGCTCGCGCTCGCCGGCGACGATCACGCGGCCAAATCGTCCACGCTGCCGCATCAGACCGATCACGTGTTCAAGGCGGTGATGATGCCGCTGCTGTATCCGGCGTCGGTGCAGGACTACCTCGACCTCGGCCTGCACGGGTTCGCGATGTCGCGCTATTCGGGCTGCTGGGTCGGCTTCAAGTGCGTGACCGACGTCGTCGAGAGTTCGGCATCGGTGTCGCTCGACTCCGACCGGGTCCAGGTGCGACTGCCGAGCGACGTCGTGCTGCCGCGCGACGGTCTGAACATCCGCTGGCCCGATCCTTTCCTCGCGCAGGAGGAACGGCTCCTGCACCACAAGCTCTACGCGGCGCTCGCCTACTGCCGCGCGAATGCGCTGAATCGGGTGGTGATCGACAGCCCGCGGCCGCGGCTCGGGATCGTGGCGGCCGGCAAGGCCTACATGGACGTGCGACAGGCGCTGGACGATCTTGGTATCGACGAGCGCGTCGCCGCCGACATCGGCATTCGGCTCTACAAGTGCGGCATGATCTGGCCGCTCGAGTCCGAGGGCGTGCGTCGCTTCGCGCAGGGGCTGGAGGAGATCCTGGTCGTCGAGGAGAAGCGTCAGTTCCTCGAGTACCAGCTGAAGGAGGAGCTGTACACCTTCCGCGACGAGGTGCGTCCGCGCGTCGTCGGGAAGTTCGACGAGAAGGGCGAATGGGCGCTGCCGCACGGCGAGTGGCTGCTGCCGGCCGCCTCCGAGCTCTCGCCCGCGGTGATCGCCCGGGCGATCGCCTCGCGCATCGCGCGCTTCTACACCTCCGACCGGATCAAGGCGCGCCTCGCGTTCCTCGAGGCGAAGGAGAAGGCGCTCGCAAGACCGCGCGTGACGACGCAGCGCATCCCGTATTTCTGCTCGGGCTGCCCGCACAACACCTCGACCCGCGTGCCCGAGGGCAGCCGCGCCACAGCCGGGATCGGGTGCCACTTCATGGCGGTCTGGATGGACCGCAACACCGCCACGTTCAGTCACATGGGCGGCGAGGGTGCGGCTTGGATCGGCCAGGCGCCGTTTACCGAGACGCGGCACATCTTCGCCAATCTCGGAGACGGCACCTACTACCACTCGGGGCTCCTCGCGATCCGCGCGGCAGCGGCGGCGAGCGTGCCGATCACCTACAAGATCCTCTACAACGACGCGGTGGCCATGACCGGCGGGCAGAAGGTCGACGGCCCGCTCACCGTTCCCGACATCGTGCGGCAGGTGGCGGCCGAAGGCGTCGGCAAGATCGTGGTGGTGACCGACCAGCCCGAAAAGTATCGCGGCGCGGCGCTCGCGCCCGGCGTACCCGTGCACCAGCGCGACGAGCTCGACCGCATCCAGCGCGAGCTGCGGGAGTACCCCGGCGTCTCGGTGCTCGTCTACGACCAGACCTGCGCGGCCGAGAAGCGCCGGCGCCGCAAGCGGGGCACGTTTCCCGATCCGGCCCTGCGGACGTTCATCAACGAGCTCGTGTGCGAGGGCTGTGGCGACTGCAGCGTGAAGTCGAACTGCGTTGCCGTGGAGCCGCTGGAGACCGAGTTCGGGCGCAAGCGCGTCATCAACCAGTCGGCCTGCAACAAGGACTTCTCCTGCGAGAAAGGTCTGTGCCCGTCGTTCGTCACGATCGTGGGCGGGCGCCCGCGCCGCGGCAGGGCTCTCGCGAGCGGGGCGGACGACTGGCCGGCGCTCTCGGAGCCGCTCGTACCGGCGACCGACCGACCTTACGGCGTGCTCGTCACGGGCGTGGGCGGCACCGGCGTGGTCACCATCGGCGCGCTGCTCGGCATGGCGGCGCACCTCGAGGGCAAGGGCGTGACGGTGCTCGACATGACCGGGCTCGCGCAGAAGAACGGTGCCGTGATGTCGCACGTGCGCTTCGGCAATCGCCCCGAGGACATCCATGCGGTGCGCATCGCGGCGGGCGAGGCGGATCTCGTGCTGGGTTGCGACATGGTCGTCGCCGCCAGCCCGGAAGCGCTCGCGAAGATGCAGGCCGGCCGGACGCGGCTCGTGATCAACAGTGCGGCGGCGCCTACCGCCGAGTTCACGCGCAATCCCGATTGGGCGTTTCCGGCGGGCGACCTGCAGGCCGAGCTGACCGCGGCGGTCGGCGCCGGCAGCGCTGATTTCGTCGACGGCGCCCGCCTTGCCGTCGCGCTGATGGGGGACGCGATCGCCGCCAACCTCTTCATGCTGGGCTATGCATGGCAGAAGGGCCTGATCCCGGTGTCGTCGGCGGCGATCGAGCGGGCGATCGAGCTGAACGGCGTGGCGGTCGCGACGAACCGCACATCGTTCCTCTGGGGAAGACGCGCGGCGCACGACCTCGCGGCGGTCGCAAAGGTGGCCACGCCGGCCGATGTCGTGCCCATGTCGCAACGCCTCTCGCGCAGCCTGGACGAATTGATCGCGCGCCGCGTGGAGTTCCTGGCGGACTACCAGGATGCGGCCTACGCCGATCGCTACCGCAAGCTGGTCGATCGCGTGCGCCGGGTCGAGACCGATCGCATTGGCGGCACCAGGCTCGCGGAGGCCGTCGCGCGTTACTACTTCAAGCTCCTCGCCTACAAGGACGAGTACGAAGTCGCCCGGCTGTACACCCGGCCCGAGTTCACGCAGCGGCTCGACGCTGCGTTCGAGGGCGACTACAAGCTCCGCTTCCATCTCGCGCCGCCGCTCTTCGCCAAGCCCGATCCCGTCACCGGCGAGCCGCGCAAGCGCGCGTACGGATCGTGGATGATGAGCGCATTCAGGGTGCTCGCACGCCTCAAGGGACTGCGCGGCACCCCGCTCGACGTCTTCGGTCACACCGCCGAGCGCCGCCTGGAGCGAGCGCTCATCGCCGACTACGAGCAGACCGTCGAGACGCTCATCGCCAACCTGCACCGTGACACCCACGGCACAGCGGTCGCGATCGCGAGCATTCCCGAGGAGATCCGGGGGTACGGCCCGATCAAGGCGCGTCACGTCGAGAAGGCGAAGGCCAGGGAGGCGGAGCTCCTTGCGCAGCTGCGTGCGACCGATGCGCCTGCTGCGCCGAAGCGGGCTGCCGCGTGAGCGCCGGCGGCACGTCCAGGATCCTGCGCAGCGGCGAATGAACAGGCAGCGAAGGTGAGCAGACGCGAAGGCGCTCGCCGGTCCGCCGCTCCGGCGAGCGAGTCGGCCCCCCAGCCCCGGCTCACGCGGCTCGACCTCGAGAACGACATCCTGCGGCGCGCGCTGGAGCAGGGACCGCTCGCCGCGCAAGTGCTGACGGAGCAGGCGCTGGAGGCCTCGATGCAGGCGGCGCTCGCCTCACCGCACCGGCAGCCGGACGTCTGGCTATTCGCCTACGGGTCGCTCGTCTGGAATCCGGTGCTCGATTTCGAGGATCGTTGCGTCGTCAGCGTCCACGGCTATCACCGGAGCTTCTGCCTGTGGTCGCGCGTGAACCGCGGCACGCCGGAGCGGCCTGGCCTGGTGCTCGGCCTCGACCGCGGAGGCCGCTGCACGGGCGTTGCCTATCGCATACCGCAGGCGCTGGCAGAGGGTGAGCTCCGCCTGCTCTGGCGCCGTGAAATGCTGCTCGGCTCCTACTTCCCGCGCTGGGTCCACGTGACGCGTGGCAGCGACAGCTTCCGGGCGCTCGCGTTCGTGGTGGACCGGGCAAGCTCAGGCTACGCCGGACGTCTGCCGACCGAACGCGTGGTGGCGATCCTGCGCCGCGCGCAAGGCCGGCTTGGCAGCGGCGTGGACTATCTTCGCCTCACGGTGGACGGTCTTGCCGCGCACGGGATCCGCGACCCGCACCTCTTGCGGGTCGACGCGGCCATGCAGGGTGCGCTGGGCGATGTCGAGCCGCATACGAGCCGCGCCGACCTCCAGCCCTAGCATGTGGATGCAACAGAGGCCACACCCACGCTTGAATCCCCAATTCCAGTGATGCAAAACGCCAATTCCCCTCGCAATAACGGCTGTCTCAAGGTTTTGCGCACATGAATACCCGCGTTTTGCATCACACTGCCAGCCGCGGGGCATGACGACGTCCGCCTCGATTCGCGCATGTCACACGGTCGGCATCGCAACCATGGTGCTGTGCACGCTGCTCTGGAGCATCGCGGGGCTGCTCGCGCGCGAGGCGTCGGTCGCGAACGGCTGGGAGGTGACCTTCTGGCGCTCCACCGTCCTCGCAGCGTTCATCGCTGCAGTGATGCTCACACGCCACCGCGCAAGAGCGCTCGGCCGCGTGATGGCAATGGGCTGGCCAGGGCTCGTGTCCGGGGTGGCCTGGGCGGTCATGTTTACCTGCTTCATGCTCGCGCTCACGCGGACGACGGTGGCAAACACGCTCTTCATCATGGCCATCCTGCCGTTTTGTGCCGCGATCGCGGGCCGGCTGTTCCTGCGCGAGCGCGTGCCGCCGCGCACGTGGCTCGCGATGGCGGCGGCCGCGGCCGGCGTCGGCCTCATGTTTCGCGACGCGCTCCTCACCGGCAACGCGGCGGGGAGCGTCATCGCGCTCGCGGTGCCGGTCGCCGCGGCGGCGAACTACGTCGCGGTGAAGCGCGGAGGCGGCCGGGTCGACTTCATCGCGGCGCTCGGCCTCGGCGGGCTCCTCTCGGCCCTCGTCGCCCTGCCGCTGGCCTATCCGCCGAGCGCCAGCGCCAAGGACCTCGCGTTGTTCGGCACCTTGGGCGTTCTCCAGCTCGGTATTCCGGGCATCCTCTACGTGCTGATCGCGGTGCCGCGCCTCTCGGCGGCCGAGGTTGGGCTGCTTTCCCTGCTCGAGGTGATCTTCGGACCGCTCTGGGTCTGGCTGTCCCGGGGCGAGGGGCCGGGCGCGCTCGCGCTCGCCGGCGGCGCGATCGTGGTCGCCGCTCTCGCGGCGAACGAGACCATCGGCCTCGCGCTCGAGCGCCGCACGGCCCAGCGTTAGGTCCGGCAGGCCGCCGCGCGTTGGCCGGCCGCCACGACATGGGCTTCCGCGCAATCCTGATGTGATGCAAAACGCGGAAATTCGCGTGCGCAAAATCCTGAGACTGCCGTTGCTTCGAGGAGAGTTGGCGTCTCGCATCACTGGAATTGGGGAGTCAAAAGGGGTGTGGCCCCTTTTGAATCTGCCTGCTAGGCTTGGCGCTCGCACGGCCGGGTCACACCTGCGGGCTTGGCTCCGGCGCACAAGGAGACCGCATCATGACAACGAAGACCGGAACGAAGGCGTCGGCCACGAAGGCGTCGGCCCCCCCGCGCAGCGCGCGCGGTCCGGCGCTCGCCTACATGGCCGGTTTCGGCAATCATTTCGCGAGCGAAACCTTGCCCGGTGCGTTGCCGCAGGGCCAGAACTCGCCGCAACGCTGCCCATACGGCCTGTATGCGGAGCAGCTTTCCGGCACGGCCTTCACGGCGCCGCGCGCCGCAAACCGCCGCACCTGGACGTACCGCATTCGCCCCGGCGCGACGCACAAGCCGTTCCGCCGGCTGGCGCCCGGGCTTCTGTCGAGCAACTTCGCCGAGATCCCGGCAACCCCGAACCCGCTGCGCTGGAATCCGTTTCCGTTGCCGTCGAAGCCGACCGATTTCGTCGATGGCCTCGTCACGATGGCCGGAAACGGCAGCCCGGAGGCGCAGTCGGGCTGCGGCATCCACATGTACGCGACCAACCGTCCGATGACCGAGCGCTACTTCTACGACGCTGACGGCGAGCTTCTCATCGCGCCGCAGCACGGACGCCTGCGCATCGCCACCGAGCTCGGCGTGCTCGAGGCGGAGCCGTGCGAGATCGCGGTCGTGCCGCGCGGCGTGCGCTTCCGCGTCGAGCTTCCCGACGGGGAGGGCCGCGGCTACGTCTGCGAGAACTTCGGTAGCGCGTTCCGGTTGCCCGATCTCGGACCGATCGGAGCGAACGGCCTCGCCAATCCGCGCGACTTTCTCGCGCCAGTCGCCGCTTACGAGGACCGCGAGGGCCCATGCGAGCTCATTGCGAAGTTCATGGGGGACCTGTGGGCGGCCGAGATGGACCACTCGCCGCTCGACGTGGTGGCCTGGCACGGCAATCACGTTCCATACAAGTACGATCTACGGCTCTTCAACGCCATCGGCTCGATCAGTTACGACCACCCCGACCCGTCGATCTTCCTCGTCTTGCAGTCGGTGAGCGACTCACCCGGCGTGGACAACATCGACTTCGTGATCTTCCCGCCCCGCTGGCTGGTGATGCAACACACGTTTCGCCCTCCCTGGTATCACCGGAACATTGCAAGCGAGTTCATGGGCCTCATCCACGGCGCCTACGACGCCAAGGCGGAAGGCTTCCTGCCCGGCGGTGCGAGCCTGCACAACTGCATGACCGCCCACGGGCCCGATGCCGAGACTTTCGACAAAGCCTCCCGTGCCGATCTCGCGCAGCCGGACATCATCCGGGACACGATGGCCTTCATGTTCGAGACGCGCCTCGCGATCCGGCCGACGCGCTACGCGCTGGAGGCGGCCGAGCTGCAGCCCGACTACCACCGCTGCTGGCAGGGACTGAATAGGCACTTCGATCCGGATAGACCGTGAACCCTCGCATCAAGAGAGGGAAAGGATCCGGAGGGAGACGAAAAGAACCGACGCCGAGAGCAGGCGGAATGTGCGTGGGTCGACCAGCCGCGAGGCGCGGGCCGAGGCCGCTCGACCCGCTGCTTGCTTCTTGGCGCCACTTTGCACCCGCTGCGCCCCGGCGGTGAAGTTCTTCCCGAGGATGGCGCGCCCCAACCGGGAGACACGATGAAGCTCGGCACGCTCAAGAACGACACCCGCGACGGCGCGCTGTGCGTCGTGTCCCGCGATCTCAAGCTTGCCCAGATCGCCCACGATGTCGCACCCACGCTCCAGGCGGCGCTCGACGACTGGCGCTACGTCGGGCCGCAGCTCGCGCAGCTCTCCGACGAGATCAACACCCGCCCGTCGGCGCGGGTGTTCGAGGTCGACTTTGCAAAGTTCCACTCGCCGCTGCCCCGTGCGTACCAGTGGGCGGACGGCTCCGCTTACGTGAACCACGTGGAACTCGTACGCAAGGCGCGTGGCGCGGAGATGCCGCAGGCGTTCTGGACCGATCCGCTCATGTACCAGGGCGGCTCGGACGCGTTCCTGGCCCCGCGCGACGATGTGCCGATCGAATCCGAGGCCTGGGGCATCGACCTCGAGGGCGAGGTCGCGGTGATCGTGGACGACGTGCCCATGGGCGTGCGTGCCGAAAGCGCAGGTGCGTACATCCGTCTCGTGATGCTTGCGAACGACTTCACCCTGCGCAACCTCGTCGCGGACGAGCTCGGCAAGGGGTTCGGCTTTTTCCAGTCGAAGCCGTCGAGCGCATTTTCGCCGGTCGCGATCACTCCAGACGAGCTCGGCGCCGCCTGGGACGGCGGCAAGGTGAGCCTGCCGCTGGTGGTCCACGTGAACGGCGCCCTCCTCGGCCGGCCGAATGCCGGCACGGACATGACGTTCGAATTCCCGAGGCTCGTCGCGCACGCCGCCCGCAGCCGGCCGCTTGCTGCAGGCACGATCGTCGGCTCGGGAACGATCTCAAATAGCGATCGCAGCGCCGGCTCCGCCTGTCTTGCCGAGCGCCGCATGCTCGAGGCGCTCGAGTCGGGGAAGGCCGCAACGCCGTTCCTCAGGTTCGGCGACCGCGTGCGCATCGAGATGCTCGACGCCGACGGCCGCTCGCTCTTCGGCGCCATCGATCAGCAGATCGTGCGATACGTTGCGCCACGATAGCCGCCGATCGCAGCTCCCGACCCATCGCGAGCGATGTGCTCCGCCCGGGGCGCGACGGCCGTCGCGCGTTGGGCGTGCCCCGGTCGTCGATTCCGCCGCCTAGTGCGTATCATTGCCCTCCTGCTGCTCATCGTAGGTTCGGCCGGCGCCAGCGCATCGGCGCACGCCGCTCTCGTGTACCGAGTCGCATTCGACGTCCCTCCGGAGCTCCGGGCGGCGGTCGAACGCGACGTCGACCTGCCACGCTGGAAGGATTACCCTGGCATGGATCTCGAGCTGCTACGGCAGCTCGCCGAGGACGCGCGCGCGCAAGCCAAGGGGGCGGCCGACACCGAAGGGTTCTTTTCCGCCCGCGTGGCGACGAGCGTCGAAGAGGATGGCGCGCAGTGGGTGGTACGGATTGCGGTCGAGCCGGGTGAGCGCACCCACGTTGCGTCCGTCGACATCCGCTTCACCGGTCCGTTCCTGGAGAACCCCGATGCGGCCGAGCGAATGCGGGCGATTCGCGCCGCATGGTCGCTGCCGCCCGGCGCCGCGTTCCGGCAAGTGGATTGGGCTCGCGCCAAGGAGGAGGCGGTGCGCCTGCTCGCCATGAGCAAGTACGCGGCCGCGCACATCGGCGCAAGCGAGGCGCGTATCGATCCGGACACGAGAGCGGCCGCACTCACCGTCGAACTCGCGAGCGGGCCGGTGTTCCGCTACGGCTCGCTGGAAGTGCTCGGGACCAATCGCTACCCCCGGCAGATCGTCGAGCGGCTGAACCCGCTCAAGCAAGGCGCGGAGTACTCCGAGCAGGAGCTCGCGCTCTTTCGCCGGCGGCTGCTCGAGCTCGGTCAGTTCGCGACCGTCGAGGTCGCCGTCGACCGTGACCCGGCGCAGGCAGCCGCTGCTCCCGTGAATGTCGCGGTGATCGAGGGTCAGGCGAAGCGCATCGACACGAGTGTGGGCTTCACCACCGATGCCGGCGCGCGGTTCAGGCTCGACTACTCCGACGCCGACCTGCTCGACCAGGCCTGGCGCCTGCGCTCACAGCTCAGCCTGGAGCAGAAGATCCAGAGCGTGCGCGCGAGCGTCGATTCGCAGCCGCTGGCGGGCGGCGCCTGGAATACGCTCCTCGGGCGGCTCGAGCGCAAGGATGTCGAGGGACAGACCACCCAGTCGGCCTCGGTCGGCCTCGCCCGACAATGGGGCCTCGAGCGCCTGCCCTCCGCGCTCTCCGTGTCGTGGCACAACGAGCGGCAACAGGTCGGCGACACCCCCAAGGACACGACGTGGGCGACGTTTGTCGACTACCGCTACACGTTCCGCCGCGCCGACGATATCGCCTCGCCGCGCACCGGCTATCAGGGCACGTTCAACCTCGGCGCCGCCGTGCCCGGATTGTCCAGTCGCGGCTTCGTGCGCGCGACCGCCAAGCTGCACGGCTTCGTTCCGGTCGGCCGGAACGGCGATCTCGCGCTGCGCGCGGAAGCCGGTCACGTGTTGGCAAGCACGCGCGAAGGCGTCCCCGCCGAGTTCATGTTCCGCACGGGCGGCGACCAGACCTTGCGCGGCTATGCGTTCGAGAGCATCGGCCTCCCCGTCAACGGCGCGGTGGCTTCGGCGCGCTGGCTGGCGCTGGCGAGCGTCGAGTACACCCAGTGGTTCAGCGAGCTGCTCGGCGGCGCCGTGTTCTACGACATCGGCGATGCTTTCGACACCCGGGATGCGTTCTCGGCGAAGTCCGGGGTCGGCGTAGGACTGCGGATTCGCAGCCCGATCGGGCCGTTCCGCGTCGACGTCGCTTACGGTGAGGCAACCCACCAGCTGCGGCTACACTTCTCGGTGGGATTCAGCTTCTGATGACCGACCCGCGCCGGAGACGCTATCGGGCACGCGCGCTGCTCGTCTTGGCGGCGCTCGCGGCCGCGCTTGCCGGCGCTGCCGTCTGGCTCGCTTCGACCGAGACGGCGCTCGCCTGGATCGTCGACCGCCTGGTCGCCGCCAGCGGTGGCCGTCTGGACGCGGCCGGGGTGCGCGGTAAGTTGGTTGGCCCGATCACCGCGGAGCGAATCGCCTACACCGACCCCTCCTTCCGCGTCGAGATCCGCGCGCTGCGGATCGACTGGTCGCCGGCGCACTTGCTGCGCGGGCGCGTCGCGCTCGACCGCCTGGAGGCACGCCACGTTTCAGTCTGGGTCGCTGCGTCGAGCGGGCCCATGGCGCTTCCAGACGATCTCGGCCTGCCGTTCGGAGTGCGCATCCGCCACGCACGGATCGACGCGATCGACGTCGAGCTGAACGCAGACCGCGCGACGCTGCGCGACGTGCAACTCGGCTACGATGGCGACGCGCGCACGCACCGGTTCCACGAACTGGAGATGGAGCTCGAGACTGGCGCGGGGCATCTCCGCGTGCGGGCCAATGCCGAGCTTCGCGCGCGCCAGCCATTTGCCGTCGCCGCGGCAGTCGAGCTCGCGCAGGCGCCATCGCGCAGCGCGAGCGTGAGGCTCGCCGGTACGCTCGCCCGCGTCGAGCTCGATGCGACTGCGGCGGTCGACAGCGTTTCGCTCGCGTGCACCGCCGCGCTGCGGCCGTTCGAGCCGCGCTGGCTCGAGGCGCTGGAGGCGAGAGCGCAGGACGTGGATCTCGCCCGCCTGGCAGGAGGGGCGCCGCAGACTGCGGTTACGCTTCGCGTCGAGGCACGGAGCGAAACAGATAGCAGGCTCGTCGGCCACCTCGTCGCAACCAATCGTATGGCGGGTCCCATCGACCGCGGGCTGGCGCCGGTCGGCGAAGTGACGGCGGAATTCTCGACCGATCTCCGGACGGCGCGCCTCGCGCCTCTGCGCATCGCCCTCACCGGGGGCGGCTGGCTGGTGGGCACCGGCGACGTCGCGGGGGACAAGACGCAGCTCGTGCTCGGCGCGCGGGCGCTCAACCTGCGGGCCATGCACACGGCATTGATCGAGACCGCCCTCGCCGGCCGCCTCGAAGCAACGCTCGCCCCCGGGCGCCAGGCGCTCCGGGCATCGCTCGCGCAAGCACCGATCACACTCGCGGCCGACATTCAGCGCGTGGGCGAGGAGGTGCAGTTTCGCGAAGTGCGCGCGGCCGCGAAGCGGGGCGAGCTGCATGCCAGCGGAACCCTGCGGCTCACCGGCGGGATGCCGCTCGCCGCGCAGGCGCGCTTCGCGCGGTTCGATCCCTCCGAATGGGGCGACTACCCTCCGGCCACCCTGAACGGCGAGTTCGCCGCGCAGGTCGAGCTCGCGCGGCGCGCGGGCACCGTCCGATTCGCGCTTTCCGACAGCCGGCTGCGCGGCGTTCCGCTCTCGGCACACGGCGTGATCGAGGGCATCGAGGATGGCGGCAGGAGGCGCATTGCGGCAACCCGGGTCGAGGCCGTCCTGGGCGCGAACCGGGCATCCGTGGATGGCGCATTCGGGACCGCCGCCGATGAGCTGCGGATCTCGCTGGCGGCGCCGCGATTCGCGGAGATCGATCCGCGCACGCGAGGACGCGTGGACGCGCAGGCGCGCGTCACCGGCACGTGGGATGCGCCGCACCTCGTGTTCTCGGCGAGCGCCGTGGACCTGCGACACGGAACCGGAATCGCCCTCGGGACCCTCGGTGCGACGGGCGAGCTCGGTTGGGCGCCCGATGCACCCACGCGGATCGACGCCACTGCCGGCAACGTGGCGCTGGGTGGTCTGAGTGTCGAGCGCGCCGCGATCCACGTGAGCGGCACTCCGGCTCAGCATGCGATCGACGTTCAGGCTACGGGCGCGCGGCACGACCTCGTCGCGCGCCTCGACGGCGGCTGGCGGCCGGGCCGCGGCTGGGCCGGGAGCATCGCGACGCTCGCGCTCCGCGGGCCCGACAGCGCTGAGCTGGAGCAGGCGACGCCCGTGGAGATCGGACCGGACTTCGTCCGCGTGGGTGCCTTCACCGCACGCGTTGCCGACGGGCGGGTCGCAGCAGGGGAGACGCGCTGGGCGCCGGGGAATCTCACCTCGAGCGGCGAGTTCACGCGCCTGCCCGTGTCTCCACTGCTCGCCGCGCTCGGCGCGGGCGACGCCGTAACCGCGTCGCTCACCGTGAGCGGCAGCTGGCAGCTCGCCGCGACGCCGCGCTGGAACGGCCGCGTGCACGTCGCGCGCGATTCCGGCGACCTCGTGTTCCGCACCGAGCCGGCGTTGCCGCTCGGTCTCTCGGCACTGCGCCTCGATGCCCATCTGGTCGACGAGCGCGCGAGCGGCGTCCTCGTCGCACGGGGCACCGGGATCGAGCTGACCGCGGAGGCCGAGGCGATGCCGGTCGACGGTAACCGTGACGCGGGTCTCGGCCGCGACTCGCCGCTCGCGCTGAAGGCGCGGCTCGATATCCCGTCGCTGAAACCGTTCGCAGCGCTGTTCGGAATCCCGGCGAGCGTTGGCGGCCGGGTGCACGCCGATGTCGCGGCTGCGGGAACACTCGGCAGCCCGGCGTGGCGGGGAACGCTCGAAGCGTACGACGTGCGCGTCCAATCGCCGCCTTACGGCATCGACTGGGAGGGCGGCCGCCTGAGCGCCGAACTGGCGGAGAGCACCGTGCGCATCACCGATCTCGCGATAACGGCGGGCGGGGGGCGCTTCGCCGCTCAGGGAGTCCTCGAGCGCGCCGGCGAGACGCACACCGGGCGCCTCGCCTGGAGCGCCGACCGGTTTGCCGCGCTCAACCGGCCCGACCGCAACCTTACGCTCTCGGGATCGGGGACGCTCGCGACCGATGCACGGCGACTGACGCTGCGCGGTGCGCTGCGCGCCGATGCGGGTCACTTCGAACTCGATCCGCGCAGGACCGCGGTGCTCGGCGAGGACGTCGTCGTGCTCGGGCGGTCGCATGCGCGCGCCGTGCGGCAGGCGGGCGAGCGCCGGCTGCCGGTGGTGCTCGATCTCGATCTCGATCTCGGCGATGCGCTCACTGTCCGCGGCGCGGGCCTCGACGCCCGCCTCGCCGGACGGCTGAAGGTGCAAAGCCTGCCGACCGGACAGCTCATCGCCAAGGGCACGATCGACACCAGCCGCGGCGTGTTCCATGCGTACGGGCAGAAGCTCGAGATCGAGCGCGGACGCCTGCTCTTCGACGGGCCGTTGGACAACCCCGGCCTCGACATCGCGGCCTGGCGGCGCAATCAGGCCGTCGAAGCCGGTGTAGAGGTGAAGGGACCCCTGCGGACGCCGCTCGTCCGCGTCGTTTCGAACCCACCCGTGCCGGAGAGCGAGCAGATCGCGTGGCTCGTGCTTGGCCGACCGGCGGAAACCGGCGCGCAGGCGGACTACGCGGCGCTGCAGGTCGCCGCAGCCGCGCTGCTCGACTCGACGGGGGGCGGCCCGGAGCGCTCGGTCGCACAGATGGTCGGGCTGGACGAGATCGGCTTTCGCTCGACCGGAACGACCGGCGAACGCGCCGTCGCACTCGGCAAGCGGCTGGGCGACCGGCTCTATGCCACTTACGAACAATCGATCGACGCGGCCCTCGCGGTTTTGCGACTCGAGTTCTCGCTCACGCGGCGCATCTCGGTGCGGGCGGAAACGGGCCGCCGCAGCGGGATGGACCTCTTCTACCGCTTCTCGTTCGACTGAGCACACCCGCGACGCGACGCGGTGGGCGTGATCTGCGCTAAATCCAGCGCCGTGAGATCGCGGCCGCTGATCGCGCGATCAGATTTATCAAGAGGTCCCCTGAGGTCGGCACGCTACCATCCGCTCCACCCCTTCATCCAAGGAAGAGAGATCCATGCGTTCGCTCGCAACGTTCGTGCTCCTTGCCGGTATCGCCAGCACGGCCGCCGCCCAGTCCGATCCGGCCGCCACCTACACTGCCGAGGCACGTGCCGCCGCCGGCAAGTTCATGGCTCAACTCGGCGGCGAGCTCAAGAAGGAGATTTCGAGCGGCGGGCCGGCCAGCGCGATCAGCGTATGCAAGGGGCTCGCGCCGCAGATCGCGACGAGTCTCTCCAACCAGCACGGGTGGAAAGTGAGCCGCGTCAGCCTGAAGCCGCGCAACCCGGTGCTCGGACCGGCCGACGCGTGGGAGCAGCAGGCACTGCTCGAGTTCGATAGGCGCGCAGCGGCCGGCGACAAGCCTGAAATGCTCGAGCGCGCCGAAATCGTCGAGGAGCCACAGGGCCGCTATTTCCGGTACGTGAAGGCCCTGCCGGTGCAGCCGCTCTGCCTCAACTGCCACGGCGCGGCGGGGGACGTCGCGCCAGGCGTCAAGGAGAGGCTCTCCGCGGAGTATCCGAACGACCTGGCGACCGGCTACGCGAACGGCCAGATCCGCGGCGCGATCTCGATCAAGCGGCCGCTGTAGGCGGGCATCACATCGACGGTGCGCGCCGCTCGAGCATGCGCCGCAGGAAGAGGTTGTTTGCCGCCAAGGCGCCGATCACGAGCGCCGCGCCGGTGAGCTCGATCGCCTCGAAGCGATGTCCCTGCGCGATGCGGATGGCAAACGTCACCACCGGCACGAGATTGCCGAGGAGCACCGCGTTCAGGGGGCCGAGCGCCCGGATGCCGGCGTTCCAGCACAGCACGCCGACGAGCGCCGTGAGGAACGTGAGATAGCCGAGCTGCCAGCCGGCCGCGGCGAGCGTGTCGCCGCGCGGCACCTCGACCACGCCGAGCACGGTCATGCCAAGCGCGATGAGCGCGATGGCTCCCGCGCCCGGAAGGCTCGTGAGCGTGGTGTAGCGCAGCGCGCTCCACCCCGAGAACTTGATCACCCCCATCACGTAGGCGACCCAGCTCGCCGCCCCGACGAACACCAGCATGTCGCCATGCAGCGAGCCGCCGGCAAGCGCCGCTCGGACGTTTCCCTTGGTGATGACGAGCATCACACCGGCGAAGGCGGCCGCGACGCAGGCGAGTGTGAAGCGCGCCGGCCGGACGCCGCGCCACGCCCAGTGCGCGAGCGCGGTGAGCGGCGCCTGCAGCGCGGTGATGATCGCGGCATGCTCGGACGCCGTGTACTGCATCCCGGCGAAGGTGAATACGTTGAATCCGGCGAACCCGACGCATCCGACCAGGGCGGCGATCCCGCGCTTGCCCTCGTAGTCGAACGCCCGCGCGCCCTCCACGCGCCACAATATCAACGCGAAGCACGGGGCCGCGATCGCGTAGCGGATCGCGCTCAGCCAGTACGGATCGACGACGGCGACCGCGTCCTTGCCGATCGGGAACGTCGCGCCCCAGACGAGTACGGTGACCCCGAGCAGGGCGACGCCGCGGACCGCGCGATCGGGAGTCACTACCCCCTACGCGGCTTTCTTGGGCTTGGCAAGCTCCTCGTCCCGCAGCGCCCGGCGCAGGATCTTGCCGACGTTCGTCTTCGGCAGCTCGTCCCGGAATTCGATGTACCGCGGCCGCTTGTAGCCGGTGAGATGCTGCTCACAGTGCTTGCGCACGTCGGACTCGGTGAGGGCCAAATCCTTCTTGACGACGAAGAGCTTCACCGCCTCGCCCGACTTCTCGTCCGGCACGCCGATCACCGCACACTCCAGGACGCCCGGGAGCATGGCCACCACGTTCTCCACCTCGTTCGGATACACGTTGAAGCCCGAGACCAGCACCATGTCCTTCTTGCGATCGACGATGCGGATGTAGCCCTGCTCGTCCATGAAGCCGATGTCGCCGGTTGCGAAGAAGCCCTCCGCATCGATCGACTTGGCGGTGTCCTCGGGCCGGTTCCAGTACCCCTTCATCACCTGCGGCCCGCGGATGCAGATCTCGCCGATCTCGCCGATCGTCCGGGCCTTGCCGTCGTCACCCTTGACCACGACGTCGGTCGAGGGCACCGGCAGCCCGATCGAGCCGTTCCAGGCGGCCAAGTCGATCGGGTTCGCCGTCGCGACCGGCGAGGTCTCCGTGAGGCCGTAGCCCTCGATCAGCACCCTGCCGGTGATCTCCTTCCACCGCTCCGCGACGGCCTGCTGGACCGCCATCCCGCCGCCGATCGCAAAGCGCAGATGCGAGAAGTCGAGCTTCGCGAAGTCGGGATTGTTGAGGAGCGCGTTGAAAAGCGTATTGACGCCGGTGATCGCATTGAACTTGTGCCTGCGAAGCTCCTTCACGAATCCCGGGATGTCGCGCGGATTGGTGATCAGCACGTTGCAGCCACCGAGCTTCATGAACGTCAGGCAGTTCGCCGTGAGGGCAAACACGTGGTAGAGCGGCAGCGGCGCCATCACGACGATGGCCGCGCCGCCGAGGAATGGCGAGAACCAGGCTGACACCTGCTCCAGGTTCGCGATGATATTGCGGTGCAGGAGCATCGCCCCCTTCGCCACTCCGGTCGTCCCGCCGGTGTACTGCAGAAATGCAATGTCTTCGGGCCCGACCTCGACCCGCTTCAGCTCGTGCTGCGCGCCCTGCCCCAGGACGACGTTGAAGCGGACGGTGTCGGGGACCGAATACGCGGGCACCATCTTCTTGATGTGGCGGACCACGAAGTTGACGAGGGCGCCCTTGAGACCGAGCATGTCGCCGAGCGTGGCGATCACCACGTGCTTCACCCGGGTGTTCGCGAGCACCTGCTGGAGCGTCGCGGCGAAGTTCTCGAGGATGACGATCACCTCGGCGCCGGAGTCCTTCAGCTGGTGCTCGAGCTCGCGCGGCGTGTACAGCGGATTGACGTTGACGACGGTGTAGCCGGCGCGCAGCGCGCCGAAAATGCACACCGGGTACTGCAGGACGTTCGGCATCATGACCGCGACCCGCGTCCCCTTGGCAAGCCCCTTCGACTGCAGCCAGGCGCCGAAGTCCCGGGCGAGCTTGTCGAGCTCGGCGAAAGTGATCGTCCGTCCCATGTTGTGGTACGCGGGCTGGTCCGCGTACTTGCGCACGCTCTCGTCGAAGACTTCGACCACGGACCGGTAGCTATCCGCCCGGATGTCCGACGGGATCCCTTTCGGATAGCTCTTCAGCCAGATTCGCTCCATCGACCGGTCCTTCCTCTGATAGATCGCGGGGAGCCACTCCCCCGACGCGACGCGCCCGGAATTCTACTCGGCCGCGGCCTGCGGGTGGGTGGCTACTTCGGGGCGGCCGGCACGCGATGGCGCTGAAAGAAGCGCCACATCTCGACGTTGGCGTCGATCACGTCGGTCCCGGGACCGAGCAGGCGGGGGAGATAGTCGAGTTCGCCGCCCGGCCAGACGTGGCCGGCCCCCGTCAGCTTCCACAGTGCTACCTCGATCCCGTCGCGGCAGCCGGGATAGGAGTAGAGCGTGGCGGTATGCGCGGCGCGCGATGTGCCCGCCGCGCCGGTGCGCCGCGCCTCGACCTCGGGCGCCGTCGCGCAACCGGCGAACTCCGCCCACCGGGCGAGCGACGCTTCGACCGGTCGATGGGGGACTCGCACGTTCGTGAACGGGAAGGGCGGCCCGAGCCCGCCACCGTAGATCGCCCGCGGGTCGTCCGCGCTGTGGATGTGCAGGATCGCCACGGCGCGCGCCGCCTTGAATGCGGGCATGGCGGTCGCCCCGGCCACCGGGGCGATCGCCGCGATCCGATCGGAGAGCTCGGCGGCGAGCCGGTAGGTCATCATTGCCCCGTTCGAAAGACCGGTCGCGTACACGCGCGAGGCGTCGACCGGCAGTCGCCGCACGACCTCGTCCAGAAGTGCACGCACGAACCCGACGTCGTCGATGTGCGCCTTCGCGGCGACGCCACAGCAATCGCCCGCATTCCAGGTGAGCAGGCTGTCCTGCAGCATTCCCGTGCCGTTCGGATAGACCGCGATGAACCGCTCGCGGTCGGCGAGGGCGTCCATACGCGAGTAACGCTGTTGGGCAAGCGCATTGCCTCCGCCGCCGTGAAAATTGAGCACCACCGGCAGCGGCCGATGCTCGGCGGCGTGCGCTGGAGTGTGCAGCAGCGCGGTGCGTCTCATGCCGTCGTGCCGGAGCGTGACAATCACGGTCGTACCCGGCTCGCTTGCGGCGCGCGCTGCGAACGGCACGGTCGCTCCGGCCAGGACAAGCGCGAGGAGCGCGCCGAGCAACCTGAGCGCATGGCGGCGCGCGCGCACGGGCGCGGTGCCGGTCATGCCCGCGGTCCCCAACGCAGCACGAGCGGCGCGAGCACGCCGCCGACGCCGAGGGTGATGTACGCCGCGCCCCATCCGACGGGCCCGCCACCCCCCCCGGTTGCGTCGAGCGCGGCACCGAAGGCGAGCGGCGCGATGAATCCGGCGCCGAAGCCGAGCGTGGAGTGGAGCGCCATCGCGCTGCCCCGGATCGCCGGCTCGGCCGCCTGCACGAGCCCGGCCGTGAGCGCCGACGAATCGGTCATGATGAGGATCATGTGCAGGACCACGAACAGGAACAGCCCGTACCAAGGCAGGCCGACCAGGAACCCGAGGCCGCAGGTGAGCAGCCCAGAGGCGGTCATCGCTGCCCGGATCACGCCCGCCCGGCCCGTTCGCATGGCGAGCTCGTTACCGAGGATGCTCGCGAGCGGGGAGATGGTGTTCGCGATCGCCGTGATGGCGATCGGCCCGAGCGGCCAGGCGCGGCCGCCAGCGCTCTCGGCACTCGCCAGGAATGCGACCAGCCACGAGCGCGTACCGAAGAGCTCCCAGCAGTGCACTGCGTAGCCGAGCGCGAACGCCATCGCAGCGCGATTCCGCAGGACCGGGCGGAAGTCGAGCAGCTTCGCCGGCGCGGTGCTGCGCTCGGGCGTACGGGGGGGCAGACGGATGACGACGATCGCTCCGGCAAGCAGCGGCCCGAGTGCCGCCGCGGCGAACGCCGCGCGCCAGCCGGCGACCGCAGCGATCTCGCCCGCAAGCAGCACCGAGCCCGCCATGCCGACGCCGAAGATCGCCGTATAGAAGGCGATGCCGCGGGTCTGCGCGCCTCCAGCGGTGTTGTCCGTGAGCGCTCGCAGACCCGGCATGTAAGTACCAGCGACGCCGGTCCCGACGAGGAGCTGGAACGCGCCTCCGCTCGCCGGCCCTTGCGCGAGCAGCGCGAACCCCGCCGAGCCGGCGGCGGCTGCCAGCGTCGAGGCGAAGTACACTCGCCGCGCGTCGATCCGATCGGTCAGGCTGGTCAGCACCGGCACGGCGACCATGTAGCCCGCGAAGAAGAGCCCGGAGAGGAGGCCAGCCTCGGCGCCGCTCATGGCCCATTCGGTCTGCAGACTGGGCAGGAGCGCCGGATAGGTGGAGAATCCCGCAAGGCTCACCACGTGCGCGATGCACATCCACGCGATGACCCGCCCGGCCGGCAGCTGGCGTACGGTCACCCCCCGCTCACCGGTGCTTCCACCCGGGCGCGCGCTTCTCGACGAACGCGCGCATGCCTTCCTTCTGGTCTTCGGTGGCGAAGAGCGAGTGGAACATGCGGCGCTCGAAGAGCATGCCCTCGGTGAGCGGCGTCTCGTACGCGCGGTTGATCGCCTCCTTCGCCGCCATCACGGAGGGGAGCGACATGCCGGCGATCGTCGCCGCACAGGCGAGCGCCTCGTCGAGTAGCTTGTCGGCGGCCACCACCCGGGACGCCAGCCCGGCGCGTTCGGCCTCCGCCGCGTCCATCGTGCGGGCCGTGAGGCAGAGATCCATCGCCTTCGCCTTACCCACCGCGCGCGACAGCCGCTGCGTGCCGCCCGCGCCGGGGATGACGCCGAGCTTGATCTCCGGCTGGCCGAACTTCGCGGTGTCCGCGGCGATCACGATGTCGCACGCCATCGCGAGCTCACAGCCGCCGCCGAGCGCGTATCCGGCGACCGCCGCGATCACGGGCTTGCGCACCCGGCGCATCGTCTCCCAGTTCCGCGTGATGTACTCGGCCTTGTAAACTTCCATGTAGCCCCAGTCCTTCATGGCGCCGATGTCGGCGCCCGCGGCGAAGGCTTTCTCGCTGCCGGTGATCACGACCGCTCCGATCGCGTCGTCGGCGTCGAACGCGAGCAGCGCCGCGCCGAGCTCGTCCATGAGCGCGTCGTTCAGCGCGTTCAGCGCTTTCGGGCGATTCAGCGTGACGAGGCCGACCCGCCCGCGGGTCTCGACGATGATGTTCGTGTATGCCATCGGCTCCCCTACGGATGAAAAGCGAAACGTGATCCCCCCTCCCCGGCCCGCCTCCTGCCGGGGGAGGGAGGAAAACAGCCCGGCAGCGCCTCCTCACGTTTCACCTGGCGAAACGTCAGAACGATCTCACCCGCCGCTTGCGGGAGGGCTTGCGCGGCGAGCGGCGCATGCTCTTGCGCAGCGCTCGGTGGGACCCGGCCAGGGAGCGCTCAGCTCCCCGCCGTCCCGCCCTCCAACGCCGACTTGTACTGCGACAGCGGCATCACGTCCTGCCTCGGCAGCCGCCGCCGGTTCGACTCCACTGCGGTGAGCGCGACCGTTTCCCGCATGCTCGCAAGGCACCGCGCAGCGAGCTCCTGGTAGCGTCGGGTGGCGCCGATCTTCCATGCGAGTTCCGACGCAGAGAGCCCACGCTTCACCCGCGCCGGCATGCCGGCGACCAGCGTGCGCGGCGGCACGATCATGTTCGCCTTCACGAACGCAAGCGCGGCGACGATCGCCGACTCCCCGATGACCGCGTTGTCGTTCACCACGGCGTGAATGCCGACCATCGCGTTGCGCCGGACGGTTGCCCCATGGATCACGGCGCCGTGGCCGATGTGGCCGTCCTCCTCGATGACGGTGTCCCTCTCCGGAAACGCGTGCAGGATGCAGCAATCCTGGACGTTCGCCCCGCGTTCGATCACGAGCCGGCCGAAATCGCCGCGCAGGCTCGCCGAGGGCCCGACGTAGACCCCCGGACCGACGATGACGTCGCCGATCAGCACTGCCGAGGGGTGGACGAACGCGGTAGGATCGACCACCGGCGTGATGCCGTCGATCGAGTAGACCTTTACCATGCGGAAACGACCATGCGGAAGGAGCGCGGCATCATGATAGGGTCGGGCACCGCCCTGCGCCCCGGCGCATCCGAGGCCGGCGCCGCACGGCACGCGACGGATTCTAGCGCATGCGGCTCACCCGCTCCCGCGGCGTCGCCGCGCTCTTCATGACCGCGGCCGCGGCATTCGACCTGCAGGGCCATCGCGGCGCGCGCGGGCTCGCGCCCGAGAACACGCTCCCCGCATTCGCACGCGCGCTCGCGATCGGCGTCACGACGCTCGAGCTCGATTGCGCCGTGACGCGCGATGGTGTCGTCGTGGTCGCGCACGACCGCCGGCTGAATCCCGACATCACGCGGGGGCCGGACGGCAGGTGGCTGGACGGCCCCGGCCCGCTCATCGGCTCGCTCGACTACGCCGAGCTTGTGCGCTACGACGTCGGCCGCATCCGGCCGGGGTCGGGGTACGGGAAGCGCTTTCCCGACCAGGTGCCGGTGGATGGCGCGCGCATCCCGCGCCTCGCCGACGTGTTCGCGCTCGCGCGGCGCGCGGGAAACGACACCGTGCGCTTCAACATCGAGACGAAGATCGATCCCACGCAGCCGGCCGACACGCTCGGCGCGGAGGATTTCGCACGCGCGCTCGTGAAGGTCGTCCGCGCGGCCGGCACGGCGCGCCGCACGACGATCCAGTCGTTCGACTGGCGCACCCTAAAGGTGGTCCAGGCGAAAGCGCCGGAGATCGCGACGGTCTACCTCAGCGCCGCGGACACGATCCCGCCCGGCGGCGCAGATTCCCCTTGGACCGCGGGTGTGCATCTTCGCGACCACGGCTCGGTGCCGGCGATGGTCAAGGCAGCGGGCGGCGCGATCTGGTCGCCGCCCTTCGGCGAGCTCGCCCCGGCGCTCGTCGCCGAGGCGCACCGGCTCGGGCTCGCGGTGATTCCCTGGACCGTCAATGCGCCCGCGGACATCGAGCGCCTGCTCGATTTCGGTGTGGACGGCATCATCTCGGACTACCCGGACCGGGCGCGCGCGACGCTTGCCGCGCGCGGGATTGCGCTGCCGGCACCTACGCCGCTCGAGCATTGACGCCGGCGACGCTGCGGTAGAATCCGCGGGCGCCGTTTGCCGCGCATCAGCACGTCCGACCCTTCGCCGCATCCCGCAACATGTCCCAGGACCGCTCGCCGGCACAGGCCGCATCCACCTCCAACTTCATCCGCCAGATCGTCGACGAGGATCTGCGTGTGGGCAAGTACGCCGGGCGCAAGTGGGCGGGGCGGCCGGGAACCGCCGAGGAGCATGCGCACGGCGCGCCCGACCCGGCACGGATCCGCACGCGCTTCCCGCCGGAGCCGAACGGCTACCTGCACATCGGCCATGCGAAGTCGATCTGTCTGAACTTCGGCCTGGCCCGCGAGTACGGGGGGCTCTGCCACCTGCGCTTCGACGACACCAACCCGGCGAAGGAAGAGCAGGAGTACGTCGACTCGATCCTCGATGCGGTGAAGTGGCTCGGCTTCGACTGGGGCGGGCATCTCTACTACGCCTCGGACTATTTCGAGCGGCTCTATGCCTTTGCGGAGCACCTGGTGAGCCGCGGACTCGCCTACGTCGACTCGCAGACCGCCGAGGAGATGCGCGCGCTGCGCGGCACGTTCACCGAGGCCGGCACGGCGAGCCCGTACCGCGAGCGGCCGATCGAGGAGAATCTCGATCTCCTGCGGCGCATGCGCGCCGGCGGGTTTCCCGACGGCGCGCATGTGCTGCGCGCCAAGATCGACATGGCGTCGCCGAACATCAACCTGCGCGATCCGGCGATGTACCGCATCCGCCACGCCGAGCACCACCGGACCGGCGGCGCGTGGTGCATCTACCCGACCTACGATTGGGCGCATGGCGTGTCGGATGCGCTGGAGAACATCACGCACTCGATCTGCACGCTCGAGTTCGAGGACCACCGCCCGCTCTACAACTGGTTCAACGAGCGCCTCGCCGAGGGCGGGCTCCTTAACGCGCCGCTGCCGCAACAGATCGAGTTCGCGCGGCTCAACCTCACCTATGTCGTGCTCTCGAAGCGCAAGCTCATCCAGCTCGTGGACGAGCGGCACGTCGACGGATGGGACGACCCGCGCATGCCGACCCTGGTCGGCGCACGCCGGCGCGGCTACACGCCCGCGGGCTTCCGGCTCTTCGCCGAGCGCATCGGGGTGTCGAAGGCCGACGCCTGGATCGACTACTCGGTGCTCGAGGATTGCATGCGCGAGGACCTGAACGAGCACGCAGCGCGCCGGATCGCGGTCCTCGACCCGGTGAGGCTCGTGATCGAGAACTACCCGTCCGGCCGCGAGGAGTTCTGCGAGGCGCCGAATCACCCGCAGAAACCCGAGCTCGGCAGGCGCCAAGTGCCCTTCTCGCGCGAGCTCTGGATCGAGCGCGAGGATTTCGCGGAACATCCGGCGAAAGGCTACTTCCGGCTCTCTCCCGGGGCGGAGGTCCGGCTGCGCTATGCGTACGTCGTCAAATGCACCGGCGTCGAGAAGGACGCGCAGGGGAACGTTCTCGCGGTCCGCTGCATGTACGATCCGGACACGCGCAGCGGCACGCCGGGCGCGGAGCGCAAGAAGGTCAAGGGGAACATCCACTGGGTCTCCGCGCGGCATGCGTACCGTGCGGAAGCGCGCCTCTACGACCGCCTGTTCAAAGTCGAGAGCCCGGGCGCGGGCGATCGCGACCTCCGGGACGATCTCAATCCGGCGTCCAAGCGCGTGATCACCGCCTACCTGGAGCCCGCGGCGGCACAGGCGCTCCCCGAAGAACGCTTCCAGTTCGAGCGGCACGGCTACTTCGTTGCCGACCTGCGCGACAGTCGTCCGGGCGCGCCGGTATTCAACCGCGCGGTGACGCTGCGCGAAACCTGGTCGAAGGCGGCCGCGAAAGGGGAGGCGGAAACGCGTCCGGCAGGCCGGCATTGACCTTCCGGCCGAGGGAGTCGCCGCAACCTTGATGCATCTCTCACTTTCGCATCCGGCCCCGCGATACCCTGGCGCTCGCATGGAGCCGGTTGTGATCCGCCTCCGGCGGTGCCAAATCGAGAATTCAGGAGAACCCGAAATGTCGCAGAACCTTGCAGCTCGCCCCGTACGCCGCCCGGCCCGCGCACGTGCCGTCGCGTCGCTCTCGCTCGCCGCCGCGCTTGCCGTCGTCGCGCCGCTCGCCGCGGCCCAGGTCACCGTGTCGGAGCCCTGGGTGCGCGGCACCGTCGCGCCGCAGAAGGCCACGGGCGCGTTCATGAAGCTCACGTCGAAGACCGACGCCGCACTGGTCAGCGCCGCCTCGCCTGCCGCGAAGCAGGTCGAGATTCACGAGATGGCGATGGTCGACAACGTGATGCGCATGCGCCCGATCCGTGAGCTCGCGCTGCCGGCCGGCAAGGAGGTGGAACTCCGCCCCGGGAGCTACCACGTGATGCTGATGGGCATCGACCATCAGCTCAAGCAGGGCGAGGTCATCCCGATCACCCTCACCATCCGCGACCGGGACGGCAAGACCCAGACCGTCGAAGTCAAGGCCGAGGTGCGGGAGCTCGCGGCGCAGGGCGCGCCGAAACAGCCGGCGGGCATGGGCCGGCACTGACAGCCGGCGGATCGCCGCTACCGCGTCGCCGCTGCAGGCCGGCGGCGATCACACCATCTTGTTTGGCTGGACCCAGGCGTCGAACTCCTCGGCGGTGACGTCGCCGAGCGCGAGCGCTGCCTCGCGCAGCGTCGATCCCTCGAGATGCGCCTTGCGCGCGATCTTCGCCGCCTTGTCGTAGCCGATGCGCGGCGCGAGGGCGGTGACCAGCATGAGCGAGCGGGCCACCAGCTCGGCGATGCGCGAGCGATTCGGCTCGATCCCGGCCGCGCAGTGCCGCTCGAACGAGCGCGCACCATCGGCGATCAGCCGGCAGCTCTGCAGGAAGTTGTGGATGATCACGGGCTTCGCGACGTTCAGCTCGAAATTCCCCGACGCGCCGGCCACGCCGATCGCAGCGTCGTTGCCGAGCACCTGCGCTGCGAGCATGAGGACGGCCTCGGACTGCGTCGGGTTCACCTTTCCGGGCATGATCGAGCTGCCGGGCTCGTTCTCCGGGATCGTGATCTCCCCGATGCCGCAGCGCGGTCCGCTTGCGAGCCAGCGCACGTCGTTTGCGATCTTCGCGAGCGCGGTCGCCGCGGTCTTCAGCGCGCCATGCCCCGCCACGAGTGCGTCGTGGGCAGCGAGCGCCTCGAACTTGTTCGGCGCCGGGACGAACGGGAAGGCGGTGAGGCGCGCGAGCTCCGCGGCGACGCGCTCGCCGAACCCGGGCGGCGCGTTCAGCCCGGTACCGACCGCGGTGCCGCCGATCGCGAGCCGGGCAAGCCGCGCGAGCGCCGCTTCGACGTGGTCCGCTGCCTGCTCGAGCTGCACGACGTAGCCGGAGAATTCCTGTCCGAGCGTGACAGGCGTGGCGTCCTGCAGATGCGTGCGGCCGACCTTGACGATGTCCCGAAACGCGCTGCTCTTCGCGCCGAGCGTTCCGGCGAGTGCGCGCAGCGCGGGAACGACCTCATGCGCGAGCGCGGTGCAGGCGGCCACGTGCATGGCGGTGGGAAAGACGTCGTTCGACGACTGCCCGCGGTTCACGTGATCGTTGGGGTGAACGAGCCGCCCCTCCCCGCGCGGGCCGCCGAGGAGCTCGCTCGCCCGGTTGGCGAGGACCTCGTTCACGTTCATGTTCGTCTGCGTCCCCGACCCGGTCTGCCAGACCACGAGCGGAAACTCACCGGCATGCCTGCCCGCGAGCACCTCGTCGGCGGCCGCGACGATCGCCTCGGCGATCGCGGGTTCGAGCTCGCCGAGCGCGCGATTGACCGACGCCGCCGCTCGCTTCACGAGCGCGAGCGCCCGGACGAGCTCGGGCGGCATGCGCTCGGTGGAGATGTGAAAGTGCTCGAGCGAGCGCTGCGTCTGCGCGCCCCACAGGCGCTCGGCGGGAACCTCGATCGGCCCGAAGGTGTCGCGCTCGATCCGCGTGTCAGCCATGGCTCGTCCTCCTGCGGCGCTGCGCGGGCGACGCGCCACTATGCCTGCGTCAGCCCCGGCACTCCAGCGTGTTCCTCACGGTCCCGTCCTCGCCGACCGACTCCAGGCGCACCGTGAAGCCCCACAGCCGGGCGAGATGCTTCAGCGTCTCTTCCGCCTCGGCCTCGCGCAGGGACCGGTTGCGGGCGGCTTGGTGGCGCAGCGTGAGCGAGCGGTCGCCATGGCGCTCGTAGTTCGCGACCTGGATGTCGGGCACGACGTAGTCGCGGCTGTACTGGCGCGACAGCAGCATGCGGACGCGCTGGTAGCCCGCCTCGTCGTGGATCGAATCCACGACGAGCTCGGGCTCGTCCTCGTGGTCGGCGATGGCGAAGAACCGGAAGTCCCGGATCAGCTTCGGTGACAAGTACTGCGCGATGAACGACTCGTCCTTGAAGTTGCGCATCGCGAAATCCAGCACCTGGCGCCAGTCGGTGCCCGCCACCTCCGGGAACCACTGCCGGTCCTCGGCGGTCGGCGCCTCGCAGATCCGCTTCAGGTCCTGGTACATCGCGAATCCGAGCGCATAGGGGTTCAGCCCGCCGTAGCCCTGCTGGTCGAACCCGCGCTGCGCGATCACGTTCGTGTGCGCCTGCAGGAACTCGAGCATGAACGCGTCGTCGACCAGGCCCTTGTCGTAGAGCCGGTTGGCGAGCGTATAGTGCCAGAAGCAGGCCCAACCCTCGTTCATCACTCTGGTCTGGGACTGCGGGTAGAAGTACTGCGCGATCTTGCGCACGATGCGCACGATCTCCTTCTGCCAGGGCTCGAGCTTGGGGGAGTACTTCTCGACGAAGTAGAGCAGGTTCTCTTCGGGCTCCGCCGGAAACGGCGGCCGGCGCGCGGCCTCGGGCTCCTTGGCTTCCGGCCGCGGCAGCGTCCGCCACAGGTCGTTGAACAGCCGGCGTGCGTTTTCCTCGCGCTCGGCCTGGCGTCGCTCCTCGTCCTTGAGCGACTTGGCGCCCGGGCGCTTGTACTTGTCCACGCCGTGCGGCGCAAGCGCGTGGCACGAATCGAGCACCTCCTCGACCGCGCCGACGCCGTAGCGCTCCTCGCACTTCATCACGTAGTTCCGCGCGAACACCAGGTAGTCGAGGATGGCGTCGGCGTAGGTCCACTGCCGGAAG
Organism: Burkholderiales bacterium; assembly: GCA_020848075.1. Taxonomy (GTDB): domain Bacteria; phylum Pseudomonadota; class Gammaproteobacteria; order Burkholderiales; family SG8-39; genus JAABRB01. The sequence goes on from JADLAV010000032.1 coordinate 28,243, forward strand.
AGATAGTTGCCCTTGAAGAAGGAGTTGTGGCCGTAGCAGGCGTGCGCGATCACGAGCGCCTGCATGGTGATCGTGTTCTCCTCCATCAGGTACGCGATGCACGGATCGGAGTTGATCACGATCTCGTAGGCGAGGCCCTGGTAGCCCTTGCGGTAGAGCGCCTCGTTGCGGATGAACTCCTTGCCGTGAGTCCAGTGCGGATAGGTGATCGGCAATCCGGTCGACGCGTAGGCGTCGAGCATCTGTTCGGAGGTGATCACCTCGATCTGGTTCGGGTAGGTGTCCAGCCCGAACTCGCGGGCGCACTCGCCGATCGCGTCGTCGTAGCGCCGGATGAGCTCGAAGGTCCACTCCGGTCCGCGCGAGATCGGCTCCGCCGCGCGCAGCGTCACGCCGCCGTTCACGCCGCCGCTCACGCGGTTTCCTTCTTGAACAGGTCGCGGAACACCGGGTAGATCTCGGAGCGGCCGTGCACGCGCCGCATGGCGAAGTTCCGCTCGGCGCCGGCGAGCTCCTCGTAGGCCGCCCACAGGGTGCTGGTGCGACTGTCGTTCTCGTCCGGGATCTCGATGTAGGCGAAGTAGCGGGCGACCGGGAGCAGGAAGTCGCGCAGGTAGCGCATGCTCTTCGCCGGGTCGCTGCCGAAAGCATCCCCGTCGGAGGCCTGCGCCGCGTAGATGTTCCAGTCGGAGGACTCGTAGCGCTCCTCCACGATCCTGTGCATCAGCTCGAGCGCCGAGCAGACGACGGTGCCCCCGGTGCGCGGATCGTGGAAGAACGCGTCCTCGTCGCATTCCTCGGCATTGTCGGTGTGGCGGATGAACACCAGCTCGACCTGCTCGTACTTGCGCGTGAGGAAGAGGTAGAGCAGGGTGTAGAAGCGCTTGGCGAGCTCCTTCTTGCGCTCGTCCATCGAGGCGGAGACGTCCATCAGGCAGAACATGACGGCGCGCGCAACCGGGGCCGGCACCGCAACCCGGTTGCGATAGCGCAGGTCGAGCTCGTCCAGGAAGGGGACGCGGGTGAGCTTGCGCTCCAGCTCCTCCACGCGATCGCGCAGCATCGAGACCTGCAGCACCGAGACCGAGCGGCGCTCGGCCTCCTCGAGCTCACGGCGCGCCGCCTCGAGTTCCTCGCGGATCGCGGCCGCGAGCGCGATGCGGCGGCCGAGCGACTGCTTCAGCGTGCGCACGACCGCGAGATTGCTGGGCGAGCCGTCGCGCCGGAACCCGGCGCGCACCCACTTCCGCTCGGGCACGTCGCCGAGGAAGTTGCGCACCATGTCGGGGAGTTCCATGTCCTCGAAGAAGAGATCGAGGAACTCCTCCCGCGACAGGGTGAACACGAAATCGTCGACCGCCTCGCCCTCGCCACCTTCGGTCCCGCGGCCCACGCCCTCGGCTCCGCCTTTGGGCCGGGGGACGGTGTCGCCCGCGGTGAACTCCTTGTTGCCCGGATGGACGAGCTCGCGGTCCCCGCCGGGACCGTGCCGGAACGCCGGCTCCCGGATGTCCCGCGCCGGGATGTTGACGTTCCCGCCCTTGTCGATGTCGGTGATGGAGCGCTCGGCGGCCACCCCCTTCACCGAGCGGCGGATCTGCTCCTTGTAGCGGCGCAGGAAGCGCTCGCGGTTGACCGCGCTCTTGTTGCCGCCCGCGAGCCTCCGGTCGATCAGGTGGTTCATGCGTCCTTAATGGGGCATGCCCCTACTGCGACTTCCGCACCCGCAGGTACCACTCGCACAGGAGCCGGACCTGCTTGTCGGTGTAGCCCTTCTCGACCATGCGGGCCACGAAGTCCTTGTGCTTCTGCTCGTCGTCGACCGAGGCCTTGGCGGTGAACGAGATCACCGGCAGCAGATCCTCGGTGGTGGCGAACATCTTCTTCTCGATCACCTCGCGCAGCTTCTCGTAGCTCCGCCAGTCCGGGTTCTTGCCGCCGTGCGACGCGCGGGCGCGGAGCACGAAGTTCACGATCTCGTTGCGGAAGTCCTTGGGGTTCGCGATTCCGGCGGGCTTCTCGATCTTCTCCAGCTCGGAATTGAGGTGCTGGCGGTCGAAGATCTCGCCGGTCTCGGGGTCGCGGTACTCCTCGTCCTGCAGCCAGCAGTCGGCGTAGGTGACGTAACGGTCGAAGATGTTCTGGCCGTACTCGGTGTACGACTCGAGATAGGCGGTCTGGATCTCCTTGCCGATGAACTCGGCGTAGCGCGGCGCAAGGTAGCCCTTGATGAATTCCAGGTACCGGCGCTTGAGCTCGTCCGGCAGATCCTCCTTCTGCACGCGCTGCTCGAGCACGTACATGAGGTGCACCGGGTTGGCCGCCACCTCGGTCTGATCGTAATTGAACACCGACGAGAGCACCTTGTACGAGAAGCGCGTCGAGATGCCGGTCATGCCCTCGTCGTGGCCGGCGTAGTCGCGGTACTCCTGGTACGACTTCGCCTTCGGATCGACGTCCTTCAGGCTCTCGCCGTCGTAGACCCGCATCTTGGAGTAGATGCTCGAATTCTCCGGCTCCTTCAGCCGCGTGAGCACGGCGAACTGCGCCATCATGTCGAGGGTGCCCGGTGCGCACGGCGCCTCCGAGAGGCTCGAGTTGTTGAGCAGCTTCTTGTAGATCTTGTACTCCTCGGACACCCGCAGGCAATACGGGACCTTGACGATGTAGATGCGGTCGAGGAAGGCCTCGTTGTGCTTGTTGTTGCGGAACGTCTGCCACTCGGTCTCGTTCGAGTGGGCCAGGATGACCCCGGAGAAGGGGATGGCGCCGAAGCCCTCGGTGCCCTTGTAGTTGCCCTCCTGCGTAGCGGTGAGGAGCGGATGGAGCATCTTGATCGGGGCCTTGAACATCTCGACGAACTCGAGGAGGCCCTGGTTGGAGAGGCAGAGCCCGCCGGAATAGCTGTACGCGTCGGGGTCGTCCTGCGCGAAGCGGTCGAGCTTGCGGATGTCGACCTTGCCGACGAGCGAGGAGATGTCCTGGTTGTTCTCGTCGCCCGGCTCGGTCTTGGTCACCGCGATCTGCTTGAGGATCGACGGCTTCAGCCGGACCACGCGGAACTTGGAGATGTCGCCGTCGAACTCCCTCAGGCGCTTGACCGCCCACGGCGACATGATGCCGTTCAGGTAGCGCTTCGGAATGCCGTATTCCTTCTCAAGCGCCTCGCCGAGCTGCAGCGGGTTGAAGAGCCCGAGCGGCGACTCGTTCACCGGCGAGCCCTTCAGGGCGTAGATCGGGTAGGCCTCCATCAGCTGCTTCAGCCGCTCGGCGATCGAGGACTTGCCGCCGCCGACCGGGCCGAGCAGGTAGAGCACCTGCTTCTTCTCCTCCAGCCCCTGCGCCGCGTGCTTGAAGAAGGAGACGATCTGGTCGATCACCTCCTCCATCCCGTAGAACTCGTCGAAGGCCGGATACCGGCGGATGATCCGGTTGCCGAAGATCCGGGACAGCCTGGGATCGTGGCGGGTGTCGACCAGCTCCGGCTCGCCGATCGCCTTCAGCATGCGCTCGGCCGGGGTCGCGTATGTCAGCGGCTCGAAGCGCCCGAGGTCGAGATACTCCTGCAGCGACATCTCCTCGTGGTTCGTACTCGTATAGTACGACCGGAAGCTCTGGACGATGTCAACCATGGCTCACCTCCACTTGGCGGCGGGCAGTATCCCCCGCCGAAACCCCTTATAGACCCAGCGTGTCGCGCGCAGGTTCCTGTCCTCGGCATGCATTTCGCGTTCCAGTACCCTCCCTCCCTGTTGCGCGAAGCTCTAAAATTAACGTCTGAAGGCCGGTTCGTGTTTACAAGTAGCACACACTCTAGCGCTTTCCGACGGTGCGATAAACCGCGTTGTTCGCGTTAGCATATAAATAGCTAGTCGGCGCGGCGCTCGTCGCGTGACCGATGTCTCATCGTCCTCAATCGGCAGGGTGTGAAGACCCCGTTCGCTCTTGTCACTCGCGCCCGGCGAGTGCCAATCGCGCATCGTCAGGGTGCGCGAACGAGCCGCGGCGCCTTCATGCTCTGCCGGCCATTCGTCCCGCAACGCCGGCCGATCCATCATGCCGGCGCGCCATCTATAATCGCGGGCCATGCCGTTGCAGTGCGCCATCCTCCCGGTCACCCCTTTCCAGCAGAACTGCTCGATCGTGTGGGACGACGCGTCGCTCGCCGCCGCGATCGTCGATCCCGGTGGCGACCTCGCGGAGATCAAGCGGTTCGTCGCGGAGCACGCGCTCCACGTGGAGAAGATTCTCCTCACGCACGGCCACGTCGATCATGCCGGCGCGGCCGCGGAGCTCGCGGGCGAGCTCGGCGTGCCGATCGAAGGGCCGCACCGCGACGAGCAGTTCTGGATCGACCTGCTGCCCGGCCAGGCCCGCCAGTGGGGCTTGCCACCGGCCGCGGCGTTCACGCCCGACCGCTGGCTCGAGCAGGGCGACACCGTGACGGTCGGCGGGCACGCGCTCGAGGTGCGTCACTGCCCGGGACACACCCCCGGGCATGTCGTCTTTTTCTGCGCAGCGGCGCGGCTCGCGATCGTCGGCGACGTGCTCTTTCGCGGATCGATCGGGCGCACCGACTTCCCGCGCGGCGACCACGCGATGCTCCTCCGCTCGATCCGCGAGCAGCTCTTCACGCTTGGCGACGAGGTGACCGTCGTTCCCGGCCACGGGCCGCTGACGACGATCGGCGAGGAGCGCCGGAGCAACCCCTTCGTCGCGGACGATCCGGCCTGAGGGCTCAGCCCGTCGAAGGCGAACGGGCGGAACGCGGGGCCTCGCGGCCCACGGACCGCCTCAGGGTTTGCGCGCGGTCGACTTCGCCGTGGCTCGCCTCTTCGGGGAAGGCTTTTTCGCGGGCGCCCTCCCCGCGCCGGGCATTCTCGCCGCCGCCGGCCTGCGCTGCTTGGTGCCCGGCCGGCTCGAAAGGATCCGCACGAAGACCTCGAAGAGGTCGCTTTCGGTGATGACCCCGAGCAGATTGAGGTCGGCGTCCACGACCGGAAGACAGCCGATCTTCTGGCTCATCATCATCCGCGCGGCCTCGACGATCGGCACGTCGGCCTTCGCCGTGATGACCGGGCGGTGCATGACCTCGGCGATCTCGACCGGCGCGTTCTGATACCGGGTGGCCGCCACCAGGAGGTCGCGCTGCGCCACCAGGCCGACGAGCTTGCCTTGCGCATCCGTGACCGGCAGGTGGTGCACCCCCTTGCCCCGCATGATGTCGAATGCCGTCCGGTAATCCGCATCGGCGCGCACCGTCACCACCGGCGCGCTCATGTGCTTGCCCACGTTCATCGTCCACGTCCTTTGTGTTCGCAGCCCTCACCGCGATGATACCGGCTCGCCGCGCGGGGTATCATCCCCGGCCGGGAGAACGCGCCATGAACATCCTCGTCCTGGGGGCGGGTGGAGTCGGAGGCTATTTCGGTGCCCGGCTGGCGCAGGCCGGCGCGGATGTGACCTTCCTCGTGCGCGAGCGCCGCGCGCGGCGGGCCCGGACGCGAGGCTGCTTGCCGCAGCCTATTGCCATCTCCAGGTGTACGAGCGGTGCCGTCGTGACGCCTGATGCGTGTCCGGGCGCTACCCGAGCGAGTCGAGCCACGCCGCAAGGCCCTGCGCATTCAGGTCGATGTCAACGCCGAACAGCGCCAGTGTTGCCTCGCGCGGGAGCGGCCAGCGCTGGCGCGCCGCCTCCCCGAGGACGATGTCGCGCACACCTGTCGCCAACCGCGCCGCCCGGTCGGGCCCGGTGTCGCGGCAGGCGAGCGCGAGCTCCCGGTGAGCGTCGATCAGCCGGTGCAGGTCCGCGCCGAGCCGCGCCCCGTCGCGCACCTGCCCGTAATGGGTGACGTAGATGGCGCCCGGGCGCCGAGCGAGGATCATGTCGACCGACGCGTGATGCGCATCGGGTTCCCATTGCACGGGGCTCGTGGTCGGCACCACGAACTGCATACCGTCGCGGTCGGTCTCTCGGTACGAGAGGCCGAACGTGTCGCCCGCAAAGATGTGGCCGGAGCGCGTGTCGAGCACGACGACGTGATGGCGCGCGTGCCCCGGCGCGTCGAGAAACACGAGCTCGCGGCCGGCGAGCCTGACGGAGGCCTCGTGCGGCGTCTCGACGATACGGCCCCGCGCGACCGGCAGGATCTCGCCGTAGATCCGCCGCATCGTCTCCTCGCCGTAGATGGCGGTGGTCGCCGCGACGAGCCGACTCGGATCGGCCATGTGCCGCGCGCCGCGCGGGTGCACGGTGAGCACCGCGTTCGGCAGCTGCGAAATGAGCAGGCCGGCCCCGCCGGCATGATCCAGGTGGATGTGGGTGAGCACCACGTAATCGACCCGCTCGGGGGGCACGCCTTTCGCGGCGAGCGCCGCGAGAATGCGCGGCACCCCGGGGCTGGTCCCCGTGTCGATGATCGCCGCGCGACCGGCCTCGACGATGATGTGGGCCGAGGTCTGCTGGGGCCGGTCGTAGACCGTGTCGACGGTGCTGATGCCGTGTTCGTGATTTGTGATTGCAGGCATGACGGAATGGAGAGTGCGGGACGCGTCGGGCAGCGGTGCGCGGCCGGCTGGCTCCCGGCGTCCGCCTGGAATCTACTATATCCCCGGCCGCGGCGATGGTCGAGTAGCCCAGCCATTTCGGCTTTCGCCCTCACAGATCCGTACGTGCGGCTTTCCCGCATACGGCTCTTCCGGGAAGTAACCTGAAGCGGCCCAGCGTTCAGGCGGCGGCATCGAGG
>JADLAV010000033.1 GCA_020848075.1 Burkholderiales bacterium
CGGCGCACTGACCCGCGTTGACCACCGCCGGCCGGTTCCGGTTCGTCGCAAGCGACCGAACCGGCCGTCCGTGGACAACGCTCACCGCAGCGCTTCGTAGTGTCCGCACTTTGGGGACCGGTTCAGCCTTCGGCTCGAAGCCGCCCCATTTCTCACCCCAGGCCTTGAGGCTCAGGAGCAAGGGATAGAGATCCAGGCCTTTGTCGGTCAGCCGGTATTCATGGCGTGGCGGACGGTCGCTGTAGGGACGCCGGGCCACGATACCGTCGCCCTCCAGCCGCTTGAGGCGGGTGGACAGCAGGTGCGACGACATGCCCGTCTGCGCCTGGATTTCCTCGAACCGATTCACGCCTAGGAACAATTCGCGCAGGATCAACACCGTCCAGCGGTCGCCGACCACGGCGAGCGCGCGAGCGATGGGGCAGACGGTTTCGCCCACTTCGGACCAGCCCATGTTTACTCACTTCAAATTTTTTGCACGAGCGGGCGGACCCCGCGCAGGCGAGCCCCGGGAGGGCTGCGCAGGGGCTTCCGGCGGCGGATGACGGAGCAAACGGCGGGAAACCGGAGACGCGGGACATGATCCTGTCATTTGCCGAACAGTACGATCCGCAGCCCATGCACCTTGACGAGGTGGCTGCGCGTGGCACGGTGTTCGGGGAACTGGTCGGTAGCGGTTGGCAGACACTGGCGGTGACGATGCGGCTCTTGGTGGACGCGCGCCTGCTGGGAGGCACGCCCATCGTCGGAGCCGAGTTCAAGGACATGCGGTTTCATGCGCCCATGCGCCCTGGGGACACGCTGCGGGCGAGCGCCGAGGTGATGGCACTCCGCCCTTCCAAGAGGCGGCCAGATCGCGGCTTCATGGACATGAAGGTGACGACGAAAAATGCCGCCGGAGCGACCTTGGTCACGCAGACCTGGAGCCTTGTCGTGCCGTCCCGATCGGCGGTGTCGGCATGACCTCGGTCGTGCGCCTGGCATAGCCCGACCGGTACGGCATGGGCCCGGGTCGATGGAGGTCAATGCAGGGCGTGTCGGCGCGATGCGCGCGCGGCGGCTCCGACCCGCCCTCCCCGTCAGAGCCAGTAGACGAGGATGAAGAGCAGCAGCCAGACCACGTCGACGAAGTGCCAGTACCACGCCACCCCTTCGAATCCGAAGTGGTGCTCGGGCTTGAAGTGGCCCGCGATCGAGCGCCCGAGGATCACGCTCAGCATGATGCAGCCGACCGTCACGTGAAAACCGTGAAAGCCGGTGAGCATGTAGAAGGTCGATCCGAACACGCCGGTCGAGAGCTTCAGGTTGAGCTCCGAGTAGGCGTGTCCGTATTCGTGGATCTGCACGAAGAGGAACGTGACGCCGAGCGCGATCGTGGCCGCGAGCCATCCGATCAGCGCGCCGCGCTTGTTCTCCTTCAGCGCCCAGTGCGCGAGGGTGACCGTCACCCCTGAAGTGAGCAGCAGGAGCGTGTTGATCGCGGGCAGACCCCAGGCGGCGATCGGGCTGAATTCCCCCTCGAATCCGGGGCCCGCGGTGGGCCACGTCCCGGCGAAGCCCGGCCACAGGAGCTTCTGCTCGATGTCCGCGAGCCACGGCACCGAGAACACGCGGACGTAGAACAGCGCGCCGAAGAACGCCGCGAAGAACATCACCTCGGAGAAGATGAACCAGCTCATCCCCCATCGGAACGAGGTGTCGACGCGCTCGTTGTGGAGGCCGCTCTCCGACTCGTGGGCCACGGCGCCGAACCAGCCGAACAGCATGAATGCGAAGATGGCGACGCCGAGGGCGAGGAGAACGTAGCCGAGCATCATCTGGTTGACCGCGAACGCAGCCCCGAATCCGAGGCAGAGCACCGCGCTCGCGGCCGTGATCGGCCACTTCGACGGCGCCGGCAGGTAGTAGTGCCCGGCGGACTGGGTGGTGCTTGCCATGCGCTTCTCCTCGAGTTCCCCTTCTGATTCTCGTCTACCGGGTGACGAGCCGCACCACGGTGACGATCGCCAGCACGAACACCGCGGCGCCGACCAAGCCGGCGATGACGATCTGCGCCAGGCTGAGCTTGACCGCGGCATGATCCCGGCCCCGGCGCACGCCGAAGAACGCCCAGAACACGGTTTTTACGGCCGCGAACGGTGAGGCGCGCCGCGGCTCGGGATTGTCGTTGCCAGTCATCGCGTGCGCGCTGGTCATCCCGCACTTCCGGAACGCGGTTCCCCGGCAGCCGCGTTCACCTCGAAGAACGTGTAGGACAGGGTGATCGTGTTCACATCGGGCGGCAGATCGCCGTCGAGCACGAACTGGACCGGCATGCGCCGGACTTCCCCCGGCTGCAGCGTCTGCTGCTGGAAGCAGAAGCACTCGAGCTTGCGCACGTACGCCGCGGCGAGCTTCGGCCCATAGCTCGGGATCGCCTGGCCGACGACCGCGACGTTCGAGCGGTTCACGACCTCGTACTCCACCAGGACTATCTCGCCCGGGTGCACGCGGACGCTGCGCTGCACCGGGCTGAAGTGCCAAGCGAGCCCGATCGCATTCGCGTCGAACTCGAAAGTCACCGTGCGATTGAGATCGACCTGCGTGTTGACCGGTCGGCTATCGCGTTTGATCAGGTTGTTGACGCCGGTCACGTTGCAGATCGCGTTGTAGAAGGGCACCAGGGCGAAACCGAACCCGAACATGCCCGCCGCGACCACGCTGAGCTTGATCAGCAATCTGCGATTGGCTGCGGCGGTATTCATCGAACGAGAAACAGGTACTTGGCCATGATCCCGAAGAAGAAGAGCGCCACGATGCCCCAGAGCACGGCGGCGGTGATCCGGTTGTTGCGCACGACGCGCGCGCGATGCGATTCGTTCATTTCAGGACCGGCGGCGTCTCGAAGCTGTGGTAGGGCGCCGGCGTCGGCAGGTGCGTCCACTCCAAGCCGTCGGCGCCGTCCCACTGGCGCTGCTCGGCCGGCTTGCCGCTGCGGATCGTCTTCACGACGATGTAGAGGAGCAGGACCTGCGCGAGCCCGAAGCCCCAGGCGCCGATCGACGAGATCATGTTGAACTCGGCGAACTGCGGAGCGTAGTCGGGAATCCGCCGCGGCATGCCGGCGAGCCCCAGGAAGTGCTGCACGAAGAAGGCCACGTTGAAGAAGATGAAGGAGAGCCAGAAGTGCAGCTTTCCGAGCCTCTCGTCGTACATCTTTCCGGTCCACTTCGGCAGCCAGAAGTAGATCGCGCCGAACGCCGAGAACAGCGCGCCGGCGACCATCACGTAGTGGAAGTGCGCCACGACGTAGTAGGTGTCGTGCAGCTGGACGTCGATCGGGACGATCGCGAGCACGAGCCCGGTGAAGCCGCCGATCGTGAAGAGGAAGAGGAAGCCGAGGGCGAAGAGCATCGGCGTCTCGAAGCTGAGCGAGCCGCGCCAGGCCGTGGCCACCCAGTTGAACACCTTCACGCCGGTCGGCACCGCGATCAGCACGGTCGCGTACATGAAGTAGAGCTGCGCCTCGACCGGCATGCCCACCGTAAACATGTGATGCGCCCAGACCAGGAACGAGAGCACCGCGATCGAGGCGGTCGCGTACACCATCGAGGTGTAGCCGAAGAGCGGCTTGCGCGCGAACGCGGGGATGATCTGCGAGATCACGCCGAACGCGGGAATCGCGATGATGTACACCTCCGGGTGACCGAAGAACCAGAACACGTGCTGGTAGAGGACCGGATCGCCGCCGCCCGCCGCGTTGAAGAACGAGGTGCCGAAGTGCCGGTCGGTCAGGGTCATCGTGACCGCGCCCGCGAGCACCGGCATCACCGCGAGCAGCAGGAAGGCGGTGATCACCCAGGTCCAGCAGAACATGGGGATCCGCATCATCCCCATGCCGGGCGCGCGCATGTTGAAGACGGTGGTGATGATGTTGATCGAGCCCATGATCGACGACATGCCGAGGATGTGGATCGCGAAGATCGTGAGGTCCATCGCCATCGGCGCCTGCACCGTGAGCGGCGGGTACATCGTCCAGCCCACGCCCGCTCCGCCGCCCGGCACGAACTGCGCCGTGATCAGGAGCAGCGCGGCCGGCGGCAGCAGCCAGAACGACAGGTTGTTCATGCGGGGAAACGCCATGTCGGGCGCGCCGATCTGCATCGGGATCAGCCAGTTCGCGAACCCGACGAACGCGGGCATGATGGCGCCGAACACCATGATCAAGCCGTGGTAGGTGGTCAGGGCGTTGAAGCGGTCCGGATCGACCACCTGGATGCCGGGCGTGAAGAGCTCCGTGCGGATGATGAGCGCCATGATCCCGCCGACGATGAACATGGTGAAGCTGAACCACAGGTACATCGTCCCGATGTCCTTGTGGTTCGTCGTCGTCAGCCAGCGCGTGATCCCGGTCGGACGGTCCGCATGCTCGTGATGGCCGGGGGTATCGAGAACTGCACTCATTGGGTTCTCCTGGAAGCGATTCCTGAGGCTACCTGCGCGCGGTCTTGATGTCGGCCGGCGCTACCGCCTCGCCGGCTTCGGTGGCCCTCTTGCCGGGATCGTCGGCGAGCCCCGCCATCTTCTTCTTCTGCTCAGCTACCCAGGCCGAGTACTTCTCCGGCGACACCACCTCGACGACGATCGGCATGAAGCCGTGGTCCTTGCCGCAGAGCTCGGCGCATTGGCCGCGAAAGGTGCCTTCCTTTTCCGCCCGGAACCAGGTGTCGCGGATGAACCCCGGGTTTGCGTCCTGCTTCACGAAGAGTTCGGGCACGAACCAGGAGTGGATCACGTCGTTGGCGGTCGTCAGGATCCGGATCTTCTTTCCCACCGGCACGACCAACGGATTGTTGACCTCGCGCAGGTAATGCTCTCCCTTGGCCGCCGTGCCGTAGATCTGGTCGTGGGGCGTCGCGAGGTTGGACAGGAAGGAGATGCCCTCGCCCTCGCCCTTCAGGTAATCGTATGCCCATTCCCACTGGTATCCGGTGACCTTGACGGTGACGTCGGGCTCCGCGGTATCCCGCATCGCGAGCAGTGTCGTGGTCGCCGGCCACGCGATCAGGACGAGAATCACGAACGGGATGATGGTCCACAGGACCTCGACGGTCGTGTTCTCGTGGAACTGCGCCGCGACGTGCCCCTTCGACTTGCGGTGCGCGAAGACCGAGTACAGGAGGGTTCCGAATACGGCGATGAAGATCACGAAGCAGATGAGCAGGATGACGGTGTGCAGGTCGTACACGCGTTCGCCGACCTTGGAGACCGGTGTCTGGAAGTTCAGCTCAAAGGCGGCCTGCGCTCCCGCGCTCAGCACCACCGTGGCGAGGCCGGCGGCGGCCCTGAAGATCTTTACGGACATGCTCACCCCTTCTCAGGACTGGATAACTCGTGCCGGAGGCGCTGCGCGCACCCGAGCCGCTCCTGCACGGACAGGTGCCGGCCGATTCCCCCGAGCGCCGACACGGCGGTGAGGCCCAAGCCTATCCCGAACGGCAGCGCAGCTGTCGTGCCGAGCTGCAGGAGTAGCCAGCGCGGGGACATGGAGCGGTTGCGCTTGATCGTCAGCCCGGAACCGGCGTGCTCGCCCGACACAGCCACATCAGGCCGCGACGCCTCCTTCATCGGCGTGCCAGCCTCGGTGCGGGCGGGAACCTGCCGGCTGCCGCTCTCCTGCGCCCGGCGTTCCGCGCGCTTGGTCGGCGTTTGCCGCTCTTGCGTGAATCCGCGCCCGGTCCCGGTCCGTATTGCAGCGTCCTGCCGCCTTTCCAAGCCGCGTTCGCTCAGGCCCCTCACGCTTTAGCCCGCGAATCTAGCACACGGCATCGGCCGTAGACAAGACTGATTCTTGATACAAGATTGGTTCTTGATTCCGGTCGGCCGCGCCCGTGCATCCCGCCGTAAGCGGATGCGCACACGCGATCAACCCGGCTTGCGCCGCCGCAGCTTGGCATCGAACTGGATTATCTGGCGGCCGTCGGCGGCGTTGCGCGTTGCGGGTTTCCACGCATGACCGTACACGACCTCGATGCTCGCCGGCAGCCGCCCGTCCCGTTGCTGCCCGGCATACGCCGCGCGCGCGCGCTCCCAGATGCCGCGCCCGGTGAGCCCGCGTCGGCGCGCCACGTGTGCGTTCGTGGCGCCAGCCCGTCGCAGATCCTCGAGTAGACCTTCGATTCCGGCATAGGTCAGCGTCAGCATCTCCATGTCGATCACCGGCTCCGCGAACCCCGCTGCCACGAGCATGTCACCCACGTCGTGCATATCGACGAAGGGATGGACGTGCGGAAACGGGTCGGGCACGAAGGCCGCGCGCAGCTCCTTCAACGTGTCCGGTCCGAGCGTGCTGAACATGAGGAGGCCGCCCGCTGCGAGGACACGGCGCCACTCGCGCAGCACCGCGGCGGGATCATCGTGCGCGGCGAGCGCGAGATTCGACCACACCAGGGAGAAGCACGACGCCGCGAACGGAAGCATCGCGCCGTTCGCGCAGACGACGCGCACGCCGCTCCGGCCGAGGAATCGCGCCGACGAGCGCACGAGGCGCATCGTCCATCGCGGCTGCGTTCCCGCGCCTGCGTGAACGGGTTCGATCGCATAGCGCTCGGCGCCTGGATAGCGGCGACGCAGCTCGCCCACTTCCGGGCTGGCGCCGTGGAGCACCTCGAGCGAGCGCCGCGGCGCGATCCGGATGTAATCCAGGCGCTCGGCCATGCGCTTGCCGATCTCGGCGGCGAGAGGATCGGTCGCTGACTTGCCGCGCGCGGCGCGGTTGAGCGCACGCCGGGCGGCCGCCCGGTCAAGCCAGTCGGGCGACGGCGCCGTCATCGACAATCCGCGGCGCACACGCGACGAGGATCAGCCGCGGCAACGGCCCGGCGGCGGCCGTCGCAGCGCATCAGGCGTTCGGCGACGTCCCAGGACGAGCCTCGGCAAGCGCGTGCATGCCGAGCTTGTCGAGCAACGCGCGATCGGCCTCTGTCTCCGGATTGCCGGTCGTCAGGAGCCGCTCGCCGTAGAAGATCGAGTTGGCGCCGGCAAGGAAGCACAGTGCCTGCACCGGCTCGGACATCTCCTGGCGGCCGGCCGAGAGCCGCACGTAGCTCGCCGGCATGGCGATCCGGGCCACCGCGATGGTGCGCACGAACTCGCTCCAGTCGAGCGCCGCGCTGTCAGCGAGCGGCGTGCCTTCCACCCGGACCAGCATGTTGATGGGCACGGACTCGGGAGGAGGCTCGAGGCTGGCGAGCGCGGCGATGAGGGCGGCACGCTGCGCGCGGCTCTCACCCATGCCGACAATGCCGCCGCAGCATACCCGGATCCCGGCCCTTCGCACCCGGTCGATCGTCGCCAGCCGATCCCCAAAGGTACGCGTCGAGACGATCTCGCCGTAGAAGTCCGGCGCGGTGTCCAGATTGTGGTTGTAGTAATCGAGCCCGGCTTCGCGCAGCTGCTCTGCCTGGCCATCGCGCAGGAGCCCGAGCGTCGCGCAAGTCTCCAGGCCGAGCGCCTTCACCGCGCGCACCATCTCGAGCACCGGTTCCAGCTCCTTCCGCTTCGGACCCCGCCACGCGGCGCCCATGCAGAAGCGGGTCGCACCTGCGACCCGCGCGGCGCGCGCGGCGTCGACCACCGCCGCCAGCGCCATCACCGGTGCCTCCGCAACGCCCGTGGCATGGTGCGCGGACTGCGGGCAATACCCGCAGTCTTCGGGACAGCCGCCGGTCTTCACCGAGAGCAGCGTCGAGAGCTGCACGGCGTTCGGATCGAAGCTGGCCCGATGCACGCCCTGGGCGCGGTAGAGCAGGTCGGCAAAGGGCAGTGCGAAAAGCGCCTCGATCTGCGCCGTGGCGGGCAGCGCGCCGCCGGCGGGTGGCGCCGCGACTGGAGAGGCTGACGACTGCGGGGCCTGTTTGACGGTCGCTGGAGGCAAGATTAGGCTCCTTCTCGCGCACGATGCGCGACGATCGGTCTTTCGCACCAATCTATCGCACCGAATATCCCCGAGGGCTGTCGCCCTGTCAAATGATGGGCTTCATGACGTCCAGGATCGGCGCGGGAATGCGGGCGGCAGTGGCGCGAGCCCGCTCGCACGACTGCCTGCTCTGCGGTGCACCGTGCGGCGATGCGATGGCATGCGCAGGCTGTGCGGCCGACCTGCCGGGGCTGCCTTCCGGGTGCCAAGTGTGCGCAATGCCGGTCCCGGAATCCGCCGTGCGCGGATCGAGCACGTGCGGCGCCTGCCTGCGAAGCGCGCCGGAGTTCGATGCGACGCTCGCCGTGTGGCGGTACGACTTCCCGCTCGACCGCATCGTGCAGTCGCTCAAGTACCAGGGAAATCTGCCGGTCGCACGGCTGCTGGGCGAAGGGCTCGCCCGGCGCGTGGCGGAGCGCCGCATCGACATGATCGTCCCCATGCCGCTCGCGCGCGAGCGCCTGGCGCGCCGCGGCTTCAATCAGGCAGTCGAGCTCGCGCGGCCGGCCGCCCGGGCGCGACGGCTCGGCCTCGAGACCGCGCTCGTCGAGCGGGTCCGCGACACCGCGAGCCAGACAGACCTGCCGATTGCCGAGCGCACCCGCAACGTGCGTGGCGCGTTCACGTGCCGTGCCGATGTCGGGGGCCGGCGCATCGCCGTTGTCGACGACGTCATGACCACGGGCGCCACCCTGGCCGAGCTCGCAGGCTGCCTGAAGCGCGCGGGCGCTGCCTGGGTCGAGAACTGGGTTGTCGGCCGCACCCTCTACCACGATGTTTGAAATCGTCCTGCATCAGCCCGAGATTCCGCCGAACGCAGGCAACGTCATCAGGCTCGCGGTGAACACCGGGGCCCGGCTGCATCTCGTGGGACCGCTCGGATTCCGCACCGACGAGCGGTCGTTGCGGCGCGCCGGGCTCGACTATGCGGCCTTCGCTGCCGTCGAGGTCCACGCCGGCTGGCTCGAGTGCGCCCGCCGGCTGGCCGACAGGCGCCTCTTCGCGCTGAGCACCCGCGGCACGCACCGCTACGCGGACGCGCGGTTCGCGCCGGGCGATGCCTTCGTGTTCGGTGCGGAGAGCCGCGGCCTGCCCGACGCGTTGCTCGCGACGTTCGCGCCGGAGCGTCGCCTGCGCCTGCCGATGCTGCCGGGCAATCGAAGCCTCAACTTGGCGAACGCGGTCGCCGTCGTCGTCTACGAGGCGTGGCGCCAGCTCGACTTCGCTGGCGCATGACCGAGGGCGGCGCGCCGCCCGGTACGCACGGTCACCCTGGTTGCTCGCCTAGACCTGGAGCTCGCTCTTGGGATCGCGCGCGAGCAGTTCCTCGACGGCGTCGCGCGGCGCCACCGACCGAAACAGCACGTCGCTGACCGCGCGATTGATCGGCATGTCCACTCCCGACGCAAGCGCGCGCGACTCGACCTCGCGCGCGGTGTACACGCCTTCGGCGACGTGCCCGAGCCCGGCGAGGATCGCATTGAGCCGCTCGCCGCGGCCGAGGCCCAGCCCGACGCGGCGGTTGCGCGACAGGTCGCCGGTGCACGTGAGGATGAGATCGCCCGCGCCGGCGAGCCCCATGAAAGTCTCGAGGCGGCCGCCGAGGCGCACGCCGAGCCGGGTCACCTCGGCGAGTCCGCGCGTCACCAGCGCGGCGCGGGCGTTCAGGCCGAGCCCGAGGGCGTCCGAGATCCCGGTGGCGATCGCCGTCACGTTCTTGACGGCGCCGCCGACCTCGACACCGATCACGTCGTCGCTGAAGTAGACGCGTAGCCGGCGCTGGTGCAGCGCGCGCGCCGTCTCGCGCGCGAACGCGATGTCGGCGGACGCGAGCGTGACCGCGGTCGGCAGGCCGCGCGCGACCTCCTGCGCGAAGCTCGGCCCCGACAGCGCGGCCACCGCGGCATCCGGACCGAGGACTTCGGCCGCGACCTCGTGCGCAAGCATCCCGCTCGACTGCTCGAACCCTTTGCAGGCGAAGACAACGGGGACGCGCCGGCCGGCGGCGCGCATGCGCTCGAGCGTGGCGCGCAGCCCGGCGGTGGGCGTCGCCACGATCGCGATCTCCGCGCCATCCAGCGCCGCGGCGAAATCGCCGGTCACCTCGGCCCTGGCGGGAAGCACGGCGTCCGGCAGATAGCGGGTGCGCCGGTGCGCGGCGATCTCGGACGCGCGTGCGGGGTCGCGATCCCACAGCCGCAATCGATGCGCCTCGGTGAGCGCCACCGTCAGGGCCGTGCCCCAAGCGCCGGCGCCGAGAACGGCGAGTCTCATGATCGGTCCGCGCGGAGGTCGGAGCGGCAGTGCGGAGCGCGGGCGGGCGACCTTCCCCTCATCCGCGCGCCCGGCTCAACACTAGTACCCCCAAACCTGCGAGATGCGCACGTAGCCGGAGGAGCCGTCCGCGTGCCGGACACGGAGCCATCCGGCGCGGTCGGCGTCGAGGAGCTCGAGCAGGACGCCCTGCTGCGCCTGGAACGCGACCGGCGACTGCTCGTCCGGGCGCTCGCGGATGTCGGCCACCGGCACGGAGACCACCAGCGTGCGCCGATCGGAAAGCGCCTTTTTCTCGATCCAGGCGAGCTCGCCGGTGTTGTCGCGCACCTTCACCCAGGTCCCGTCGCTCGCGATCACCTCGACCGGCGCGTCGCGCCCGATGACGAAGAGCCGGCTCGCCCGCAGCGACGGCGCGTCGTAGAGTACCGCGGGCTCCGCGACCGAGCGGAAATCGCTGGCAGGCGCCGCAGCCGCCAAGAATGACAAGGCCGCACTCGCGGCGCACTGCGCAATCCGCCGGCGGACGGCCCGGGACGATCGGGGCGTGCGCGGCATCGGCTCAGTTCGCCGTCTGGACGAGCGGCGTCGCGGCGTGCGCCTCCTGCTGCTGCAGGCGTTGCGCGTAGATCGCCTCGAAGTTCACCGGCGCGAGATGGATCGGGGGGAAACCCGCGCGCCCAACCAGGTCGGCCACCGTCTCGCGCGCGTAGGGAAACAGGATGTTGGGGCAGGCGATGCCGAGGATCGGGTCCATGTCGCGCTCCGGCACGCCGTGAATCCGGAAGATCCCGGCTTGCGCTACCTCGACCAGAAAACAGGTCCGGTCAGCGTGCTTCGCAGTGGCCGTCACGGTGAGCACCACGTGGAACAGCGTGTCGTTCATCTTCTCGACGTTGCTCGCGAGGTGGATTTCCACCTGCGGCGTCTGCGATTCCATGAAGACGGCGGGCGCGTTCGGCAGCTCGACCGAAGCGTCCTTGACGTACACCTTCTCGATGCTGAAAACCGGCTGCTGCGGCTGCTGGTCGGTCATTGCTGCTCCGTATGTCGTGGGGCGCGGCGCAAGACCGCCGTTCGTCCCGGTCAGTCGCTCGCGGCGAGCAGCGGATCGAGCTGGCCGGCGCGTTCGAGCGCGGCAAGGTCGTCGTACCCGCCGACGTGGTGTGGTCCGATCCAGATCTGGGGCACCGTGCGCCGCCCGCTCTTGTCCATCATCTCCCCGCGGCGTTCAGGATGCAAGTCGACGCGGATGCGCTCGATGGCCGCGACGCCCTTCTCGTGCAGCAGCTGCTCGGCCCGCTCGCAGTAGGGACAGAATTCGGTAAGGTACATCACGACGCGCGCCACCTACTGCTTCTCCGTCGGCAGCCCGGCCTGCTGCCACGCGCCGAGCCCACCGCTCAGGTTGTGGACGTTCGCGAACCCCTGCTGCTTGAGCACCGTCACCGCGGCCCCGGAACGGCTGCCGGAGTCGCACGCAACGATCACCGGCTTCTGCTTGAACTTCTCGATCTCCTTCGCCCGCGCCGCGAGGTCCTTCAGCGGGATGTTGCGCGCGTTCAGGATATGCGCCGCCGAGTATTCGGGTGCCTCCCGGATGTCGAGCACGAGCGCATCCTCCTTGTTGATCAGCTGCACCGCCTGCGTCGCCGTGACCCACGGGCCGCCGGTGCCGCGCCTCACCATCGGCCAGAGGAGCAATCCCCCGCTCACGAGAGCAGTGACGACGAGCAAGATATTGTCGATCACGAACTTCATTGACGTGCGGTCCTCAAGACTGCCGGTGCGTGACTCCGCAGAACACCTCGCGCATCATGCCGATCAGCTGCAGAATGCGCATGTCCCCGATGCGGTAGTAGACGCGATTCGCGTCCTTGCGCGTCTTGAGGACGCCCTTGTCGCGCAGGATGGCGAGATGTTGCGAGACGTTGCTCTGCGACGTGCCGACCGCGTCGACGATGTCCTGAACGCTCACTTCGTGGTCTCCGAGCACGCACAGGATCTTGAGCCGCAGCGGGTGGGCCATGGACTTCATGGCGCGGGCGGCCAGTTCGATCTGGTCCTGCTTGCCGATGAGGTCATCGAAGTCTCGTTTCATGGGTGGCGCGCATGTTGAGAACGAATCGCGTATTGTAAAATTATATGGTTCTGCTGAACAGGGACGGCCGATGAAAAAGCTCGTGCTGCTGCGGCACGGTGAGAGCGCGTGGAACAAGGAGAACCGCTTCACCGGGTGGACCGACGTGGACCTGACCGATCACGGGCGCGAGGAAGCGCGCCGCGCCGGGCAGCTCCTCCGCGCGGAGGGCTTCGTCTTCGACGTCGCCTACACCTCGGTGCTCAAGCGGGCGATCAAGACGCTGTGGATCGCGCTCGAGGAGATGGATCTCATGTGGATCCCCGTCCTCAACTCCTGGCGCCTGAACGAACGCCATTACGGGGCGCTGCAAGGCCTGAACAAGGCCGAGACCGCCGCGAAGTTCGGCGAGGCGCAGGTGCTCGCATGGCGGCGGAGCTACGACGTTCCTCCACCCGCGCTCGACCGCGCCGATCCGCGCAGCCCCGCGAACGACCCGCGCTACCGCGGCCTCGCCCCGACCGAGATTCCGCTCACCGAGTGCCTGAAGGACACCGTCGAGCGATTCCTTCCCTACTGGCGCGAGACGATCGCCCCCGCGGTGCGTGCCGGCCGGCGCGTGGTCATCGCCGCCCACGGCAACAGCCTGCGCGCGCTGGTGAAGTATCTCGACGGCATGTCCGACGAGGCGATCGTCAAGCTCAACATCCCCACGGCGATCCCGCTCGTGTACGAGCTCGACGATGCGCTCAGCCCGCTCCGCCATTACTACCTGGGCGATCCGTCAGAGGTGGAGGCGGCGGCGCGCGCGGTCGCGGATCAAGCCAAGGCGCGCACCTGAGCGGAGTCCGGGACCGGCGCCACGCGCTCGCCTGCGCGCTCCTGTTCGCGCTCGCCTCGGGCCTGGCGAGCGGCCCCGCGGGTGCCGCGGGCGAGAAGGAGGAGCTCGACCGGCTGCGCACCCGGATCGAGCAGTCGAAGCGCGAGCTCGCGGCGACCGAAGGCGCCCACGCGGAAGCCGCGGACGAGCTTCGCGCGAGCGAGAGCGCGATATCGGAGGCGAACCGGGTCCTGCGCGCGCTCGGCGCGAAGCTCGGCGCGGCACGGGCGGAGTTGCGCGGGCTCGGGGCGCAAACGCGCGCGGCCCGCGACGACTTGGGAACCCGTGAGTCGCAGCTCGCAGCCCTCCTCCGTGCCCGCTACATGGCGGGCGAAGGCGGGGTGGGGAGGCTGCTCCTCTCCGGGAAGGATCCGAACGAGGTCGCCCGCAGCCTCGCCTATTACCAGTTCGTCTCGCAGGCGCAGTCCGCGCTGATCCGCGACCTGCAGGCGCGGGTCACGGAGCTCGCCGCGCTCGAGCAGCGGAGCGGGGAGTCGAGCGCGGCGCTCGCCGAGCTCGAGCACGCGGCTCAGGCCGAGCGTGACCGGCTGACCGCTCAGGCCGCAGAACGGCGGCGGGTGCTCGCCCGGATCTCCGATGACATCGGAAGACAGCGCCGCGGGATCGAAACGCTCACCCGCAACGAGCAGCGTCTCGCCAGGCTTGTGGACGGGTTGGCCCGGGCGCTCAGCGCCCCCCCGCCGCCGCAGGGGGCGCCGCGGCCGCGCAACGAGCTCGTACCCGATGCGGCCGGCGGGGGCAGCTTCGCAAGATCGAAGGGCACGCTGCGCCTTCCGGTCCGCGGGGAACTTGCAAGCCGCTTTGGCGCTCCGAGGGAGGGTAGCAGCCTGACCTGGAAGGGGCTCCTCATCCTCGCCCCGGAGGGCGAGGACGTCCGGGCGGTTGCGGGCGGGCGGGTTGTCTTCGCCGACTGGATGCGGGGGTTCGGAAACCTGCTCATTCTCGATCACGGCGCCGGCTACCTCACCATCTACGGCAACAACGAGTCCGTATTGAAGCAGGTAGGTGACGCAGTTCACGCGGGCGAGGTGGTCGCGACGGTGGGCGCGACCGGCGGCGTCCGGGCTTCGGGTTTATACTTTGAGATGCGTTACGAGGGCAAACCGTTCGACCCGTTGTCCTGGGTCACTTTGAAATAGCAGCAGGAAGGCAGCTCCATGGGCACCAAATTCAAGAGTATCAGCCTCGTCGTCGTCGGCGTGCTGGCGGGGGTGCTGCTCTCGCTCAACTTCTCGGCGGTGGCGCAGCGCGAGGCGGCACGCTATCCGCTGCCCGTGGACGAGCTGCGGACGTTCGCGGAGGTCTTCGGCGCGATCAAGACGGGATACGTCGAGCCGGTCGAGGACAAGAAGCTCATCACCGAGGCCATCAACGGGATGCTGACGGGGCTCGATCCGCATTCCGCATACCTCGATCAGGAGGCCTTCAAGGAACTCCAGGTCGGCACGCAGGGCGAATTCGGCGGCCTCGGCATCGAGGTCGGCATGGAAGACGGCTTCGTCAAAGTGGTGTCGCCGATCGAGGACACGCCGGCATTCCGGGCCGGCCTCAAGCCCGGCGACCTGATCATCAAGCTGGACGAGACGCCGGTGAAGGGGATGACGCTCTCCGACGCGGTGAAGCGCATGCGCGGCAAGCCGAAGACCGCCATCCGCCTGACGATCGTCCGCAAGGGCGAGGCGAAGCCGTTCGAGGTCACGGTGGTGCGCGACGTGATCCGGGTGCAGAGCGTCAAGTCGAAAATCATCGAGCCCGGCTACGGCTACGTCCGCGTGTCGCAGTTCCAGGAGCATACGGGACAGAACCTGGTGCAGCATCTCGCCGGGCTGTACAAGGAGGGCGCGCTGAAAGGCCTCGTGCTCGATCTGCGCAACGACCCCGGCGGCCTCCTCAACGGGGCAGTGGGCGTTTCCGCCGCGTTCCTGCCGCACGACGTGCTGGTCGTGTCGACCGATGGTCGCACCGAGGACGCCAAGCGGAAGTACAACGCGACCCCCGAGGACTATGTGCGCGGGCGCGGGGAGGACTACCTGCGGGGCATTCCGGCAGGCGTGAAGACCGTGCCGATGGTCGTTCTGGTGAACGGCGGGTCGGCGTCCGCCTCCGAGATCGTGGCCGGCGCGCTGCAGGACTACAAGCGAGCGACGGTGATCGGCACGCAGACGTTCGGCAAGGGGTCGGTGCAGACGATCATGCCGCTCAACAACAACACCGCGATCAAGCTGACGACCGCGCGCTACTACACTCCGAGCGGGCGTTCGATCCAGGCGAAGGGCATCTCGCCGGACGTTCAGGTCGAGGAGCCCGGCGCCCCGACCGACCGGGTCCGCGAGGTCGACCTCCTCAAGCATCTCGAGGGCGACCAGACGCAGCAACCCGCCGTGAAGCCTGCCGATCAGGGCGCCGAGCAGAAAGCGCCGGACGAAGCGCCGGCGAAGCCGATCGAGCTCGGCGGTCCGGACGACTTCCAGCTCAAGCAGGCGCTGAACTACTTGAAGGGCCTGCCGGTGGTCGCGAAGCTCGATCAGCCTGCGGTGAAGGCCGCCGCTCAGCAGGCCGCACCCGCCAAGTGACGCATTGACGGCGTTCGGCGCATCGCGCGATGCGCCGAACGACCCTTGGTTTTCGCGGCGCCGCGACGGCGGGCTCCACACGGAACTTCCGGTACCACTCCGGTCGCGCACTTTGAACGACGACCAGCTGCTTCGCTACTCGCGCCACATCCTGCTGCCGGAAGTCGGCGTCGAGGGACAGGAGCGGCTGCTCCGTGCACACGTGCTCGTCATCGGCGCCGGCGGCCTTGGCTCGCCAGCGGCGTTCTATCTCGCATCGGCCGGCGTCGGCCGCATCACGCTCGTCGACGACGACGACGTCGACCTCACCAACCTCCAGCGACAGATCCTGCACGCGACCCGATCGGTCGGCCGCCCCAAGGTCGAATCGGGCCGCGACACGCTCGCGGCGTTGAACCCGGAAGTCGAGGTGAAGCCGATTCGAGCGCGGCTCGAGAGCGCCGGGCTGGACGACGCGGTCGGCGCGGTCGACCTGGTGCTCGACTGCTCGGACAACTTCGTCACTCGCCACGCCGCGAACCGCGCCTGCGTTCGGCACCGGAAGCCGCTCGTCTCCGGCGCCGTAGTGCGGTTCGACGGGCAGATCAGCGTCTACGACCTGCGCCGCGCCGACAGCCCGTGCTACGCGTGTCTGTTCCCGGAGGACGCGGAGCCGGAGGAGGCGCGGTGCGCGGTGATGGGCGTGTTCGCCCCGGTCGCCGGCATCGTCGGAACGATGCAGGCCGCCGAGGCGCTCAAGCTGCTTGCCGGCATCGGGGATCCGCTCGTCGGCCGGCTGCTGATCCTGGATGCGCTCGCGATGGACTGGCGGTCGATCCGTCTGCGCAAGGACCCCGGTTGCCGGGTCTGCGCCGTTGGCTGAGAGTGTGGACAGCGGCCCGACGGTGCGAAGCCCGCGCAGTCGCGCTCACCTGCGTGCTAGACCGAGGTTCCTCCGTTAACCTCGTCGGTTTTGAGTAGATAAGGCTCTTGAATCAAGAGGATAGATTCCGTGGTGGTGTTCAATGTAGGCATGTAATTGTATTTGCATTGCTGCGTAGATCGCCTATACTGTGGGCATGCATATACACATCATCCCGAACCGCGGCTCGCCGCCTACCGTGCTGCTGCGCGAGTCCTTTCGCGACGGCGACAAGGTCGGCAAA
>JADLAV010000034.1 GCA_020848075.1 Burkholderiales bacterium
GGGGCTGCTCCTAGTACGAGAGGACCGGAGTGGACGCACCGCTGGTGTACCGGTTGTGACGCCAGTCGCATCGCCGGGTAGCTATGTGCGGAAGAGATAACCGCTGAAAGCATCTAAGCGGGAAACTCGCCTCAAGATGAGACGTCCCGGGGCTCGATCCCCCTGAAGGGTCGTGAAAGACCATCACGTTGATAGGCCGGATGTGGAAGCGCCGCAAGGCGTTGAGCTAACCGGTACTAATTGCCCGTGCGGCTTGACCCTATAACCTCGAAGCCTTGACGCGGCGCCGCTTTGCGTGACTCGCACGGCGGTGCAGTCGAGCGCACTCCGACCCTGGACTTCTTCCCGAATGTGTCGCTTGCCGGCGTCGCGTGACGCGGCGCCGGCGGTGACCCCTGAATTGCCTGGTGGCCATAGCCCTCTGGTCCCACGCCTTCCCATCCCGAACAGGACCGTGAAACGGAGAGGCGCCGATGATAGTGTGCAGCTCGTACGCGAAAGTAGGTCACTGCCAGGCATAACTGCACCGCGAGCGCCCCGGGGAGAGATTCCCGGGGCGTTTTGCTTTCTGGGCCGCGATTCCCCGGCGTTCGGCCGCCCGTCTTCGAGCCGTCCTGAACGAGCGCCCAGACGGTTGATCGCTGTCATGACGCGCCGCACAACCAGAGACTCCGGGCGTTCTTCCCGATATGCCAACGGGTTAACGCGGCCGGCGGCCGAGTTGCTGGACGGACGCCTGCGCTCGGAGTAGGCTCGCTCGAGCGGGTTTGTTTCCTAAGTGCAGGATGTCCAAGCCAAAAATCCGGGTTGTCCCCTCGTTCCGCAACACGGTGCTGATCATCGACGATCAGTCGACCGGTCGCGCCATCCTGGAAGAGGTGGTGCGCAGCGTGGACGCACACGTCCACGTCGAGACCTTCGAAAACCCGATGGACGCCGTGCGCTGGTCCGCCACGCATGCGGCCGATCTCGTGCTCGTCGATTACCAGATGCCCGAGATGGATGGCATCGAGTGCGTGCGGCGGCTGCGGACCCTGCCCGAATATGGCCACGTGCCGATGGTGATGGTGACGGTGCACGACGACCGCAAGGTGAGGTATTCCGCGCTGGATGCCGGGATCACCGACTTTCTCACCAAGCCGATCGACACCCGCGAGTGCCTGGCGCGTTGCCGGAATCTCCTCACGCTGCGCCGCCAGCAGCTCGCCCTCGAGGACAAGGGACGCCTGCTCGAAGGGATGGTGCAGGACGCGACGCGGGAGGTCCGCCAGCGCGAAAAGGAAACCCTGTTCCGGCTCGCCAAAGCGGGCGAGTTCCGGGACGAGGAAACCGGCAACCACGTGATCCGGATGGCCCGGTACTCCCGGCTGATCGCGGAGACGATCGGGCTCTCTCCGGAAGAATCCGAGACGATCGAATTGGCCGCGCCGCTGCACGACATCGGCAAGATCGGCCTGCCCGACCACATCCTGCTGAAGGCCGACAAGCTGAGCGACGCCGAACAGAGGATCATGCAACGCCATCCGGTCATCGGCTACGAGATCCTAAAGGAGAGCCCGTCGAAGTATCTCCGCATGGGCGCGCTCATCGCGCTCGGGCACCATGAGCGGTTCGACGGCGCCGGCTATCCGCACGGGCTCGTCGGCGATCACATTCCGCTCGCAGCACGCATCGTTGCAGTCGCTGATGTCTACGACGCGCTGACGTCCCATCGTCCGTACAAGGCGGCCTGGCTGAGCGACGAAGCGTTCAAGTACCTCCGGGCGCATGGCGGCGCCCATTTCGATCCTGCGCTGGTGGACGCATTCCTCCGGATGCAGGCGGAAGCGCTGGCCATCCAGGAAGAGCTGCGCGACGCAGTCGCGCCCGCCGGCCCGGCAACGCCCGCCCCGCAATGATCGCGCAGCTCCTGTCGGCGGTGCGTTGGCTGCGGGGCCGGCTCCGCGGGCGGCCCGACACGGAGCACGAGCAGGCGTTGGTCAGGGTGGCGCTCGGCCTCGGCTTGGGCGCCTACCTGCTGCTTCCGAGCGTGCTGGGCGAGGCGCCGCGGGCCGCGTGGCAGTCGCTGCTGCCGTACGGGGTGTTCGTATTGCTTTCGGCTGCGATCTTCTGCGCGATCCTGGTCCGGCCGGGGGCTTCACCGGTGCGCAGGATCCTCGGGGCGGTGATCGACAGCGGCACGGCCACCTACTTCATGATCGAGATGGGCGTGGACGGCATGCTGCTCTACGTCGTCTACCTCTGGATCATTTTCGGCAACGGATTCCGCTACGGCAGCTTCTACCTGCTGAACACCCTCGTGCTGAGTGCCGCCGGCTTCACGACGGTGCTCGTGATGAGCGACTTCTGGCGGGTGCACATCGGCGCGGGTGTGAGCATGCTCGTCGGCATGGTCGGCGTCTCGCTCTACGTCCTGACTCTCGTCAACCGGCTGTCCGATGCACTCGACCGGGCCGAGGCGGCGAACGTCGCCAAGCGGCGGTTCGTCTCGACGGTCTCGCACGAGCTGCGGACCCCCCTCAATGCGATCATCGGCATGACCGAACTCTTGCGGGACACGGAGCTGCAAGGCGAGCAGGTCGAGATGGTCCGGACCGTCGGGGCGTCATCGCGCGCGATGCTCGGACTCGTCGAGGACGTGCTCGACTTCTCGAAGATCGAAGCGGGCAAGCTCACGATCGCCAAAGAGGACTTCGATCTCTATGCGCTCGTCAACGGCGCGACACTCGTGCTGCGGCCGCAAGCCAAGCGCAAGGGCTTGAGCTTCGTCGTCTCGATCATGCCCGACGTGCCGCCCTACGTGAGCGGCGACCCGGGCCACCTTCGCCAGGTGCTGATCAACCTGCTCGGAAACGCGGTGAAGTTCACCGAGAAAGGCGGGGTGACGCTGCACGTATCGCGGCTCGGCGATGGGGAAGGGCGGGCGCGGCTCAAGTTCTCGATCCGCGACACCGGCATCGGAATCGCCCCGGAGCACCAGAAGCGGATATTCGAGAGCTTCACTCAGGCCGACCAGAGCGTGACGCGAAACTTCGGGGGCACCGGTCTCGGGACGACGATTTCGAAGCAGCTCGTGGAGCTGATGGGCGGCGCGATCGGCCTCGAGAGCGCGGTAGGCTTGGGGAGCACCTTCTGGTTCGAACTCGGCTTCGAGACGGTGGAGCGGGCGCTCGAGGCGGAGGTGGACGCGCTGCTCGGCGTGCGCGTGCTTCTCGTCGGCTTCCCGATGGCGGCGGTCAAGGACATCGACGAAATGCTCGCCGGCTGGGGCGGTGTGTCGATGCCGGTGCCCGACGTGGATTCGGCGGCGGTGCACGCGAGCGCGGCGACCCAGCAGGGACGGCCGTTCCAGTGCGGCCTGCTGTACGCGCAGTCGCTCGAGGCGGCCGACCAATCGGTGGCGCGCCTCTTCCGGCTGCTCGCAGGCGAACGGCTTCCGCTCGTGCTGTGCGCGCCCGGAGATTCGGACGTGCATCGACTGCCCGTGGTGCAGGGCCATTTCGGAGCGGTGCTGGCCCTCCCGCTGGACAAGCGGCTGCTGTACAACGCGCTCCATTCCTTCACCGCCGAGGAGCCGAGGGAAGGCGTCGTCTTCATCAGCGATTACCTGCGGCGCAAGGAGCCGGCTCGCCCGCTGCGCCTGCTGGTGGCCGACGACAACGCGACGAACCGCGCGGTCCTGGGAAAGATTCTCGAGCGGGCGAGCTACCAGGTCGCGATGGTGGAGAACGGCGAGCAGGCGCTCGATGCGCTCGAGTCAGACCGCTTCGACGTTGCGATCCTGGATCGGAACATGCCATTGATGGGCGGAGTCGAAGCGGTGCGGGCCCTGCGCGCGATCGAGGCCGGTCGGCACAGGACGCCCGTGGTGATTCTGTCCGCGGACGTCACCGACGAGGCCCGGCAGGAGGCGCTGGCAAACGGGGCAGACGCGTTCCTCACCAAGCCGATCCAGGCAGCCCGCCTGCTCGATGCGATCACGAAGCTCGGTCAGGCAGCGGAGCCGGCTGCGGCTGCCCGGCCGGAGCAGCGGTCGGCCGTCGAGCCCGCGCCAGGGGCGCTCAACTACGAGACCCTCGGGTTGCTGGAGGGACTCGGATCGCGCTCCGATTTCATGGAGAAGCTGGTGCGCGTGTTCATCGACGACAACGCGGTCCTGATCGACAAGATGCAGGAGGCCATCGGTGCCAAACACTTCGGCGAGCTGCGTTCGCTTCTGCACGCCCTGAAGGGCTCGGCCGGGAGCATCGGCGCCGACCAGCTCGCGCGGACCTGCGCCCGCATCCAGCTTCTGACCGAAGTCGAATTGCGCTCGCGTGGCGCCCAGCACATCCAAGCGATCCGCGCCGACTTCGGGATCGCACGGACCGAGCTCACGTCCTACCTGCAGAAAAGGAAGAGCGGGGCGCTCTGAGCGCGCTCATCGGAGAAAGTGCTTGGCGGGCTCCGATGAGCCGGCAGACGCGCGCCCCGCTCGGGCGCCAGTAGCCGGTTCAGCCCTTACGGGTCAGTGCCCGGCTGCTGCCGGGTCGGGAGCGCCGCGTCGCCGCGGCAACCCGAGAGGGGGCTTCGGGGAGAGGAGAGGCCCCCCCGAAGCCCGCAACGGCGCAGTGCACGTCACGCGCCGGCAACCGCGACGCGAGGCCGGTTCGGCTGAAGATTCTGCTCGTCGTCGGCGTCGGTCGCCGCATCCGCGCCGGAACGCCGCGTTTGCGCGCGGACGAGGCGATGCATCATCCTGAGATCCTTCTCCTCCAGCCGCAGCGCGGCATCCACCCAGACGTCGACGACGCCGTCCAACTCTTCGCGGGTGATCGGGTGCACGTGCTGGCGCGACTGGAACATGGCCTGGATGCCATTGCGACGACGGTGATTCCTGCGGATCCAGTCGTACACGGCACGCTCGCCATCGCCATCGGGCGCAACGACGTCGACCACGCCCATCTCGTGCAGCTCGGCGGCCTTGTACAGCCGGCCGGAGAGGATCATGTTCTCGGCGGCCTTCATTCCAAGCCGGCGCGCGAGCAGGCTGTAGGCGCCCATGCCCGGGAACAGGTTGAACAGGATCTCGGGCAGGCCCATCGTCGAGCTTTCCTCGGCGACGATGACATCGTTCGCCAGCACGGTCTCGAAGCCACCGCCGAGCGCATCGCCCTGGACCAGCGCGATGGTGGTCATCGCCGGCGAGCCGTGATGCTGGATGTGCGGAAAGATGCAGTCGATGCAGCGCCTGCCGTAGTCGACGAGCGCATCGCGATCGCGTGTCTTGATGAGCATCTGGAAGAGGCTCAGATCGCCGCCGAGATTGAAGACGCCCTTCACGCGGGACCCGACGACGTAGTAGTTCGCGGGATGCATCGCGCCCTCGAACAGCACCTTGCCCCGGTTCAGCGCGAGCACGGAATCGTGCGCGCGAATATCGCTCAGCAGGGAGAGGCTGAAGCACGGCGTGCCGCGCGGGTTGAAGTAACCCCAAAGGGTGCCGTACTCCGGATCGAACTCAACTTGATATTGCGATGCTGCGTCTCCGAACGGAAGGCGCAGATTGGCCACGTCGGTCATGGCATTCATGGCTTGGCTCCTCTCCTTTGCAGTGCGTGACGGCGTTCAGTGAGAGGAGGACGGACCACTTCGCCCGCCGCGTTGCAACCCGGCTTCTCCCCCCAGTGTGCTTTTTATCCTTATCCTAAATACATTGCAAATAGTTCCTGAATTTGCTGAAGTCCCGAAGCGGCGTTATCCCTGTGTCATAAGTCACGCTTGTTTGCGACTCCAGTCTGGCCGCAGGCGGGCGGGGCATGACTTGGCGGTCGACCGAGAACTCTTCCCGAGCGAGTCTTTCAGCCTCAATCGCGGCTAGAATCAGCGCGTTACTCGAAAAAGTCTCCAGTGCCGCGAAATTGCGACCGAATTGACCCCGCGGGGTGTTCATTAATCGACAGTCCTAAGAGATCGAGCGATCGCGGCGCCGCACAAACACGGGGCATTGGGTTCGGGGCCGCGCGCGTGAAGGATCGGCCTTGACAGGCGTCAAGAAATCGGCCGCCCTGCCCTCTAGCATCATCGCTCCCCTCGCGGCACGCTTCGGGGACGCGAGAATCGCGTGGGCCTGCAGTTCCCCCGGCGCCATGAGGGGGTCGACGACGCCGCGCAAGCGCGCGCAATGAAAGAAATCGATCCCTTGGTCAGTCCATCGCTTGCCGTCGCGCAGCGCGTGATGCCGAACGCCTCGCCACGGGGGGCAGAGGGCGCCGCATGCTATCACTGTGGACTTCCGGTTCCGCGCGCCGGGGGGCATCAATCGGTCCTGGCGGGAGAGCGGCGCGCCTTCTGCTGCAGCGGGTGCGAGGCGGTCGCGCAGGCGATCGTGGGTCAAGGCCTGGCGGACTATTACCGGTTCCGGGAGGCGCTCCCGGCATCTCCGAGCGACAAACCTGCGGCCACGGACGAATACTCCGCGTACGACGACCCGCTCGCGCAGGCGAGTTTCGTCGCCGCCGGCGAGGGCGGCGACGGCGATCGGGAAGCGGTGCTGCTGCTCGAGGGCATCCGCTGCTCCGCATGCACCTGGCTGATCGAGCAGGCCATGCAGCGCGTCCCCGGCGTCCGTTCGGCGCAGGTCAATTACGCGACGCAGCGAGCCCGCCTGCGCTGGGATCCGGCTCGCGGGCGTCTGAGCGACGTGCTGCGCGCCGTCGCGGCCGTGGGCTACCGGGCGCATCCCTACGAGGCCGGGCGGCTCGACGCGATCCAGGCCGCCGAGCGCCGTGGCGCGCTCTGGCGCCTGCTCATCGCCGGTCTCGGCATGATGCAGGTGATGATGTACGCGCTTCCGGTGTACGTTGCCGAAGAGGGCACGATGCCGGCCGACATCGTGCGCCTGATGCGCTGGGCGAGCCTCGTCCTCACGCTGCCGGTGGTGTTCTACTCTGCCCGGCCGTTCTTCGCGGGCGCATGGCGCGACCTTCGGACGGCTAGCCTCGGGATGGACGTGCCCGTCGCGCTCGGGATCGCGGTTGCGTTCGCCGCGAGCGTCTGGGCGACCCTGCGCGACGCGGGCGAGGTCTATTTCGATTCGATCACGATGTTCACGTTCCTGCTGTTGCTCGGCCGGTACCTCGAGCTCGGCGCGCGCCAGCGCGCGAGCGGGGCGCTGGCATATCTCGGCCGGCTGGTCCCCGAGATCTGTCACCGCGTATCCGGACCGCCGGGATCGTTGGCGGCAGCGCCGACGCCGGTGGCCGCCTTGGTGCCGGGAGACGTCGTCCTCGTGCGGCCGGGCGAGGGCGTTCCGGCCGACGGCATCGTGCTCGAGGGCGAATCGATCGTGAACGAGGCGCTCCTCACCGGAGAGAGCAGTCCGATCGGGAAGGGGATCGGCGAGCAGCTGATTGGCGGGTCCGTGAACATCTCCGGCGCGCTGCTCATGCGAGTGGCCCGCGTCGGCGCCGACACGGTACTGGGCACGATCGCGCGCCTGGCCGAGCGCGCGACGTCGGAGAAGCCGCGGATGGTCGAGAGTGCGGATCGGACTGCGCACTGGTTCGTGCTCGCTGTGCTGCTCATCGCGCTCGCCACCGCGGCGTGGTGGAGCGTGACCGATCCGGGGCGGGCGCTGTGGATCTCGGTCTCGGTGCTCGTCGTCACCTGCCCCTGTGCGCTTTCGCTCGCGACGCCGGTCGCGTTGGCTGCGGTGACTGGCGTGCTCGCGCGCCGCGGGTTCATCGTCACGCGCGGGCATGCGATCGAAGCGCTTGCCGGAGCCACGGACTTCGTTTTCGACAAGACCGGGACGCTGACGCAGGGCGTGCTTCGCGTGGAAGGATTCGAGGTGCTCGGGTCGCTCGACGCAGACGCCTGTCTGGCCGTCGCCGGCGGGCTGGAACAGGCGTCGGAGCATCCTTATGGCGCCGCAATTCGCACATATGTAGCGGCAAACGGCGTCGCATCGGCGTCCGTATCGTTGCCGTCGAACCGGGTTGGCGCGGGGATCGAGGCGCACGCCGGCGGACGGCGATGGCGCATCGGGAGCGCAGCCTTCTGCGCGGAGATCGCCGGGAGTCTCGCGTCTGCGCCCGCGGGCGGCGGGGCAACCATCGTCCATCTCGCGCGCGACGGCGAATGGCTCGCTCGCATCCTTCTCGTCGATACGCAGAAAGCAGGCGCCGAGCAGCTCGTCGCATGGCTGCGCTCGAAGGGAAAGGAGGTGCACTTGCTGAGCGGGGACTCGAGCGCGGTGGTGCGGCGCTTCGCCCGCGGGCTCGGCATCGACCGCCTCCTGGCCGAGGTCTCCGCCGACGGCAAACGCGAGTACGTGAGCGCGCTGCAGCGCGCCGGCCGCGTGGTGGCAATGACTGGCGACGGCGTCAATGACGCGCCGGTCCTCGCCCAGGCGGATGTCTCGATTGCGATGGCAACCGGGGCGAAGCTCGCGCAGGTGCAGGCCGATGCGATCCTGCTGAACGGCGCGCTGTCCGAGCTGATGCGCGCGATCGGGACTGCGCGTGCCGCAACGCGGATCGTGAAGCAGAATCTCGCCTGGGCCGTCGCCTACAACGTCGTCGCGGTGCCGGCAGCCGTGGCCGGATGGGTGACGCCGTGGCTTGCCGGGATCGGTATGGCCGCGAGCTCGCTGCTCGTGGTGCTGAACGCGACACGCCTGCTGCGCGATTCGGCGGACGGCGCGCGGGCGGACAACGCGAACCCGCCCGGCCCCGCCGTCTGAGCATGGACATCCTCTATCTCCTCGTCCCGCTCTCCGTGGTCCTCGTGCTCGTGATCGCCGGGGTTCTTTGGCACGCCGTGCGTTCCGGCCAGTTCGATGATCTGGAAGGGCCGGGTTTCAAGGTGCTGCTGGATGACGACTCGCCGCCGGAGGCGGTCGACGCGGAAAGCCAGCGCACGGACAGGCAACCGCCGGAAGCCGAGCGGCGGCAGCGAACCGGCAAAGCTCGCCCTCTGCGGCGATCCGGGTGATCTCGAGCTCTGCGGCTGCGAGCTCGGATGGGGTCGTCTTGCCGTATACTTCACCGGCTTTTTCGCGCTCTGGGGCATGGGCGCGGCGTCGAGCGGCCTCACCTGTTTCTTCCAGCGGAGCTCCGCGGAAATCAATCGTTGTCCGCTGCCGGCGACCGCGCGGCCCGAAGGGTGTCCGAAGCGGGAAGAGCCGACCACGACCGGCCAGTGACGACAATCACCACCTAGGAGGAAAGGGGATGTTCAAGAGGATCCTGGTTCCCACCGACGGGTCGAAGCTCTCGCGCAAGGCGATCAAGGCCGCCATCCTGCTCGCGAAGCAGACCGGCGCGAAGATCACGGCCTACTACGCGCTCGAGATGTTCCAGCCGTACGTCTACGGGGACGGCACGGTGATCGACACGGCGACGTTGGACGCGTTCGAGCGGCGCGCGCGCGAGTTGGGCGAGAAGCACCTCGCGCAGGTCGAGAAGGAGGCGAAGGCCGCTGGAGTGCCGTGCGAGAAGATGATGACGAAGCCGGCGACGCCCTATCAGGGGATCGTGGACGCGGCGAAGCGCAAGAAGTGTGACGTCATCTTCATGGCTTCGCACGGCCGGGGCGAGTTCGCCGCGCTGATCCTGGGCAGCGTCACCCAGAAGGTGCTAGCCCACTCGAAGGTGCCGGTGCTCGTCTACCGCTAGTCCCGATCGGGCGAGCATCGTCGGGCCAGGCCGGCCCGACGCATGCCCGAGCGCGCATCTAGGTGTGGTGCCCGAGCATCGCCTTCAGGCCGTCGACGTGCAGGATGCGGATGTGCTTCTGCTGCACGCCGATCAGGCCTTCGTCCTGGAACTTGGAGAAGATGCGGCTCACGGTCTCGAGCTTCAGGCCGAGGTAGCTGCCGATCTCCTCGCGCGTCATGCGCAGGTGGAATTCGGCCGGCGAATATCCGCGCGCGACGAACCGCTGCGACAGGTTCAGCAGGAATGCCGCGAGCCGCTCCTCGGCGCGCATCGTGCCGAGCAGCATCATGACGCCCTGATCGCGCACGATCTCGCGGCTCATCACCTTGTGGAACTGGCGCTGCAGGCTGCGCACCTGGCGGCTCGCCTCTTCCAGCCGCGCAAACGGAATGACGCACACTTCGCTGTCCTCGAGCGCGGTGGCGTTGCAGGCGTGACGGTCGGTGCTGATCCCGTCCATGCCCACGATCTCGCCCGGCATGTGAAAGCCGGTGACCTGGTCCCGGCCGTCCTCGAGGATCACGTTGCTCTTGAAGAAGCCGCTGCGGATGGCGTAGAGAGAGGCGAAGGGATCGCCGGCACGGTAGACGTTCTCGCCGCGTTTTATCCGCCGCCGGGTGGAGACGAGCTGATCGAGCCGCTCGATCTCGGTTTCGGACAGCCCCATCGGCAGGCATAGCTCGCGCAGACTGCAGCTCGAGCAGACGGTCTTCAGCTGATCGGTGTTGAGCGGCTTGAGCGCGGGTTGTGCAGGCATCGGCTCGCGTGATTTCCTGTGGTCGACCGGGGTTGATCTACGTCAAGGCGCAAATCCCGCGAGAAATCAGACTGACTCGATCCTCGCGCAACACGCCACCATGAACGCGGACGAACTCATCATCGACGCCGACCTCATACGGCGCTTCGACCGCCCGGGTCCCCGGTACACATCGTACCCGACGGCGGACCGGTTCGTGGAAGCGTTCGGCGCGGACGCCTACCGCCACGCCCTCGAGAAGCGCGCGATCGGAGGGGTAACGCGACCGTTGTCATTATACGCTCACCTGCCGTTCTGCAGCACGATCTGCTACTACTGCGCGTGCAACAAGATCATCACCCGCGACCACGGTCGCTCGGCCAAGTACATCCGGTATCTCGCCAAGGAGCTTGGCCTCGTGCGCCAGGCTTTGGGCGAGACGCAGCGCCTCGAGCAGATGCACTGGGGCGGCGGCACGCCCACGTTTCTCACCAACGACGAGTTGCGGGAGCTGATGGCGCTCGTCCGCTCGCGCTTCAACCTCGATCCGGATGGCGAGTACTCGATCGAGGTGGATCCGCGGTCCGCCGGCGCGGATACGATCCACGTGCTGGGCGAGATCGGCTTCAACCGGATCTCGGCGGGCGTCCAGGACTTCGACCCGGGTGTGCAGAAGGCGGTGAACCGGATCCAGAGCTTCGAGCAGACGGCCGCGGTGGTGGACGCCGCGCGCGCCGCCGGCTTCAAGTCCGTCAACCTCGATCTGATCTATGGGCTGCCGCGGCAGACCACCGCGACATTCCATGAAAGCATCAACAAGGTCCTGCAGCTGATGCCCGACCGGATCGCTCTCTACAACTACGCCCACCTGCCGTCGGTCTTCAAGCCGCAGCGGCGCATCGACGAGGCGGAGTTGCCGAGCGCGGAAACCCGCCTCGAGCTCATGCTGCTCGCGATTCGGCTGCTCACTCTGGCGGGCTTCCGCTACATCGGCATGGACCATTTCGCCAAGCCGACGGACGATCTGGCGGTGGCCCAGCGGCTCGGCACCTTGCATCGCAACTTCCAGGGGTACACGACGCGTCCGGAATGCGATCTCATCGGCGTCGGGGTGTCGGCGATCGGCGCGATCGGCTCGGCGTACGTGCAGAACGTGAAAACCCTGGACGAGTACTACGACCGCCTCGACCTCGGCGCGTTTCCGGTCATGCGCGGCCTCGAACTCACGAAGGACGACCTCGTGCGGCGCGCGGTCATCCAGGCGCTCATGTGCAGCTTCGAGGTCTCGATCGAGGCGATCGAGATCAATCATCTCATCGATTTCAAGCGCTACTTCCTGCCCGAGCTGGACGAGCTGCGCGAGTACCAGCAGATGGGCCTCGTCGAGGTCGACGACAAGTGGATCACGGTGACGCCGCGCGGGCGGCTCCTGGTGCGCGCGATCTGCATGGTGTTCGATTATCATCTGCGCACGGCGCAGGCGCGCGCGCGCTACTCGAAGGTGATCTGACCGGGCATGGATTCCGCTCTCGGGGCGGCGTTCCTCGTCGGGCTCGCCAGCGGAGCCCATTGCGTCGGCATGTGCGGCGGCATCGTGGCCGCGGCGTCGTTCCGCGCCGGCGGCACGCGCACGGTAGCGAGCGGCGCGGGTGCGCTCGCAGTCGCGGGCCCGGCGTTGACGGGGCAGCTCGTGTTCCATCTTGCCTTCAACGCTGGTCGCGTTGCGAGCTATGCCGTTGCGGGCGCGATGGCAGGTGCGCTAGGCTCGCTCGGCTTGCTGCTGGATGCGGTCGTTTCCGTGCAGCTCGCCATGCGCGTGCTCGCGAGCGGGCTCGTCGTTCTGATCGGCCTGCACGTGGCCGGCATCGGGAGCACTGTCCTCGCGAGCCTGGAGCGCGCGGGCGGCGGGCTCTGGCATGCCGCGCGACGGATGTCGGGTGGCGTCTTTCCGCCCGACTCGCCCGCGAAGGCGTTCGCCGCGGGTGGTGTGTGGGGCTGGCTGCCCTGCGGGATGGTCTACGGCATGCTCGCGACCGCGCTCGTGAGCGGAGGCGCCAGTCGCGGAGCAGCGGTGATGGTCGCGTTCGGCCTCGGGACGCTCCCGAATCTGATCGCGGCGGGTTTGCTCGCCGATCGGGTGCGCCGCGCGATGCAGCGGCCAGCGGTCCGGCAAGCGGCCGGACTGGCGATCGTCGCGCTCGGGCTGGTCGCGCTCGTGCAGACACCCGGTCTCGGCGAACGGCTGCGCGAAGGCCTGCTCTGTCTCGCCTGAGCGCTGCCGGCGTGGCCGAAAGGCGGGTCGAACGCGGGAAGTACCTGCGCGAGGACGCGGCTCGGGGAGCCTCTCGTCAAAGGAAACGCGTCGTCACAGGAAGCCGTGCGGGCTGGTGGGCGGTGCAGGGTTCGAACCTGCGACCCCTGCCGTGTGAAGACAGTGCTCTACCGCTGAGCTAACCGCCCCGTGGGGAGCGCGAATTTAACCACAGGCGGCCGCGGCGGGTCAACGCGACGCACGGGCAGGAGGCCAGAGTGAAAGTCGGAGTTCCCCGGGAAATCAAGTCGCACGAGTATCGCGTCGGGCTCGTGCCCGCGAGCGTCCGCGAGCTCGTCGCGCGTGAGCACGAGGTGATCGTCGAGCGCGGCGCCGGCGGCGGCATCGGCGCGCCGGACGAGGCTTACCGCGCGGCCGGCGCACGGATCGCGCAGTCTTCCGCCGAAGTGTTCGCCGATGCCGAACTCCTGGTGAAAGTGAAGGAGCCGCTCGCCGAGGAGCGGGCGCTGCTGCGTCCCGGGCAGGTGCTGTTCACGTATCTGCATCTCGCCCCCGACCCGGATCAGGCGCGGGATCTCCTTGCCTCGGGCTGCGTCGCGATCGCGTACGAGACGGTGACCTCCTCGCAAGGCACGCTGCCGCTCCTCACGCCGATGTCCGAGGTGGCAGGTCGCATGGCGATCCAGGTGGGCATGCATTACCTGGAGCGCCCGCACAGCGGCCCGGGCATCCTGCTTCCCGGCGTGCCCGGCGTGCCGCCCGGCAAGGTGACGATTCTGGGCGCAGGCGTCGTCGGCTCGAGCGCCGCCATGATCGCGGCCGGGATCGGCGCAGAGGTGCTCGTCCTCGACTGCTCCGTCGAGCCCTTGCGGCGAATCGACCTGCGCCTCGGCGGGCGCGCGAAGACCGTGGTGGCAACGCGCGATGCGATCGAAGAGCACGTGACGACCGCGGACATCGTCGTCGGGGCGGTGCTGGTGGCCGGCGCGCGCGCGCCGCGGCTCGTGACGCGAGCCCTCGTCGAGCGCATGCGCCGGGGCGCCGTTCTGGTGGACGTCGCGATCGACCAGGGCGGCTGCTTCGAGACTTCGCGCCCGACGACGCATGCCGATCCCGTGTTCGCGGTCGCCGGCGTGACGCACTACTGCGTCCCGAACATGCCGGGCGCCGTGCCGCGCACCTCGGCTACGGCACTCAACAACGCGACGCTGCCGTTCGTCCTCAAGCTCGCCGATCTCGGCTGGAAGGCGGCGCTGCAGGCCGATCCGCACCTCCGCCACGGCCTCAGTATCTGCAACGGCAAGGTGACGTATGCCGCCGTAGCGGAGGCGCTCGGTCGGCCGCTCGCCGATCCACTCACCGCGATCGCCGGTTGAGATGCGCTCCGCGAGCCGGGTGCACGCTTGACGTAGAATCGGCGCTCCTCCGCGTCACGCCGCGCCATGGTCCGCACGCGATTTGCTCCCAGTCCCACCGGTTATCTTCACATCGGCGGCGCGCGCACCGCGCTCTTCGCCTGGGCGTATGCGCGCCGTCATCGCGGGAAGTTCTTCCTGAGGATCGAGGACACCGATCTCGAGCGCTCGACGGAAGCTTCGGTGCAGGCGATTCTCGACGGCATGGCATGGCTCGGCCTCGAGAGCGACCGCGACTACCACTCGAGCGGCGGCATGCCGATGCGGCAGATGGCACGACTCGACCGCTACCACGAGGTCGCCGCGCGGCTGGTCGAGGAGGGCAAGGCGTACCTGTGCTACGCGACCAAGGAGGAGCTCGACGCGATGCGCGAGGCCCAGCGCGCGCGCGGCGAGAAGCCACGCTACGACGGGCGCTGGCGTCCGGAGAACGCTCGGGGCAGGACACCCCCGGCGGGTGTGCCGCCGGTCATTCGTTTCCGGAGCCCCGACGCCGGGGTCGTGGGATGGATGGATCTCGTCAAGGGCCCGATCGAGATCGCCAACAGCGAGCTCGACGACCTCGTCATCCTGCGCGCGGACGGCGTGCCGACGTACAACTTCGGCGTCGTGGTGGACGATCTCGACATGGCGATCACGCACGTGATCCGCGGCGACGATCACGTGAACAACACGCCGCGGCAGATCAACATCTACGAGGCGCTCGGGGCGGCGCTGCCCCGCTTCGCGCACGTGCCGATGATCCTCGGTGCGGACGGCGAGCGCCTCTCCAAGCGCCACGGCGCGGTGAGCGTCATGCAGTACAAGGAGGACGGCTACCTTCCCGACGCGGTGGTGAACTTCCTCGCGCGGCTCGGCTGGTCGCACGGCGACGACGAAATTTTCTCGCGCGAGCGGCTCGTGGAGTGGTTCGACCTGGAGCACATCAGCCGCTCGCCCGCGCAGTTCAATCCCGGGAAGCTCGCATGGCTGAACGGGCAATACATCAAGGCGTCGGATCCGGAACGGCTTGCCGCCGACGTGGCGCCACGGATCGAGGCCACGGGCGGGAGCGTGAAGGTCGGGCCGTCGCTCGTCGAGGCGGTCGCCCTGCTCAAGGACCGCGCGCTCACGCTCGCGGAGCTCGCCGACGCAGCGATGATGTTCTACGGCGATGTCCATCCGAGCGACGCGTTGCTCAGCGAGCACGTGACCGACGCGGTACGCCCGGCGCTGCGCGATCTCGCGGAGTCCTTCGCCCGGCTCGACGACTGGCAGGCGGATGTGATCCGCGCCGCGTTCGAAACCGCGCTGAAGCAGCACAAGCTCAAGCTGCCGAGGCTGGCCATCCCGGTGCGCGTGGCGGTGTTCGGGCTCACCCAGACGCCATCGCTGTACCCGGTTCTCGCGCTGGCGGGGCGGGAGAGAGTCGTCGGGCGGTTGCGCCGCTACGCCGCCTGAGCACTCGGGCCGTTTCCTTTGCGCCCCTCGCGTGAGCCCGGTATAATCCTGCGCTCGCGGTTGGGGGTATAGCTCAGCTGGGAGAGCGCTTGCATGGCATGCAAGAGGTCAGCGGTTCGATCCCGCTTACCTCCACCAGCCAACCTTACCGAGTCCTCGTTCCCGGCGAGGACTCGCGGTCGTGCCGAAGTCCCCATCGTCTAGAGGCCTAGGACATCGCCCTTTCACGGCGCAAACCGGGGTTCGAATCCCCGTGGGGACGCCAAGAAACCAATAGATTACGGCAAGGCAGCTTCCGTCAGGAGGCACATAGGGAA
>JADLAV010000035.1 GCA_020848075.1 Burkholderiales bacterium
CGGTATTCGTTGTGGGCGGCTTCGTCGTGGCGGCGGACGATGGGGAAGGTGTCCATGATGTAGTCGACGTCGTCGCGCGAGAGGCCGTAGAGGTGGAAGAAGGCGGCGTCGAGCTCCGCGCGGATGTAGAAGCGGCGGTCGGCGTCCCAGACGAACGGCGGGCCGTCATAGCCGAGGTCGCGGGCGAATGGCTTCATGTCTGCACTTACATAGACCAGTTCAAGCACCCGTGCCGTGATCCAATCGAGGCCGATGAGTCCTGCAAATTCGAGTCGTCGATAGTCGAGGGGGCTACCAGGGAGTTGATTGAAGATCGTCACGTTGAGGTGTATGTCAGGTGTCTTGAGTCGGGCGACGAAGTCGATGGCAAAGGAGTTGAGACGCGCCACGGCGGTTGCCGCCTCGCCAGCGCTGTTCACACTAAACCCATTTAGCGGCTGCATCGGTACGCCATCGGCAAGTAGCGTCGCGATTAGCGTGCGCTCGTTTGTCGCACTCGTGTAGTCCCGATAGACGGGCACGACGCACCGGCAGCCTGACTTGCGATCAAGAAACTCGCCGGCAGCTATGCGGGGCACTCGGAACCTCGGCATAACACTGAACTCTGGGCTCTCACGTCTTGCGTCCGAAGCTGCCGGTTCGCCTCTCGTGATGTCAGCTTGTGAGCAGAGTTCATAGGTTGCGAACCGATGATCAAACTGGTGAACCATCTTCCCCTCGATAAGAGGCATCATCGTTGCAGTCGAGTCGGAAGGTTCACCTACGTGGTTGAATGGAATCCAACTGTCGCCAGTCCCTGCTGATGTGTACCCAACCCACCCTGGCGTTTGATCTCCATTGCAATGCGCGTTCCTGTGAACTCGAATCAGAAGCTCGAGATCTCTTCGGGATGGAACTATCGGAGGCTGACCAGTATCGGGGTTGACTCGCTCTATTTCCTCCGCGGAAATTGGAAAGGAGTTGTCCTGAATCGAGCTCGCCGTCGCCTGAGGTAGGAAGAAGCCGAAGAGTGTCGTAGCAAAGCTCAGTCTTGAACCGCCAACGGTGAATAGACAGAACTTCTTTGCATTGTGAACGCCTGGAAAGTACTTGGCCCTGTTCTCGAAGTCGCTTAGGCTCTTGACTCGCTTGGCCAAGAAAACCGCTCGCCAGAAAGACTGCAGAGGAATAGCAGTCGCAATCCCGGTTGGCAGAACTAGCCCAGCGAGACCCAAATCGCTAATTAGCAAGGTCGCGAGCTCGGTGAAAAGCGCGTAGGTGTCCGTCCTGCCTACAGAGGTGAGTCGGAACAATCCTGACTTTGTCGCAAGATGCTGAGTTGAGTCAGTGATGCGGCGAGCAGCAACATACTCGTCATACAGTGGATCATGGCTCTCTTCGAGCTCGGCAATCAGCCTGCGCCTCTCCGCTGTAGTCAGCGCGCTGTATAGATGAGAATTGCGGTTCTGGAAAAACTGGAGTTCCTCGAATGAGGTGCGCTCCCACGGCGGGTTGCCCAGCACCACGTCGAAGCCGCCGCCGTCCGGCCCGAACACCTGCGGGAAGGCCAGGTGCCAGTGGAAGAGTCCGTAATGCGCGGCGTTCCCTTCGATCGACGCGCGCAGCTTCTTCGGCAACTCCTCGCCTTGGCGGATTCGCTCGAGCAAACGCTCGGTGACCGGTGGCTCGCCCTCGACCTTCCGCGCCACGAAGGCCACACACCAGGCATCCGCAAGCAACTGCTCGCGCCGCAGCGACTCTGACCCGCCAATCTCCTGCCACCGCTGCTCCTTGCGGTGCACGCCGCCGATCTCGGCGTCGTCCTCCGCCTCGAGCCCCCGCACCGCGTCGCCGAGCGCCGGCCCTTCCATCAACGCGAGCAGGCCGCGTCCCGCATCGTTCGCCGCCGCCTGCCGCTCCGTCTTGTTCCGCGCCTTCCACGCCTTCGCCACCTCCGGATCGTCGCCCTCGATCGGCTTGTACGCCGTGTCCGGGATCCCGTCCGCGATCAACTCCGGCGTCGTTCCCAGCAGCGCGTTGCCGCACTGGATGTGGTGGTCGAGGAACCCGAGTGGCCGGCCCGGATCGAGCGCCTCCAGCCAGAGATTCACCTTGCACAGCTCGACCGCCATCGGGTTCATGTCCACCCCGAACATGCACCGCGAGATCACGTCGCGAAGCGCCGCGCGCACTGCGTCGGGCGCAGGCTCCGCGTCGCCCGTCCGTACCGCCGCCAGCCGCTTCGCCATCCGGTGCGCCGCCGCCACGAGGAAATGGCCGCTCCCCACCGCCGGATCGCAGACCTTCAAAGCCAGGATCGCCGCTTCGGGGTCCTTCGCAGTCGCCGCACGGTCGAGCACCGGCTCGAGCGCCGAATCGAGCAGGCACTGCACGAGACTGTCGGGCGTGTAGTAACTGCCGGTCGTCTTCCGCTCGTTGCCCGCCGCGACGTCGAGCGCGAACGTCCGCTCCCCGACGTTCAATTCCGGGTGCAGCTCCAGCAGCGATTCGTAGACGCTGCCGAGCTCCTCAGACTGCAGGTTCCGGTAGTCGACCGCGCGGCGCACCCGGTTCTCCTCCGTGAACGCAAGCGCGCGCACCGCGTCGAGCATGTCCGAGTTCTCGAGCTCGCACGCGTCGAGCCCGCCGGTCGCCGCCGCCGAGAACAGGAAGCTGCCGAGCGCCGGCAACGCCAA
>JADLAV010000036.1 GCA_020848075.1 Burkholderiales bacterium
CACGCGCTACACTGACTTCCTGCAGGGCTGCCAGTTTGGGTTCCATCTCTGCCTCCAAAAAATAGGTTGTGGAAAACCCTTTTTAGTCGCAGAGACCCCAACTGACCAGCCCTGCATAGGATCTCAGAGAGGAGGGGATGAAACACCACGCCGCCGCGGTGCGCGCGGGATTCCTCCTTGGGAAGGAGGCGAACATGTCAGCCGCCGGCGGCGCGAAGAAAGCGCTGCCGCTCGTCCTCGGTTGCGAGCTCCGCGGCGAGGAGGCGCAGAAACTCGTGCTTGTCGCGCGTGCGGCCCGCCGCCTTCTTCGCCACCACCTTGGCGATCGGGCCGAGGAACGTCGCAAGCGTGCGCGTCGCCTGATCGACCGCGTCCGGAGTCAGCGGATTGGCGGGTGGCCGCACGGTCTGCGTCGCCCCGGCGCGGGTGGGCGTCACGGTTCCGCGCGGAGGCAGTGGCGGGAGGGTGGCTGCCGCCGGCCGGGTAGCGAGAAACTGGTCGCGTTCCTTGGGGGTCGGCAGTTCCTCGGCGAGCTTGCCGTACAGGGTGTAGAGATCGGTGGTCCGCCGCGCCGCGCGCTTGACGAGCACCCGGGCCACCGGTCCCACGATGCGCGCGAGTTTATCCTCGACCTGCTTGAGCGTGACGGAATCCCAGCCCGTCGGCGGCAGGCTCGTCGACGGCGTGGGCGTGAGCTCCGGATGAGTGCGCGGCGGCGCGCTCGG
This sequence comes from Burkholderiales bacterium, assembly GCA_020848075.1. Taxonomy (GTDB): domain Bacteria; phylum Pseudomonadota; class Gammaproteobacteria; order Burkholderiales; family SG8-39; genus JAABRB01. The sequence goes on from JADLAV010000036.1 coordinate 726, forward strand.
ATCGGCGAGGCCGATCGGCTGCGTGGGCTCGGTGATGATGGTCTCTTCCGAGAGCGCGGGGCTGACGGGCGCCGCATATGCCCCGAGGATCGCCGCCCGGAATTCCGCCGCTGTCTGGTAACGGTCGTCCGGCTTCTTCGCGAGCCCCGTGGCGATCACCGGATCGAAGCGCTCCCAGCCGCGCGTCGCGTCCAGCTGCGACGGCGCGGGCGGATTCTCGTAGCAGATCCTGAAGGCGACCGTCTCCGCCCGCCCGCTGAACGGCCGCGCCCCGGTGAGCAGCTGGTAGAAGACCACACCTGCCGAGAAGAGGTCGGCGCGCCAGTCCACGGCCTGGCCGGCGTACTGCTCCGGCGCCATGTAGCCCGGAGTCCCCATGATGGCGCCGGTCTGGGTGAGGCTCGACGAATCGATGCGGGCGATGCCGAAGTCGGCGATCTTCAGCTTTCCGTTCATCATGATGATGATGTTCGCCGGCTTGATGTCGCGGTGCCAGACGCCCTGCTCGTGCGCGTACTCGAGCGCGTCGAGCAGCTGCACCGTCACGCTCACCGCGTCGCGCTCCTCGAACCGCGTGCCCCGGTTGAAATACTCGCGCAGCGGGTTGCCCTGCACGTATTCCATCGCGATATAGGCGACGCTCTCGTCCTCGCCGTACTCGTAGACCGCCACGATTCCGGGATGCGAGAGCCTGCCGGCAGCCTGCGCCTCGTGCTTGAACCGGGCGACGAGCGTGCCGCCCCGGTCGTCGTCGATCAACTCCTTGCGGATGGTCTTGACCGCGACCGGACGCCGGATGTTGGGGTCGAACGCCCTGTAGACGACGCCCATGGCGCCCTTGCCGAGGATCTCGGCGGCCTCGTACTTGCCGAACCGGACCGGCTCGTTCATGCGGGGCGGGCCCCGCGCGCGTCGGGCGAGATCACGTCTCGAGCATCCGCATCGCCTGGACCAGGCTCTTACGCATGCGGTTGAAGGATTCGGCCAGGGTGCCGATCTCGTCGCGGCTGCGCGCCGCGAACTCCGGCGCGTCCATGTTGCCGAGGCTCACCTCGTCGGCGAGCCTGGACAGGCGCGACACCGGGTGGATCACCATGCGCCACAGCATGAGGTTGAGCGCGAGGCCGATGAGCAGGAACACGATCGCGAGCGAGATCATGAATACCCGGAACGCGGCCTCGGCGCGCAGGATCGGCACCGCCATCGGCACGGCCACGATCTGCGACCCGACGATCTCGTTCAGCTGCCAGCCGAAGCCGTTCGCCGGCCCATAGCGCTCCACCATGGTCTTCGGCGCCGCTTCGACCGTCGAGTGGCAGACGAGACAGCTCGGCAGCGTGATCTTGATCGGGCGCGCGATGTACAGCGACCTGCCCGTCGGCGTGTCGCGCTCGCCGATGAGCTCCTTGCGCTCGCTCGAGTTCCGGAACTGCTGCACGATGTCGGCCTCCCAGTCGGTCGCGCGATTGCGTGGATTGGTCGGATTGAGCGTCGCCTCCTTGTAGCTGTATTCCGGGAAGTTCTTCTTCACGCCTTCCACCACCTCGGTCGCCGAATACGCCGGGACGGACTGGGGCAAGAAGGTGTACTTGATCTGGGTGGCGAGAAGCGGCTGCACCTGGCTCGAGGTATAGGCGCGCGTGGAAAGCGCCGTCTCCAGCACCAGGCGGGCGTTCTGGACGATCTCGTCGCGGGCATTTTGCTGGAGCAACTCCCGCGAGACATAGCCGGCTGCGGCCAGCCCGGCCACGAACACCAGGATGAATACCAGATTGAACTTCAGGATCAATTTCATCTTGTGTCCCCTCGCTGTTCCCGCGTCTTATTCTTGCATTCGCTACTGGCCGGCCGCCGGCTCGACCCGTGCGGAGGAGCTTTCCTCCTCCTTCTTCGGCTCGTACTTCTCCGGAAACACGATCGGATCCCACTCCCAGTGGTATCGCATGTTCGCGACGAGCCCGGCCCGGAACGCCGGGTCGGCCGCCTTGGCGCGCCAGAGGGGCACGAGCACCTGCCGGATCTCGCGGTCGGACTTCAGCCAGCCTTCGACGTCCGCATAGGTGAAATCAGGCCCCGGCTTGGGCGCGATGTCGCGTCCCTTGAACTTGGCGAGGCGCATCGGCAGCGTGTCGCGGAACGCGCGCGGCATGCTCTCGACGAAGGGTGGGGGCAGCCGCTCGGAGATCGCGCCCTTCTGGCCGTTCCTCCGGGCGTAGAACCGTCCGGGGCGCACGGCGGCGCGGGCGGCCGTTCGCCCCGCCGGCTCGAGAATGGTGCCTTCGCCGCTTTCCATGTAGAGGCTGCCCTCGGCCGGGGTCATGTGCACCACGCTCACCCCCTCGCCCAGGAGGAGGCTGACGAGCGGCGTGTCGAGACGATATTGCGCCGGGTCCTGGCGCTTCGGGACCGTGAGCTTGAGCCATCCGGCAAGGAGGTAGTGCGGTCCGACGATGGGCGGCGAGCCGCGCGACCCGGGTAGGTCGGCGAGGTACCGGGTGTCCGCGCCCAGCTCGATCACCGCGCCGTCGTCGAACTCGATCTGCGCGAGTCCGTTCTTCCCGGTGTGCAGGATGTCGGCGCGCCCGAGCTTGATGCCCTCGACGAGAACGTAGGCGCGCGCTTCGCGGATGAGCGTCGCCTGGCCTTCGAGCAGCGTGAGCGTCCCCGCGTCCTCACGGGCCGCAGCCGCGAGCGGCAGCAGCAAAGACGCAATGACGCCCGCCACCAGGTGTCGCACACGCAAGTGGGTGTCCCCCGATGCACCGTCGTCTGCACGAGCGCTCACGCGACGCTCGTGCACCGCCGGCTTATATGTATGCCCCGCAACTTACGATCCTACTCTACGCATGCCCAGCACCGGCTGTCAACGAGTGTCCTCTGCCGGGTGCGGGCGCATCGCTCGCTCGCGCCGATGACGCCTCGCGGAGGGCCGTTCGGACCCTTGTCGGCGTTTCGGCACGCGACTGGACGGCCGGCCGCGCCAAGGCGCCGGGTGGGCGCAGCCGCTGGTACGCCGGAAGGATGCGCCTAAACCACCCCGCCGCGCTGCGCGCGGCACCCTTCCTTGAAAAGGAGGGGATCCTTCTTTTTTCCCCTCCTCCCCGAGGAGGGATGGCTGCGTAGCAGCCGGGGTGGTGCTGCATTCTGCCGGCGCCGCAACCACCCCGCCGGCTTCGCCGGCACCCCTTGAAAAGGAGGGGAGATTCTTTTCCCCTCCTCGGAAAGGAGGGGATCTTTCTTCGCAACCACCTCTCCTCGGAAAGGCGTTGAATACGATTCTTCGCGAACACCTTGATGACGTGGCCGCAGATTTGGGTCACGGGCAAGCGTGTGGCTTGGCACGCTCGATGCAGCCTTGACACGGCGAGAGACGGGTTGCTATAACGCGCCTTCTCCGCGACCTCCCGGCCTGGGCCGGGCGGGCGCATCCGGAGCGAGAGGGGGGAGCGTGAACAAGAGCGACATGATCGACCAGATCGCCCGATCGGCGGACATCTCCAAGGCGGCCGCGCAGCGCGCCCTGGACGCGGCGGTGGCGAACATCAAGACCGCCCTCAAGAAGGGCGGGGCGGTCACGATCGTCGGCTTCGGCACCTTCTACGTTGCGGAGCGCAAGTCGCGGGCGGGGCGCAATCCGCAGACCGGCGAGACGATCAGGATCAAGGCTGCCCGCGTGCCGAAGTTCCGCCCTGGCAAGGCCCTCAAGGATGCGATAAACTGAGCCTCCTTTTCGGGGCATGTCCGGCGACTGTGCCGGAACCCTCGGAAAAGGGGTGCTTAGCTCAGCTGGTAGAGCGTCGCCCTTACAAGGCGAATGTCGGCGGTTCGATCCCGTCAGCACCCACCAAGCAACACGGTAACGCCTAGATGTAGCGCCGCTTTTCGGCTTCGGCAGACCTCGGGAATTCCTCCCGAAAGGGTCATGCACAAGGAGTCCGCAAAGTGGAGAACGATACGAGCAGCACGGGGCCGGGCGCCCCGGTCGAGGCACCTTCCCGAGCCTTGACGAACAGCCTGAGCCGGCGCGCGTTCACGCTGACCGAGTTGATCGACGCCTTCATGGCGCAGTACGCCGGACCCGATCGCGGCATCGGCACGCGGCTCGCGTTCTGGTCGCAACGCCTCGGTGATCGCGTCGCCGCCGAGATCTCCCCCGACGACGTCGCAGACACGCTCGCCGAGCTCGCGCTCGGGCGCGGTCGCACCTATCTCGGCAAGGACGAAAACGGCGAGCGGCGCTTCAAGGAGCGCGGACACGCGGCGCGCGCCCCGGCGACCGTCAACCGATACCTGACCAGCCTCGGGAGCGTGTACCGCTTCGCGCGTCGACGTCGGCTTCTGCCTCGTGGTCACGTCTCGCCGACCCGCGGGATCGAGCGCGCCCCGACGAACAACGGGCGCGTGCGCTTCCTCGATGACGGAGAACGGGCGCGGCTCCTGGCGACCTGCCGCACGTCCTCATGGTCGCGCTTGAGCCTGTTGGTCTTGATGGCGGTCACGACCGGCGCAAGGCGAGGCGAACTACTCGCGCTCACCTGGCGCGACCTCGATCTCGAGAAGCGGCACGCCTACGTCCGGACCTCGAAGAACGGCGAGCCGCGCATGCTCGTGCTGGTCGCGCCCGTGCTCGCCGAGATCGAGCGCATCCGCTCGCGGCGCGCGGATGACTTCGTCTTCGCCTCCGACAAGCGGCCCGGCCGCGCGATGCGGATCGAGCGCGCCTTCCGTGAGGCCTGCGCCGCGGCGAGGATCGAGGACTTCCGCTTTCACGACCTTCGACATACGGCCGCGAGCTACCTCGCGCAGAACGGGGCGAGCTTGATCGAGATCGCCGACACCCTCGGGCACAAGCAATTGCAGATGGTCCGCCGGTACGCGCACTTGTCTATCGCGAGCAAGGTCGCGCTCGCCGATCGGGTCTTCAGCAACATCGCGTGAGCCGCATCCCGCACGAGGAGATGCTCGAGATCTACCGGCGCGCGCACGAGGCCGGCGACCCGGACTCGGCGCGTCACGCGCTGCTTCTGGTCGCCGGCGTGCCCGGCCTCGTGATGCCGCGCTGGCTGGCGCAGATGGTCATCGCGGCGATCGTCAAGAGCGATCGCGGCGAGGCCGACGAGCTCTTCTGGTTCGGCAACGAGGCGGCGCTCGTCGCGCGGCGCAAGCGCTTCCGCGAGGGCCGCGACTACTCCATCCGCCATAGCATCGAGCATGCGGTCGCCTGGCACGAGGCGCGCGGGACGGGCGTCACGAAGAAGCAGATCATCGAGGCCGCGGCGCAAAAACACCGGCTCTCGGTGAAGGCGATCGAGAAGATCCTCTACCCGCCGTCCCCTACTGGAAGGGGTAAAAAGTAGGTTTACCCGCGCGCCACTAGACGCGAAACTTTCCCCCGTCGTCGCCGGGAAGCGGCGCCATCTAGGGAAAGATGAATGACCACCATCACGAAGTCCAAGCGTGTGCAGGCGAAGCCCGAGCCTACGCGCGATGTTCCCCGCTCCTCGCTCGTCGGCCTTTGGGACTGGCGACGGAGCAACGGGCACCTCTTCGTCTCCGACACGGCGCTGCGCTGGTTCCTCCGCAAGCACCGCGACCGCTTCATCGAGGCGGGAGCGCTCTTCTTGGTCAACGGCCGACAGCAAGTCGATCCTGAAAAGTTCGAGCCCGTGCTGCGCGAGATCGGCATCGAGGAGGCACGGCGCGCGAGCGAGGAGGCGGCATGAGAGATCAGCTCACGCTCATTGAAGGCGACGCGCGCCGTAGCTGCGCGATCACGCTCAAGACAAGCAACGTCTCGCTCGTGCAGAACAACTGCACCATCCGCGAGCTATGCCCGAAATGCGGGGATTTCCACAAGGATAGCGAAATCCCCGCGTGGGTCTTCTCCGGCGAGCATTCGCTGTGCGGTCGCTGCGCGAAGACTTTCGCACCCGATCTGCACCGGATAGCACGCGAGATCGCGATGCTGTGCTTTTCGTTCACGGGCGAGAGGGACTACGAGGCAGCATACGCGATTGTCGAATCGGCGATGGGGCACGTTCCGCGGATCAGCGACATTCGCTGGAATCGGACATCGAAGAGCACCGCAACCTTGCGGCGCATCCTTGATGAGCCCGAGGCGCGCTTCCTGCTGCAGAAGGCGATCGACCGAACCCGCGACGGCGTGGTGCCTTGGTAGGCAATGACTCCGGCCGCGCTCGCCGAACTCCGGCGCCTGGTCGTCGCTGCCGAGGCCGACCTCGAGCAGGCGCTCGGCATCCTTCAGCACGGACCGGATGACCTCCGCCGCGAGATCGCGCGGGCGCTCGCCGCGATGATCATCGTCCGCGGAGTCCTGGAGTTCACATGCCCGACGCCCTGACCGCCGACGAGCAGCCGTTTTCGCTGCCCGGATACGACCTCTCGCTCGAGCCCTGGCCGTGGCCGCGGCGGATCGAGGTCACGGTCTCGGACCGCAAGGTGATCCCTGCCAGGGAGTTCTTCGAGCGGACGACGGACACCAGGTTCGTCCGGTCCTGGAACCTGCTCGACGGGCCGCACCGCGACGAGCTGGACGAAGAGACCCGAAGCTATTGCTTGAAGCGCTACGCGGATCTCCTGCTCAAGGTCGAGGCGCAAATGGCGCGCCTCGGCTCTTGCGGCGAGGCGCCCGAAGAGTCCGAGGAACCGGAATATCGCGGGCCGGAAGAACCTGGGTATCGCGGACCGGAACCTGATCTGGATCGCGATCTACTCGGCCGCGGGTTCTGGGCGAGCGACGCCAAGCTGAACGTCAAGCTCCCGTACGTCGTCAAGGGCTTGTTCGGCCGCGAGCAGATCATCGTCCTGTGGGGTCCGCCAGGTAGCGGCAAGACGTTCGTATCGCTTGAGATCTCGCATACGCTTGGCGCGAAGGCACCGTGGCGCGGGCGCCGGACGAAGGGCGGGATCGTCATCTACGTCGCGGCCGAGAGCGCGCGGGCGTACCTCGAGAACCGGATCGTCGCGATCAAGCAGGAGTTCCCGGCGCTCGCGAAGTCCGAGGTCTTCGTGGTCCCGGTTGCCGTCGACCTGCTCCATTCGGGTGCCGGCGACGTCGATCGGGTGATCGAGTCGGCGCGGGTGCTCGGCAAGGAGATCGGCGAGGTCGTCCTGATCGTGATCGACACCTTGGCCGTCACGATGCGCGGAGGCAACGAGAACGCCCCGGACGACATGGGCACCTACGTCGGGAACATCCAGCGCATCCGCACCGAGACCGGCGCCGCGGTCCTGCTCGTCCATCACTGCGGGAAGGACGAGGCGCGGGGGATGCGCGGTCACTCCGCGCTGCTGGCGGCGCTCGACGCCGAGCTCGCCGTGGAGATGGGGAGCAACGGGGAGCGGATCCTCCGCACTGGCAAGGTCCGCGACGGCGACGGCTGGTCCGACCTCTTCGCCTTCCGGCTCCGTCCGGTCGACCTCGGGGCGGACGCGGACGGCGACCCGGTCACGACCTGCGTGGTCGAGAGCCTGGACGAGAACGGCACCAAGCGGGTCCGCCGCGAGCGCAAGGGCTCGGGGCTCGGCGCCAACCAGCGGACCGTCCTGCGGGCCGTGGAGGCGGCCGGCGGACGCATCCCGCGCGTCGACCTCGCGCACAAGCTCAAGGACGAGGGGATGCCCCGCAACCGCGTCCATCAGGCGATCGGGAGCCTCCTCGAGAATGGGATGCTCGTCGCGCACAACGACGTCGACCCGCCCGAGGTCTCCCTCCCGTGACCACAACCGCGGGACAGTCCGCGTCCGCCGTCCGTTTCTTAAAGAGAAACGGAACGGACGGACGCTTCCCGGAACCTGTCCGCCGTCCGCTTTGCGTCCCCAAACGGACTAAACGGACAAAGCGGACGCTAACCAAGGAAAGTTCGATGCCTAGACCTAAAGGCGGGGAAGTTCGGTGAGTCGCATCTTTATGAAGGCCCCGCCGATCCGGATCGCGCTCGAGGTCTGGACGCCCAAGCCGCGGAAGAGGTCGGTCAGTCAGGCTTGGCGCGCGCGATGGGCCAGGGGCGACGAGGCTAAGAATCGGGCAGCGCAGGCGATCCGCCAACTGCGCCGTCTGCTCGACGAGGCGGAACTTTCGACGAAACAGGAGGAATGACCACCATGGGCTACAGACAGGGTGATGTGGTGTACGACGTGGTCGCGGTCCGGGATCTGCCGGAGCTGTTCCAGAAGACCAGCCGGCCGAAGGTCGAGCGGCTGCAAGACCTGCAGGCCGGACAACGCGCGCGGATCGCGGTCAAGGCGAGCGGCGGGCTTTATGACGAGCTCGCGCGGGTCAACGGTCCTGCCGCGCGGTTCCTCTTCCCGTGGATCGAGATCATCCGCGTGCCCGAGCGCGGCGAGTACGCCGGTCTTCCTGCCGAGCCGAACTGGCTGGACGCCTACGTGATGGTCTCCTTCGGCGCCGAGAACATCGTCGACGTCGAAGGGATGAAACACAAGTGATATCAACGACTTGGGGAGGGTGCCCGCGATCCTCGGGACCTGACCGATCAAAGACCGCGCGTTCAGCCCTCCTCACGCTTCCGCGAAACGCCTAGGTCATGGTTCGTCCGAAGACTAACCCCGACCTCCTGGCCGCCCGCGGCGCCTACCGGAAGGATCCGCAGCGGGCGCCGAAGGGGAGGAAGCGGCCGCTCGCGAAGGCCGACCCGGCGGTCGACCGGGACTTCGCGGGGATGATCGCGCGCTACTGCGACGAGGTCCGGGCGGGCGCGATCCCGGCCGGCAAGTTCGCGCGGCTCGCGGTCGAGCGGCATCTCCGAGACCGGGAGCGTGAGCTCGAGGACGACTTCCCGTACCGGTTCGACGAGGCGACGGCCGCCGCTTTCTTGGCCGGCTGCGAGCGCTGGCCGCACGTCAAGGGCGCGTGGGCGAAGCGCCGGGAGCGGATCCGGCTCGAGCCCTGGCAGGCGTTCGTCCTGGGCGCCGTCATGGGCTGGCTGCGCAAGGACGACGGCCTGCGCCGCTTCCGGGAACTCTATCTCGAGGTCCCGCGGAAGAACTCGAAGTCGACGATGGACGCGCTGATCGGCCTGCACATGCTCTTCGACGACGGCGAGCATCATGCCGAGGTCTACGCGGGCGCGACGACCGAGCGGCAGGCGCACGAGGTCTTCTCGCCGGCGCGGCTGATGCTCGAGCGCTCGCCCGAGATCCGCGTCGCGGCGGGGCTCGAGGTCTGGTCGAAGTCCCTGGTCCGGCCCGAGGACAACTCGCGGTTCTGGCCCGTCGTCGGCAAGCCGGGCGACGGTGCCTCTCCCTCGTGCGCGATCGTCGACGAGTACCACGAGCACCTCACCTCGGAGCTGCTCGACACGATGGTTTCGGGGATGGGCGCGCGCGAGCAGCCGCTCTTGATCGTGTCGACGACCGCGGGCACCGATCTCGCGTCGCCGTGCCGGGACAAGCACGACGAGGTGCGAAAGGTTCTCGAAGGCGTCGTCGAGAACGACGAGCTCTTCGGGGTGATCTACTCGATCGACGAGGGCGACGACTGGACCGACCCCGAGGTCTTGCGCAAGGCGAACCCGAACTTCGGGATCTCCGTCGACGAGGAGTTCTTGCTGGCGCAGCAACGGCAGGCGATCGCGAACCCGGCCTCTCAGGTCCGGTTTCGCACGAAGCACCTGAACGAGTGGTGCTCGGCTTCGGTGAGCGGCATCAATATGGCGGCCTGGCGCGCGTGCGCCGACCCGACGCTGAAGCTCGAGCAATTCCGCGGGCAGCCGTGCCGCTTCGCGCTCGACCTCGCGTCTAAGCTCGACGTCTGCGCGTTCGTCCAGCTCTTCGCGCGCCAGGTCGACGGCACGCGCCACTACTACGCCTTCGGGAAATACTATCTTCCGGAGGACACGATCAACGAGGCGCGGGCGAACGCGGCCGCCTACGCGAAGTGGGTCGCCGCGGGGCATCTGATCGCGACCGACGGGGCCGAGATCGACTTCGACCACATCCGCGACGAGGTGCTCGCGCTGAAGTCGATGGTGCAGGTCGAGGAGATCATCTACGACCCGTGGCGCGCGACCCATCTCGCGCATCAGCTCATGGCGGGCGGGGCGACCACGGTGGAGTTCCCGCAGGGCAACCAGTTCATGGCGCCCGCGTTCGACGAGCTCAACGCGGCGCTCGCGTCGGGCCGGTTTCACCACGACGGCAACCCTGTTCTCGAGTGGATGGCCTCGAACGTCGTCGCGAAGACGGTGACGAAGGGCCTGGTCATCCCGGCGAAGGAGGCGAACCGGCCGGACCAGAAGATCGACGGCGTGATCGCGCTGTGCATGGCGCTCGCGCGGGCGAACGTCCCGGCGCCGGCGGGCGGATCGATCGACGACTGGCTCGCGGACCCAATTTGATGGAGGCGGATGGAGGCGATATGGGATGGCTAGAACCGACCGAGGTAGACCCGAATGACTTCCTGCAAACGGCGCGGAAGTGGTTCGAGATGGCGGTCCGGCAGCACGCGCGGAACGCGCCGGACGAGGCAGCGAAGTGGGTCAAGCGCTTCGAGGCCGGCGAGGCGGGCGCGATCGTGACGATCGAGATCGTGCCCGAGCAGGCGATCCGTTGCGGCTTCCGCGTCGGCGAACAGGTCGTCGTCTTTCACTCGACCCCGCTCGCCGAGGTCCGCGGCACGGCGCAGTAGCGGAACTTTTTCGCTTTTCCGTGGGTTCCGATCCGCGTAAGATCATCTCGTCGGCATTGCGCCGGAGTCCCGCCTCGCGGGCGTCCAGCCTGGCCCGATCTTCGAGCCCGTCCCGTCCTGGGCCGGCATCGCGACAGATACCCGAATTGCGTTCAACGTTTTCGCGCCTGCGCGCGTGCGCGCGTTCGCGCCAAGGAGAAATTCATGCAGATCAGCGATAGCGAATGGTCGGCGCTCGTCCAGAAGGTCGAAAGCACGATGGCGGTGATCGGGGCAGACACGGCGGAGACCAAAGCGAAGGTCCTCGGCTTGCAGGCCGAGCTCCTCGATCTTCAGCAACGCGGCGCGCGCAAAGGCATCGGCGGCGGCTCGAGCAGCGGCGACGATGACGCGGCGGCGGTCATCACGGCCGCGATCTCGCAGTCGAGCGATTACAAAGCGTTGCTCGCCGGGACCGCGAAGTCGATGCGCGTGGACTTCGACGCGCGGTCGCTTCACCGCAAGGCGGCGATCCTCGCCACGAGCGTCGGCGAGGCGCTGGCGCCCTACGATCGCTCCGCGATGATCGCCGCGCCCGCGGAGCAACGGCTCTTCGTTCGCGACCTGATCCCGTCGGTGCCGACGGACGGCGCGGCGACGCAGTTCGTCGAGGAAACGAGCTACACGAACTCCGCGACCGTGCAAGGCGGATCGAGCCCGGTCAACCTCGGTCAAGGCGAGCCGAAGGCAGAGTCCACGCTCGCGTTCGCGCTGCGGACCGTCGAAGTCTTGACCGTCGCGCATTACTTCACCGTCGCGCGGCAGGTTCTTTCCGACGTGCCGGCGATGCAACAGCACATCTCGCGACGCGGGATCTACGGGCTGAAGCTCGAAGAGGAGTCGATCATCCTGAACGGCTTCGGCAACGTCCAAGGCCTCACGCAGAAGGCGGCGACGTTCCTCGGCGGCTCGACGAACGCGGGCATGCACACGGTCATCCGGCGCGCGATCACGCAGCTCGAGAAGCTGAACGGCGTCGGCACCGGGATCGTGCTCGCGCCCGACGACGTCGAGACCCTCGAGCTGCTCGAGGACTCGAACAACCGGCCGCTCAACCTCGTCACGGTCGCGAACGGCGTGAAGCGGATCTACAACACGCCGATCGTCAGTTCGAACTCGATGACCGCGGGTAACTTCCTGCTCGCCGACTTCGCGGCGGCGGCGAGGATCCGCGACCGCGAGCTCGCGCACGTCGAGGTGAGCCTCGACCACTCGACCTACAGAACGCAGAACCTTGCGTTGATCCTGATCGAGGAGCGCTTCACGCTCGAGGTGCCGATGCCGAACGCGATGATCTACGGGGCGACTTCGTACACCGGCTGATGATCGACGGCTGGCCACCGTGCGGGTCTAACTTCCTTCCCGCGAAAGGCTGCTCAAGTCCGCAAGTGAGCTAGAACACGGACAGCCGGCGGCGCCTAATTCATGGGGCGCGCGGCCGGCATCTTCCCAGAGGTAGCGATGGCCAAGGTCTCGTGCCGCAGGCGGGCGAAGTGGCGGCGAAAGTTCCTGATCTGGTCCCGGCTCGCGCGCGATTAGCAGGGGGCTAGACAACGGCTCCGCCCTATGTTACCGTCCGCATATGGTAACTAAAGGCAAGCAGCTCGCGATAACGGTCTACGTCCGGCCGGATCAGCTCGAGGCGCTCCGGCGCCTGGCCGAGCATACCCGCGTCCCGATGGCGACCTATCTCCGCGAGGGGATCGACGATCTGCTCGTCAAGTACAGGCGGGAGATCCGAACGAAACCGAAGTGAAGCAGTAGCGCCGGCCGCGGGTGCGCTAACACCCGCGACCGACTTCCCACGAAGTGACCTACATGGAGGCCACGTCATGAGCAAGTCCAATTCTAACGGCAACGGCCAACACCCGGCCGACCCCGATCCGCGCTCGCTGCTCGGCCTGTGGACGCAAGTCGGCGCCGAAATGCGCGCCGCATTCGACCACTTGTACAAAGCGCGGTCGATCATGCAAGACATGCTCTGCTCGGTGCCGATTGAGCGCTGGAAGGATCGCATCGACCTGCCGCCGCGGGATCAGGCATGAACCCCGAGGCAGAGGGGTTAGGCGACCTGCTCGGGCCGCTGATCGGCGCCGCGCTGTGGGACGCGGGGATGACCCCGCCGATCCTCTGCGCGGTGCTCTCGATCGACGGCTCGGGAGCGGTCCTGCGCTACGAGGCGGGCGCGCGAGAGTGGGAGATCCGCGAGGCGCTGCTCTGCTCGAACGTGAACGAGCGCGGGTGGGAGCAGCCGCTCTTCGTTCTGTTGCTGCAGGAGGCGTCGCTCCGCTACTCGTTGCAGGTGATCATCAACGCCGAGAGCGCGACGCTCGCGGCGAGCCTGCGGAGAAAGCAGCCATGAGGGCGCTCGCGGTGGCGCTCACCGTGGCGAGCAGCGGGGCCGCGGCGGAGATCCTGCGCCAGGCGGCCGAGATCCCGTTCGTCGTCTTCGATCCGCCGCTCGAGCCGATCCGGTTCATCTGCACGTGCGCGCCGGCCAGGATCGACGACATCGCCCCCGAGCTCGCGCTCGCCTACGGGGCACTCCTGCTCGCCGTGGGGCTCCTGGGCTACGTCATGGGCCGGGTGAAGCGGATCCGGTCGCGGATCTCCCACTAGTGGCGCTTGTCGGCGTATAATGGCGCTTGCCGGAGTCAAGGGGACGCTTACAAGGCGAATGTCGGCGGTTCGATCCCGTCAGCACCCACCAGGCTCAGGGTTCAGCCAAGCGGAGTGGTAGTTCAGTCGGTTAGAATACCGGCCTGTCACGCCGGGGGTCGCGGGTTCGAGTCCCGTCCACTCCGCCAAGAATTTTGCGAAAGGCGAACTGCGGTTCGCCTTTCGCGTTTCCGGAGCGCCGCCTGATGTTCGACCTCGTCCACAAGCACAAGCTCATCCTCCAGATCTTCCTCGGGCTGATCGGGCTCAGCTTCGCGCTCTGGGGCGTGGAGTCCTATCGGGGCGTGTTCGGCTCCTCCGACGCGGTGGCCGACGTGGGGGGGATCCAGATCAGCCAGCGCGAATTCGGGCGCGAGTTCGAGCAGCAGCGCGAGCGCCTCGCGGCGATGCTCGGGAAGTCGTTCGATCCCACGGCGTTCGATACGGTGGAGATGCGGCGGCAGCTGCTCGACGGAATGATCTCGCAACGCGTGCTGGCCGCGTACGCGTCGCGGTACAACATGGCGGCGAGCGACCAGCAGCTGCGCGGGGCGATCGCGGGGGTGCCGGCGTTCCACGAGGACGGCAAGTTCTCCCTCGACCGGTACCGCAGCCTGCTGCGGGCGCAGAACCTGACCGAGGCCGAGTTCGAACGCGGCCTGCGTGGCGACCTGGTGATGCAGCAGCTCTCCTCGGGCATCGCCGACTCGGCGTTCGCCTCGCGGGCCGTTGCCCGGTATCTCGCCGCCGCGCGGGCGCAGTCGCGCGCGATCTCCGAGCAGGTGTACACCCCCGAGCAGTTCCGCGGCCAGGTGAAGCTCACGCCCGACGCGGTCGAGGCGTACTACAAGGCCAATCCGAAGGCGTTCGAGGCGCCGGAGCAGGTGCGCGCGGAATTCGTCGTGCTCAGCCGCGACGCGATGGCCGAGCACGAGAAGGTGAGCGCGGACGAGGTCCGGGCCTATTACGAGCAGACCATGGCGCCGCGCTTCAAGCAGCGGGCGGAGGCGCGACGCAAGATCGACGCGCTCCTCGCGGAGGTGAAGAAGAACCCGGACCGCTTCGCCGAGCTCGCGAAGGAGAATTCGCAGGATCCCGGGTCAGCCCGCGAAGGCGGCTCGCTCGGATTTTTCGCGCGCGGCAGCATGGTGAAGCCGTTCGAGGACGCCGCGTTCAAGCTCAAGCCGGGCGAGATCAGTCCGGTGGTCGAGACCGAATTCGGCTTCCACATCCTCAAGCTGAACGCGGTGCGCAAGGGCGAGGGCGGCGCCGAGGAGCGCTCCGTGAGCCACATCCTGATCACCGCACCGAAGGACGCGAAGGACTTCGACGCCGCGCGCGGCGAGATCGAGGCGGAGCTCAAGCGGCAGCGGATACTGAAGAAATTCCCGGAGGCGGCCGAGTCGTTCAGCAACATGGCGTACGAGCAGCCCGACAGCCTGCAGCCGCTCGCCGAGCGGTTCGGCCTCAGGATCGAGCACAGCGGGTGGCTGACGCGAGAGGGCGGCGAGGGCGCGGGCCCGTTCGCGAATCCGCGCCTGCGGGGGGCGCTCTTCACCGACGATTCGATCCGGAACAAGCGCAACACCGAAGCGATCGAGGTCTCGCCGGGCACGCTGGTCGCGGCGCGCGTCGTCGAGCATAAGCCCGCCGCCTTGCGTCCGCTCGACGAGGTCCGCGCGGAGATCGGCCGCATGCTGATCGACCGCGAGGCGCAAAAGCTCGCGCGGGAGGCGGGCGAGGCGAAGCTCGCCGAGCTGCGCGACGGCAAGGACGCCGGAATCCGCTGGCCGGCGGCGAAGACGGTGAGCCGCGAGCAGCCGGCCGAGCTTGACCGCGGAGCGCAGGCCGCGGTGTTCGGCGCGGAGGTGTCGAAGCTGCCCGCCTACGCCGGGGTCTCGCTCGGCGACAAGGGCTATGCGCTCTACCGCATCTCGAGCGTGGCCAACGTGACCGATCCGGACGAGCGCCGTCTCGCGGCGAGCCAGTTCGGGCTCGCGCGGCAGGAGGCCCGCGAGGACTACCAGTCCTTCGTGGATGGCCTGCGCGAGCGGACCAGCATCAAGATCAACGAGCAGAACCTCGCGCCACAGGGGCGGGGCGGCTGAGGCGGGACGCGCTCACTCGCCGCTGCCGGCGAGCATTCCTCCGATCACCACGTTGAAGCCGGCGTCGACGAAGGTCACCTCGCCCGTCACGCCCGCGGCGAGGTCGGAGAGCAGAAAGGCCGCCACGTTGCCGACGTCGTCGATCGTCACGTTCCGGCGGAGCGGTGCGGTCTGTTCGACGAACTTCAGGATCTTGCCGAAGCCGGCGATGCCGCTCGCGGCGAGCGTCTTGATCGGTCCCGCGGAGATCGCGTTCACCCGGTGGCCGCGCGGCCCGAGGTTCGCCGCGAGGTAGCGCACCGCCGCTTCGAGGCTCGCCTTGGCGAGGCCCATCGTGTTGTAGTGCGGCAGCACGCGCTCGGCGCCGAGATAGGTGAGCGTCAGCAGCGATGCCTTGCGGTCTTCCATCAGCGGCGCGAGCGCCTTCGCGAGCGCGGGAAAGCTGTACGCGCTCACGTCGTGCGCCACGCGAAACGACTCGCGCGACAGGCCGTCGAGCAATTCCCCGGCGATCGCCTCGCGTGGCGCGTAGGCGATCGCGTGCACCAGCCCGTCGAGCCCGTCCCAGCGCGCCCGCAGTCCGGCGGCAAGCCCGGCGATCTCGTCATCGCTCGCGACATCGCACGCGAAGATGGCGTCGCTCCCGAGCTCTCCTGCAATGTCGGCGACGCGCTCCTTGAAGCGCTCGTTCTGGTAGGTGAACGCGAGCTCGGCGCCCTCGCGGCGGCAGGCCCGCGCGATGCCGTACGCGATCGAGCGGTTGCTGAGCAGGCCGGTGATCAGGATCTTCTTGTCCTGCAGAAAGCCCATGTCGGCTCCGCGTAGAGAAGGCGCCGCGATTATAGCCCGGCGGGGAGGGCGCCCGGAACGCCGGCGTCGGAGCGGCGCGGCACGCACTGCGCGGCGCGCTCCGCTAAACTCCGTCGCCATGCGCCGCGCCGCTGCCCTCGTCGCCATCGTCACCGGCGCGGCCGCCGTCGTCGGCGCGCTCGCGTCAGCCGGATGCACCGACGCCTGGAACGATCCCTATCCGGCATCGGAGCGCGGCAGCAACACGCTCTACTCGTCCTTCGTCGAGCGCCCGAAGACGCTCGACCCGGCGCGCTCGTACACCTCCGACGAATGGGGATTCACCGCGCAGATCTACGAGCCGCCGCTGCAGTACCACTATCTTCAGCGTCCCTACACCCTCGTTCCGCTCACGGCACGCGAGGTCCCGGTGCCTCGCCTGCTGGATACCGAAGGGCGCGAGCTGCCCGCCGATGCGCCGGCCGAGCGCGTCGCGACGAGCGTCTACGAGATCCGGATCCAACCCGGCATCCGCTACCAGCCGCATCCGGCCTTTGCGATGGACGGCGCCGGGCGGCCGCTCTACCTCGATCTGCCGGAGTCGGCGATCCGCACGAAGTACCGGCTCGAGGATTTCCCGCAGACCGGCTCGCGCGAGCTGGTGGCCGCCGACTACGTCTACCAGATCAAGCGGCTCGCCCATCCCCGCGTCGTCTCCCCGATCTTCGGCCACATGAGCGAGTACATCATCGGCCTCAAGGATCTCGGCGACCGGCTGCAGGCCGAGAACAAGCGGCTCGTCGCCAGCCACGAGGCGCGCTTCGGCCGCACCGACGGCAACTTGCCGTGGCTCGACCTGCGCGACTACGCGCTGAGCGGCGTCGAGGTCGTCGACCGCTACACCTACCGGATCCGGATCAAGGGCAAGTACCCGCAGTTCGGGTACTGGCTCGCGATGCCGTTCTTCGCGCCGATGCCGTTCGAGGCGGACCGCTTCTACGCGCAGCGGGGCATGAGCGATGGGCGCAATCTCAACCTCGACTGGTATCCGGTGGGGACGGGGCCGTACATGCTGGTTGAGCACAATCCGAACGCCCGCATGGTGCTCGCGCGCAATCCCAATTTTCGCGGCGAACCGTACCCGAGCGAGGGTGCGCCCGGAGACGCTGCGGCAGGCCTGCTCGCCGACGCGGGGCGGACGGCGCCGTTCATCGATCGCGTGGTGTACACGCGCGAGAAGGAGGGCATCCCCTACTGGAACAAGTTCCTGCAGGGCTACTACGACGAATCGGGGATCGGGTCCGACAACTTCGATCAGGCGGTGCGTCTCAGCCTGGAGGGCGAGGCGCGGCTCACCCCCGAGATGCAGGCGCAGGGGATCTGGCTGCGCACCTCAATCGGCACGAGCACGTTCTACCTCGCGTTCAACTTTCTCGACCCGGTCGTCGGCGGCCTTTCGGACCGGGCGCGCAAGCTGCGCCAGGCGGTGTCGATCGCCATCGACTGGGAGGAGTACATCTCGATCTTCGCGAACGGCCGCGGGATCGCGGGGATGGGACCGCTGCCGCCGGGGATCTTCGGCCATCGCGAAGGGCGCGAGGGCCTGAATCCGGTCGTCTACGACTGGGTCGATGGCCGCCCGAAGCGCAAATCCATCGACGTCGCAAAGCGGCTCCTGGCCGAGGCCGGCTTTCCGGACGGGCGCGAGGCGGCCACGGGACGGCCGCTCGTCCTGTATCTCGACACCGTGGCGCGAGGGCCGGGCGACAAGCCGCGGCTCGACTGGTACCGGCGCCAGTTCGCCAAGCTCGACATCCAGCTCGAGATCCGCGCGACCGACTGGAACCGCTTCCAGGAGAAGATCCGCACCGGCAATACCCAGCTCTTCTTTCTCGGCTGGAATGCCGATTACCCCGATCCGGAGAACTTCATGTTCCTGCTGAACGGACCCCAGGCGCGCGCCAAGACGGGCGGCGAGAATGCGGCGAACTACCAGAACCCCGAGTACGACCGGCTGTTCGAGCAGATGAAGAACATCGCGAACGGGCCGGAGCGCCAGGCGATCATCGACCGGATGGTGGCCATCGCCCGCGCCGACGCACCGTGGGCGTGGGGGTTCCACCCCAAGGACTACATCCTCGGCCACGCATGGCTCCACAACGTGAAGCCGAACCAGATGGCGCGCAACGGGCTCAAGTTCTACCGCATCGACGCCGCGCTGCGGGAAGCGAAGCGCGCCGAGTGGAACCGGCCGGTGCTCTGGCCGCTCGCGGTTCTGGCGGCCGCGCTCGGCGCAGTCGTGCTCCTCGGCGTGCGCGCCTACCGGCGCCGCGAGCGGATGGCGGCACGGCCGGCGCAACGGGCGGCGTAGCGGCGCCGGCATGACCGCCTACATCCTGCGGCGATGCCTGTACGCCATCCCGATCCTGGTCGGAGTGAACCTGATCACCTTCGTTCTCTTCTTCGTGGTCAACACGCCGGATGACATGGCGCGGCTCGCGCTCGGTGCGAAGCGCGTCACGCCGGACGCCATCGAGAAGTGGAAAGCCGAGCACGGGTACGACAAGCCGCTCCTCGTGAACGCGCAGGCCTCCGGCGTCGCGCAGCTGACCGACACGATCTTCTTCCAGAAATCCGCGCGGCTCTTCGTGTTCGACTTCGGCAATGCCGACGACGGGCGCAACATCGGTTACGAGATCCGCACGCGCATGTGGCCGAGTCTCGCCCTGGCCCTGCCGGTGTTCGTCGTCGGCCTCGCCGTGAACATCACGTTTGCCATGTCGCTCGCGTTCTTCCGTGCCACCCGGTACGACTTCTGGGGCGTGGTGCTCTGCGTCGCCATGATGTCGATCTCGACGCTCTTCTACATCATCGGCGGGCAATACCTGGTGAGCAAGGTCTGGAGCCTGGTGCCGATCTCGGGGTTCGCGCCGGGCGCAGACGCGGCGAAATTCCTCGCGCTGCCGGTGCTCGTCGGGGTCGCGAGCGGCATCGGCAGCGGCACGCGCTGGTACCGGACGATCTTCCTGGAGGAGACCGGCAAGGACTACGTGCGCACCGCGCGGGCGAAGGGGCTGTCCGAGCTCGACGTGCTCTTCGGCCACGTGCTCAAGAACGCGCTGGTCCCGATCCTGACCGGGGCGGTGGTGGTGATCCCGCTCTTGTTCATGGGCAGCCTGCTCTCCGAGTCGTTCTTCGGCATCCCCGGGCTGGGCAGCTACACCATCGACGCGATCCAGGCGCAGGACTTCGCGATCGTCCGCGCGATGGTATTCCTCGGCTCCGTGCTCTACATCGCCGGTCTGCTGCTGACCGACATCTCCTACACGCTGGTCGACCCGCGGGTGAGGTTCGCTTGACGCTGGTCCCGCTGTGGATCGACGCGCTGGTGTGGCTGCTCGTCGCCGTGACGGCCGCCTACGCGTGGTACGCGCGGCGCCAGCCGCATCTCGCCGCGCCCTGGCGGCGGGTTGGGCAGAGCGGCTCCGGCATGGCGGCGCTCGTCGTGCTGGCCGCGTTCGCCGTCGTGGGTCTGCTCGACTGCGTGCACTACCGCCCGCGGCTGCCCGCCGGACCGGGCGGCGTGCCCGTGTACTCGGTCGAAGTGCGCTCCGTTCTCGATGCGCTCCTCGCGCCGCTGCATGCGCGGGCCGAGCGCACCTACTCGGCTCCGCTGGCAATCCGCGCATACGCGCGTGAGACGGTCGAGCTGTCCGGCGGCAGGCTGCAGCGCGGGTATCCGCGGCTGCAATACGCAGGCGTCGGGCGCGCCGACGAGGCCGCGCGGGATCGCGACGTCCTGCTGCGGTCGCTGGCGGGGGCGGCGCTCGGTCTCGTCGCGTGGGCGCTGGCGGCAGTGGGATGGACGGCGCTGCTGGCCCGCCGCGAAGGGGCTGGGCTGGGCAGGATGATCGGGGCGATCGCGCGCGGCGAGACTGCGTTCGCGTGGCGTGCCGTGCTTCTCGCGCTGCTCGCCATTGCGCTCGTCGCCGGGCCGGTCGCGCTGCTCGCGCGCGAGTATCACGTGCTCGGCACCGACAAGGTCGGCCAGGACGTGCTCTATCTCGCGCTGAAGAGCATCCGCACCGCGATCGTCATCGGCACGCTCACCACGCTGATCATGCTGCCGTTCGCGGTGCTGCTCGGCATCGCCGCAGGCTACTTCCGCGGCTGGGTGGACGACGTCGTGCAGTACGCGTACACCACGCTCAACTCGATCCCGTCGGTGCTTCTGATCGCCGCGGCGGTCCTGATGGTCCAGGTGTACATCGACACGCATCCGGACCGGTTCACCGCCGCAGTCGAGCGGGCCGATCTCCGGCTGCTCTTCCTCTGCATCATCCTCGGGGTGACGAGCTGGACCGGGCTCGCGCGGCTTCTGCGCGGCGAGGCGCTCAAGCTGCGCGAGCTCGACTACATCCAGGCGGCGCAGGCGTTCGGCGTGCGGCACGGGCGCATCATCACCCGTCACATCCTGCCGAACGTGATGCACATCGTGCTGATCACCGTGGTGCTGGACTTCAGCGGGCTGGTGCTGGCCGAGGCCGTGCTGTCCTACGTCGGCGTCGGGGTCGATCCCTCGATGAACAGCTTCGGCACCATGATCAATGCCGCCCGGCTCGAGATGGCACGCGAGCCGATGGTCTGGTGGACGCTCGCCGCGGCCTTCGCGTTCATGTTCGCGCTGGTCCTGGCGGCGAACCTGCTCGCCGACACGGTGCGCGACGCGCTCGATCCGAGAGTGCGCGTGGGCGCCTTGGCCGCCGCCGGGGGCGCGAAGTGAGCGCGCCGCTCCTGGAGGCGATCGCTCTGCGCACCTGGCTCGACGGCTCCGGGGGCGTCGTGCGTGCGCTCGACGGCGTGGACTTCTCGATTCGCCGCGGCGAGACGTTCGCCATCGTCGGCGAGTCCGGATGCGGGAAGAGCATGACGGCGCTCACGCTCGCGCGGCTGCTGCCCGAGACCGCGCGCATCGTGGACGGTACCGTGCGTCTGGACGGCGACGATCTGCTGGCGCTGCCGGAGGCCGCAATGCGCAACGTGCGCGGCCGTCGCATCGCGATGATCTTCCAGGAGCCGGCGACCAGCCTCAATCCGGTCCTCACCGTCGGCCATCAGATCGGCGAGGTGCTCGCCCGCCACCTCGGGCTGCGCGGCGCGGCGGCGCGGCGCCGCGCGGCGGAGCTCCTCGATGCGGTCGGCATCGCCGAGAGCGGGCGCCGGCTCGGAGAGTACCCTTTTCAGCTCTCCGGCGGCATGAAGCAGCGGGTGATGATCGCGCTCGCGCTCGCGGGCGAGCCGGATCTCTTGATTGCCGACGAGCCGACGACCGCGCTCGACGTGACCATCCAGGCGCAGGTGCTCGAGCTCCTCCGCGACCTGCAGCGCCGCATCGGGATGGCGATCCTTCTCATCACGCACGACCTCGGCATCGTTGCCCAGATGGCACACCGGGTGGCGGTGATGTACGCCGGCACGATCGTGGAAGTCGCCGACCGCGACGCGTTCTTCCGGGCGTCGCAGCACCCGTATTCGCGCAAGCTCTTTGCCGCGCTTCCCGGACTGCAGTCGCGCGGCGCCGAGCTCGCCGTCATTCCCGGGCAGGTGCCGCCGCTCATCGGCGAATTCGCGGGGTGCCGTTTCGTCGACCGCTGCGAGCACGCCTTCGACCGGTGCCGTGTCGAGGCGCCGGGCTGGGCCGAAATCGCCGAGACGCATCGGGTCCGTTGTCATCTGCGCAGCCGCGAGCGGGCCGGGGCGCTCGAAGCCCGGCCCGGCGCGGCCGCGGCGGCCCTTGCCCCGCCGGAGACGCGGCCTGCGCTGCTCACGCTGCGGGACCTCGAAGTGCACTTCCCGATCCGGCGGGGGCTGCTGCGGCGAACGGTTGGACACGTGCGTGCCGTCGACGGCGTGTCGCTGGAGCTGCGCCCCGGGCGCACCCTGGCCCTGGTCGGCGAGTCCGGCTGCGGCAAGACCACCGTCGGCAAGAGCATCCTTCAGCTCGTGCGTCCGACTGCGGGCAGCGTCGCGTTCGACGGGGTGGAGCTCACCCGGCTCCGCGGCGAAGCGCTGCGCCGGCGGCGGGGCGACTTCCAGATGATCTTCCAGGATCCGTACGGCTCGCTCAACCCGCGCATGCGGGTCGCGGACATCCTGTCCGAGGGCATGCACGCGCTCGGCGTGCACGGCGCGCGAGCCACGGCTGACCAGCGCATCGGCGAGCTGCTGGCGCAAGTGGGCCTCGACGCGGGCGCGCGGGATCGGTATCCGCACGAATTCTCGGGCGGGCAGCGCCAGCGGATCGCGATCGCGCGCGCGCTGGCGGTGAGCCCGCGCCTCATCGTGTGCGACGAGCCCACGAGCGCGCTCGACGTCTCGGTGCAGGCGCAGATCCTGAACCTGCTCGCGCGCCTGCAGCGCGAGACCGGCGTCGCCTACCTCTTCATCACGCACAACCTCGCGGTCGTCGAGTATCTCGCTCACGAGGTGGCGGTCATGTACCTCGGGCGGATCGTCGAGCGCGGGACGGTCGACGAGGTCCTTACCGGGCCGAAGCACCCATATACGCAGGCGCTGCTCTCGGCGGTGCCCACGATCGAGGGCGGGCGCGAGAAGATCCGGCTGCAGGGCGAGCTGCCCTCGGCGGTCACGCCTCCCGCCGGGTGCCATTTCCATCCGCGCTGCCCGCGCGCGCACGCGCGGTGCCGGGAACGCTATCCGGGCGACACGCACGTGTCGCCCACGCACTCGGTGCGGTGCTTCCTCTACGAGGAGGAGGACGGGCGCGCGACCTGAGTCGGCGCGGCGGGTGGGGTCTTGGCGGGCTTCACCGCGCCCGGCGTCCCGTGCCGGGTCGGCTTGTCGGCAGTGGCCGTACCACGGACCTCGATGGTGAGCCGCTGGCCGGCCCGCAACACGCCGTGGATGTCGTTCCAGCGCCGGAGATCGTCCACGCTCACGTGATGGTGCCGCGCGATCGTCGACAGCGTGTCGCCGCGCTTGACTCGGTAGGTGATGGTGCGGCCGGTCGACGCGTAGCTTGGGAGCCGGAAGAGCGGCAGGTCCGCGGAAGGGACCCTGGCGGTGCCGATCGGCAGCAGCAAGGTCTCGCCCGGCGCGACGCGATGACGCGGGCCGATGCCGTTGATCTGCCGCAGCCGCGTTTCGCTGATGCCGTGCGACAAGGCGAGCTTGTCGAGCCGGTCGCCGTTCTGGAACGCATACGTCTGCCACGACGAGAGCGGTTCGCTCGACTGCGCGAGGCTGCGCAGGAACGCCTCTGCGCGATCGGCCGGCAACACGAGGGACGGCGCCACCGATGTCGAGACGACGGGCCGGTTGTGCCCCGGGTTGAGCGAGATCAGCTCGTCCACCGGCATCCCGGCCAGTTGGGCGGCGACTTGCAGATCGATGTCGCGCGTGAGCGCCACCGTGACGAAATACGGGGCGTTGGGGATCGGATCGAGCGCGACGCCGAACCGCTCGGGCGCGGCGACGATGTTCTTGAGCGCCTGCAACTGCGGGACGTAGTTCTGCGTCTCCTTCGGCAGCGGCAGGCTGCCGAGATCGGTGGGCTTGCCGCGCGCGCGGTTCCGCTCGATGGCGCGCGCCAGCCCGTTCTCGCCGTAGTTGTAAGCGGCCAGCGCGAGGTGCCAGTCCCCGTACATCTCGTGCAGGTCGCTCAAGTAGTCGAGCGCCGCGTTGGTCGAGGCGACGATGTCCCGGCGGGCGTCGAACCACCAGTTCTGCTCGAGGTTGTAGTTCCTGCCGGTCGACGGAATGAATTGCCAGAGGCCGGAGGCGTGCGCGCGCGAGTACGCCATCGGGTTGAAGGCGCTTTCCACCATCGGCAGCAGCGCGAGTTCGGTCGGCATGCCGCGGCGCTCGAGCTCCTCCACGATGTGGAAGAGGTAACGCCGGCTGCGCTCGACGACGGTCTTCAGCTGGGCCGGGTTGCCGGCGTAACGCGCCTGGTGCCGTGCGACCAGCGGGTTCAACCGCGGATTGTCGAGGTCCGGCATCGCGAAGCCTTCGCGAATGCGCTGCCAAAGATCCTCGGGTTCGGCGACGGTGTCCTGATCGGCGCGACTGCGGGCACCGAGCTCCTTGATCTCGCGCACTTCGACGCCGGCCGCGTCCCGCGCGGGTGCCGGCTGGGGCATCACGAGGAGCGGCGCGCCGGGCGTAGCCTCCTCGGGGAGCAGCACCGGGAGGTTGTGCAGGACCGGATCGACCGCGAACGCACTCGGAGCGGCCGCCGCGAGCGCAACGGCGAACGCCAGCCATGCTCCGATCTCGCGCGGACCTCGATCCGTTCGCTGCAAGGGCGCCTCCCTGAGAGCCGCCCCATGCTAGCGGCGGCACGGGGATCCGGTCAAGCAGAATCAGCCCTCTATGCGTGATTCTCCCGGTGATCCCGTGCGGTGGATCCGGTGCTGCGGGAAGAGGCCCGCGGGAGCATGGCCCGCCGAGCGTGTATGATCGGCAATCGTGCTGCAACCTCCCGAAAAATCGACGCTCGCGCGCTGGTTTGAGACCCCCAGGGGTGCGTACGTGCTCGACTGGGTGCTCGGCCAGTTCGACAGCGCCGTCGAGGACGTCTTCGGGTTCAACGCCCTGCAGGTCGGCCTCCCCGAGATCGATTTCCTGCGGGCGAACCGCATGCCGCGTCGCATGCGCGCCGGCCCGGAGGCGGGGTGCGAGGTGCGCGCCGACCCCCGCCAGCTTCCGTTCGCCACGCAGAGCCTCGACCTGGTGCTGCTGCCGCATGTGCTCGAGTTCAGCGATCAGCCGCACGCGATCCTGCGCGAGGCCGAGCGCGTGCTGATGCCGGAGGGCCAGATCGTGATCGGCGGATTCAATCCCGTCAGCCTCTGGGGCCTGAAGCGGGCGGTGTCGCGGCGGCCGGCCCAGCATCCGTGGTGCGGCGACTTCATCGGCCTGCTGCGCTTGCGCGACTGGCTGAAGCTGCTCGGCTTCGAGCTGAACGGCGGCCGGCTCGGCTGTTATGCGCCGCCTTTCGCCCAGGCGAAATGGCTGCAGCGGTTCGCCTTCATGGAGAAGGCGGGCGACCGGTGGTGGCCGATCGCGGGGGGCGTCTACGTGGTGCGGGCAAAGAAGCGGACGCAGGCCATGCGGATCGTCACGCCAGGGTGGCGCAATGGCAGCGCCCGCGTGCGCGCGCTCTCGCCGGTCGCGCGGCGCGAGCCGGCGCGGGAAGTCGCCGCACGGCGCGCGCCGCCGATGCTGCGGCTGATTCGGGGCGGCGCGCTGCCGATGGCGCCGGCGCCGCTCGACGGCGACGGTCACGATGGGTGAGGTCGTCCGCATCTACACCGACGGCGCTTGCAAGGGCAACCCCGGGCCGGGGGGCTGGGGCGCGCTCCTCCGCTGCGGCGAGCGCGAGCGAGAGCTCTGCGGTGGCGAGCCCAACACGACCAACAACCGCATGGAGCTCACGGCGGTCATCCAGGCGCTCGCCGTGCTCAAGCGCCCCTCGACCGTCGAGATCTACACCGACTCGCAGTACGTCCGCAACGGTATCACCGAGTGGCTCGCCCAATGGAAGCGGCGCGGCTGGCGCACCGCCGAGGGCAAGCCGGTGAAGAACCTCGATCTCTGGCAATCGCTCGAGCACGAAGCGAGCCGGCACCGGATCGTCTGGCACTGGGTGCGCGGGCATGCCGGCCACGACGGGAACGAGCGTGCCGACGCGCTCGCCAACCGCGGTATCGCCGCCGGTGGAGACCCCTGATGCGGCAGGTGGTTCTCGACACCGAGACCACGGGACTGAACGCCCGCCTCGGCGACCGGATCATCGAGATCGGCTGCGTGGAGATCCTGCACCGCCGCGTGACCGGGAACCGGTTCCATCGCTACGTCAATCCGGAGCGTGACATCGAGGAGGGCGCGCTGCGCGTCCACGGCATCACGCGCGAGTTCCTGGCGGACAAGCCGCGCTTCGCCGACATTGCGCAGGATCTGCTCGACTACGTGCGCGGCGCCGACGTCATCATCCACAACGCGGCGTTCGACGTCGAGTTCCTGAACCTCGAGCTGGAGCGGCTCGGCGTGGACCCGCTCGAGCGGCACGTGACCGGCATCCTGGACACGCTGCAGCAGGCGCGCGAGCTGCACCCGGGCCGGAAAAACTCCCTCGACGCCCTGTGCGAGCGCTACGCGATCGACAACGCGCAGCGGACGCTGCACGGCGCGCTGCTCGACGCCGAACTGCTGGCAGAGGTCTACCTGTCGATGACGCGCGGCCAGGAGAGCCTCGCGATCGAGCTCGAGCAGCCGCGCGCCGCGGTCGGGGCGGGACCCGGCCTGCCGCAGGCGCGGCCGCGGCTCGTGGTGCTCGCCGCGAGCGCGGCCGAGCTCGCCGAGCACCGGCGCATCCTGGCGGGAATCGCGCAGGAGTCCAAGGGCCGCTGCGTGTGGCTCGACGAGGTTCCGCAGGACGCCTGATCTATACTCTCCAGGGTCCCGATCGCCATCGCAACGGACCATGTCTGGCGCCAGGAACAATCCATACGAGGTCGACCTCGACCGCAATCCGGCGAACTACGCGCCGCTCACGCCGCTCACCTTCATCGCGTGGTCGGCCTACACCTACCCGAAGCGCCCGGCGGTCGTGCATGGCCGCCGACGCTACACCTGGAGCGAGACGTACGCCCGCTGCCGGCGGCTCGGGTCCGCGCTCGCGCGCCGCGGCATCGGCGTGGGCGACACGGTCGCGGCGATGCTGTCGAACACGCCGGAGCTGTACGAGTGTCACTTCGGCGTGGCGATGGCGGGCGCAGTGCTGAACGCGCTCAACATCCGGCTCGATGCCGAGGCCATCGCGTTCATGCTCGATCACGGCGAGGCGAAGGTGCTGATCACCGACCGCGAGTTATCGGCGACGATCGCCCAGGCGCTCGCGCGGACGGAGCGCCGCCCGCTCGTCATCGACGTGGACGACGCCGAGTTCGACGGCCCCGGGCGCCGGCTCGGCGAGCTCGACTACGAGGCGTTTCTCGCGCAGGGCGATCCGGCGTTCGCCTGGGAGGCGCCCCGCGACGAGTGGCAGGCGATCGCGCTCAATTACACCTCCGGCACCACCGGAAATCCGAAGGGCGTCGTCTACTCGCATCGGGGGGCCTACCTGAACGGGGTGGCCAATCTGCTCACCTGGAGCATGCCCCGGCACGCGGTGTACCTCTGGACGCTGCCGATGTTCCACTGCAACGGCTGGTGCTTCCCGTGGAGCATGGCGGCGAACGCCGGTGTCAACGTCTGCCTGCGCAAGGTGGATGCGGCGGCCATCCTCGGGCTCATGCGGGAACACCGGGTGACCCATTACTGCGGCGCGCCGATCGTGCACACGACGCTGATCAACGCGCCCGCCGCGCTGCGGGAGGGCATCGACTGGAGAGTGTCGGCCTTCGTGGCCGGCGCCGCGCCGCCGGCCGCGATGATCGAGGGCATGGAGCGCATCGGCTTCGATCTCACGCACATCTACGGGCTCACCGAGACCTACGGGCCGGCGTCGGTGTGCGCAAGACACGACGAGTGGTCGGACCTGCCGGTCGGCGGCCGCGCGGAGCGCAACGGCCGCCAGGGCGTGCGCTATGTCCTCGAGGAGGGCATGGCGGTGATGGACCCGCAGACGATGGCACCCGTGCCGTGGGACGGGGAAACCATGGGGGAGATCATGTTCCGCGGCAACATCACGATGAAGGGGTATCTCAAGAACCCGAAGGCGACGCAGGCGGCGTTCGCCGGCGGTTGGTTCCATTCGGGCGACCTGGCGGTGATGCAGCCGGACGGCTACGCGAAGATCAAGGACCGCGCCAAGGACATCATCATCTCGGGCGGCGAGAACGTCTCCTCGCTCGAGGTCGAGGATGCGATCTACCGCCATCCGGCGGTCATGACGTGTGCGGTGGTGGCGATGCCCGACCCGAAGTGGGGCGAGACGCCGTGCGCGTTCGTCGAGCTGAAAGCCGGCGCCGAGGCGAGCGAAGCGGACATCATCGGGCACTGCCGAGAGCATCTTGCCCGCTTCAAGGTGCCGAAAGCCGTGGTGTTCGGGGTGCTGCCGAAGACCGCGACGGGTAAGATCCAGAAGTCCGTCCTGCGCCAGCAGGCGAAGTCCGCAAGCGCGATCGAATAGAAGGAGGACCGCGAGATGAATGCACAAGCGACAGCGCAAGCCGAGCCCGTCCTGCTCCGCTCCGCGCGGGACGGCGTGGTTACCCTGACGCTGAACCGCCCGAAGCAGTTCAATGCGATCTCGTCGGACTTGCTCGAGGCGCTGCAGGCCGCGCTGGACGGGATCGCGCGCGACGAAGGCATCCGCGTCGTGGTTCTCGCCGCCAACGGCCCCGCCTTCAGCGGCGGGCACGATCTGAAGGAGATGATGGCGAACCGGACCGAGGCGTTCGTCGGCGGGCTCTTCGACCGCTGCAGCGCGGCGATGCTCACCATGCAGCAGTTGCCGCAGCCGGTGATCGCGCGGGTGCACGGCATGGCGACCGCCGCCGGCTGTCAGCTGGTGGCCGCGTGCGACCTTGCGGTGGCATCGACCGAGGCGCGCTTCGCGACCTCGGGCATCAATCTGGGTCTCTTCTGCGCCACGCCCGGGGTGCCCGTATCGCGCAACATCGCACGCAAGCGCGCGTTCGAGATGCTCTTCACCGGGGAGTTCATCGATGCGCGGACCGCGCTCGAGTGGGGGCTCGTCAACCGCGTGGCCGCGCCCGACCGGCTCGATGCGGAGGTGGCGCAGCTCGTTGCGATGATCGTCGAGAAGCCGCGCCAGGTGGTCGCCGACGGGAAGCGGCTCTTCTACGAGCAGCTCGAGTCGCGGCTGCCGAGCGCCTATCAGATGGCGAGCAAGGCCATCACCCGGAACATGCTCGGCCCGGACGCCGCCGAGGGCGTGGGCGCGTTCATCGAGAAGCGCAAGCCGAGCTGGAAAGGGTGACCGCGGCGGTTCGCCGCCGCGGGCGCTTGCGCCTCAGATCACGCCGGCGTCGGCCAGGGCGTCGAGCTCGGCATCGGTCTTGCCAAGGAGCACCCCCAGGATCTCGCGCGTGTGCTGGCCGAGGAGCGGCGGCGGCACGCGGTATTCCACCGGTGTCGCGGAGAAGCGCATCGGGCTCGCGACGGTGGGCACGCTCACGCCAAGCGGGTGCGGGATGTCGACGCGCATGCCGCGGTGGCACACCTGCGGATTCTCGAAGACCTGCGCGATGGTGTTGATGGGGCCGCAGGGCACGCCTGCCGCCTCGAGGCTCGCGAGCCAGTCCGCGCTCGCACGGCGGCGGACGATGTCGTGCACGAGCGGCAGCAGGGTCTCCCGGTTGCGCACGCGATCGGGGTTGGTGCGAAAGCGCGGATCGTCCGCGAGCTCCGGGTGCCCGGCGACGCGGCAGAACGCGGCGTACTGGCCGTCGTTGCCCACGGCGAGGATGATGTGCCCGTCCCCCGTCGCGAACGTCTCGTAGGGGACGATGTTCGCGTGCGCGTTCCCGTAGCGCTGCGGGACGGTGCCCGAGCACCAGTAGTTCAGGATCTGGTTCGCGTTGAACGCGACGATCGAATCGAGGAGCGCCATGTCGATGTACTGGCCCGCGCCGCTGCGGTCGCGATGGGCGAGCGCGGCCGTGATCGCGAGGCTCGCGTACATGCCGGTCATGACGTCGGTGATCGCGATGCCGACCTTCTGCGGCCCGCCGCCCGGGCGATCGTCGCGCTCGCCGGTGATGCTCATCAGGCCGCCCATCCCCTGGAAGATGAAATCGTACCCGGGGCGGGCGGCGAGCGGACCATCCTGTCCGAAGCCGGTCACCGAGCAGTAGATGATGCGCGGGTTCACGCGCCGGATGTCGTCGTAGCCAAGGCGGTAGCGCGCGAGGTCGCCGACCTTGTAGTTCTCGATGAGGACGTCGCATTGCGCCGCGAGCGCGCGGCAGAGCTCCTGTCCCTCCGGCCGCGCCAGATCGAGCGTGACCGACTTCTTTCCGCGATTCACCGAGAGGAAGTACGCCGCCTCGCGGGTGTCGCGGCCATCCTTGTCCGCAAGCCAGGGCGGTCCCCAGGCGCGCGTGTCGTCGCCGGTGCGCGGGCGCTCGATCTTGATCACCTCGGCGCCGAGATCGGCGAGGTTCTGCGCGGCCCACGGGCCCGCCAGGATGCGGGTGAGGTCGAGGACGCGGACGTGTTCGAGCGGGCGGGGCATCGGGCGGGCGCACGCCGCGGGCGAGCAGCGCGGCACGCGCAAGCGTAGGGAGAAGCGGGCCCGCTGGCAAGTGCCGCCGGCATCGGAACGCCGGCGCCCCGCATTAGAGGAACGGCTCTACGTCGAGGGGGCCTGCAGACGCCTATAATTTTTGGCATGGACCAGACGGGAACGGCAGCCGCGGAGATCGAACGTCTCCGGACGCTCTTCGACTTGCAGCGCGCGGCGCACCTGCGCGATCCGGTGCCGTCGGTGGCGCGGCGCAGGGTGCGGCTCGAGCGCCTTGGCGCGGCGATCAGGGGTGCGACGGTCGCCATCGCGCGGGCCATCTCCGAGGACTTCGGAAACCGGGCGCCCCAGGAGACCGTGCTCGCGGAGGTGTTCACTTCGCTCGAGGCGATCCGGTACACCGTGCGGCACCTGAAACGGTGGACGAAGCCCGAGCCGCGGGCGGTGTCGGTCTGGCATCGCCCGGGCTATGCGCAGCTGCACCGGCAACCCCTCGGCGTGGTCGGGATCGTGGTGCCGTGGAACTATCCCCTGTACCTCGCGGCGGGGCCCCTGGTGAGTGCGCTCGGGGCCGGCAACCGGGCCATGATCAAGCTGTCCGAGGCCGCGCCGCGGTTCGGCGAGGTCTTCGCGCGGCTCGTCCGCGACACGTTCGCCGAGGATGAGGTCGCCGCGGTGAACGGCGGCGCCGACGTCGCGGAGGGATTCGTGCGGCTCCCGTTCGACCATCTCCTCTTCACCGGCTCCACCCGGGTGGGGCGCCAAGTGATGCGCGCGGCGAGCGAGCATCTCACGCCCGTGACGCTGGAGCTCGGCGGCAAGTCGCCAGTGATCCTGTGCGACGACTTTCCGGTCGAGCTCGCCGCGCGCCGCATCGTGTACGGGAAGTGCGTCAACGCGGGCCAAACCTGCGTCGCGCCCGACTACGCGCTCGTTCCGGCGTCGCGAGTCGACACCTTTGTCGCAGCGGCTGGCCGCGCTGTGCAGGCGTACTTTCCGAGCCTGCGCTCGCCGGACTACACGTCGATTGCGAGTGAGCGCCATTACGCGCGCCTGCGCGGTTACCTGGACGATGCGGCCGAGCGGGGCGCGGTGGCGCATCCGTTGCATCCGGAGCCGGCCGACCCGGCCGCGCGCAAGCTCGCGCCCACGATCCTGACGGGCGTAAGCCTCGCGATGCGGGTGATGCAGGAGGAGATTTTCGGGCCCATCCTGCCCGTCATCGCCTACGAGCGGCTGGACGAGGCGATCGGGTTCGTCAACGCGCGGCCGCGCCCGCTCGCGCTGTACGCGTTCAGCAACGATCGCGCGGTGGTGGACCGGATCTTGCGCGGCACCATGAGCGGCGGCGTTACGGTCAACGACACGATGCTCCACGTCGCGCAGGACGCGCTGCCCTTCGGCGGCGTCGGCCCGAGCGGCATGGGCGTGTATCACGGGCGCGAGGGCGTCGACAGCTTCAGCAAGCTGCGCGGCGTGTATTACCAGAGCCGCTTCAACGGCCTCTCGCTGCTCCTCCCGCCGTACGGCGCGCGGTTCAAGCGGCTGATCGGCCTGATGCTCCGGTAGGCGCGATCGGCACGCCGCCGGAGGGCTGCCGGCGCCGGTGCAGAGGGGACGCGGCCGGATGTGCGCGTCGTCTATAATCCGCACTTTCCCGCGGGGAGAATCCATTCCATGAAAGTGCTCGTGCCCATCAAGCGCGTCGTCGATTACAACGTGAAAGTCCGCGTCAAGGGCGACGGCAGCGGCGTGGAGACCGCCAACGTGAAGATGTCGATGAACCCGTTCGACGAGATCGCGGTCGAGGCGGCGGTGCGCCTCAAGGAAGCGGGCGTCGCCACCGAGGTCGTCGCCGTGTCGTGCGGCGCACCTGCCTGCCAGGAGACGCTGCGTACCGCGCTTGCGATCGGTGCCGACCGCGCGATCCTCGTGGAGACCGACGTCGAGCTGCAGCCGCTCGCCGTCGCGAAGCTGCTCAAGGCGCTCGCCGACCGCGAGCAGCCGAGACTCGTGCTCCTCGGCAAGCAGGCGATCGACGACGACGCGAACCAGACCGGGCAGATGCTCGCGGCGCTCGCCGGCTGGCCGCAGGGCACCTTCGCGTCCAAGATCTCCGTCGAGGGCGAGCGCGTCAAGGTGACGCGCGAGGTCGACGGCGGGCTCGAGATCGTGGACCTCGCGCTCCCCGCGGTGATCACCACCGACCTCCGCCTGAACGAGCCGCGCTACGTGACGCTCCCCAACATCATGAAGGCGAAGAAGAAACCGCTCGAGACGGTGAAACCCGATGCCCTCGGCGTCGATGTCGCGCCGCGCCTCGCGACGCTGAAGGTCGAGGAGCCGCCGAAGCGCAAGGCGGGCGCCAAGGTGGCCGACGCGAAGGCGCTGGTCGAGAAGCTCAGGAACGAAGCGAAGGTGATCTAGCGCCGCGCGGCGCGGTCACGCCGCGCGGCGCTAGATCATCCCCGCGAAAGCGGGGATCCCGTGGCAGAGCAGATCGATTGAAGCATCACCCCCGCGAAAGCGGGGATCAGGGCGGAAGAGAGAACCGAACATGCCGATCCTCGTCATCGCCGAGCACGACAACAAGGTGCTCAAGGAATCGACGCTCCACGCGCTGGGCGCCGCCGTCAAGCTCGGCGGCGACCTGCACGTCCTCGTCGCAGGCGCCGATTGCAGAGCGGTCGCCGAGGTGGCGGCAAAGGCGCGAGGCGTCGCCAAGGTCCTGCTCGCCGACGCGCCGCACTACAAGGACGAGCTCGCCGAGAACATCGCGCCGCTCATCGTCGGGCTGGCCAAGGCGTACGGTCACGTGCTCGCGCCCGCCTCGACGTTCGGCAAGAACGTCATGCCGCGCGTCGCAGCGTCCCTCGACGTCCAGCAGATCTCGGAGATCACGGAGGTCAAGAGCGCGGACACGTTCGTGCGGCCGATCTACGCCGGCAATGCGCTCGCGACCGTGCAGTCGCGGGACCCGATCAAGGTGATCACGGTGCGCTCGACGGGATTCGATGCGGTGCCCGCCGAGGGCGGCGCGGGCGCGGTGGAGAGCATCGCGGCCGGCCCGGACGCCCGGCGATCGGCCGTGGTCGGCCGCGAGATCGCCAAGAGCGAGCGTCCCGAACTGACCTCCGCACGCATCATCGTTTCCGGCGGCCGCGGCATGGGCTCCGGCGAGAACTTCAAGATGCTCGAGCCGCTCGCGGACAAGCTCAATGCCGCGATGGGCGCATCCCGGGCGGCGGTGGATGCGGGCTTCGTGCCGAACGACTGGCAAGTCGGCCAGACCGGCAAGATCGTCGCGCCCGAGCTCTACATCGCGATCGGCATCTCCGGGGCGATCCAGCACCTGGCGGGGATGAAGGACAGCCGCGTCATCGTCGCGATCAACAAGGACGAGGAGGCGCCGATCTTCCAGGTGGCCGACTACGGCATCGTCGGCGATCTCTTCAAGGTCGTGCCCGAACTCATCAAGGAACTCGGCTGAACGCCGCATCGCCACCCAACGGGGCCACGCCATGAGTTACACCGCACCGATCCCGGACATGCTGTTCGTCATGAAGGCGCTCGCCGGCCTCGACGAGCTGCCGAAGCTGCGCGGCTGCAAGGAGGTGACGCCGGACGTCGTCGAGCAGATCCTGGAGGAGAACGCGCGGTTCTCGAGCACCGTGCTCGCCCCGCTGAATGCGATCGGCGACCGCGAGGGATCGAAGCTCGAGCAGGGCGCCGTCACCACGCCGCTGGGTTTCAAGGAGGCGTACCGGCAATTCGCCGAAGCCGGGTGGCCGGCGCTCGAGGGGCCGCCGCAGTTCGGCGGCCAAGGGCTGCCCAAGCTCGTCGGCGCGCCCGCGCTCGAGATGTGGAAGTCCGCGAACCTCGCGTTCTCGCTCTGCCCGATGCTGACCGTCGGCGCGATCGAGGCGCTCGTTCTGCGCGGCAGCGACGCGCTGAAGCAGGCCTACCTGCCGAAGATGGTCGCCGGTGCCTGGACGGGGACGATGAACCTGACGGAGCCGCAGGCGGGCTCGGACCTCGCGCTGGTCAAGGCGCGCGCGGTGCCGGAGGGCGACCACTACCGCATCCACGGCCAGAAGATCTTCATCACGTACGGCGAGCACGACTGGACCGAGAACATCGTCCACCTGGTGCTCGCGCGGACGCCCGACGCACCCCCGGGCGTGAAGGGCATCTCGCTCTTCGTGGTGCCGAAGTTCCTCGTCGACCGCGACGGGTCGCTCGGCGCACGCAACGACGTGCAGTGCATCAAGCTCGAGGAGAAGCTCGGCATCCACGCGAGCCCGACCTGCGTCATGGCCTACGGCGAGCGGGAGGGTGCGATCGGCCACCTCGTCGGCGAGGAGAACCGTGGGCTCGAGTACATGTTCATCATGATGAACGCCGCGCGCTTCGCGGTCGGCATGGAGGGCCTCGCACTCTCCGAGCGCGCGTACCAGAAGGCGGCCGCGTACGCGAAGGAGCGCGTGCAGAGCCGCGAGCTCGGCGGGTCCGGGTCGCAGCCGGTCACGATCATCCACCATCCCGACGTACGGCGGATGCTGATGAGCATGCGCGCGGGGACCGAGGCGATGCGGGCGCTGGCGTACGTCGTCGCCGGCGCCCTCGACCGGGCGCACCGCCATCGGAACGAGCGGGAGCGGCTGAAGGCACAGGCTTTCGCCGATCTGATGATCCCGGTGGTCAAGGGCTGGCTCACGGAGACGTCGATCGAGGTGAGCTCGCTCGGCATCCAGGTGCACGGCGGCATGGGCTACATCGAGGAGACCGGCGCGGCGCAGTTCTACCGCGACGCGCGCATCACCACGATCTACGAGGGCACGACGTCGATCCAAGCGAACGACCTCGTCGGCCGCAAGATCGCGCGCGAAGCGGGCGCGACGGCGAAGGCGGTCGTCAAGGACATGAAAGCGACGCTGCGCGCGGTGAAGCGGATCGAGGGCGAGGATTTCGCCGCGCTCGGCCGGCGCCTGGGCGCCGGGGTCAAGGCGGTCGAGCAGTGCGTGGACTGGATCGTCGCGAGCTACGCGGCGGACCCCCGGGCCGTGCACGCCGGTTCAGTGCCGTTCCTCGAGCTGATGGGCATCGTCTCCGGAGGCTGGCAGATGGCGCGCGCCGCGCTCGCCGCGCATGACATGCTCGCGAAGGGAGAAGGCGACGCGGAGTTCCTGCGAGCGAAGATCGTCACGGCGCGGTTCTTCGCCGACCATTACCTCGCGCAGGCGCCCGGCCTCTGCGAGACGGTGATCGCCGGCGCCCCCGGCGTCATGGCGCTCGCGGCCGAGCAGTTCTAGCACCGCGCCGCCCCGGACCTCCGGAGCCCGGGGGTCGAGCGCGCCGAAGAGCGAGGCGCGCAGCCGGCGCGCCGGTCAACTGTCGCGTACGCCCTCGGCGGGCGGGGCCTTGCCGCTCGCATGAGGGAGAATCAGGCAGGTCGTCGTGCCGTGGGCGTAGAGGCGGCCTTCGCCGTCTCGCAGGAAGCCCTCGGCGGTGGCGATGCGCTTGCCGCGGTGGATGACCCTTCCTTCGGCGCGCAGTAGCCCGGTCGCGGTGGTGATGGCGCGGACGAGATTCACCTTGAGCTCGGCGGTGGTGTAGCCCGCCCCGGCGGGCAGCGTCGTGTGCACGGCGCATCCCATCGCCGAATCGAGGAGCGTGCATGCGACCCCGCCGTGCACCGAGCCGATCGGGTTGTAATGGAACTCCATGGGCTGGATTTCGAACACCGCGCGGCCGGACTCGACCTCCGCGAGTGCGAAGCCGAGCACGCGGGCGAGGGGTGGCGCAGGCAGGCGACCGGCAACGATCGCCCGCAGGTAGTCCAGGCCGGCCATCGCTGCGCTCGCCTCCGCGCCTGGCCGCGGATCGTCCCATGCGACGGTGCGGACGCGGGCGATATCGCGGGCGGTCACCGTTCGTCCTCCAGGTTGTGCGCTTCGGCAATCACGATTCCATCCTCGTCCGCGTAGACGTGATGGCCCGGCGTCCAGCGGACCCCGGCAAACGCGAGCGGGAGGTCCAGGAGGCCGTCCCACCGCTTCGCCGGCCGCGCCGGGTTGGTGGCGAGCGCGCGAATGCCGATGTCGAGTGCCTCGAGCTCGACCGCATCGCGCACGCAGCCGTTCACGACGATCCCGCTCCAGCCGTTCTCGACCGCCAGCGCCGCG
Organism: Burkholderiales bacterium; assembly: GCA_020848075.1. Taxonomy (GTDB): domain Bacteria; phylum Pseudomonadota; class Gammaproteobacteria; order Burkholderiales; family SG8-39; genus JAABRB01. Next base: position 37,410 of record JADLAV010000036.1, read on the forward strand.
AGGTTACCCCCGACCAGCGCGCAGCGCAGCGATCCGCCGCCGTCGATGACGAGGACCTTGCCGCGGCCGCCGCGCCTGAGCACGTCGTTCACGCTCTTGTTGTCCTCGAAGCATTTCAGCGTGACGATCTCGCCGTCGAACGCCGTGCGGCGCCCGAAACGCCGGAAGAGCGGCAGCGCCACTTGCAGGCGCTCGCCGTGCTGGTCGAATAGATCCGCGGTCTTGTGGGCCATGGGAAGCCTGAATGCTCCGGGGGCGGTTGGAAGTCCGCGCGCGGGGTCACGCCCGCGCCGGCTGCGCTACATGTTCGGGTAGTTCGGGCCCTCGCCGCCCTGCGGAACCACCCAGTTGATGTTCTGCGTCGGGTCCTTGATGTCGCACGTCTTGCAGTGCACGCAGTTCTGGGCATTGATCTGCAGCCGTGGATTGGCGCCGCCGGCATCGCGCACGATCTCGTACACGCCGGCCGGGCAGTAGCGCTGCTCGGGCGCGTCGTAGAGCCGGAGATTCACTTCGATCGGCACCGCCGGGTCGGCGAGTTGCAGGTGCGAGGGCTGATTCTCCTCGTGATGCACCCCGGAAAGGTATACCGACGAGAGCTTGTCGAAGGTCACCACGCCGTCGGGCTTGGGATAGGCGATCGCACGGCACTCCGCCGCTTTGCGAAGGGTGGTGTGATCGGCGCGGATGCGGAACGTCCACGGCGCGCGGCCCTGGAAGAGGTACTGGTCGATCCCCGCGTAGAGGACGCCGCCCCACATGCCCCAGTGAAACGCGGGACGCACGTTGCGTACGCGGTAGAGCTCGTCCCACACCCAGGTCGCGCGAAGCTTCTCCGGATAGGCCGACACTTCGCGCGGTCCGCCGTCGCGCAGCGCATCGATCAGCGCTTCGGCTGCGGTCATGCCCGATTTCATCGCGAGGTGCGTGCCCTTGATCTTGGGCACGTTGACGAAGCCGGCGGTGTCGCCCACGAGGAGTCCCCCCGGAAACGTGAGCTTCGGCAGCGACTGGAACCCGCCTTCCGAGATCGTCCGCGCGCCGTAGGACACGCGACGGGCGCCTTCGAAGGTGGGCCGGATCTCGGGGTGCGTCTTGAACCGCTGGAACTCGTCGAACGGCGAGAGATACGGATTCTCGTAATCGAGCCCGATCACGAAGCCGACCGCGACCAGGTTCTGCTCGAAGTGATAGAGAAACGCGCCGCCGTAGGTACGTGCATCGAGCGGCCAGCCGACGCTGTGCAAGACGAAGCCCGGCCGGTGCGTTTCGGGCCGCACCTCCCACAGCTCCTTGATGCCGATCCCGTAGGTCTGCGGATCCACGCCATCGCGCAGGCTGAAGCGCTTGAACAGCGTCTTGGTGAGCGAACCGCGGCAGCCCTCGGCGAACACGGTCTGCCGCGCGTGGAGCTCCACGCCGGGCTGGTAGTGCTCGGTGCGGCTCCCGTCCTTGGCGATGCCCATGTCGCCGGTCGCCACGCCCTTGACGCTGCCGTCCTCGTGGTACAGCACCTCCGCGGCGGCGAACCCCGGATAGATCTCGACGCCGAGCGCCTCGGCCTCGCGGCCGAGCCACCGGCACAGGCTGCCGAGACTGATGACGTAATTGCCCTCGTTGCGCAGGAACGGCGGCAGCGGGAGCCGGTAGGCGCTCCGCTCGGTGAGGAACATCATGCGATCCTCCGCGACCGGCGTGTTGAGGGGCGCGCCCCTCGCCTTCCAGTCCGGGATGAGATCGTTCAGGCTGCGCGTCTCGATCACCGCGCCCGACAGGATGTGCGCGCCGATCTCGGAGCCTTTGTCGATGAGGCACACCCCGACGTCGCGGCCGGCCGCGGCGGCAAGCTGCTTCAGGCGGATGGCGCACGCGAGGCCCGACGGGCCGCCGCCCACGATCACGACGTCGTACTGCATCGATTCGCGCTGCATCGCTCCGCTCCGTTGCCGTCGGCCCGCCGTCTCATCACGCGGCGCCCCGGCGCCTCGCCCATCCGCGGATTGTATAATCTTCGCGCCGCATGCTCCGCCTCGAACGGCAGGCCTCCGATCCGAACGAACGGCTCCTCGATGAGCGCTTCGCACCGCAAGCTCGTGCACACCGAGTCGATCCCGATTCGCTGGGGCGACATGGACGCGATGGGTCACGTCAACAACACCGTGTACTTCAGGTACATGGAGCAGGCACGCATTTCGTGGTTCGAGGCGCTTGGGATAATCCCGGATCCGAGCGGCGCCGGGCCGGTGATCGTCAAGGCGAACTGCACGTTCACGAAGGAGCTCGTCTATCCCGGGACGGTCGAGGTGCGCATGTTCGCCGGCATGGCAGGCCGCTCGAGCCTCGAGACGTGGTACGAGCTGCGGCCGAGCTACGATCCGGCGACCGCGTACGCGGAGGGCGCGGCGAAGGTCGTGTGGGTGGATTTCCCGCAGGGGCGGTCCACGGCGCTGCCGGAGAGCATCAGGCGGATGGTCGAAGGATGAGGGGAACGAGCCGCAGGCGGCGCCCGCTCTGGACGCCGAGCCAGGAGCGCATCGAGCAGGCGAACCTCACGCGGTTCGCGCGCATGGCAGTGCACGACTGGGGCCTGCGGCGCAACACCTACCCGGGGTTCTACGAGTGGACGGTCGAGCAGCCCGAGCGCTTCTGGCAATCCCTGTGGAAGTTCGGTGCCGTACGCGCGGCGGAGCAGGGCAGCCGCGTCCTCGCGGACGGAGACAAGATGCCCGGCGCCAGGTTCTTCCCGGATGCGCGGCTCAACTTCGCCGAGAACCTCCTGCGGCTGCGCGACGACTCCGAGGCGATCGTGTTCTGGGGCGAGGACAAGGTCGAACGGCGCTTGACGCATCGTGACCTGTACGACGCGGTCTCGCGGCTGTCCCAGGCCCTGCGCGCCGCGGGCGTCGGGCCCGGCGACCGCGTCGGCGCCTATCTTCCCAACATGCCGGAGGCCATCGTCGGCATGCTGGCCGCCGCGAGCCTGGGCGCCATCTGGTCGTCATGCTCGCCCGACTTCGGCGTGCAGGGCGTCCTCGACCGGTTCGGACAGATCGAACCCGCGGTGCTGATTGCCGCCGACGGGTACTGGTACAACGGAAAGGCGATCGATTCGCTCGGCAAGGTGCGCGAGATCGCGGCGCGGCTGCCGAGCGTGAGGCGGGTCGTGGTCGTGCCGTATCTCGCGGAGGCGCCGGACCTGAGGGAGGTGCCGAACGCGGTGGCGCTCGCCGATTTCGTCGCGGACTTCGGGCCCGAGCGGATCGCGTTCGCGCAGATGCCGTTCAACCATCCGCTCTACATCCTGTACTCCTCGGGCACCACCGGCGTGCCGAAGTGCATCGTCCACGGCGCGGGCGGGACGCTGCTGAAGCACCTCTCCGAGCAGCTGCTGCACACGGACGTCAAGCACGGCGACCGGCTGTTCTACTTCACGACCTGCGGCTGGATGATGTGGAACTGGCTCGCATCCGGCCTCGCGTGCGGCGCGACGCTGCTCCTCTACGACGGCTCGCCGTTCGCGCGCGGCGGGCGCATCCTGTTCGATCTGGCCGACGCCGAGCGCATGACGCACTTCGGCACCTCGGCGAAGTTCATCGACGCCTGCGGCAAGGCGGGACTCAAACCGATCGAGACGCATCGTCTCGAGCACGTGCGCACGATCCTCTCGACCGGCTCGCCGCTCGTGCCCGAGGGCTTCGACTACGTGTACCGCGCGGTGAAGAAGGACGTGTGCCTCTCCTCCATCTCGGGTGGCACCGACATCGTCGGCTGCTTCGTCCTCGGCAATCCGATCCTGCCGGTGTGGCCGGGCGAGATCCAGTGCCGCGCGCTCGGGCTGAAGGTCGAGGTGTTCGGCGAGGGTGGCACCGCGGTGCGCGGCGGCAAGGGCGAGCTGGTGTGCACGCAGCCGTTCCCCTCGATGCCGATCCACTTCTGGAGCGATCCCGACGGGACCAAGTACCGCGCCGCGTACTTCGAGAAGTACCGGAACGTGTGGTGCCACGGCGACTGGTGCGAGCTCACCGAGCACGGCGGGATGATCATCTACGGCCGATCGGATGCCACCCTCAATCCGGGCGGGGTGCGCATCGGCACCGCCGAGATCTACCGCCAGGTGGAGCGGCTGGAGGAGGTGGCCGAAGCGCTCGTGATCGGCCAGGAATGGGACAACGACGTGCGCGTGGTGCTCTTCGTCAAGCTGCGCGATGGGTTCGTGCTGGACGACGCGCTCGCCGCGAAGATCAATGCGGAGATCCGCGCCAACACGACACCGCGGCACGTTCCTGCCAAGATCCTCCAGGTCGCGGACATTCCGCGCACCAAGAGCGGCAAGATCGTCGAGCTCGCCGTGCGCAACGTCGTGCACCGCCGCCCGGTGAAGAACCTCGAGGCGCTCGCCAACCCCGAGGCGCTCGAGCACTATCGCAACCGCCCCGAGCTCAGCACGTAGCCGGCGCGCGGCGGGCTCACGGTGCCGCAAGGCGCGTCGCCGAGCTCAGGGAGGGAGCGGAAGGGTCCCCTCCCCTTCCTTGGCCGGTTTGCTGCGGCCGGTCGTGTGTTGACTGGCCGCCGCAAACCGGGGCCCGCAGGAGGGCGTTTGCGGCCTCAAGCGCCGGGCGGGTGCTGCCGCTGGCGCTCTGGAGTGATGAAGCAGAACACCACCCCGTCACGCTTCGCGTGACACCCCTCCTTCTATGAGGGGCCGGTTTGTCAAGGTCTCTGGACCGTCCAGGGGTGTGAATGATCTGGCTGGGGCGTTTCGTTGAGCGACCGGGAAACC